>NZ_VFUS01000002.1:0-405000 GCF_006441005.1 Mesorhizobium sp. B2-5-3
ACCTTCGACTACACCGCGACGCTTTCGGGACTTTCGATGATGCCTGGCGGCATCGCCATGCTGATGCTGATGCCGATTTCCGGCTTCGCCTCCGGCTTCGTGCAGCCGAAATACCTGATCATGATCGGCATGTCGGCGGTTGCCGTGGGATTGTGGCACCTGACTTCACTGTCGCCGAATGCCGGTTTCAGCTATTTCACCTATGCCCGCATTTTCATCACGGTAGGGCTTCCCTTCCTGTTCATCCCCATTTCGACGGCCGCCTATGTCGGCCTGCCGCCGCAAAAGACCAACCAGGCCTCGGCGCTGATCAATGTCGCCCGCAATATCGGCGGCAGCGTCGGCGTATCGCTCTCCAACACCGTCGTGGCGCAGAACGCACAACTGCATCAGACCCATCTGATCGGCAACACGGCGCAGTCCTCGCCTGTCTATCAGCAGATGCTTCGGCGCATGACTGACTATTTCGTCGCTCAGGGCTCGCCCGCGGTCGAGGCGAAAGTCCAGGCGGTCGGCTGGATTGGCCAGACGATAGGCCGGCAGGCGACGCTTCTGGCTTACGTGGACTTGTTTCGCTACTCCGCGATCGCGACCGCCCTGCTCGTGCCGCTCGCACTTTTGCTGCGCTCTCCCAAGTCGAGTTCCTCCGCGAAATAGCTTCTACCGAGGCAGGCGCTCCTTCGAGCAAGGCAGTTTCATGGAACCGGGCGGCGCTTGTCTGGTTACGTCCCATGACACGGAAAAAAGGAGACAGACCGATGGCCAAGGAAAAGATCCGGCCACAAGACGAAGATCGCGAAGCCGTGCATCTGGCCGAAACGACCGACGTCTCGCCCAAGCAGGCGAAAGATCTCATCCGCAAGCACGACAACGACAGGAAAGAGGTGAAAAAGGAAGCCAAGAACTTCAAGGCTGAGGGGTAGGCGTTCGGGCGGATACTGCCGGTCGCTTCGACGCCGCGCGCCTGCCGCAATATGGAACCGGGACGCGAACGGTTCGTTCGAATAAGTGGGCCGGCCTGAAAATTCACCGCCAAGGTTTCTGCACCTTGGCCACAGGACAACGGCAATGAAATCGAAACTGGTTTCGAAAGTCGCGGGACAGAGGACCTTCGTGGTGGTGCTCGAGCCTGGCGAAGAGGCGATTGGCGTGCTCACTGCCTTTGCCAGCGAAGAACAGATCGACGGCGCATCGCTGACCGCGCTCGGCGCGTTCGAGCGAGCAGCGGTCGGTTGGTTCGATTTCGAGGCAAAGGACTATCGCAAGATACCGGTCAACGAGCAGTGCGAGGTTCTCAGCGCGATCGGCGACATTGCCCTGGGCGATGACGGCAAGCCCAGCCTCCACCTGCATGCCGTGCTCGGACTGAGCGACGGAGCGACGCGGGGCGGACATCTGCTGGGCGGCGTCGTGCGACCGACCCTGGAGGTCACACTGGTCGAGTCCCCCGCTCATCTGCGCCGCAGGAAACACGCCGATCTCGGCATCGCCTTGATCGACCTGAGCGCCTGACCTGGACATTGCTTCGAGATCAGGTCCAGTTGGAAAGAACCGTCTCCATCTCGACCGTTTCGACCTGCTGCGCGAACCGCTGATGATAGACGGTCATCAGCGCGTCGTGTGTTGCATCCGAAGAGCTGCACAGGGCATCCGTCACCAGAACGACGCGGTAGCCGATATCGATCGCGCCAAGCACTGTCGCCAGAACGCAGACGTCGGTCTCGCCGCCGGTGATGACGAGAGTGTCGATCCGGCGGGATGAAAGCAGCGTGTGCAGATGCCCTTCGGGCCACGGTGAGTAGATGTGCTTGTCGACAACGATCGCCGGCGGGCAGCATGCCGCCAGCGGCGGCAGGAGTTCGATCATCTCCTCGCCGATCCTGTCGATGGTCATCGATGCCCAGCGTTCATAGTACCGCTTCCAGGTGCCGGCGCCCTGCCCCGGGCTTCGCGCCGGAAGGAAGCGAGTGAAGATCGTTTGTGAAGGATATCTTTCGGCAAGGCTGACGATCCGGGGAAGGACACGGGTGATCCAGGGTGTCGCCCACTCCGACGGCTCGGCGAACAGCCGCTGCATGTCGACACACAGATGGGCGCAATGATCGCCCAGAGGTCCATATGCCAGACCCCGAACCGACATCAGCAGCAACCCGCTTTGTCGTCTTCGGCGTCGAGCCGGCACAAGGCGGCCATGGACAGATACCTGAACGCACATGCCAGCCGGATAGGGGTTCCGTTCAAGTCGACATCCTTGCGCTAGTCCCCAGTTTCTCGAGTGCCGACCAAACGCGAGGCAACGAAACTCGTTCCCCTTGGGCTTTCGGAAACCACATCATCGGTGGAACGTTGACCAGCATCGAGGTTCGAGAGATCGGCCAATGGTCGCGCAGCAAGAAATGAGAGAACGAACCGGGGGGTGCCTGTGCGGCAACGTCCGCTATCGCACCATCTCCAGGCCGCGCGCTCACTATTGCCACTGCGACATGTGCCGACGCTCGACCGGCAGTGCGTTTGCAGTCCTGGCGTGGGTACCATCGGCCAGCTTGCAATGGCTTTCCAACAAGCCTTTCTGCCGCAGGTCATCACCCATCGCACAAAGAAGCTTCTGCCGCGACTGCGGATCGCCCATCGCGTTGGCCTACGATGCATCGCCGGATGAGATCGCCCTGCATGTCGGAACCTTCGACGATCCCGCCGATCTCGAGCCAGGCTACAATTACGGATCCGCGCAACGGCTCGGATGGACATGCTGCGGTGTGGACCTGCCGCACCACGACGCCGAAGAGCGGTGGTAGAGGCCGTGGCCGCTGCTTTTCCGCTGCCTTTGGATACCCGCCCCATGGAGGCCAAGGCGGCCGACGCACTGCCGGGCGACGACGGTCTCTGGCAGTATGAGCCGAAGTGGGACGGATTCCGCTGCCTGGCCTTCAAAGGCACCGCAAGCGTCGATCTCAGGGCCAAGTCCGGCAAGCCGCTCGGCCGGTATTTTCCGGAAATAACGACACTGTTGCGCGATCTCGATACCCAGTCTTTCGTTCTCGACGGCGAGATAGTCATCGAGGTGAATGGCGATCCCTCCTTCGAGGCCTTGCAGATGCGGCTTCACCCTGCCGAAAGCAGGATTCGCATGCTGAGCGCGCAAACCCCGGCCCATCTCGTCCTGTTCGATATTCTCGTCGATCCGGACGGCGGGATCATGCTCGACAAGAGCTTGACGGAACGACGGGCCGCGATCGAGCGCTTCGTCACGAGGTCGGGCGTTTCCTCGTTGCGGTTGTCGCCGCGCACCACCGACGTGACCACCGCCAGGCGCTGGCTGGGCGAGGCCGGCCACGGCTCCACCGATGGAGTTGTCGCCAAACTGCTGACGGACCCTTATCAGCCGGGCGAGCGCACCATGATCAAGGTGAAGCGGCTGCGCACCGCGGACTGTGTCGTCGGCGGGTTCCGCTACCTGACGGGCAGCAGCCAGGTCGGATCCCTGCTGCTCGGACTCTATGACGACCACGGCAAGCTCGACCATGTCGGGTTTACGTCGACGATCGGCAAGGACGACAGGGCAGAAATTACCGCGAAGCTCGAGAACCTGAGAGGCGGACCCGGCTTTACCGGCAAGGCTCCCGGCGGGCCGAGCCGCTGGAGCACCGAACGCAGCGGGGAGTGGGAGCCCGTGCGGCCGGAGCTGGTGGTCGAAGTCCGTTTCGATCATGTCACCGGCAATCGATTCCGCCACGGAACCAAACTGTTGCGATGGCGACCGGACAAGGCGCCCCGGCAATGCAGGTTCGAACAGATTGAATGAAGGGAGGCTGGCAATGAGCATGCTCTACCGCGCGGCCAAGATTGCCGAGGACGCGCATCGATCGCAGACCGATAAGACCGGGCAACCCTATATCGAACACTGCAGGCGCGTGGTCGACACGGTCGAAACCCTTGACCAGAAGATCGTGGCATATCTGCATGACGTCCTCGAAAAAGGGGAGGGCTGGACAAGGACAAGGCTGAAATCGGCGGGGTTTGGCCCCTCGATTGTCGCCGCGGTCGATGCTCTGACGAAGAGGCCTGGCGAGAATGAAATCGCTTTCGTGCGCCGGGCTGCGTCAAATCCCCTGGCGCGGCCGGTCAAGCGTGCCGATCTGGCCGACAACCTGTGGCAAGCGCGGCGGGCCGGGATTCCCATCGCGAAATTTGAAGAGGGCCTGCGCATTCTCGACGAAGACCGCGCAGCGTGAAGGCGACCTGGGCCGCGGTGTCATCGCACGACAACTCAATGGAATCGGTTCCCTTGGATAAATCCTGCCGCTGCCCTGCTATTCCACTATGTGAGGCGTGTGGCGCTCGTCTTCAGCGGGATCGGCGTCTATGCGAGCCTTGCCGGGATCGAAGGCGGCATGGCGAGCAAGCATCCGGACAGGCGCCTCGGGCTCTTCATACGCCCACATGAAATCATCCGCCGATCCGCCAACGGCATGCACGCGCCAATAGCTCGCAGTGCCTTTTGGCGATATCGAGGTGGTATCGGTTTTCTCGAGCAGGTCGAAATAGATGTCCTGGAACGGGATGTAGAACACAGGATCCCTCCCCGTTTCCTGGACCTGCAGCGCATGTTCGGTGGAGGCGATGATGGCGTCGGAGAATCTGACAGTCACCGTTCCATGGAAAGGCTGAATATGGAGATTGTTTCCCGACGGTGATCGGGGCTCGGCTGAAGGGTTCATTTGAGTGTCTCTGAGGTTTCCAATCGGTAAAGTTCAAGGGCCGGTCTCAAAGGCAAAACGAGGTAATGCGGGATTGGTTGCGCGAATGCGGCGGCTACCCCGCGATGCTGCATCCCAGGCCCAAGGCGGAACACCAACCGATCCCGCTGAGAGGAACAACGGGCCGGGTCGGCGGTTATCCGTTAGCCTTTCCGATTCCACGACCCATCAGGATAGCCGAGTTCTGGCGGCGGAAGGCGACGCAACTGGCGACAAAGGGGCCACATGAGGCACCCGTTCATATCGGAGACATGAGATGGAACCGCGCAAGAAGCAACGATCCGAACAACGGGACGAAACTGAAGCCCCGGCAATCCAGCAGGCGGACTGGGATGCAATCAAGGGCGGCAGGGTTCTTCCAGACAAGGTGTCCGACAATGTCGACGCCGTCGTCGACGTCGAGAAGGAAGGCGACCTGCCGGAGGAGGACGATGACAACGCCTACCAGAACAGCGACGAGGCATTGCCCGATGACGAAGAGGAAGGTGCCATATCGCGCGATCTGGCCAGGCGAGCCGGGCCCTTTGACGAGCCCTGACCCCAAGGGCGCCGACACTGATCTTGCTGGCGCCCGGCAACCATCGAGTGGCCGATCGTGTCAGGGCAACGGGCACTCTGTGCCGCCACGAAAATCTCTTCACTTTCCGACGCCGCGATACTGCCTTTCCTTCAGCACGCTGGCCAGATGGGCCGCATTCGAAGCCGTCATTTCGATCATCTCGACCACGGCTTCCGGCGTTCCGGGCAGGTCGACATAGTTGACGTCGCCCATAGCCTGCCCAACCCAATACACGCCGCCATTGGCAGGAATCGTGAAGCCGACGTCGTTTAGCGCCTGAAAGCACGCCGCGTGACAGGCGTGAGCGCCGTCTTCATTGCCGACGATCGCCACGATCGCGACCTTGCCGGCGGCCGGCATCCGGCCTTGTTTGTCGGTCTCCGATAGAAACGCATCCATGCGCTCCAGGATGCGCTTGGCGACACTCGACGGCTGGCCGAGCCAGATGGGCAGGCCCAGCACGAAGATGTCGGCGTCGAGGATCTTCCTGCGGAGCTGCGGCCAACCGTCTCCCTCGCCCATGTCCGACAGCACGCCGGGTTTGACGTCATGGTCGAGGGCGCGAACAATCTCGCCGCGGACCCCATGCGGCACCATTGCCGCCAGCAGATCCGCCAGCAGGCGGTCCGTGGACGATTTCTCGGCGTCGTCGGAGGCCTTCAAGGTGCAATTGAGCGCAAAGGCGGTGAGCGGCATGGAAAGATCTCCCGAGTGCGTTCTGTGCCAAACGCAGCGGGACGTCGTGGGTTGCCTGAACCCGACAAGAAGCTTCACCTTCCACCTAGGGAACCATCGAACGCTCCGCGGTGTTGGAGAACGAGCCCGTTGCGTGAGTCGTCCCCGCTATGACCATGCCGCTTCATCCAACCTTGACCGACCTAGCCCTGCGCCTGGCTCTTGCTTTTGTTGCCGGCGTGATCATCGGAATGAACAGGGAAGCCCGCGGCCACACCGCCGGGCTCAGAACAACCATCCTGGTCGGCCTGGCGGCCGCGATCGCGATGATGCAGGCCAATATCCTGCTCGAGGTGGGCGGCAAGGGCCCCGATTCGTTCAGTGTGATGGACGTGCTCCGTTTTCCGCTGGGCGTGCTGACGGGTGTCGGTTTCATTGGCGGCGGAGCCATTCTCCGCCGCGGCGATTTCGTGACGGGTGTCACCACGGCCGCCACCTTGTGGGTCACGACCGCAATCGGCCTCGCCTTCGGCGGCGGGCAACTGGCACTTGGCACAGCGGGGACGGTTTTGACGTTGATAACGCTTCAGGTGCTGAAGCAGGTCGATCTGTGGGTCCCACGAACCCATCATGCGATCCTGGCGATCTCGTCGGCGAACGGCGTTCCGCCTGACCTCGACGCGCTGGTTCAACCGCTGGGCTATCGCTGGCGCTTTCTCGGAATGCAGCACGACATCGAGCGCGGCCGGTTCGTATTCTCCTTCGAGCTGAGCTGGAAACAGCCCGACGCGGCCAAACCCTCCGTCGAGATACTGGCGCGGATCAGTCCGCGCTACGACATCGAACGGTTTGACGCGATCAGCGATAAAGGTCCCCGACCATAGGCAGGGCAGCGATGCGTCCTCGTCCCTGCCTTGGATTCGACCGGAGCCGGAACAAATCCGGACTTCGCGCTTTGAACACGCAACACTGTTCGAGGCGATGGCTTGCTGTCCCTGTCGCGCGTCATCCCGATCGACCCTCCTCGAACAAGGAAGGAAGATATCATGAACAAGGCAATCATCATCCTGGCGGCACTCACTCTGGCTTTGCCTGCCCATGCTCAGTCCCAAAACGCACCCCTTCCCCCGGACGCACCGGCACCGGAAGCCGTGCCAGGTCAGACCGGCCCCGACCAGGGCATCACCGGACAGACATTCACCAACATAGCCATCGTCGCATTGGCGGACTTGCCACCCGACCTCAAGGCCAAGGTCGAGACCGTGGTTGCCCAGACCAGTCAGGAAGACCTTCACGTCCTGCAGCGTTCGGTCAGCGCATCGCCGGAAGCTTCCTCGGTCCTGGCCGCGAATGGACTTGATGCCTCCGAAGTGGTGGCGGCCAACATTGACGGCGACGGCACGCTGACGCTGATCATCCAGACCACGACCTGACGGCGTGGGACAGAACCCGGTGCTTCGGCGGATGTCCCATTCCCGGTGCCAGGCGGCAACGGTCGAAGGAGGGCGTCATGGCTGACGCGACGGTCCGCAATTTCACGATAAACTTCGGGCCGCAGCACCCTGCGGCGCATGGCGTCCTGCGGCTGGTGCTCGAACTCGACGGCGAAGTCGTCGAACGCGTCGATCCGCATATCGGGCTGCTGCATCGGGGCACGGAGAAGTTGATCGAGTACAAGAACTACCTACAGGCCCTGCCCTATTTCGACAGGCTTGACTATGTGGCGCCGATGAATCAGGAGCACGCCTTCTGCCTGGCGGCGGAGAAGCTGCTCGGGATCTCGGCTCCACAGCGCGGCCAGCTCATTCGCGTGCTGTATTGCGAGATCGGCCGGCTGCTGTCCCATCTGCTCAATGTCACCACGCAGGCGATGGATATCGGCGCCCTCACGCCGCCGCTCTGGGGTTTCGCCGAACGCGAGAAACTGATGGTGTTTTATGAACGGGCATCGGGCGCCCGCATGCATGCCAACTATTTCAGGATCGGCGGCGTACATCAGGATCTTCCCCCGGACCTGTTGGACGATATGTGGGATTTCTGCGATCCGTTCCTCAAGGTCTGCGACAATCTCGAAGAACTGCTCACCGAAAACCGCATATTCAAGCAGCGCAATGTCGACGTCGGCGTCATCGGTCTCGACGATGCCTGGGCTTGGGGATTTTCGGGCGTAATGGTGCGTGGGTCGGGCGCGGCATGGGATTTGCGCAAGGCGCAGCCTTACGAATGCTACCCGCAGATGGATTTCGATATTCCCATCGGCAAGAACGGCGACTGCTATGACCGCTACCTCGTACGAATGGAGGAGATGCGCCAGTCGGTCCGGATCATGAGGCAATGTCTTGACAAGCTACGGTCGCCGCAAGGCCAAGGACCGGTCGCAATTCCCAACCGGAAGATCACGCCGCCACGCCGCGCGGAGATGAAACGCTCCATGGAAGCGACCATTCACCATTTCAAGCTTTACACGGAAGGCCATCACGTGCCCGAGGGCGAGGTCTATGCCGCCGTCGAGGCGCCGAAAGGCGAGTTCGGCGTCTATCTGGTTTCGGATGGGGGCAATGTTCCTTACCGGTGCAAGATTCGCGCGCCGTCCTTCGCACATCTGCAGGCGATGGACTATCTGTCCCGGGGGCACATGATCGCCGACGTCTCGGCGATCATCGGCTCCCTCGACATAGTCTTTGGAGAGATCGATCGCTGAACCGCCGTCGCCGCCCGCGGGACGCGGGCAGCGCTCTCGCCATGTCATCGATGGTCAGTGTGCCGTCTGCGAATGCGCACCGCCTGGCTGTGAGATGCCGTTCAGCGCTTCGCCTGCTCGTGCTGCCTCGCCGTTTTTCGTGAGATCGCCAAGCGAGATGATGCCAACCAGCCGTTTTTCACGGCTGATCACCGGCAGCCGTCTAACCTGAAGGTCCCCCATCTGCTGGAGCACGTCTTCGATCTCCTCGTCGTCGTAACAGTACCTGATCTCGGCGCTCATCACTTCGCGTATCCGCGTATCCGGGCCCCTACCCTGGGCGACGCCACGGACGGCGATGTCGCGATCAGTGATCATTCCGACCAGCCGGTCGTCCTCGCCTACGGGCAGAGCGCCGGCATCGAGGCTGGCCATGGCGGCGGCGGCCTCCCGCAGGGTCTGGTCCGGACTGGCGACCTGAACGCCTTGCGTCATGCAGTTGCCAACTTTCATGATGTTCTCCTTTGGTTGAAGCGCCCCTTGCCGTTGCTGTGATGGAAACACGATGGAGGGACAATGGCGCCGGCCCAAGAGGTTCCATTGCCACGGGATCGGGATTCATGCGTCGCACGTTCAGACGACGCGGCTGCCGGCATGCATCGGCGACTCTTCGTTCTCGTCGGGATTGGGCAGAGGCGCCTCGTCCGGGAGTTGTTCCGGATCAGGCTCCTCGATCGGTTCGGGCTTCCAGGTCGGCGCCGGCATCGGCACGTCGCGATTGGGATCTGGTTTTCCTGGGTTTGGCATCGGGATCACCTCCCTTCATTCGGGACGCAACTCCTGGCCGGCGTCATTTGTTCCATGGCCAATTCGCGGTCGCCTCCGGCCTTGCCGCCACGGATCGAGACGGCGCGCTGCCGATCGGATCCGCCGGTCGACTTCAGCCCCGTCTTTCGGAACCGGACGGTTTTCCAATCCGTTGTCTCGACATCGATCGAGGAGAAAGACGATGGCTGGTGACGAGAGAATTTCCGGCAGCAACTTGCCCCAAGTCGCGGTCGACAGTGAACAGGTCCGGCAACTGGTGGCGACAGCCGATCTGCCGTCCAATCAGGCACGCGAGCTCGTGCGCCGTCACGGCAACGATCCGCACAAGCTCGAAGAACTGGCAAAATCGATCAAAGCGGTAAGCTGACCGTCGGGACGGCGCCCCGACTCCGTCAGATTTCAAGCAAGGCATAGGGTCGGCCGGTCGGTTTGGAAACGTGCATGGCGACGTTGTAGACCCTCGCCCCGCCGGGCGTGCGGCCCTCATAGCTTCCCCGATGCGCATGGCCGTGCACGACAGCACTGACCTGGAACCGGTCGATCGTTTCCGCCAGCCGCGACGAGCCCAGAAACGGAAATATCTCCAGGGGTTCGCCGGCGATGGTCTCGACGATCGGAGCGTAGTGCAAAATGACAAGCGTGCGTTTTGCGCGAACCTGGCGCATCGCGTTCTCAAGCCGCATGGCCTCGCTGACGCTCTCGGCGACCATCGACTTGATGGCCGGCTCGCCGAAGGAGCCGAGCATGCGTGAACCGAACCCCCCGACGAACCCTTTCACGCCGACAAAACCGACCTCCTCTATTTCGGTCGTCTGCCCGTCGAGGAGATGGACGCCCGCTTGACGCAGGATTTCCGCGACGTCCTCGACCGCACCGGATTCATAATCATGGTTGCCGAGCACGCCGACCACCGGGATAGAGCAGGCGCGCAGGTCTTCGGCGAGGATCTCGGCTTCGCGGGGCTTGCCCAGATTGGTCAGATCGCCTGGAAGAACGAGGATATCGGCCTCGCGCGACATTTCGCCGAAGAGATCGCGATACGATGTCTGGGCGTCCTCCTTCACATGCAGGTCGCCAACGGCCGCCACCTTGATCGTGGCGGTGCCCTCCATCGCCGGAGCGTCTTCGGTCCGTTCAGCCATCACGAAATTCTCCTGTACCGCCGACGCCGGCGAAGCCCCATTCCTTGACGTCGATTTCGTAATCGGTCTGCGAAAGCAGGCGCCCGCGGCAGATCTTCATTCTGGGGGAAGGCAATTGGCGCTGCTTGGCAAGGCGGTCGAGCAGTTCGTCAAGCAGCCATGTGGGGATGCGGTCGCGCTCGCTCGGATAGATCCATCTGAAACTGAGAATCTGCATCAGCAGCACTTCCCAGTGGACTTCCAGGTAGGACAGCAGCCTGTGCCAGTCGATCTGGTCCTGCGCCTTGAGGATCGTATGGGCGATGTCCGCCCCGTCATGACGCCCTCGGTCCTGGATGAAGCATTTGGACCATATGAGCTCGGTCGGGCCGACGATCCTCACCCGGCTTCCCAGCAGTTCGGTTTGGCGGGCATGCTCCATCCACTGGTCACTTACCGGCATCGTTCCATTCGCCGAGGCGAATATGATGTCGAAGAAATGCGTGCCCTTGAAGACCTTCCCAAGCCACCGGTCATCCTCGATTTCGACCGCATAGCCGAGCTGCTTGAAATGGGCCAGGATGCGCGAGAAGTCGCCTGCCTTGCAGAAGATATCGAGATCCTTGGTCTGACGGATGACGCCGGTGTAGGCGCTTACCGCATAGGTTCCGGCGACAAGGAAAGGAATGTCGGTGGCGGCGAGTTCGCGAATGGCTTCGGTATAGAACACCTCCGCCTCGGCGTTCTTGAGCGTCGGGGCGGCCTTTGCGTCGATCGCGGGAAGGGATGCCGGAACAGTTCCCGGCAACGGATCGTTGATCATGGCACGCATGGCTCCCACACATCGGCAACCGATTGATCGCCCGCGTTGTTAACAGCGGGAACCCTGCCTGGTTCCGCCACGGTCGCGTTGCGGCCTGAAGGAAATCGGGCGCGACGGGCAAAATTACCCGCGGAGTCCTGGGTTTCAATATGGTTGCATGGGCCGTTTCCCTGCATGGAACCATCGCCATTCGGCATCGTTAGCCCGGACAGCCGAAGCTGCCTTCGGGCGATCGGGGTGTCTGGTTTCAAGCGCAGACGATATCCAGGATGTATGTTCTTGCCCTAGCGACAGACTATGACGGCACGCTCGCCGAAGACGGGGTCGTCTCCGATGCGACCTATGCTGCGCTCGAACGGCTGAAGCAGACGGGCCGCAAGCTGATCATGGTGACCGGCCGCGAGCTTGCCGATCTTGAGCGGGTCTTTCCGGCACTCGACATCTTCGACAGGGTGGTCGCCGAAAACGGCGCGTTGATCTATACGCCCGCTTCGAAGAAGGAGCGGCTTTTGGCGCCGGCGCCCCCGGCTGAATTCGTCGACCGGCTGAAGCGTCGCGGGGTCGCGCCCCTGTCGGTCGGACGCTGCGTCGTGGCCACCTGGGAACCACAGGAAGCCGCCGTGCTGTCGGAGATCAAGGAGCTTGGACTTGAGCTCGAGATCATCTTCAACAAGGGCGCGGTGATGGTGCTGCCAAGCGGGGTCAACAAGGCCACCGGCCTTGCCTGCGCACTCGAGGAATTGGGGTTTTCCGCCCACAACGTCGTCGGTGTCGGCGATGCCGAGAACGACCATGCATTCCTGCGCGCCGCCGGCTTCGGCGTCGCCGTAGCCAACGCATTGCCGACCGTTAAGGAGACGGCGGATTTCGTCACAGCCAGCCCTCGAGGTGCCGGCGTGGTGGAACTGATCGAACAGCTCATATCGCGCGATGCCGGCTTCGTGGAGACGGCTCGCCAACATGTGGAAGTGGGAACCGACATAGCGGGCGCGCAGGTGCACCTTTCACCGCATGGCGGCGGCGTGCTGCTGGCCGGCACATCCGGTATCGGCAAATCCACGCTTGCCACCGCGTTGACCGAGCGCTTTGTCGAGAAGGGTTTTCAGTTTTGCGTTCTCGACCCCGAAGGCGACTATCAGGAACTCGAGAATGTGGTGGTGGTTGGCGACGCCAAGACCCCGCCGATCTCGCGTGAGGTCTTCGATCTTCTGTCCAAGCCAACCAACAATGTCGCTGTCAACATGCTGGGGCTGAAGACCGCTGAACGGCCCGGCAATTTTGCCAAGCTGCTGCCGGACATGGCCAGCATTCGCGCGCGCACCGGCCGACCGCATTGGCTGATCATCGATGAGGCGCATCATCTCTTGCCCCAGGCCCGTGACGGCGCGTCTTTCGCGCTGCCCAAGAGCCTCCCCGCGACCATCCTGATCACCGTGCACCCCGATCTGGTTTCGCGCGACGTCCTGGCTGGCGTCGAAACCGTCCTGGCGCTTGGACCGGAAGCCGACAAGATCGTCGCAAGCTTCTGTGCCGCCACCGGCATCGACGTCCCCGACGGCGCCGTGCCGCCGCCAAAGGACGAAGTCCTGTTTTGGAAACGATCATCGGGCGAGCCGATCAGGACGGTCAAGGTCGAACGGCCCCGCCAGGTTCGCAAGCGGCACATGCGCAAATATGCCGAGGGCGACCTTGGCGACAACAGCTTCTATTTCCGGGGGCCGGACGGAGCGCTTAACCTGAAAGCGCAGAACCTGATGATGTTCCTTCACATCGCAGAAGGCATCGACGATCGCACCTGGGAACATCACCTGCGCGCCGGCGACTATTCGAAATGGTTCCGCAGCAAGATCAAGGACAAGAACCTCGCCGACGAGGTGGCGGACATAGAAACGGATACCGGCACGGACATGCAGGAGAGCCGCGCGGCCATCGCCGAGGCCATTGGCCGCCGTTACACTGCTCCCGCGGACTGACCTTGAGCCGGGGTAGACACAAGCCCATCCCGATTCCTCGGGATGGACCTTTCTCATGTCATGATACGGAGCGAGCGTCAGCGCGCCTGGCTGAAATGCCTAGCGGTTTTTGTGGCTCTGTTGGCCCGCTCTTACATGTTGTTCGTGCGAGCCACCCCGCATGTTGGAGCCGTCGCCCTGTTGCCGCTCATTGTTGCCTGCGGCCTGTTGCTGCTGGCGGTTCTTGTTTTCCGTGTTCTTGTGGCTCTGCTGGCCCGCCTTCACATGTTGCTCGTGGCTACCACCTTGATTGGGCATGGTAATTCTCCTTTCAATCCAACTTCGAGACGACGGTCGTCTCCCCCGGAGAATGCAGATTTCGGCGCCGACGTTCCCTCACGTAATATTTCGTGACATCCTGCCAAAGGGACGAAGGCGGACCGAGCTTGATGCCGACCGGCGGGAGAGCGACATGCCTGAAGCAGCGATCATCACCCCGAGGGTGTGACGCGCCACACTGTGTTTCCGACATCGTCCGCGATCAGCAGCGCTCCGGTTTTGTCGATGGCAACGCCGACCGGCCGACCACGCGCCTCCTCCTGGTCGTTGAGGAAACCTGTGACGACGTCTTGAGCCATGCCGCTCGGACGGCCACCGCTGAATGGCACGAAGACGACTTTGTAGCCATTCAGCCCGGGACGGTCCCAGCTGCCGTGCTCGCCGACAAAGGCGCCGCCTCGATAAGTCTGCGGCAGGCTGGTTCCGGTGTAGAAGGCCATGCCCAACGGTGCCACATGCGAGCTCAGCGCATAGTCGGGAACGATCGCCTTGGCGACCAGATCGGGGCGCTGCGGCATTACCCGGGGATCGACATGCTGGCCGTAATAGCTGTACGGCCAGCCGTAGAAGCCGCCATCCTTCACCGATGTCATGTAGTCTGGAACCAGATTTGGCCCAAGTTCATCGCGCTCGTTGACGACAGTCCAGAGTGCTCCGGTCTGCGGCTCGAAGCTCAAGCCGTTCGGATTGCGCAATCCGCTGGCAAAAATGCGCGATCGTCCGGTGGCCCTGTCCACCTGCCAGATCGCGGCACGATCCTTTTCCGCGCCGATGCCGTTTTCGGTGATGTTGCTGTTCGAACCGACGCCGACATAGAGCAACGAACCGTCCGGGCTGGCGACGAGGCTTTTGGTCCAATGATGATCGATCGGACCGCCCGGCAATTCCGTCAACCTGACACCCGGCGCGGTGATCTTGGTGTCGCCTGGCTTGTAGGGGTAGCGCATGATCGCGTCGGTGTTGGCAACATAGAGGTCGTTTCCCACCAGGGCGACGCCGAAGGGCGAATTCAGGTGATCGAGGAACACATCCCGGACGTCAGGCACGCCGTCGCCATTGCTGTCACGCAGCAAGGTGATGCGGTTGCTCGGTCCCGTATCGCCGCCCGAGGTGACAAGCGATTCGATCAGGCCCATCACGATATCCTTCGGCCGTTTGGCTGGCGGTTCCGGCGGGGCCTTCGATTCGACGACCAGCACATCGCCGTTCGGCAGGATGTAGAGCGAGCGCGGATGCTGAAGCCCGGTCGCCAGCGCATGGATCTGCAGGCCCTGCGCTACCGTCGGCGTTTCATCCTTCTTCCAGCCGACCACGGATGCAAGATGCATCGGCGGGAACAGATATTGCTTTATCTCCGGCAAATTCGGGTTGGGGCCTATCTGAGTGCTTGGGTCGGCGGCATCGTTGCTGCAGCCCGCGGCGCCGAGCGTCGCAAAGCAAAGGAACGCAAGCCCTGTACCATAAGCGCGTCGCTTGCCGGATCGATCAAACGGTTTCATCGGCCACTCCCACGTGGTGGCGGTAGACAAGGGCCCAGCCCAGCCAGCCGGTGAATATCAGGATGAGTACCACCAGCGCCGACAGGATAAGGCCTGTCGGCATCACCGAGGTCCAGGCATCACGGGTATGTATGAGCATGTTGAAGAAGGACAGTATGACCGCCACCGCATTGCCCAACATGTGCAGCCACGCGGTTTTATGTGCGCGCACCCGGCGATCGCCCAGGAAGTCGGTGAGGCCGGCAATGGCGGCCAGCACGCCCACGATCACGCCGACCGTCAGCAGCCAGGCGGAGAAATTCGCCCACATCATCTCCGCCGTCCGCCAGTAGTTCAGGTCCGTCAGCAATGCGCCGACGAAGCAGGCGATGGGAATGGGCACGAGCATCGGATGGATGGGATGGCCGGCGATGCTGGCCGTGGAAGCCGGATTCTCCCTTGCCATGAGGAAGTCCTTCCATATCAACTCTCGGTTGGCCCATAAACAATCCCCAAGGCCGGAGGTTCCTGCCTGATGGTCCCGGCGGGTCGCCGCGGACCGAGTTCAGCGGTCAGATCGGCACGGTCGCCAGCACCTGGCGGGCGATGATCAATTCTTCGTTAGTGGCGATTGCGTAAACATCGACCGCGCTGCCCTCGCCGGTGATCCGCTCTTTTCCCGACCGGTTTGCATTCGCGTCGAGCAACACGTCCAGCCATCGCAGGCGCTCGCAAACCGCTTCACGGATCTGCCAGGAATGCTCTCCGATCCCTCCCGTGAACACCAGCGCCTCGATACCCTGGAGCGTGGCTCCCATCGCCGCGATCTCGCGGGCGATCCGAAACGTGAAGAGATCGATCGCCTCCGCCGCACGAGGATCCTTGCTGCCAAGCAAGGTCCGCACATCTGCCGACACTCCCGAAACGCCGAGCAGGCCGGACTTGTGATAGAGCAAGGTCTCCAACTCTTTCACGGACATGCCGCGCGCCTGCTGAAGGTAGAGAAGCACGCCGGGGTCGATGGCGCCCGGCCGCGTGGCCATCATCAACCCGTCAAGCGCGGTGAACCCCATGGTGGTGTCGAGACTTCTGCCTTCGCGCATGGCGCACAGGCTGCATCCGCTGCCGAGATGCGCGACCACGCAACGCTTGCCCCGGAGTCCGGGCGAAAGCGCCTGCAGCTGGCCTGCGACGAATTCGTAGGAAAGGCCGTGGAAGCCGTAACGGCGGATCCCGCTTTCCTCGAACTCGCGCGGCAGCGCATAGCGGTTGACCGGCGGCTCCAGCGTGCGGTGAAAGGCGGTGTCGAAGCAACCGATCTGGGGTAGGCCGGGCAGCAGTTTGGAGATCGCACGAACCGGCGCCAGGCCGGCCGGCTGGTGGAGCGGTGCCATCGGCGTCAGCGCGTCGAGCGCCTCGACGATCTCGCCGGTCAGCAGGACCGGAGTCGAAAACCGCTTGCCACCATGGACGATGCGATGGCCGACCGCGCTCAGCGGAGCCTGCGCAAGATACGGATCGAGGACATCGAACAAGTCCCGCAGGAGAACCTCTACGGGCGGGCTTGCGGGCTTGACGGCGCGTTTGAAGATGGATTTGCCCGACGCGTCCTTGGCGACGAGGCTTGGCTCGTCATCCAAGTCTTCGAACGCACCGCTCACCGTGAGCACCGGCCCCTCCTGTGATCCGGCTTCGAACAGGCCGAACTTCAGGCTGGACGAGCCTGCATTGAGGGCGAGTATTGCGCTGGTCACGAGCGGCACTCCCCGGCGGGCACAGCCTTAACCATCCGCCGCGCCCGCTTTGTCGCGCCAGGCCCAGTTCCGGATCTCGGGCATGTCCTCGCCATGTTCGCGAACATAGCGCGTGTGCTCGTTCAGGCCGTCGGCAAATCGGGCCCTCGCATCGGCTGCCCTGGCGCTCAGCCCCGGCACCCGGTCGATCGCCTCGATGGCTAGGTGAAAACGGTCCAGTTCGTTGAGCACCGCCATGTCGAAGGGCGTGGTCGTCGTGCCCTCTTCTTTGTAGCCGCGAACGTGGAAGTTGTCGTGATTGGCCCGTTTGTGGGTCAGCCGGTGAATGAGATAGGGATAGCCGTGGTAGGCGAAGACCACCGGTCTGCCGGTCGTGAACAGCCTGTCGAATTCCGCGTCCGCCAGGCCGTGGGGGTGCTGCTCCTTGGGTTGCAGCGCCATCAGGTCCATTACGTTGACGACGCGTATGGCGAGATCCGGTATCGCCTGGCGAAGAAGGTCGACAGCCGCGAGCGTCTCCAGCGTCGGCACGTCTCCCGCGCAGGCCATCACCACGTCGGGATCCTCTTCTCCACGCTCGGTTCCCGCCCAATCCCAGATCCCGATGCCGGCCTCGCAATGACGTATGGCGTCGTCCATCGGCAGCCACTGGGAAGCCGGCTGCTTGCCGGCAACGATCACGTTGACCCGATTGTAGGTTCGCAGGCAGTGATCCGTGACCCAGAGCAGCGTATTGGCATCCGGCGGGAAGTAGATGCGCACGATGTCCGCCTTCTTGTTGGCGACGAGATCGACGAAGCCGGGATCCTGATGGCTGAAGCCATTGTGGTCCTGCCTCCACACATGGGAGGTCAACAGATAGTTGAGCGACGCGATTGGCCGCCGCCAGGCAAGTTCGCGCGAGACCTTCAGCCATTTGGCGTGCTGGTTGAACATGGAATCGACTATGTGGATGAACGCCTCGTAGCATGAGAAGAGGCCGTGCCGGCCGGTCAGCAGGTATCCTTCCAGCCAGCCTTGGCAAAGATGTTCGCTCAGCACCTCCATGACGCGGCCGTCGCGCCCCAGATGCTCGTCATAAGGCTCGATCTTTTCCATCCAGACGCGCTCGGTCGCGTCGAACACGGCGTCCAGCCTGTTTGACGATGTCTCGTCCGGTCCCATGAGCCTGAAATTGCGGGCATCGGCATTCAGCCGTATGACCTCCTCGATGAACGCTCCCATGAGCTTCGTCGCCTCGGCCCTTGCGCCGCCGGGTTTCGGGACCGCGACCCGGAAGTGGCGGAAATCCGGCAATCGCAACTCCTGCTTGAGCATCCCTCCATTGGCATGTGGATTGCTGCCCATGCGCCGCTCGCCGTCCGGCGCCAGGGCCTGTAGCTCGTTTCGAAACCTGCCCGCTTCATCGAAAAGCGTCTCGGGCCGATAGCCGCGCATCCAATTTTCCAGAGCTGCGAGATGGCCTGCATCGTTTCGCGGGTCGGTGATCGGCACCTGGTGCGCGCGCCAGAAACCCTCGACCTTCTTGCCATCCAGCTCCTTCGGGCCGGTCCAGCCCTTCGGGCTTCTCAGCACGATCATCGGCCAGCGGGGCCGATGATCCACTCTGCCGGTCTCGCGCGCTTCCTTCTGGATTTCATCGATCCGATCGAAGACAGTATCGAGCGTTTCGGCCATCAGCCGGTGCATCGCCCGCGGTTCGTCGCCTTCGACGAAAAAAGGTTCATAGCCATATCCAGCCAGCAAGCTTCGCAACTCCTGCGCGTCGATCCGGGCGAGCACCGTCGGATTCGCGATCTTGTAGCCGTTGAGATGAAGGATCGGCAGGACAGCGCCGTCATGGACCGGATTGAGGAATTTGTTCGAATGCCAGGAGGCTGCCAGCGCCCCCGTTTCCGCCTCGCCGTCGCCGATCACGCAGGCCACGACGAGGTCCGGGTTGTCAAACGCGGCGCCATAGGCGTGAGCCAGCGCATAGCCGAGTTCGCCGCCCTCATGGATCGACCCCGGCGTTTCCGCTGCGGCATGGCTCGGGATGCCGCCCGGAAAGGAGAATTGGCGAAAGAGCTTGCGCAGCCCATCCTCGTCGCGACTGACCTCGGGATAGATTTCGCTGTAGGTCCCTTCGAGATAGGTATTGGCGACCATCCCCGGTCCACCATGGCCTGGGCCGCAAATGTAGATCACGTCGGCATCACGCTGCCTGATGATGCGATTGAGATGGACGTAGATGAAATTCAGCCCGGGCGTGGTCCCCCAGTGGCCAAGCAGGCGAGGTTTGATGTGCTCCGGCCGCAACGGCTCCTTCAGCAGCGGATTGTCGATCAGATAGATCTGTCCGACCGACAGAAAATTCGCCGCCCGCCAATAACGGTCGATGAGATCGAGCTCTCCTTGTTTAGGCCGGCTACGCATTGCCCGCACGAGTTTCTCCTTGGCAAAGCTGGTTGAAATACGATGCGTGCCGCCCGCATTGAATAATCCGACAGCGAAGTCGAGGTTCCCATCAAATGCGAGCCGCCCCACGCAGCCGGCCGGGGAAATCTTGCCTCAGCCGCGGATTTCACCATCTAAAGGCGATGCCATCGCCCCGATCCAGCAATCCCACGGACCCTCGCCAGGACGACCTCTTTGGTGCGCCCGACAGCTTACCGGAAGGATTTCGTTACCGGCCCGAACTGATCACGCCGGCGCAGGAAGCTGAACTGGTGCGGGAGCTCGAGAGCCTGTCCTTCCAGCCATTCGATTTCCACGGCTATCTCGCCAATAGGCGCGTGGCAGGCTTCGGCCTGCGCTACGACTATGAGCGGCGCCAGGTGATGGAGGCGCCGCCCATACCAGGTTTCTTGCTGCCCTTGAGGGACAAGGTAGCCGGCTTTGCCGGCCTGCCTGCCGCCGATTTCGTGCAGGTCCTGATCAACGAATATCGGCCGGGCGCCGGCATCGGATGGCATCGCGACAAGCCGCACTTCGGCATTGTCGCCGGAGTGTCGCTGTTGGCTGCTTGCAGTTTCCGCCTGCGCCGCAGGAACGGTGCGAAATGGGACCGCGAAACCGTCACGGTCGAGCCGAGATCCGCATATCTGATGGCGGGCGCCTCCCGGACCGAGTGGGAGCACAGCATACCGCCGATGAAAGAGCATCGCTATTCGATCACGTTGCGGACGCTCCGGCCGTTGTGATCGTCGGACAGCGACTGCGACAGCCGGTGCAGCATCTCGCGTGAACTGCCGAAGCGAAGAAATTTCGGCCCGGCATGAAACTTTCCCTGCCACCGATGGTTTTGCCGACGGGTTTTGCGGGTGAGCGATTCGATTGAGGAGGCGGCGATGAGCGCTACCGGACTCGAGATTTTCGACAAGACCACCCAAACCACCAATGTCTGGCTGGACGAGATCATGGCCGACCACGGACAGGATCGCCAGTTCGCTTGGCACCTGCTCGGCGTCGTCTTGCGCACCGTCAGGGACCGGCTTCCGGTCGACATGGCTTCGCATCTTGGAGCGCAGTTGCCGCTGCTCGTGCGCGGCACCTACTATGAGCAGTTCGAGCCGTCACGCATGCCGCAAAAGAGCCGTTCCCTGGAAGAGTTTCTCGGCCCCGTTGAGCAGGGCATGGACGATACGCGTCCCGTCGACCCGAAAGCTGCGGTTCAATCGGTCTTCAAAGTCCTCTTTCATCATATCGACCCCGGCCAGATCAGAAAGATCCGCGCCTCGCTGCCTGCGGACGTACGGCAGCTCTGTCCCGATCCCGATACGAAACACTGAACCTCCTCTCGGTTCGAGAGGCCGGCGTGCTCAATAAAGGAAATCCGCCATGCCCAATGCCGCCGAAATCCTCGTCGACACGCTGATCAACTGGAAAGTGGAGGTCGTCTTCGGCCTGCCGGGCGACGGCATAAACGGCATCATGGAGGCGTTGCGCACCCGTCAGGACCGCATCCGGTTCGTCCAGGTCAGGCACGAGGAATCTGCCGCCTTCATGGCGTGCGCCTATGCCAAATGGACCGGCAGGTTGGGCGTCTGCCTGGCCACCTCGGGACCGGGGGGCACACACCTCCTTACCGGCCTCTATGACGCCAAGCTCGACCAGGCTCCCGTGCTTGCCATCACCGGCATGCAGTTCCACGACCTTATCGAGACTTTTACGCAGCAGGACGTCGACCTGACCCGCGCCTTCAACGACGTCGCGATCTTCAACGCGCAGGTCTCCGATGCCGCCCACATGGAAAACCTGGCGGGTCTCGCCTGCCGCTCGGCTCTTGCCCGGCGCGGGGTCGCCCATCTGTCGATTGCCAGCGATGTACAGGAAAACGAGTTGCCCGAGGCGGACCGCTCGAAGCGAAACCGGCCCTCCCACACCCCCGATCGATGGTTCGAAGGCAGCCGGCTTCCGGCTGCCGACCAGCTCGACCAGGCGGTTGAGATTCTCAATGCGGCGAAAAAAGTCGCTATCCTGGCCGGGCGCGGCGCACTCGGCGCACGCGAAGAACTCGAACGCGCGTCGGACCTGCTGGCGGCGCCCGTCGCCAAGGCGCTGCTCGGCAAAGCCGTGCTCCCTGATGACCATCCGAATACGACTGGCGGCATCGGCATTCTCGGCACCCGCGCCTCGCAGGATGCGCTGAGCGAATGCGACGCCCTGCTGATTGTCGGATCGACGTTCCCCTACATCGAATACTATCCCGAACCCGGCAAGGCGCGCGGCGTCCAGATCGACCGTGACGCGCAGAGGATCGGCCTGCGCTATCCCGTCGAGGCAGGGCTCGTAGGCGATGCCGCCGACACCTTGCGTCTTCTCAACGAACGCCTCGAGCGCAAGAGCGACCGCTCCTTCCTGGAAAAGGCGCGGCAGGAAATGACCCGCTGGCGCGATGCAATGGCATTATCCGAAGCCAAGCCGGATGTGCCGCTGAAGCCGCAACTCGTGGTCAAGGCATTCGGCAGGCGTATGCCTGAGAACGCGATCCTGGCAGCCGATTCAGGACAGAATACCGAGATGGCTGCCAGGCACATCGACATGAAGGCCGGACAGGCATTCGGGGTTTCTGGAGCGCTCGCCTCTATGGCCTGCGGCCTTCCCTATGCGATTGCCGCCGGCATTGCCTTTCCGGGGCGGCCTATCTTCGCAGTGGTTGGCGATGGTGGGCTTGCCATGCAACTCGGCGAATTCTCGACCGCGGTCCGGCACGGCATTCCGCTCAAGGTCCTCGTGCTCAAGAACGGCATGCTGAACCAGATCGCCTGGGAGCAGATGATGTTCCTTGGCAATCCGCAATTCGGCTGCGAGCTGCAGCCCATCGATTTCGCCATGGCAGCCGAGGCCATGGGCGGCATCGGCTACAGCGTCTCGCGGCCGGAAGAGGTCGAGGGCGTGCTTGAGGCGGCCTTCGCCACGCAGGGACCGGTGATCATCGAGGCCGTCGTGGACGCCTATGAGCCAATGATGCCGCCCAGGATGCCACCGGATTATGCGAGGAATTTCCGCAAGGCGCTGCCGGACACGCCTGGACACGACCAGATCGAGGACAATGTCGGCGAGGAGCCGCTGAAGTCCATGATGAACGAAGTTTCCGAGGAAGCGTAGGCACAGCCGATCTCGCCCCACGTCCGCGACGGATGGCGACGTGCGCGGCGACACTGCATAGGGATACTTCTACCGAGTCCGTGGGATCGGTATCGGCGCCCCGACCATCGCGGAAGTCTCGGGCCATGTACCGCTTCGGGGCAGATCCTGCTGTTGCAAGAGTGAAAGGGTCGTGCGGCAGAACTACCGCAAGCCACTGTTCTTGCATGGCAACTTAGCATCAAAAAATTTTTGGGACCCCTCTTGAAGAGATTTCTGGCCGTTCCCAGATCGTTTCGCGTCGAGGCTTCGGCTCGATGAAAAAGGCGTCGCGACACCTGCGGCGTCCCATGTTGCTTTTCGGAGGATATGGATATGAGAAGCGTGGATTTTGCACCCCTTTACCGCACGACGGTCGGCTTCGAGCGTCTTTTCGACATGCTCGACAGCAGCATTCGCTCGGACTGGCCTCCCTACAACATTGAAAAGAAGAATGAGAACAATTACCGCATCACCATGGCGGCAGCAGGCTACGACCTGGACGAGCTCGAACTCGTGCAGAACGGCGCCGAACTGTGCGTTACCGGACGCAAGAAGCCCGATCCAGAGCAGCGGCAAGTTCTCCACCAAGGCCTTGCGATAGGTAATTTCAGACAGGCCTTCAGGCTGGCCGACCACGTAAGGGTGAAGGCTGCGACGCTGAACTGCGGTTTGCTCGCCATCGAGCTCGTGCGTGAGGTGCCCGAGGAACTCAAGCCGCGTCGCATCGAGATTGGCGTCCGCGACCCTGAAAATACAACGAAGTCGATAAGCCAGGATGTGTCGCGCAAGGCGGCCTAGAATGTCGCAACAACCTGCGGTCCGCCTCCCGGCAACGCCGGGAAGCCAAGATTGCGGAGAACGGAGATGACAAGCGAAGCTGATATCTTTCTTCAAGCCGGCACAAGAAAACCGACCCGCATCGACGTCTCGCCGGTGCCGAAAAACCCCGGCGACGTTCTCAACTGCTCAACCATGAGCCTTGAGGCGAAGCGTGCCTTGCTTGCCTCATGGGCCTCGGACGCGCATGCGGTTGACGACGCTCCGTCGCTGCGCAGGCTGGATGACGGCTCGGTCATGAATGTGGATGAGATCCTTCGCGCGCTGAAGGCACTGGATGAGCGCGAGCAAGGGCATCCGCCGCACAGGGCGGCGTCTCGGTCCCAGCGGCGTTCTTTCGGCCGCTTCCGTCGAGGGAGTTGGTCCCGCTGGATCGCGGGCATCCGAGGTGAAGACGATGATGACGATCCACCTCCGAGCCCGGTCTGCGCGGCGATCCCGCCGAGGGCAGGCGGTGGCGGGGCATTTTCCCTGCCGGAACCTGAAGCAGCCTAGAGCAATCCCGAGAAAAGCGCATACCGCTTTTTCCCTGGAAATTACGTGGAAACAGACGGTTAGAGCAGTTCGGCGTCTCGTGAAACGATGAACTGCCCCAATGAAGGGGTTGGGTCCAACCCCTCAAAAGCATCCAGCCAATGGAGGAAATTCATGAATGACAAAATGTTCGAGCAGCCTGTTCTGGTGAAGAACGGGGATTTCATGATCGAGGAAGTAGCGTGCCTCGAAGATGCATTCGAGTTTCTGCAGAATTGGCCCCGGAACCGCAGAGGCCCGATTTTCGAAACCGCCCTGCGCGCGTGTCAACGCGCCTATGACGGCCATGTCCCAGCCTCGCTGGCACGCGATGCTTTTGCCGGCTTTGCGCGCTCGGCCAGGATCCTTGAAGACGTCTCGACCTCCATACCCTGGATGGCGGGGATCAAGACGGGCAGAGGCGGCATTTCCGCCTGAGGAGAACGTTCGCCGAACCTTCGGTTTCAAGTATGTCAGGTTCCGAGCAAAGTCATGGAGAGCGCCTAATTCCGTAGGTCGTGCCGCCGGCAGGGCGCGGTGACCGGTGCTAACGCCGGTCACCATGCTTGGCGGTGCCGGTCAGCGGAACATCGAGCCGCCATCAACGTCGAGCGCCGCGCCATAGACGAAGCTCGCGGCGTCCGAGCAAAGGAATAGGATCGCGGCGGCCATGTCGTCGGGCCGGCCCATGCGGCGCATCGGCAAATTGGCCGCGATGCGGTCCTTGAGAGCCTGGTCGATATGGGAATGCATCGGCGAATCGGTCGGCCCCGGATTGAGGGCGTTGATGCGCACCTTCTTTCCCGCCAATTCGCGCGCAACCGACTTCACCAGCGACAGCGTGCCGGCCTTGGACGCCGCATAGGCGGTGTCGGCGATGAGCCCGCCGCCGCCATGCACACCGGCGTCGGAGGCCACGCACACGATATTCCCCCCGCCGGCATTGCCTTGCATGCGCTGCACCGCCCCCTGGACGGTGAAGAAGGTGCCCAGCAGATTGACGCCGAGGACGCGCCGCCAGTGCGCCCAATCCTGCTCCGCGATTCTCTTGGCAGTGATGATCGCCGCGCAGGTCACGACGTTGTCGAGCCGCGCCAGCTTGGCGTCGCAATAGTCGAACATGCGCGCGATGCTGTCGGGGTCGCCCATGTCGGCCACCACCTTGTGCGGTGGTGTCCCGGCCGTTCCGCTCAATTCGTCATGGCGCTTCGCCAACCCCTCGGTATCGCGGTCGCACATCACGACCTCGGCGCCCTTGGAGAGAAAGGCACGGGCGGTCTCGAAACCCATGCCGCTCGCGGCACCGGTCACCAGCACGGTCTTGCCGGCAAAACTGTCCTGGGCAAACGTCGGATAGGGATCGATCATGATGTCTCCGTGAACAGTAAGGGTTGGCCGGCGGCAAGGTTTGGCACGGCGTGTTCAGGCCTTCAGGTGCAGCGTCACGAGCACGCTGCACTCCGCGCCGCTGTCGAAACGCGCCGCGACGCGCAGCCAGTTGCCAAAATGGCTAAGCCGCGCCATTGCCATGCCGTCGCGCTCGGCCGGCATGACAAACTCGGTGCCTTCGCGCAGCCAGTGCATTCCATCCGGCGAGATCTCGATCCACGCCGTTGCCGCAGGGCCGACAGGTTGCTTCAACGCGCGCACGAAGAAGATCGCCTCGCGCGCCCATCCTGCCTCGTAAGGCTCGCTGGCGGCCTCGCCGCGCCAGCGCTCGTTGCGCGAGACGACCGCGGTGATGTTCTCGGGCAGCATCAGAAGTCTCCGGAAATGCAGATGGAATCGACATAGAGGAAGGCCCGTTTGGCAACGTCGGTTTCAGCGAAGAGGCCGAAATTGAGCATGCACCACAGGTTCTTCATCGCCGGAATGCGGATCGAATCGAATCCCGAGAGATCGAAGCTGCGATCGTTGCAGCGCAGCCCGAGCGCCGTCATCGATTCCAGATCGAAATCGAAGCACAGATAAGTCCAGTTCACCTTGGTGGGGATCTCGTTGTAGCACAGGCGCTGCGATCCGCCGGGAAGGTCGAGCCATCCCTCCGGCGACAGGTGATAGTGGCTGATCGTCTTGTCGTCGCTGCCGATCGGGATGATCTTCTCGGTCTCGCGCTTGTATTGCCATTTTTGCAAGTGCTGGCCGTCGAGCGCGTTCAAAAAGCGCAGATGCGGCATGACCCGATCGCTGTTGCCATCCTGATCTCCGCCCTGCAGGTCGAACAGGAAGCCGACGGAGCGCACATCGGTTTCGGAAAGCTTCAGCGCATTGGCTTCGGGCTTGAAGGTGAAATACATTTCGAAGCGGATCGGTCCGCGCTTCCTGAATGTGTGGCGTTTGATGGCGACGTTGCGGGCTCCCGGCAGGGGACGTGTCGCAACCTTCAACGCATAGGATGAATCCATCCCCCCGTGTGAGCCGGCGTCCCAGTGCGCGAGCGTCGACAGCATGGCGCTGGTATGCTGCGCGTAGCCCGGCAGCATGGTGTCCAGATCGTCCTCATAGTTGCCGACAAGCTGCGACCAGCCGCAATGGCCGCGCGCGAAATCGTCGAACGACAATATCCGCGGCAGCGGGTCGAAGCGGCTGAGCGCGGGGTCCGCGCGCAACAACGCCAGCCGCATCGCCTCGGCGAGGTCAGCGCCCTGGTTTGGAACCTGGTTCTTCATCTCGGCCTCATCCGGCTTTCAGTTTCTTGACGGCGTCCCAGTCGATCTCGATGCCGAGCCCGGGTTTCTGCGGGACGTCGAGCGTGCCGTTCTTCTGCCTGACGCAACCGGGCGCGAGATCGGCCAGGCTGGCCTTGAACGGGCTGGCGTCGCACTCGCACTCCATGACGCCAAAGTTCGGCATCGCGGCTGACAGATGGACGCTTGCGGTCTCGCAGACGATGCCCGACATGCCGATATGCGGCGCGTAGCGGACATCATGCGCCGCGGCGTAGTCGGCCATGCGACGCGTCTCGGAGATGCCGCCCGCGCGCGCCACGTCGGGCTGCAGCACGGACAGCGTCCGGTTGGCGATCAGGCGCTGCGCCTGGTCCAACGTGAAATTGCTCTCGCCCGCGGCCAGCGGCACGTCGCAGCGCCGGCGCAGTTCCTCGTAGCCCTGCTCGTTTTCCGGTTGCAGCGGCTCCTCGAACCAGAAATAGCCGTTTGCCGAAAGCGCACGACCTACCTCGACCGCCTCGTCCAGATTGTAGGCCCAGTTCGCATCGACGCAGAGCCCGATCGCATCGCCGGCGCGCTTGCGGATGCGCTCGATCCGTTTGCAGGCTTCGCGCACGGGCCGCGCCATCTTAACCTTGATGCGCGTAAAGCCCTCGCCGAGATAACGATCGAGTTCAGCGTCGGCGGCATCGTCGTCGACCCAGTTGACCGCGGCGGCATAGACGTCGATGCGGTCGCGTCCGACACCGCCGAGAAGCTTCGCGATCGGCTGTCCGGTCGCCTTGCCCAATATATCCCATAGCGCGATGTCCACGCCGGCGATGGCCTCAATCAGCACGCCGCCCGCCCTGCCCGAAAGCGCGCGGCGCATGGACTGCCATAGGGCGCCGATGTTGCGCGCGTCCTGGCCGAGCAGGCGCGGCTTGAGCGAGCTTTCGATCAGCTCGACATAAGCCTTGGGCGAGAACCGCGCCAGGGTTTCGCCTACGCCGACAATGCCCTCGCTCGTGCGCACTTCGACCAGGACCAGCGAGACCTTTTCATAGACGCCCCAGGACGTGACCGTGGGCCGGGGCAATGTCTGGCTGAGGGGATGGGCAATCACCTCGGCAATCTTCAGCGGCCCCGCCGCGATTGGATCGCTCACGTGCATCGGCTCCAGATTTCTCCCTTGGTCCTCTCGCACCGCCTTCATAGCTTTCACTTGTAAACTTAGCAACCAAAAAACTTAGTTGCTATGTTTGGGAAAACCGTGCTAGTGAGCTCGGAAAGGATTCCGAATGCCCCTGGACGAAGCACGCAAGCCGATTTTCTCCGCGAAACTCGCGAGCCCTTCCCGCCTCGCGGACGGCGTCTCGGATGCGATCGCCGCGGCGTTGTTCGACGGACGCATCGCGCCTGGCGAAGCGCTGCCGCCGGAAGGCGAGATCGCCCGGGAATTCGGCGTCTCCAAGCCCATCGCACGCGAGGCGCTGCGCCAGTTGACCAGCGCCGGCCTCGTTTCGACCCAGCAAGGAAAAGTTGCCCGCGCCAAGGCACTTAGCGGCGAGCCGATGGAGCGCATCTACGCCTATGCGGTCCGTTCGAGCCTGACGCGGCTTCAGGAAGCCAACGAGATGCGCCGCGTCATCGAGGTTGGCATAGCCAGGCTGGCCGCCGAGCGCCGCGATCCGCGCGGCCTGGAAATGATGCGCCAGGCCGTGCTCGACATGCACGCCGGCATCGGGAGGCCTGGCGATTTCACGCAAGCCGACATTCTGTTCCACCTCGGCCTCGCGACGGCCACGGGCAACTCCATGATCCGTATTCAGATGGAAGGGATGCGGTCTGTCCAACGCGAGGTTTCGGAACTGTTCTCCCAGCGCTCCAACCGCACGGAAACGGATTGGCGGGCCACCGTCGAACGGCACCAGGCGATCTACGACGCGATCATGGCGGGCGACACCGATCTCGCGGACCGGCGCATTCACGAGCATTTCGACGCGGCCGACATCGCCTCGTTCGAGGTGGCCGGCAAGCTCGGGGAGCCGTCGCCGTGAGCAAGGACCGTTTTTCCCTTGCCGGACGGCGGGCGCTGGTGACCGGCGCCAGCTCCGGCATCGGGCGCGCGGTTGCGATCGCCCTGGCGCAGCATGGCGCCAGCGTCGCGCTGCATCACTTCGGTGACGCCGCCGGCGCGCGCGAAACGGCTGCCGCTATCGGCCCGGGCACCGCGGTTCTCGAGGCCGATTTCACCGATAGCAAGTCAATGTCGGCCTTTACCGATGAAGCCGCCGGCGCCGGGCCCATCGACATCCTCGTCTCGAACGGCGCGATCGAGCGGCGCCGTGCATGGAGCGAGATCGACGAAGCGCATATCCAGGCCCATGTGGCGGCAAACTTCACGGCCCTGCTTACCCTGGCCACGCGGCTCGTTCCCGCCATGGCCAAGCGCGGGTGGGGACGCGTGGTCGCGACCGGCAGCGTGATGGCGAGGCGTCCGCGCGCGGAAACAATCGTCTATGCTTCGCTGAAGGCGGCGCAACTTACGGCGGTGCGCGCCATGGCACGCGAGGTTGCGCCGCATGGCGTCACCATGAATGTGGTATCGCCCGGCGCGATCGAGACGGAGGCAACCGCCGAGCGCTACCGGGACGCAGCCTTCCGCCAAGCGGTCGCGGCGAAGATTCCCGCCGGCCGCCACGGCCAGGCCGACGACCTCGTCGGCGCCTTCGTTTTTCTGTGCAGCGACGCCGCCCGCTACGTCACCGGGGCTGACCTGCCCGTCGACGGCGGCTGGACGATCGGCGACGCGCCCAGCGCGCTGCCGGGGACAACAGCATGACAAGTCGCCGCCGCCTGCCGGCCCGTTCGTTGCGCGCCCGCAGTTGTTGATTGGACCATCGGCGTTTCGGGAGGAAACCATGAAGACCGCAATCAAACTTGCACTATCGACCTTGGCGCTGTGCGCCCTGTCGGCGCACTCGCTGGCCCAGGAACTCCGAGTGACCGTGTGGACGGGCAGCGAGGCCCACCTCAAGATGCTGAACGGCATCGCCCAGGGCTTCATCGCCAAGCATCCGGGCGTCACGGTGAAATTCGAGACCGTTCCGGTCGCCGACTACACGCAGAAGCTCACTTTCCAGGTCGCCGGGGGCAACGCCCCCGACATCGCCTGGATGATGGAGGATGCCGCACCCGCCTTCGAGAACGCCGGGCTGCTGATGGACATCGGCCCGACGCTCAAGGCGACCGAGGGATACAATTTCGACGATTTCTCCCAGCCCGCCATGGCGCTCTGGCAGAAGGACGGCAAGGTCTACGGCGTGCCCTTCTCCACCTCGCCTTTCCTGATCTACTACAACAAGGACATGTTCGACAAAGCAGGTGTCGAAGATCCCAACCAGCTCGCCGCGAAGGGCGAGTGGAACATGCAGAAATTCCAGGAGGTCGCCAAGAAGATCACCGAGGCCAATCCCGGCAAATGGGGCTTCGAATTCAAGGATGGCGAAGGTTACGCATCGCGTATGACGCACGCCTTGCTGCCGCCCGTGCGCGCTTACGGCGGTGATCTGTGGGCCGACGGCCAGTGCGGCCTCGACAAGCCTGAAGCGGTGGCTGCCATCAAGCAGCTCCATGATATGGTGTTCAAGGACAGGTCGATCGTGCCGCCGGGAGAGCAGGGCGACTACTTCTCCGGCAATTCGGCGATGACCGTGAACCAGATCTCGCGAGCCTCGAAGATGCCCGAGGCAGGCTTCAAATGGGGCATCGCCCCCTTGCCTTCGGGACCCGCCGGCGAAGCTCCGGTCATCGGCCAGGCCGCGCTGACAGTCTTTGCGTCCGGCAAGAACAAGGAGCTTGCCGCGCAACTGGTGGCCGACATGACCAGCAAGGACAATGTGGCTGTCATGGCCCAGTTCTTTCCGCCGGCCCGCAAGAGCGTCCTGGAGAGCGACGCCTTCGTCAACTCCAACAAGCTGATCCCGCCCGAGCAGATGAAAAGCGTCGCCGCAGCGATCGTCAACGGCCGCGTTCACCCTTCGCATGAGCATGTGCCGCAGATATTCGCCGCGATGGCGCCGCGCGTCGACGCGCTGTGGCGGGCCGACGCCAATGTCGAAGAGGCGCTGAAGGGCGTCTGCGCCGCCATTCAGCCATTGCTCTGACAGGATTTCGGTTCATGGCCGGCATGGCATCCCGGGACAATGCGGCGCGCCCTGCCAGCGCGCCGTGGCTGAGCTTGAAGGCCAGGGAGATGCTGGAGGCATGGCTGTTCGTCAGCCCGACCTTGATCGGCTTCCTGGTCTTCTTCCTTGGGCCGCTGGTCGCCATCTTCTATTATTCGACGACCGAGTGGAACCTGCTCAGCCAGCAGGCGACCTTCGTCGGGCTTCGCAATTTCCAGAATGCGCTGCTGGAGAACCCCGACTTCTGGCATGTCGTGCGCAATTCCGTGATCTTCGCGCTGGGGCTCGTTCCCCTGAACATGGCGCTGGCGCTCTCCCTCGCGCTGGCGCTTTCGCGGCCGTTCTTCGGTGTCGTCTTCTTTCGCACGGTCTTCTTCGCGCCGGTGGTCACATCGGCAATCGCCTGGGCCATCGTCTGGAAATTCATGCTGCAGGGCGAAGGCGGCGCCGTGAACCAGATGCTCGCCTGGATCGGCATCGATGGCCCGAATTGGTTGCGCGAGCCCAACTGGGCGATGGCGGCCGTCATCGTCACCCGAGTCATCAAGATGGTCGGCCTCAACATGATCCTCTACATCGCCGCGCTCCAATCGATACCGCGCGACTACGAGGAGGCAGCGGCGCTGGAAGGCGCCTCGCGCTGGCAGGTCTTTCGCATGATCACCTGGCCGCTGCTCGCGCCGACGACGCTGGTCATCATGGTTCTGACGACGATCGGCTCGTTCAAGGTGTTCGACCACATCTACCAGATGACCGGCGGCGGCCCGGAAAACGGCACCCTGGTGCTGGCCTTCTACATCTATCAGCAAGGCTTCAAATTCTTCAACGTCGGCTACGCGGCCGCGCTGGCCCTGATCATGTTCGTCATCGTGATGGCGCTCACCCTCGTGCAGGTGATGTTGCGGCGGAAGGAGATGGAGTGACCCAGCGCCGGACCGAGATTCTCTATCGCATCTGCTGGACCATGGCGCTGCTGCTTTTGGCCGTGCCCTTCGTGTTCCCGTTCCTGTGGATGATTTCCGGCGGCTTCAAGAGCACCACCGAAATCTTCGGCGCGCCGACCTTGATTCCCCGCGTCTGGCGCTTCGAGAACTTCGCGGAAGTGTTCACCTATCAGCCCTTCGCGCGGCAGTATTTCAACTCGCTCTACATCGCCGCGACGGTGACGGTGCTGACCTTGTTCATCGCCTCGCTCGCGGGCTACGCGCTGGCGCGCATCCGCTTTGCCGGCGCCGGGCTGTTGATGCTGTTCCTGATGATGGCACTGATGGTGCCGGAAGAGGTCACCATCATCCCTAATTTCTTCCTGATCCGCGCCATGGGCCTGATCGACACGCACTGGCCGCTCATCCTTCTGCCGGTCTTCGGCCCGCAGGGCGTGGTGGCGACCTTCCTGATGCGTCAGTTCTTCCTGGCGCTGCCCAGGGAACTCGAAGAGGCCGGCAAGATGGACGGCCTCTCGCGCTTCGGCGTCTGGTTGAAGATCGCCCTGCCCATGGCGCGGCCGGCGCTTGCGGCGGTTGCGATCATCACCTTCCTGCATTCGTGGAACCTGTTCCTCGAACCGCTGATCTTCCTCAGTTCGCTTGAAAAATTCACGCTGCCGCTGGCGCTGTCCAACTTCAACGACAGTTACGGCCTGCCCTTGTGGAACCTGCAATTGGCGGCGACGAGCCTGGCCGTGGTTCCCATCCTCATCATCTATCTGATCGCCCAGCGCCAGATCATCGAGAGCTTCGCCCTCTCCGGCGTCAAGGGATAAGGGGAGTCATGACAAAGCTTCTGCTCAAGGACATCCGCAAGCGGTTCGGAACGGTCGAGGTGATCCGTGGCGTCGATCTCGAGATCGAGGATGGCGAGTTCGTGGTCTTCGTCGGCCCGTCGGGATGCGGGAAGTCGACGCTGTTGCGGCTGATCTCCGGCCTCGAGCATCTCAGCGAGGGCGAACTCCACATTGGCGGCCGTCTGGTCAATGAGGTTCCGGCGGCCAGGCGCGGCGTGGCCATGGTGTTCCAGTCCTACGCGCTCTACCCTCACCTGACCGTCCGCGACAATATGGGCTTCGGCCTCAAGGTCCGCAAAGTGCCGGCCGGCGAGCGCGCCCGGCGCGTCTCGGAGGCCGCCGCGACGCTGAAGCTCGAGCCGTTGCTCGACCGTTTCCCGCGTCAGCTGTCGGGCGGGCAGCGCCAGCGCGTGGCCATCGGCCGCGCCATCGTCGCCAATCCCGACGTCTTCCTTTTCGACGAACCGCTTTCGAACCTCGACGCCGAACTGCGTGTGCACATGCGCTCCGAGATCGCCGCGCTCCACCAGCGCCTGTCGACGACGATGATCTACGTGACCCACGATCAGATCGAGGCCATGACGCTTGCCGACAAGATCGTGGTGTTGCGCGACGGAAAGATCGAACAGGTCGGCTCACCGCGCGAGCTCTACGACAGCCCCCGAACCATTTTCGTCGCCCAGTTCATCGGCAGCCCGAAGATGAACATCCTGCCGCTCGCCGATGGACGGCCAATCACCCACGGGGCGTCCGTGCCTGCGGCGGCCGTCTCGATCGGCGTTCGGCCCGAGCACCTGTCGCTGGCCCAGCCTTCGTCCGCCACGCTGCGCGGCAAGGTAAAGCTTGCCGAATACACTGGCGCCGTCACGCTCATCCACGTTGAATTGGACGCGGGCCAGACTTGTCTTGTCATCCACAATCAAGGAACGGCGCCCGAGATCGGCGCCGAGATCGGCCTGGACGCAGCCCCGACGAACCTGCACTTCTTCGACGGCGAGGGCCGCGCGGTCTGACGCGATCAGGAATGGCCAGCGCGTAGCCGGCGTGCGGACGCGATAACCCGCGGAAGCATGAGAACGGGCGAATGACCCGCCGCATTGCCTTCTGTACCCGCTCGCTGGATAGTTCCGGCCATGCTGCAGAGCCTGACGACTCACTGGCCTCAAATCCTGGCGATCATCTCGGTGATGATCGCCAGCGTTGGCATTGCCCATGCCGTCATGACCAAGGAGGACGTCCGGGCCGCCACCGGCTGGGTCGGCGTGATGGTGCTGTCGCCGATCCTGGGCGTGCTGATCTATGCCGTGGCCGGCATCAACCGCATCCGGCGCGCCTCGATCAGCGCACAGCGCTCGCTTGCCGGCGATCTGGCGTCCGCCAGGCACGACCGCGACATTGCCGCCGAGGAGGCCCTGATCGTCGAACGATACGGGCCGCGCTTCATCGGCCTCAGGACGCTGGGCGACAGGGTGGCGCGGCGCGCGCTTCATCCGGGAAATGCCATCACGGTCCTGGAAACAGGCGACGAAGCCTATACCGCGATGTGTGCGGCCATCGACGGCGCCGAACGCAGCGTCCTGCTCGAAACCTATATTTTCGACAATGACCCCGTCGGCCTGCTCTTCGTGGAATCCCTTGCCCGGGCGGTCCGCCGCGGCGTCAGCGTGCGCGTGTTGATCGACGCCGTAGGCGCCCGCTATTCCGTGCCCAGCATATTGGGCCACCTGCGCGGCGCCGACATCACCGCCGGGCTCTTCAACGGCAACATCGTCATGGGCCTGCACCTGCCCTATGCCAATCTGAGGACCCACCGGAAGATCCTGGTGGTCGACGGCACGGTTGTCTTTACCGGCGGCATGAACATTCGCAAGGGCTTTTCCGCCGAGTTTGCCGGCTCCAACAGTTCCAGGGACACGCATTTTCGCGTGACCGGTCCAGTGGTAGCCGACCTCTTTTCGGTTGCCGCCGAAGATTGGCGTTTCGCCAGCAACGAGGCGCTGACGGGCGATGCCTGGCGAATTGCCCCGCTGTCGCCGGCGCCCGCCACGCCCATGCTGGTGCGGGCGGTCGCGTCCGGCCCGGACGCCAGCGTCGAGACCAATCACAAGCTGCTGATCGGCGCCTTCTCCGTCGCGCGCAAATCGATCCGCCTCATGTCGCCCTATTTCCTGCCGGACCGCGAACTGATCAGCGCCCTGACGACCGCGGCAAGACGCGGTGTCGAAATCGATATCGTGGTGCCGGCGGTGAACAATCTTTTCCTTGTCGACCGTGCGATGACGGCGCAATTCGACCAGGTTCTGAAGCACTATTGCCGCGTCTGGCGCACGGAAGGACCTTTCGACCATTCGAAGCTGCTTTCGATCGATGGCGCATGGGCCTATATCGGGTCTTCCAACCTTGACGCCAGGTCGCTACGGCTCAATTTCGAGATCGACCTGGAGGTACTCGACGCCGGCTTCGCCAGCGAGGTCGAAAAGCGGATCGCGGCGGCGATCGAGACGGCCGTCCCTGTCACGCTGGAAGCATTGCGGGCGCGGCCATTCGTCATCCGTCTGTTCGATCGCATCCTGTGGCTGGGCTCGCCCTATCTTTAACAAAAGGACGTGTTTGCCAGATAGCTTGAAATCGATGATGGAACAGATGCCGAAAGGTTCTATTTTTTGAGGTGCATGGTGCAAGCAGCAGGAATGGCGGGCAAACGATGCGGGTGAACGGGCGCAGCCTGCCGGCAAGCATGCTTTTGTCCATTCGCGACAAGCGGATGCGGAAGGCCAATGCCACGTCGACCAACAAGGCGGACGCCACCGGAACGCTGGTCGCCTCCTACAATGTCCACAAATGCATCGGCGTCGACCGCAAGTTCGATCCCGAGCGCACCAGTCGCGTCATCCGCGAGATCGACCCGGATGTCATCGCCCTGCAGGAAGCGGACAATCGTTTCGGCGACCGGACCGGACTTCTCGACCTGTCCCGGCTCGAACTGGAAACCGGCCTGGTGCCGGTGCCGATTTCGGCAACCGGCAAAGGCCATGGCTGGCACGGCAACGTCTTGCTTTTCAAAAAGGGCGTCGTGCGCGACGTGCATCAGATCAGGCTTCCCGGGCTGGAACCGCGTGGCGCTCTGGTGGCAGAAATCGACCTCGACGGAAGCCAGTCCCTGCGCGTCATCGCGGCGCATTTGGGCCTGCTGCGCCGTTCGCGGTCGCAGCAGGCACAGGTCGTACTGGATATCATGAACAGCCCCGACGAGAAGCCGACGCTGCTGCTCGGCGACCTCAACGAATGGCGCCTCGGAAACCGCTCCGCGCTGAACACGCTGCATCTGACGTTTGGACCGTTGCCTCCGGCTGTTCCCACCTTCCCCTCGAACCTGCCCCTGCTGGCGCTCGACCGCATCATGGCCAACCGGCACGGAATGATCGCGGCCGTCGAAGCGCATGACACGCCGCTGTCGCGGGTCGCCTCCGACCATCTGCCGCTGACCGCCTTTGTCCGCCTGTAGCCACGCGCCGATAACGCCTTGATGTCGACCGCGTTGGAAAGCGTGTAGGGCGGTATCGGAACGGCGGCTCCTTTTGCGAGTTGATATGGCTTGGACAACAGGAGGACGAGACATGAGAAGCTTTTTCCTGGCCTCGATGATGGCGTTGGCCGCTTCGGCTTCCGTCATTGCGCCGACGCAGGCCGCGAGCGTCACCATCCAGTCCGGCGACGAGCCCCAGTATTCGCCCGACGACGACTATGACAATGGCGAGGTCGTCGTGCGCCGCCATCACGATCGCCAGCGTTATATCGACAATCGCTATAACGACGACGAGGACAGCGATGTTCGTTACAGCGACCGCGAATACCGCCGCTACCATCGTCACCACCGCTGCCACATCGAGTTGGTGAAACACTGGCGCCACCATCACAGGGTGATCGAAGAGGTTCGTGTCTGCACCTGACCCGAGGATCGCTGAAGTGCATCTGCGTGGCCTGATTGCAATGCGGTAAGCTGCGGCCACGCCCCTTCTGCTGCACTGGCTATGCCGCATTGCACAATTCCGCGACCTTGCCCACAATGCGGGGCATGGTCCTATCCTCCCTAGCCGTCCTGGTGATCGACGAAAACCGTATCCGCGCCTCGATCATCGAGGCGGGACTGCGCGAGGCCGGCCATCAGCGGGTGACCGTCGTCCATGACGTGGCGGGCATTGCGCGCCGCATCGCCGAGATCGAACCCGACGTGATTGTCATCGACCTCGAAAATCCCAACCGCGACATGCTGGAGAACATGTTCCAGCTGTCGCGCGCGGTGAAGCGCCCGATCGCCATGTTCGTCGACCGTTCCGACCAGGCCTCTATCGAGGCCGCGGTCGATGCCGGCGTGTCCGCCTATGTCGTCGATGGCCTCAGGCAGGAACGCGTGAAGCCGATCCTCGACATGGCCGTCAGCCGCTTCAACGCCTTTTCTCGCATGGCACGCGAACTGGAGGAAGCGCGCAGCGAACTCGAGAACCGCAAGGTCATCGACCGCGCCAAGGGAATATTGATGAAATCGCGGGGTCTGAGCGAAGACGCGGCCTACACGCTGCTGCGCAAGACGGCGATGAACCAGAACCGCAAGATCAGCGACATCGCCCATAGCCTGGTGACGACAGCCGGGCTGCTCGGGCCGCTGGAGGATGAATGAGCATGACAGCTGCGCATCAGATCACCGCCGGCTTCATGCCCCTGTTCGACAGCGCCGTGCTGGTCGCGGCCGGCGAAATGGGCTTTGCCGCGCGCGAAGGCGTCGATCTCGTCCTCCACCGCGAAACCTCCTGGGCCAACATCCGCGACCGCATCGCCATTGGCCATTTCGACCTTGCCCATATGCTTGGGCCGATGCCGCTCGCCTGCAACCTCGGGCTCACGCCGCTGGCATCCGAGACGATCGTGCCCTTTTCGCTCGGCCTCGGCGGCAATTGCGTCACCATCTCCAACGCCGTCTGGGAAGGCATGGCGGCGCACGGCGCCGTATCGGATCTCGATCCGGCCCGCGCCGGCGCGGCGCTCGGCGCGTTTATCCGCGAACGCGCGGCGGCCGGCCGCGACCCGCTACGCTTCGCCGTCGTGCATCCGCATTCCGGGCACAATTACGAACTGCGCTATTGGCTCGCCGCCTGCGGCATCGACCCCGACGGTGAGATCGAGATCGTCATCGTGCCGCCGCCCTTCATGGCCGACGCGCTGGCCGCCGGCCGCATCGACGGCTATTGCGTCGGCGAACCCTGGAACAGCGCCTCCGTCTCGGCCGGCACCGGCCATATCGTCACCGTCAAGGCGCTGCTGTGGCGCAACAGCCCCGAAAAGGTGATCGGTGCGCGCAAGGCCTGGGCCGAAGCGCAGCCGGAGGCGCTGGCGGCGCTGCTCAGGGCATTGCACCACTCCGCCCGCTGGTGCCAGGACCCGGCCAATCGAGGCGAACTGGCGGCATTGATGGCGCAGCCCGGCTTCCTTGGCCAGTCCACCGAGATCCAGATGCCGGTCCTGACCGGACATCTCCGCCTCGGCAGCGCCGCCGAGCGGAACGTCGAGGACTTCTTCGTTCCGTTCGACAAGGCGGCGAACTTTCCCTGGAAGAGCCATGCGCTGTGGTTCTACACCCAGATGGTGCGCTGGGGCGATATCGCGCACACGCCTGAAAACCTCGCCGTCGCCCGCGACTGCTACCGGCCCGACCTCTATCGGGCGGCGCTGAAGCCGCTCGGCGTAGCGCTGCCGGGCGCCAATGCCAAGGTCGAGGGGGCGTTGAAGATCGCAACGCCCGTCGGCTCGGCCGGGGCAAGCCTGGTGCTCGGCCCCGACGGTTTCTTCGACGGCCGCATCTTCGATCCGGACCAGATCGACGCTTATATCGGGGCGCAGCGGCCAGGGTGATCATTTCCGCGCCATTCTTGTGCATTGCACAAAATTTATGCGGACTGATCGCGTAGCTGACCAATGTTTGGCCTTGTCACCTGGTGGCCGGATCTGCCCGTGAATCGGCTATTCAGCTGAATTCATTCGAAATTCCTTTCTAAGGCGAGACTGGCACGGTTCCTGCATTGAAATAACCGGACCCTTAGCGGGTCACGGAACAAGCGTCCAATGGCGGGCGCCCACAGGCAAAGCTGCCGCTCAGGTCAAGACGCGATCCGGATTCCCGGACGCGAAGACCTGGCCGGCGGCTTTTTTGTTTGGCCGAACACGCAATCGACGGTGCTGGTCCCAGGCAGCGCCCAACCGGAGACGACGATGACGAAACGGATCGGAACTGGAACAACCCTCAAGGATTTCACGCGCCGCGATTTTGTCGCCAGCAGCGCGCTGGCGGCGGCGCTGTTCGTCGCAGCGAAGATGCTGTTCCCGGTTGGCGCCGTGGCCGAGGGCAAAGGTGCCCAAGTGAACGCGCCAAGCTCGCCGCGCTGATGCCGCGCCGCTGACCATCGATCAAGAAAACACGCGCGGTGCTTCTCCATCGCAAACCGGAGCCTGACATGACCGCAATCCTCCCAGCCGCGCCCAGCCAGGACAATGCCCCCCGGCAGGCGCTCGTGATGTCCACCATCGCGTTCACAGTCTGCTTTGCGGTGTGGACGATCTTTTCCATCATCGGCGTGCGCATAAAGCAGGAACTTGGGCTGAACGAGACGGAGTTCGGCCTGCTCGTCGGCACGCCGATCCTAACCGGCTCCCTCGTGCGCATGGTGCTCGGCGTCTGGACCGACCGCTATGGCGGACGGCTGGTTTACACCGCCACCATGCTCGCTGCGGCGGTAGCGACCTTCCTGCTCGCTTTTGCGCACACTTACGGACAGATGCTGATCGCTGCACTCGGCGTCGGGCTTGCCGGCGGCTCCTTCGCCGTTGGCGTCGCCTATGTCTCGCGCTTCTTCCCGGCGGGCAGGCAGGGCACGGCGCTCGGCATCTTCGGTGTCGGCAATGTCGGCGCCGCTGTCACCAAATTCCTGGCGCCTTTCGTGCTTCTCGCCTGGGGCTGGCAATCGGTCGCGCTGATCTGGGCGGCAGCACTCGTCATCATGGCCGCCATCTTCTGGTTCACGACCGGCGACGATCCCGTGATTCGCGAGCGCCGCGCCGGCAAGACCACGCCTGCGAGGAGCTTCTGGCAGGAATTCGCGCCGCTGAAGAACCCGCAGGTCTGGCGCTTCGCCTTCTATTACTTCTTCTCCTTCGGTGCGTTCGTGGCGCTGTCGCTGTGGCTGCCGCGCTACCTGATCGGCGTTTACGGCTTCGGGCTGGCGACCGCCGGCATGATCGGCGCGGCTTATTCGATTCCCGCGAGCATCTTCCGCGCCTATGGCGGAGTGCTTTCCGACCGCGTCGGCGCTCGTACCGTACTCTACTGGACCTTCTCCGTTTGTGCCGTCGCGACCTTGGTGCTGTCTCTCCCCTCGGCAGACTATGTGGTGCGCGGCATCAGCGGGCCGATCGCCTTCCATTTCGAGATCGGCCCGCTCGCCTTCATCGCCGTCGCCTGCGTGCTCGGCTTCTTCATGAGCCTCGGCAAGGCCGCCGTCTACAAACATATCCCGGCTTACTATCCGCAGAGCGTCGGGGCCGTTGGCGGCGTCGTGGGCATGATCGGCGGCCTTGGCGGCTTCATCCTGCCGATCGCCTTTGGCGCGCTGAACGATCTCACCGGCGTCTGGTCGAGTTGCTTCATGCTGCTCTTCGTCCTGGTCGTCGCCTGCTTTGCCTGGATGCATGTCAGCGTCAGGCGGATGGGGCGGGCCGCATCAACCAAGGCGTCGACCCTTTCCTATGCTGCAGAGTGACACCGGAGCGGATTAGGAACATGACCCAAAAACTCGTCATCATCGGCAACGGCATGGCCCCCGGGCGCATGCTGGAGCACCTGCTGGAACAGGCGCCGGACCGCTACAGCGTCACCATCTTCAACGCGGAACCGCGCGTCAATTACGACCGCATCATGCTGTCGCCGGTCCTCTCGGGCGAGAAGGCCTACGAAGAAATCATCATCCATGGCGACGGCTGGTACATCGCCAACAACATCACCCTCTACAAGGGCCACAAGATCGTCGCCATCGACCGCGCAGCGAAGACCGTCACGTCGGACCACGGCGTCACCGAACCCTACGATAAGCTCGTCATCGCCACCGGCTCGGTGCCGTTCATCATCCCGGTGCCCGGCCACAACCTGCCCGGCGTTCTCACCTATCGCGACCTCGACGACGTCCAGGCGATGATGCTCGCGGCCCAGTCGCGCGCCAAGGCTGTGGTCATCGGCGGCGGACTGCTCGGACTGGAAGCAGCAGCGGGCCTCAACGCGCAAGGCATGGACGTCACCGTGCTGCATGTCATGCCGACGCTGATGGAGCGCCAGCTCGATCCGGCGGCAGGCTATCTGTTACAGCGCGCCGTCGAGCAGCGCGGGATCAAGGTTGTCACCAAGGCCAATACAAAGGCGATCACGGGCAACGGCAAGGTCGAGCAGGTCGAACTCGTCGACGGCACCGTCATCCCCGCGACGCTGGTGGTGATGGCCGTCGGTATCCGGCCGAACGCAGCGCTGGCGAAGGAGGCGGGCATCGCCGTCAACAGAGGCATCGTCGTCGATGCCGGCATGCGCAGCAACGACCCGGACATCTACGCGCTCGGCGAATGCGCCGAGGTCAACGGCCAGATCTATGGGCTGGTCACCCCCCTATACGAGATGGCCCGCGTCGCCGCCCGCCAGCTCGCCGCCGACGAGGCGGTCGGTTTTGTCCACATGGACACGCCGACCAAGCTCAAGGTCACCGGCATCGACCTGTTCTCGCTCGGCGACTTCGCAGAGGGCGAGGACCGCCAGGAGATCGTGCTGCGCGACGCGGCGGCCGGCGTCTACAAGCGCCTCGTGCTCAAGGACGACCGCATCATCGGCACCGTGCTCTACGGCGAGACCGCGGACGGCGCCTGGTTCAACGACCTCAAGAAGAAGCAAACAGACATATCGCAAATGCGCGATACGTTGATCTTCGGCCAGTCCTACCAGGGGGGTGCCCCACTGGACCCTATGGCGGCCGTTGCAGCCTTGCCGGATGATGCGGAAATCTGCGGCTGCAACGGCGTCTGCAAGGGCAAGATCACGGGCGCGATCGCGGCCAAGGGGCTGACTTCGCTCGACGATGTGCGCGCGCACACCAAGGCGTCGGCCTCCTGCGGCTCCTGCACCGGGCTGGTCGAAAAACTGATGGTGCTGACCATCGGCGACAAGTACAACCCGGCCGCCGTACAGCCCATGTGCTCCTGCACGACGCTCGGCCATGACGAGGTGCGCCGGCTGATCAAGGCCAAGGCGCTGAAGACCATTCCCGCGATCATGCAGGAACTGGAATGGAAAACCTCCTGCGGCTGCGCCAAATGCCGGCCGGCACTCAACTATTATCTCGTCTGCGACTGGCCGGACGAATACGCGGACGACTACCAGTCACGCTTCATCAACGAGCGCGTCCACGCCAACATCCAGAAGGACGGCACCTATTCGGTGGTGCCGCGCATGTGGGGCGGCGTCACCAATGCCGCCGAACTGCGCGCCATCGCCGATGTCGTCGATAAGTTCGATATCCCGATGGTCAAGGTCACCGGCGGCCAGCGCATCGACATGCTGGGCATCCGCAAGGAAGACCTGCCGGCGGTGTGGGCCGATCTCGGCCAGGCCGGCTTCGTCTCCGGCCACGCCTATGCCAAAGGCCTGCGCACGGTGAAGACCTGCGTCGGTTCCGACTGGTGCCGCTTCGGCACGCAGGATTCCACCGGCCTCGGCATCCGCATCGAGAAATTCATGTGGGGCTCGTGGACGCCGGCCAAGGTCAAGATGGCGGTGTCGGGTTGTCCGAGGAACTGCGCCGAGGCGACCTGCAAAGACGTCGGCGTCATCTGCGTCGACAGTGGCTACGAGATCCACTTCGCGGGTGCGGCAGGCCTCGACATCAAGGGCACCGAAGTGCTTGGCCTGGTCAAGACCGAGGACGAAGCGCTGGAGCATATCGTGGCGCTGACGCAGATGTACCGCGAGCAGGCCCGCTATCTCGAACGCATCTACAAATGGGCCAAGCGCGTCGGCATCGCCGAGATCAAGCGCCAGATCATGAACGATGGCGACAAGCGCAAGGCCTTCTACGACCGCTTCGTCTTTTCCCAGAAATTCGCCCAGGTCGATCCGTGGTCGGAACGCGTGTCAGGCAAGGACAAGCACGAGTTCCGGCCGATGGCCTCGGTCGGGTTCGCGGAGGCGGCGGAGTGATGGAGATGTTCGCGCGAGCCACCCCCCTCTGTCCTGCCGGCCATCTCCCCCTCAAGGGGGGAGATTGGATGCCACAACGGCCTTTGCCAATCGCCAACTTCGCAGAACGGACGCCATCAGCAAAACTGCCGATCTCCCCCCTTGAGGGGGAATTGTCCGGCAGGACAGAGGGGGGCGCCTGGGCGCATTCGTATCAAGTAAAGGCGACCCAATGACCTGGACACCGATCGGCTCCCTGTCCGACATCCCCCGCCGGGGCGCGCGCTGTGTTGCCACGCCGCAGGGCAAGATCGCTATCTTCCGCACCGCCGAGGATCAGGTCTTCGCCATCGACGATCATTGCCCGCACAGAGGCGGGCCGCTGAGCCAGGGCATCGTGCATGGCGCGGCGGTCACCTGCCCCCTGCACAATTGGGTCATCTCGCTGGAGACCGGCAAGGCGCTCGGCGCCGACGAGGGCGCGGTGCGCACCATTCCGGTGAAGATCGAGGGCGAGCGTTTGTTCATCGCGCTCGAAGCGCTGGCAAGCCGCGCGGCCTGACCCATGCAGATTGGCGAAGCACGCGAGGTGAGGACCACTTGCCCCTATTGCGGGGTAGGCTGCGGCGTGCTGGCGAAGGTCGCCGCGGACGGACAGGTGTCGGTCCGCGGCGACCCCGACCATCCCGCGAATCTCGGCCGGCTCTGCTCCAAGGGCTCTGCTCTTGCCGAGACCATCGGCCTCGACGGCAGGCTGCTCCACCCCGAGATCCACGGCCGCCGCGCCTCCTGGAATGAGGCACTCGATCTTGTCGCGTCGACCTTCTCGCAAACCATTGCCGAACATGGGCCGGATGCGGTCGCCTTCTATGTCTCCGGCCAGTTGCTGACCGAGGACTATTATCTCGCCAACAAATTGATGAAGGGGTTCATCGGCTCGGCCAATATCGACACCAATTCGCGCCTCTGCATGGCCTCCTCGGTCGCCGGCCATCGCCGCGCCTTCGGCTCCGACACGGTGCCCGGAACCTACGAGGATCTGGAGCTTGCCGATCTCATCGTGCTGGTCGGCTCGAATCTCGCCTGGTGCCATCCCGTGCTCTACCAGCGCATAGCTGCCGCGCGTGAGAAGCGCCCGGAAATGAAGATAGTCCTGGTCGACCCCCGCCGCACCATGACATCCGATATCGCCGACATGCACCTGGCGATCGCACCGGATGGCGACGTCGCCCTGTTCACCGGCCTGCTCGCCTGGCTCGGCCAGCACAATGCGCTCGACCGCGCCTACATCACCGCTCACACGACCGGCTTCGGACAAGCCCTTTTCGCCGCCTCGGCACTCGACCTTGCCGGCATCGCTGCCGCCACGGGCCTGAGCGAGGACGAGCTCGCCCGCTTCTACGGCCTGTTCGCCGCGACCGCCAAGACCGTCACGGTCTATAGCCAAGGCGTCAACCAGTCGTCGTCCGGCACCGACAAGGTCAACGCCATCACCAACTGCCACCTCGCCACCGGTCGCATCGGCAGGCCCGGCGCCGGGCCGTTCTCGGTCACCGGCCAGCCCAACGCCATGGGCGGACGCGAGGTCGGCGGCATGGCCAACATGCTGGCCGCGCATATGGAGATTGAAAATTCGGGGCATCGCGAACGCGTGAAGCGCTTCTGGAATGCACCTGACATCGCGCAAAAGCCCGGCCTGAAAGCGGTCGACATGTTCCGGGCGGTCGCCGACGGGCGGATCAAGGCGCTGTGGATCCTCGCCACCAATCCTGTCGATTCGATGCCCGATGCCGACGCCGTCGAAGCAGCGATCAAGGCCTGCCCGTTTGTGGTGGTGTCGGACGTGCAGGCCGACACAGACACGGTGCGCCATGCCCATGTCCGGCTGCCGGCCACCGCCTGGGGCGAGAAGGACGGCACCGTTACCAATTCCGAGCGCCGCATCTCGCGCCAGCGCCCGTTCCTGGCCGCGCCCGGCGAGGCGCGGCCAGATTGGTGGATCATTGCGGAAGTGGCGCGGCGGATGGGGTTTGGCGAGGCGTTTTCCTATGACGCGCCGGCCGGGATATTCGCCGAGCACGCGGCGCTGTCGGGCTTCGAGAATGATGGCGCGCGCGATTTCGATATTGGTTGGTATGCCGGTGTCGATGAGAAAGCTTACGAAGCGCTTGCGCCATTCCAATGGCCGGCGCCGAGCCCAGGCGCCCCCCTCTGGCCTGCCGGCCATCTCCCCCTCAAGGGGGGAGATTGGATGCCACGACGGCCTTCGCCAATCGCCGATACCGCAGGACGAGCGCCGTCGACAAAACTGCCGATCTCCCCCCTAGAGGGGGAGATGTCCGGCAGGACAGAGGGGGGCGCCTGGGCTCGACATCTCTCGGAGGGGAACGTTCAAGCTGAGCCCCAACCGGAGAACGATAAAGCAGGGCCACCGAACACCCGCTTCTTCGCCGACGGCAATTTCTACACGCCCGACCGCAAGGCGCGCTTCATCGCCGTCCGCCCTGTCACGGAAACCCGCACGGACGAGAAATTCCCCCTCATCCTCAACACCGGCCGTGTCCGCGACCATTGGCACACCATGACACGCACCGGCAAAAGCCCGCGTCTGTCGCAGCACATCGCCGAACCCTTCGTCGAGATTCATCCCGACGACGCCGCGCGATACGGCATCGGCGACGCCGACATCGCGCGCGTTTCCAGCCCGCGCGGCGCCGTGCTCGTGCGCGCGCTGATCACGTCCCGCCAGCGCCGGGGCAGCATCTTCGCGCCGATGCACTGGACGGACCAGTTCACCGCCAAGGGCCGGCTCGACACGCTCACCGCGCCACTCACCGACCCAGTTTCCGGCCAGCCGGCACTGAAGCACGTCGCGGTGCACATCGAGAAATTCGCCGCGATGGCGTTCGGCTTCGCCGTGACCCGACAAAGGCCCGAAGCGATCGCCGGCGACTATTGGGCCGTGGCCCGCTGCAGGGATGGCTGGCGGGTCGAGCTCGCCTTTGCAGACGACAAAATCGACTGGACGACTTTTGCCCAATCCCTGTTCGGCGCCTCGACCGATGCCGAAATACTCGCCTATCACGACCGCGATGCCGGCCAGCATCGCATCGCCGCCTTCGATGGCGTACAGCTCGCGGGCGCCCTGTTCGTCGCTCCCGGCCCGGTCGCCGTGTCGCGCGGATGGGCAACGCAGCAGCTCGAAGAGGCCCATGCCAGCCAACGCGAGCGCTTCCGCATCGTCGCCGGCCGCGCCGGCGCCGAACGGCCCGATGCCGGCGCGACCGTCTGCTCCTGTTTCAACGTCGGGATCAAGCAGATCACGGCGGCGGTGGCTTCCGGCTGCACGAACGTGGAAGCCATCGGCGCCGCGCTGAAGGCAGGCACCAATTGCGGCTCCTGCCGCTCTGAGATCCGCGCCATCATCCAGGCACATCGCGTTCAGGCGGCCGAGTAGGCGGCAGAACCCGCCATCGGCGGCCTCCCGATGCGTATGCGCCGGCGGACCCCGCGTCAGCCCATCATGGCCGGGCGGCAGGACGACACCCGGGGCGTAGCTGCGGTTGTCCAGATCGCTAAGCGCGCCGTACTTGCCGCCGTGTGGGTTGCCGCCGACGTCTCGCCGCCATCATTGGCTACAGAACTGGACTTTAGTCCGAGCTGTCTCATCTGGACACAAAAGCGCAAGGCTGAAAATGTCTTAATGCATGTCGCCCAAAAGTAACCTCGGTTTTGGGAGGACGACATGCACGAAAAAAGCCAAAAGCGCGTCGCATGAATCCGCTTCGACGCGACCCGCTCTTGGAGCGCAGTAAGCTTGGCCAACCAGAAGGAGGCGGATGCTGGACATCGAGGACATAGCCGCTCATCCGGATCTGCACCGCCACGTCCAGGAGCAGTCGTTGGCGCTGATCCACATCTACGAAGCCAGCCCGCGGCTTGCTTCCATATTCGCCACGCAGCAGCGCTGGCTGATGGGCCATGTCGGCCTTGCCATGCATTTCAGGCGCGACCCGGGCGACCGTCGCACCGCGTTGACGGTGTCGCGCTTCATCGAGTTCGTGCATCAGCACAAGGTCGCCAGCCGCAACACCGCCGACGCTTTCATCAAGGAGATGCTGAATTACCGCATCGCCGAATACGTCGCGGGCGGAGACGGGCGCACCCACCCGTTGCAGCCGACAGCGGACACGGTGCGGACATTCACCGGATGGGTGCACGCACATCTACGGACCCTTGACCGACTCGACGGCGCGGACCGGCTGGCGAGATACCTGGAGCGGCCCGATATGCTCGCCGCCCTGCAGCCCCTCGTGGCCGACGGCCTGCTTTCGTCCAAACCGGTGCGCGAACCCAACCAGACCTTTTCCCTGTTCATCTGGCTCAACAATGGCGGCATCGTCATGGATCGGCTCATGTCCGGCATCGACCCCGACCATGCCGGCCTAGATCGGATTCCGACCAGCGTGGTCTCGGTGGCGGAATTCGCCAGTTGGCTCAAACTGTCGCGCACCCACCTCGCCCGAAAACTACGCGATGCCGAGGCGCTCGGCAGCATCGGCTGGCTGGGCCAGCGCGGCAATTCCGTGATGTGGGTCTCGCACCGCTTCTTTCAGGAATACATGACCGTCCAGGCCGCCAAGCTGGCCGTCGTGGATGCCGCCTTCGCAGCGTGTTTTTCCACCGACCACTGAGACTCGCCACTGCCCAGGCTATGAAGGCGGTCCGTGCCGCTGCGTATCCTCGAAACAAAAAAGCCGCCTCGGCGGCGGGACGTCAGCACCATACGAAGAATGACAGCATAACTGCCCTCAGCAGTGAACCTCAGGCCGCAGAACGGCCCGGGTGCGCAATGTCACTCGATGTCGAAGGAGACACCCTGGGCGAGCGGCAGCGCCTTGGAATAGTTCACCGTGTTGGTGGCGCGCCGCATATAGGCTTTCCACGCATCGGAGCCGCTCTCGCGGCCGCCGCCGGTTTCCTTTTCACCACCGAAGGCGCCGCCGATCTCGGCGCCCGACGTGCCGATATTGACGTTGGCGATGCCGCAGTCCGAGCCGTCGACGCCGAGAAAGCGCTCGGACTCCTGCAGGTCGCGGGTGAAGATCGACGACGACAGCCCCGCTCCCACCGCATTGTGCTCGTCAAGCACGGCGTCGAAATCGGAATACTTCATCACATAGAGGATCGGCGCGAACGTCTCTTCGGTCACCGGCGACACTTGGCTGGGCATTTCGACTAGCGCCGGATGCACGTAATAGGCGTCCGGATGGCCATTCTCGACCCGCGTGCCGCCGGTCACCTTGCCGCCGTGGGCGGACGCTTCCTGCAGCGCCTTCTGCATGGCTTCGTAGGCTGCCTTGTCGATCAGCGGTCCAACGAGCGCCGACGTCTCCAGCGGATTGCCGACAGAGACGCTCTGATAGGCCTTCTTCAGCCGCGGTACCAAGGCGTCGTAGACGCTATCATGCACGAACAGGCGCCTCAGCGTCGTGCAGCGCTGGCCCGCCGTGCCCATCGCGCCAAAGGCAATCGCGCGCAACGCCATGTCGAGATCGGCGGTCGGGCAGACGATGCCGGCATTGTTGCCGCCGAGCTCCAGCACCGCGCGTGCAAAACGCTTGGCCAGGCGCGGGCCGACGTCGCGGCCCATGCGGGTCGAGCCGGTGGCGGAGACCAGCGGCACCTTGGGATGATCCACCAGAATCTCGCCGACGGCGCGGTCGCCGATCAGCACCGACGCGAGCCCTTCCGGCGCATCAGTGCCGAAGCGCTTGACGGCGCGCTTGAAGATCGCCTCGCAGGCAAGCGCCGTCAGCGGCGTTTTTTCGGAAGGCTTCCATACCACCGCATCGCCGCAGACCAGCGCCAGCGCCGCATTCCACGACCACACCGCGACCGGGAAGTTGAAGGCGGAGATGACGCCGACCACGCCGAGCGGATGCCAGGTTTCCATCATGCGGTGTCCTGGACGCTCGGTCGCGATGGTCAGCCCGTACAATTGCCTGGAAAGACCGACGGCGAAGTCGCAAATGTCGATCATCTCCTGCACTTCGCCGAGCCCTTCCGAGGGGATCTTGCCGACCTCGATCGACACCAGCCGGCCAAGTTCGGCCTTGTGCGCGCGCAATTCCTCGCCGAGCAGCCGCACCAGCTCGCCGCGCTTCGGGCCCGGTACCAGCCGCCAGGCCTGGAACGCCTTGTGCGCGGCATCGATGGTCCTGGCCGCATCGGCCTGTGAGATCGTGCTCAATGCCGCGATCTGCTCGCCCGTGACCGGGCTGCGCACGATCAGGTCGCCGCCGACAAGCGCCTCCTTGGCAACACCCAGTTTCGCCAGCAGCTCGGCGGTTTCCTTCGCTATCGTCATGTCTGTCCCTTTCAGATCCCGCCATTCATGTGGCGTGGTCAAGCATTGCGCCGTGCATTCCCTGTGCGGTCAGGCGCAGGGTGGCGCTGTCTTGGCGTGCCAATAGCGGTTTCAGGAAAAAATCGCCACCCCGGCATGGTCCAAGCCCGGGCCAGACCATTGAACCAGGGTCAGCTTGCGGTGCGCGCTGCGCTGTCCTTCATCAGCCGGTCGATGTGCATGCGTATATGGGCCGCTTCCGCCGCGGTGTTGGCAAGCGCGATGGCGCGATCGAAGGCGACCCGCGCCTCCTCGCCCCGGTCGAGTTGCATCAAAAGCCCGCCCTTGAGGCCGAAGAAGTGGAAATAGCCGGAAAGCCTCTGCTCCAGCGGCTCGATCATGGCGAGCGCGGCCTCCGGGCCACGCACCTTGGAGACCGCAACCGCACGGTTGAGGGTGACGACAGGCGACGGCTGCATTTGTTCGAGCAGGCCGTAGAGCAGGTCGATCTCCACCCAGTCCGTGTCCTCGGCCTTTTCAGCCCGCGCATGCAGCGCGGCAATCGCCGCCTGCACCTGGTAAGGGCCGGGCTTTCGGTGGCGCAGCGCCTTGTCGACCAGCGCCAGCCCCTCATCGATCATCTTGCGGCTCCACAGGCTGCGGTCCTGATCCTCGAGCAGAACGATCTCTCCGTCCGCATCGAAGCGGGCCGGTGCGCGCGCATGCTGGAGAAGCAGCAGCGCCGTCAGCCCCATGATCTCCGGCTCGGTCTGGAACAGCCTGAGCAGCAGCCGGGCCAGCCGGATCGCCTCCTCGCACAGCGGCGCGCGGGCCGGCGCCTCGCCGCTGTTGGTCGAATAGCCCTCGTTGAAGATCAGGTAGACCATGGCTGCGACCGCGGCGAGCCGCTCCGAGCGCTCCACCGCGCCCGGCGTCTCGAACGGCACGCCGGCGTCGGCGATACGTGCCTTGGCGCGGGTGATGCGCTGCTCCATGGCGCTTTCGCCGACCAGGAAGGCGCGCGCGATCTGCTTGACCGTAAGGCCGGAGACAATGCGGAGCGCCACCGCGATCTGCTGCGTTGCCGGCAGGTCGGGATGGCAGCAGATGAACAGCAGTCGCAGTATGTCGTCGCGGTAGTGCGCGCCATCGAGCCGCTCGGCGATGTCGCTCTCTGCGTCCTCGAGATCAGATATCTGGTCCTCTTCCGGCATCGGCGCCTGCTTGGCGCGCTTGCGCACCGCGTCGATGCCGCTGTTGCGTCCGACGAAGATCAGCCAGGCCGCCGGATCGCGCGGCGGACCGTTCTGCGGCCAGTTCTTCAGCGCCCTGAGGCAAGCGTCCTGGAAAGCTTCCTCCGCCGTATCGAGGTCGCGGAAATAGCGCAGCAGCGCACCCATCGCCTGCGGGCGGGCGGCGCTGATCGCTGAGCTGATCCAGGCAAGTTCGGTCATACGGCGACCCTAGTGGGATTGAAGATGGATACCGGCCGGATTTCGTAGGAGCCGCCGCTCGGATTGACCTCGGAAAGTTCGCGCGCGAACTCCACCGCCTCGTCGAGATCGGCGCATTCGAGCGTGTAGAAGCCGAGGAACTGTTCCTTGGTCTCGGCGAACGGCCCGTCGATGACGATCGATTCGCCCTTGACCTTCCTCAGCGTCGTCGCCGCCGTCGTCGGCAAAAGCCGCGCCACCGGGCCAAGCCGGCCGGCGTCCGCGTATTTCTGCTGGACATCGAGAATGTTGGCCATGACCTTGTCGTCCTGTTCCTTGCTCCAGGAGCAGACGACGTCTTCGGAAGCATAGCACAAGATCGCGTAGAGCATGGTTTGTCCTCTTCTGTGTCAAAGGACGAAACACTAGGACCGATCCCGACACGGCGTCGATAAAAAAATCGAGGCGCCGTGGATTCAGCGGCCGGTGGTTGCCGCGGGTCCGCTTTCGTGCGTCTTCAGCCATCGCAGCACGAGCGCTTCCTCGTCATCGAGACCGTCTATCGACCGTTTGCGCTTGTTGGCTTCCGCCATTTCGGCAAGCAGCCGTCCCTGCAGCCATGCTTCGAAGACTTGCGGATGGATATAGCATTGGCGGCAGACGGCGCGCGTGTTGCCCAGCCGCTCGGCGACCCTGTCGATGACACTGTTCATCGCCCGTTTCTGCTGTGCCTGGCTGTCGGGCAGCACCGTTTGCGCGAACAGCGACGCGGCGTGAATGGTGCCGCCCCATGTACGGAAATGTTTCGAGCTGAATGCATCGCCGATGGCCTCGCGGATGTAGCGGTTGACGTCCTCGGAGCGCACCGGGTGTCTGTTGCCGTCCTCATCGAGATACTGGAACAGCTTTTGGCCCGGCAGGTCCTGCGCGCCCCGCACGATTCGCGCGATGCGGCGATCGACCAGCTTCAATTTCCATTCCTTGCCCGATTTGCCCTTGAAGGCGAACCGCAGGCTCGATCCCTTGATGTCGACATGGCGGTCCCGCAGCGTCGTCAGGCCGAAGCTCTTGTTGTCGCGGGCGTAAGCGGCGTTGCCGACTCGGATCATGGTGTTGTCGAGCAGCCAGACGATCGCGGCGACGACGCGTTCGAGCGGCAGGCCATGGCGGCGCAGGTCGCTGTCCATCCTGCGCCGAAGCTCCGGCAGGCTTTCGGCGAAAGCGACAAGGCTCGAATATTTGGCGCTGTCGCGTTCCTCGGCCCAACGCGGATGGTAGCGATATTGCTTGCGCCCGCGCTGATCCCTGCCGGTTGCCTGGATATGGCCGTCCGCCTCGGGCGAGATCCACACATCCGTCCAGGCCGGCGGGATAACGATCGCCTCGATGCGCGCTCGGGTGGCATCCGAGACCGGCCTTCCGTCAGGTCCCCTGTAGGAAAATCCCTTGCCCGACTTCAGCCGGCGGATACCGGGCTCGGTATCGCTGACATAGATCAGTGCGGCTTCCTCGGCAGAGATCTGAGCGCCGTTCTTTGGTGCGGCCTCGCCGTCGATAGTCAATCCGGATTTCTGCAGCATGCTGGCCCCACGGAAAACACCCGTAGATAAGCCTCTGGGCCGAGCACTGGTTCCATTCCTGTCCGAAAAGTCGGCGGCCACCCACGCTGGGGCGGAACCCTGCAAAGCGCTTTGCGCAAGCAGGCCTGACGTCAGGTCTTCTCCAGCACCACCGGAATAACGTCGACGGCTTGCTCTCCGACCTGTCCGCCGGTGGTCTTGAGAACGCCGACGATCGGCGCGACATCCGAATAGTCACGGCCATAGCCGACGGTGATGTGATCGTTGGAGGCCCGCATGCCGTTGGTCGGGTCGAACTCCTGCCAGCCGGCATCGCGCCCGCACCACACCTTGACCCATGCATGCATGGCGTCGGCGCCCTCCAGCCTGGGCTTGCCCTTGGGCGGAATGGTGCGCAGGAAGCCGCTGACGTAGCCGGCCGGTATGCCGAGCCCGCGCAGGCCGGCGATCATGATATGCGAGAAATCCTGGCACACCCCGCGCTTCAGCCGGAATGCGTCGCCAGCCAGGGTCCGCACGGTTGTCGCCTCGCCATCATAGGTGAAATCGCGGTGGATGCGATTGCAGAGGTTCATCGCCGTACCGGCGGCCGAGCCGCCGACGCTATCGCGCGCATAGGCGGTGATCGCCGCATCGATGCCGGCGTGACCGCTGGGGGCCAGGAAATGGTGCGGTGTATCCGGTGCCAGCGAGCGCACGGCGGCGAGCTCCTGACGCAGCCGGCTAAGGTCGGGCGACACGTCGAGCCCGGGCTCGGGCCGCGACACCGCCACGCGCGCGCTCATCCTGATGTCGAGTGCGTCATGCGCGTCGCGGAAGGCGATCGAGGTGATGTTGTTGCCGAAGAAATCGGAAAAATCCGAGCGTTCGTTGGGCGCCGGCGCGAAGGACAGCGACGCAGCGACGACGCGCTGCACGCCCTCGATGGTCGGCGGCAGTACGCGCACCTGGTGACGGCCGCCGCCGGCGACGGCGGCGTAATCGTAGTGAAGGTGAAGCCTGATGTCGTAGAGCATGCCGGAGCGCCGCCTTACCCGAAATAGGCCTTGGCGAGGCTGCTGTAGAGCCCGCCTATCTCGCCGGCGAGATCGTTCAGCGCCTTCACACTCATGTCCGCTGGCTCCTTGATGGCGATGGCTGTGTTGAGCTGCAGGATCTCCTTGGCCGCAGGCGACATGTGCCCTTCGCCGCCGATCGCCGGCAGCAGTCCGATCTCGGCCTTCAGCCGTTCGAGCTGGAACAGGATGGAACGCGGATTGAGCGGATCGAGCGCAAGAAGGTCGATCACCGTGCGGCGGCCGGCTTGCACAGGGTATTGCCGCCGGTGCGTCATGACGCTGTCGCCGATCTCCAGCATCATGTCGAGCGAGCCGTCCGGCGCCTTGTCACTGGTCAGCCGGGCGAGCGTGCTGGCGATCTGTATGCCGCGCTCCAGCCGCCGGCCGATCTCAAGGAAGCGCCAGCCCGCAAAGCGGTACATGTTCTCGTGCAGCAGGCCGGAAAAACCGGCGAGCTTGCGCAGGATGACGGTCATGGCCCGTGTCGCATCATCCCCCGGCGCCACCGTCGTCGCGAACTGATGGATGGTCTTCGACAGGTCCTTGAGGGCCAGCCAGCCATCCGGCGAGAAACGGTCGCGGATCTGGCCGGCGCTGTAGACGGCGCTGTCCAGCGTGCCGATCAGCCCCGATGGGATCGCTGTTTCGACATCGATGCCGAACGGTTCGAGATGATCCCTGATGTCGGCCAGCAACGGCATATCCGGGTCGGAGGTTTCGGCGAGCCGCACATGATAGGCGCGCAGGATGCGCACAGTGTCTTCCGAGCGTTCGATGTAGCGGCCCAGCCAGGTCAGGTTTTCCGCTGCGCGGCTGGGCAGGCTGCCCGGCCTGGTGCGGCTGAAGCTGTCACCCTCTTGTGGCAGCAGCGTCTCGCGCTCCACCGGCCGGTCGCTGACCACCCATACGTCGGCCGCCTGGCCGCCGCGCTGCATGGCGATTGCCGTCGGATCGAGCGACAGGCCGACGCGGGCGAACCCGCCCGGCATCACCGTCCAGCCCTCGGGCGTGCGCGCCAGGTAGACACGCAGGCTCGCCGGCCGCGGCTCCAGCCATCCGCCCACATAGACGGGCGTCGTCGAAAGCGTCACCGCTTCCTGGCCGACGAAAGCGTCGCCGTCGCGCTCGATGCGCGCCACCAGGTCGGCCCGCTCCCCGGCCGACAGCGCCGCGCCGAGCTTGGTCTGGTCGTCGTCCTCGAAGGCCAGCCTCGTCGACAGCGCCGGCCCAATCACCATGCGGTCGATATTGGCGAGCACATGCGCTCGGTCGGATGCCTGACCGCACCACCATGTCGCGACGGTGGGCAGCTTGAGTTCCTCGCCCCGCAATTCGCGCGCGATCTTGGGCAGGAAGGCAAGCAGCGCGCGCGTTTCCATCAGGCCCGAGCCGAGCGCATTGACGGTGGACACGCTGCCTTGCCGGATCGCCTCGATCAGGCCCGGCGTACCGATCTGCGACTCCGAGCGCAGTTCCAACGGATCGGCGAACGCCGCGTCTAGCCGCCGCCACAGCACGCTGATCGGCATCAGCCCGGAAACGGTGCGCACCATCAGCCGGCCCCCGGAAACGGTCAGGTCCTCGCCTTCGAGCAGCATGATGCCGAGATAGCGGGCGATATAGGCGTGTTCGTAATAGGTTTCGTTGAGCGGTCCAGGCGTCAGAATGGCGACGCGGCCGTCAGCTTCCCTGGCCATGCCGATCAGCGCATCGCGAAAGCGCCGGAAGAAGCCGGCAAGCCGGTGCACATGCATCTCGCCATAGATGTCCGACAGCGCGCGGGTCGTGGCGACGCGGTTCTCCAGAGCGAAACCGGCGCCGGATGGTGCCTGAGTACGGTCGCCCAACACCCACCAGCGGCCGTCCGGCCCGCGGCCGAGTTCGAAGGCGCAGAAATGCAGGAAATGGCCGTCGGCCGGACGAGTGCCAACCACGGGCCGCAAATATTCGGGGCTCGCCGCGATCAGTCCGGCCGGCAGGATGCCCTTTTCGACCAGCCGGTTCGGCCCGTATATATCGGCGATGATCTCCTCGAACAGCTCGGCGCGCTGCACCAGGCCGGCGCTGATCGCTGCCCACTCGGCGTCCTCGATGAGCACCGGGACATGCGCCAGCGGCCATTCGCGCTCGTTGGCGCCGGCCTTGTCGTAGACGCGGTAATAGACGCCGGCGTCGCGCAGATACTGGTCGGCACGGGCAAAACGCTGGGCGAGTTCTTCGGCGCCGAGATCGTCGAGCGCCTCGATGAAATGCTTCCAGGCCGGACGGGGATTGCCCGAAGCGTCGACCATCTCGTCGACGACGCCGTCGATCGGCTGGTAGTGCTCCAGCAGGCGATGGATCTGCGCCTTGCCGCGTACCCGCTTGTGATTCCCCTTTGCCATGTCAGATCAGAATCTTGGTGGACGCCGAAGGTCAAGCGTCATGGGGAAATCTTCCGTGGGTTGTTCCTCGCGCAACACATAGGCCGACGGCGTGTGGCCGCGCGCTTCGAAGCGGGCGAGCCGGCGCGCTTCCGCCTCGTTGCCGTTGACCGGAAAAGTGTCGTAGCTGCGCCCGCCCGGATGCGCGACATGATAGACGCAGCCGCCAACCGCCCGACCCGACCAACGGTCGTAGATATCGAACACCAGCGGCGTATTGACCGGCAGTGCCGGATGCAGGCCCGAAGCGGGCTGCCACGCCTTGAAGCGCACGCCCGCCACCGCGACCTCCCTGTTGTCGGTAACCTTCATCGGCACGATGCGGCCGTTGCAGACGACGGCATGGCGCTCCGGATTGAGCCCTTCGGTCTTGACCTGCAACCTTTCGACCGAGGAATCGACGAAGCGCACGGTGCCGCCGATGGCCCCCTGCTCGCCCATGACATGCCACGGCTCCAGGGCCTGCCGCAGTTCCAGCTTGACGCCCGCATATTGGACCTCGCCGCAGAAGGGAAAGCGGAACTCGAGCTGCGCGTCGAACCATTCGGGGCGGAACGTGAAACCGTTGAGCTTGAGGTCGTCGAGAACGCCGAGAAAATCCGCCCAGACATGATGCGGCAGCATGAAGCGGTCGTGCAGCGACGTGCCCCAGCGCACGAAACGGCCGTCGAGCGGGTTCTTCCAGGCACGGGCGATGATCGCCCTGACCAGCAGTTGCTGCGCCAGGCTCATGCGCGCATTGGGCGGCATCTCGAAGCCGCGGAATTCCACCAGGCCCAGCCGTCCGGTCGGTCCATCAGGCGAAAACAGCTTGTCGATGCAGATTTCCGAGCGATGCGTGTTCCCTGTGACGTCGGTCAAAAGGTTGCGGAACAGCCGGTCGACCAGCCATGGCAAAGGCAGGCTGCCCTGGTCCGGACGCGGCACCTGCGCCATGGCGATTTCAAGCTCGTAGAGCGAATCGTGGCGCGCCTCGTCGAAGCGCGGCGCCTGGCTGGTCGGGCCGATGAACAGGCCGGAGAAGAGATAAGACAGCGAGGGATGCCGCTGCCATTGCAGCACCAGGCTCTTCAAAAGATCGGGGCGGCGCAGAAACGGGCTGTCATTGGGCGTCGCGCCGCCGACCACAACATGGTTGCCGCCGCCGGTGCCGGTGTGGCGGCCGTCGATCATGAATTTATCCGCGCCAAGCCGCGTTTGCCGCGCCTCCTCGTAGATCGCCGTGGTCGTCGCCACGCAGTCCTGCCAGTTGGCAGCCGGGTGGATGTTGACCTCGATGACGCCAGGGTCCGGCGCGACGCGGATGACGTTGAGGCGCGGATCATGCGGCGGGCCGTAGCCCTCGATATGCACTGGCAACCCGATCGCCTTGGCCGCGTTCTCGGCTGCCGCCACCAACTCAAGATAATCCTCCAGCGCCTCGACCGGCGGCATGAACACGCAGAGCCGTCCCTCGCGCGGCTCGACCGAAAGCGCGGTACGCACCGCGCCGCCGATCTCGGTGATCTCCTGCTCGACCCGGTCCTGCTGGGCGGTCGCGGCCGTGAACGATGCCGCCTGCTGGCGGCGTGCCATTTCATCGGCGCCCTGAGGTTCGGCCGGAGCCGCCATGGGCAAGATCGCCTCCCGCACGGGCAGCGCACCGCGCGGCTGCGACGGATCGACCGGAACGATATAGGGAAACTGCTCCGGCGGCACGTGAGGCAGCGTGCCGAGCGGCAGGCGGTAGCCGACCGGTGAATCGCCCGGCACCAGGAACAGCCGCCCGCGCCGCGTCGTCCATTTTTCCGAGCGCCAGCGCTGGCCCGACGCCTGGCTGTTCCAGCGCTGCACCGGCAGCACATAGCCCGACGGCTTGGTTAGCCCGCGTTCGAACACCGTCGCCATGCGGCTGCGCTCTTCGGGATCCTCCAGCTTCGAATTGGACGGATCGACATTCTCCGGCAGCTTGCCTTCCTTGAGTAGCCACTCGGCCGGATCCTCATAGGCTTCGCTGACCATGGACGTTTCGATGCCGAGCTCGCCGGCGATCGCGGTCAGCAGGCTCTCGGCCTGCTTCGGACCGATATCGGCTTCGCTTTTCTCCCGCGCGATCAGCGACGGGTCGCTCCACACCGGCTGGCCGTCGGTGCGCCAGTAGAGCGAAAAGGTCCAGCGCGGTAAGCTTTCGCCGGGGTACCATTTGCCTTGGCCATAATGGAGGAAGCCGCCAGGCGTGAAGCGCTCGCGCAGCCTCCGGATCAGCGCATCGGCCTTTTCGCGTTTTGTCGGGCCGACGGCGGCGGTGTTCCACTCGGCGGACTCGAAATCGTCGATCGACACGAAGGTCGGCTCGCCGCCCATGGTCAGCCGTACATCCCCGTCCGCCAGCGCCGCATCGACCTTGTTGCCGAGCGCATCAAGCGCATGCCAGCTTTCATCCGAGAACGGCTTGGTGATGCGCGGATGCTCCGCGATGCGGTCGACCCGCATGTCGAAGCCGAACTCGACATTGGCAAAGCTCGCCATGCCGGAAATGGGCGCTGCATTGCGAAAATGCGGGGTGGCGGCAAGCGGTACATGGCTCTCGCCGGTAAGCAGGCCCGAAGTCGGGTCGAAACCGATCCAGCCAGCGCCGGGAAGATAGACCTCGCACCAGGCGTGCAGGTCAGTGAAATCCACTGATGTACCGGCCGGCCCATCGAGCGCGACGAGGTCGGGCTTGAGCTGGATCAGATAGCCCGAGACAAAGCGCGCGGCGATGCCTAGATTGCGCAGGATCTGCACCAGCAGCCAGCTCGAATCGCGGCACGACCCTTTGGCGGCCGCCAGCGTTTCCTCCGGCGAGAACACGCCGGTCTCCATGCGCACGATATAGGCGATTTCGCGCTGCAGCCGGGCATTGAGGTCGACGAGAAAATTGACCGTGTTTTTCGGGCTGGTATCGATGGTTTTCAGGAACGCCGACAGCAGCGGGCCTGCCGGTTCCGGTGTGCGATAGATGGCGAGGTCGTTGCGTGTCTCTTCCGGATACTCGAACGGGAAATTTTCCGCCGTCTCCTCGACGAAGAAATCGAACGGGTTGTAGACCGTCATGTCGGCGACGAGGTCGACCTCGATCTTGAGTTCGCTCACCGGGTCGGGAAAGACGAAACGGGCGAGGAAATTGCCGTAGGGGTCCTGCTGGAGATTGACGAAGTGGTTCGCCGGCTCGACCTTCAACGAATGGCTGAGCACTTTGGTGCGCGAATGTGGCGCCGGCTGGAGCCTGATCACCTGGGGACCAAGAACCACCGGCCGGTCGTATTTGTAATGGGTCAGGTGATAGACGGCGGCCAGAATTGCCATGGAGCCCCGGAAGATCGGCGTTTAGCTGGCCGAACCCTGACACATCTGGCCGTCATTCTCCAAGCGGATGTTGCGCTGCACCTAACTTAAACGGCTACCGAACCTCAGAAAAACGCTTGGATCCCCGTCTGCGCCCGTCCCAGGATCAGCGCGTGCACGTCATGCGTGCCCTCATAGGTGTTGACCGTCTCCAGATTCTGCGCATGGCGCATCACGTGATAGCCGATCTGGATGCCGTTGCCGCCATGCATGTCGCGCGCCTGGCGGGCGATGTCGAGCGCCTTGCCGCAATTGTTGCGCTTGACGATCGAGATCATCTCCGGCGCCATCTTGCCTTCGTCGAGCAGCCGCCCGACGCGCAACGAGGCCTGCAGCCCGAGCGCGATCTCGGTCTGCATGTCGGCGAGCTTCTTCTGGTAGAGCTGCGTGCTGGCCAGCGGCTTGCCGAACTGCTTGCGGTCGAGGCCATACTGGCGCGCGCGATGCCAGCAATCTTCGGCCGCGCCCATCGAGCCCCAGGAAATGCCGTAGCGAGCCCGGTTGAGGCAGCCGAACGGCCCCTTCAGCCCCGACACGTTGGGCAGCAGAGCATCCTCGCCGACCTCGACGCCTTCCATAACCACCTCGCCGGTGATCGACGCCCGCAGCGACAGCTTGCCGCCGATCTTCGGCGCCGAAAGCCCCTTCATGCCCTTTTCCAGGACGAAGCCACGGATCTCATCCTTGCCGTTCTCGCCCTTCAGCTTCGCCCAGACGACGAACACGTCGGCGACGGGCGCATTGGAGATCCACATCTTGGAGCCGGTAAGCTTGTAACCATTGGCGGTCTTCTCGGCGCGCGTCTTCATGCCGCCGGGGTCGGAGCCGGCATCCGGTTCGGTCAGGCCGAAACAGCCTATCCACTCGCCGCTGGCGAGCTTGGGTAGATACTTCCTGCGCTGTTCGTCCGAGCCATAGGCATAAATGGGATACATCACCAGCGACGACTGCACCGACATCATCGAACGATAGCCGGAATCGACGCGCTCCACTTCGCGGGCGACCAGGCCGTAGGTGACATAGTTGGCGCCGAGGCCGCCGAATTCTTCCGGAATGTTGATGCCGAGCAGGCCGGCCTCGCCCATCTCGCGAAAAATCGCCGTGTCGAAGGTTTCGTTGAGATAGGCCTCCTCGATGCGCGGCGCGAGCTTGTCGGCGGCGAAGGCCGCCGCCCCGTCCCGCACCATGCGCTCGTCTTCCGAAAGCTGGTCCTCGATCAGGAACGGGTCTTCCCAGACGAATGCATTCTTGTCGGCAGCCATGGCGTCTCGATCCTTAAAAACGGGTGAAGCCCGGCTTATCGGCCCACGGCCTGAAAAAATCAAACGAAATTGCTTCACCGATCAATGAGCGTTAGGAATAGATCATGAGCGTCCAACGTCGTCTTTTGCCTAACATCAACGCGCTTGCCGCCTTCGAAGCGGTGGCCCGGCTTGGCAGTTTCACCGCTGCAGCCCAGGAGCTGGATTTAACCCAGGGCGCCGTCAGTCGGCAGATCAGGCTGATCGAGGACCAGTTTGGCCGCCGGCTGTTCGAGCGCGACAGCCGCAATGTCCGGCTGTCGGCGGCGGGCGAAACCTACGCCGAAGTGGTCCGTTCGGCACTTGGCCAATTGCGCGACGCAGCGCTTGGATTGATGAGTAATCGGCATAGCGGCATCCTGAACCTCGCAATCCTGCCGACCTTCGGCACGCGCTGGCTGATGCCGATGATCCCAGACTTCGTCGACAACAATCCCGACATCACCATCAACTTCGTCACCCGCGTCGGCCGCTTCGACTTCGCCAGAGAGCGGCTGGACGCCGCCATCCATTATGGCCTGCCGGACTGGCCCGAGGCAGACTCGACGCTGCTGGTGCGGGAGGTGGTGGCCCCGGTGGTGTCGCCCGAATTTCTCGCCGAGCGCTCCATCGCCACGCCGGCCGACATCGGCCGTCTGCCGCTGCTGCACATGGCGACGCGGCCTGGCGCCTGGACAGAATGGTTTGAGCATCAGGGCCTGAGCGCGCCGACCGGACCGGGTATGCAGTTCGAACAGTTCGGCACCGCCGCCCAGGCCTGCATGGCGGGTCTGGGCGTGGCTCTGCTGCCGCAAATCCTCATCTCAGGCGAGTTGCAGCGCGGCCAGCTAGTGCCCGCGCCCGGCCAGCCTATGCACAGCCGCAGCGCCTATTATCTAGTCGTCCCGCACGACAAGCGCGGCCATCCGCCGGTCGCGAGTTTTCGAGATTGGCTGACGAGCCAGGTTGAAAAGGACCCGGCTGTTCTGGCGTGGTAGCTACTTCCGTTTCAGCGCATCCGCCAACGCCGCGCCGAACGCACCTTGCTGCGCCGGTCGCTCCGGCTGGCGCTGCGGCGCTGGCGAGCGTGGCGCCGGCCTGCCGCCGCCATTGTCGCGCGGGCCGCGCGATGCGCCGCCCTCGCCACCATCCCTGCGCATGGAAAGCGCGATCCGCTTGCGCTTGATGTCGACGTCGACGACCCGCACCTTGACCACGTCGCCGGCCTTGACCACCTCATGCGCGTCCTTGATGAAACGGTCGGCCAGTTGCGAAACGTGCACCAGCCCGTCCTGGTGGACGCCGATGTCGACGAAGGCGCCGAAGGCGGCGACATTGGTGACGGTGCCTTCCAGCAGCATGCCGGGCTTCAGATCCTTGATGTCATCGATGCCATCGGCGAAGGTTGCCGTCTTGAAGCCGGGGCGCGGATCGCGGCCGGGCTTTTCCAGCTCAGCCAAAATGTCGCGCACCGTCGGCAGGCCGAACCGCTCGTCCACGAAAACGCGCGGATCGAGCGCCTTCAGCGCCGCACTGTCGCCCATCAGCGAACGCACATCGCGTCCGCAGGCGGCGACGATCTTTTTGGCCACGCCGTAGGCTTCCGGATGCACGGCCGAGGCGTCGAGCGGCTCGGAGCCGTTCGGGATGCGCAGGAAGCCGGCGCATTGCTCGAACGCGCGCGGCCCGAGGCGGGAAACCTTGAGCAGGTCCTTGCGGCTGGCGAACGGGCCGGTGGCATCGCGGTGCGCGACGATGGCGTCGGCCAGCGACGCGCCGAGGCCTGACACGCGGGCCAGAAGCGGCGCCGAGGCGGTGTTGAGATCGACGCCAACCGCGTTGACGGCGTCCTCGACCACCGCCTCCAGCGAGCGGCCAAGCCGGTACTGGTCGACATCGTGCTGATACTGGCCGACGCCGATCGATTTCGGCTCGATCTTGACCAGTTCGGCCAGCGGATCCTGCAAGCGGCGCGCGATCGACACCGCACCGCGCAATGATACGTCGAGACCGGGGAATTCCGCCGCCGCCGTCGCCGAAGCCGAATAGACCGAAGCGCCGGCCTCGCTGACGATCACCTTGAGCGGCTTCGGCCCGCCGTCGGAAGGCATGTCGGACAGCATGTCGGCCACCAGCTTCTCGGTTTCGCGGCTGCCGGTGCCATTGCCGATCGAGATCAGCTCGACCTTGTGCAGGCGAACGAGCTTGGCGAGCTCCGCCTGCGTGCCACGCACATCGTTCCTGGGCGGGAACGGATAGACCGTTGTCGTCGCCACCAGCTTGCCGGTGCCGTCGACCACCGCGACCTTGACGCCGGTGCGGATGCCAGGGTCGAGCCCCATCGTCGGCCGCGATCCGGCGGGGGCGGCGAGCAGCAGATCCTTCAAATTGCGGGCGAAGACGTGGATCGCCTCTTCCTCGGCCCGTTCGCGCAGGTCGCGCATCAGATCGAGCGTCAGGTGCAGGGATAGTTTTATGCGCCAGGTCCAGCCTGCGACCTCCATCAGCCAGCGATCGCCCGGCAGGCTGCCGCCGATGGCGTAGGCATTGGCGATCATCCGCTCTACCGGCTTCACCGGTGAAGAGTCGTCGGCATCGACCTCGATGTCGAGCGACAGCACCTCCTCGTTGCGGCCGCGCAGCATCGCCAGCGCGCGGTGACTCGGCACGGTGGCCCAGCGCTCGACATGGTCGAAATAATCGGAGAATTTCGCACCCGCCTGCTGCTTGCCGTCGACCACCCTGGCGCGCATGAAGGCGCGTTCCTTCATGTAGCTTCGCAGCTTGCCGACCAGGTCGGCATTCTCGGCGAACTGCTCCGACACTATGTCGCGCGCGCCCTCAAGTGCCGCCTTGGCGTCGGCCACGTCCTCGGTCAGATAGGCCAGTGCGAGTTCCGCCGGCACCAGCGAACGGTCGGCCAGGATGGCTTCCGCCAGGGGTCCCAGCCCACGCTCCCGGGCGATCTCCGCCCTGGTGCGGCGCTTGGGCTTGTAGGGCAGGTAGATGTCCTCCAGCTCGGCCTTGGTGACGGCGGCGGCGAGCTTGGTTTCAAGCTCGTCGGTCAGCTTGCCCTGCTCCCGGATCGAGCCAAGGATGGTGTCACGCCGCGCGTCGAGCTCGCGCAGATAGGCAAGACGCTCCGACAGCAGGCGCAGTTGCGTGTCGTCGAGCCCGCCCGTCACCTCTTTGCGGTAGCGCGCCACGAACGGCACGGTCGCGCCTTCGTCGAGCAGCCCGATGGCAGCGGCAGCCTGTTCGGGCCGCGCTGTAATCTCGGTCGCGATAATGGCTGCGATGCGCTTGATGTCGGATGCCATGCCGTTCCTGCTCTTCTCGAAAAGAGCGGCGACCATAGGCGCAGATATCCTGCCCGCCAACCTTCGCGGTTTCGCCGGCGACAGAGGTCCACAGGAAAGCGCGCCCTAATGTTGCGGCCGCTCAGACCATCCGGCTCAGCGCTTCGAAGAATGCGACGATCTCGAGATCGAGCGGATCGTCGACCGGCTCGGGCTGCGACGACATCTTGGCGATCACCACTTCCGTCCGGGGGTCGACATAGAGCCACTGGCCATGGATCCCGATGCCGCAATAGGCCCCGTTCTCATGTCCTGTCTGGTACCATTTGTTGCGGTAGCGGCCCTTGGGAAACAGCGGCAGCATGGCGCCACGCTGCCAGGCTTCAGAACTGCCGCCGGTTACCGTGGTGTCGCGCACCCAGGCCTCGGGCACGATGCGGCGGCCATTCGCAGTGCCTCCTTGCCGCATCATATCGCCGACGCGCGCCAGATCGCGCGGCGTCACCGAGATGCCGCCGGCAGTGCGCGCCGTGCCCTCCATGTCGACCGCCACCGAAGCTTCGCTGGCGGCGCCCAGCGGCAGCCACAGTTTCTCGCACATCAGGTCGGCGAAGCGCTGGCCGGACGCCCGTTCGAGTAGCAGGCCAAGCAGGTCGGAATTGGGCGACCGGTAGCGGAAGGTCTGGCCATGCGGCTCGGCGAGACGCTGCAGCGTCAGGAGGAATTCACGCAGGCTTTCCGTGCCGCCGCCGGGGTTCCACAAGGTGGCCCGACGGTAACGAGCAAAGGCGCTTTCGGGATCGAGATAGACTTCTTCGAAATCGAGGCTGACACTCATATCGAGCACATGCCGCACGGTAGCCTCGCCATAGGCCGAACCGCCGGCTTCCGGCATGTAGGCCGTCACCGGCGCTTCCGGATCGAACACGCCCTCGCCTTCCAATATGCCGGCCATGATCGCGGTCACCGACTTGCTGATCGAAAAGATGATGTGGCGGGCGCCGAAATCCATATGCGGCGCAAACCAGTCGCCGACGATCCTGCCGCCTCTCATGACGGTCAGCGCATCCGTGTGCGAGCGGCTGAGAAAAGCCGCGACGGTTTCCGGCGTGCTCGCCACCGCGATCTTTTCGTCGAGCAATCCGCCGAAATCCTCGGCCGGCGCCTCGTTGACCGGCAGGGCGGCGACACGCGCGCTCGGAACCAGCTCGCCGACGTTCTGGAATGACCATCGGTTGAACGGATTTTCCCGCCAGTTGGCGAGCAGCACCTGGTTGCGGCGGAAGCCGTAACGGGTCTCGAACGCGGTCTTGCCGGTCATGGCATTTCCTTCCAGGTCGTGTCTTGTGGGGGTTCAGCTCAGCGCGGCGGCGATGGCATGCACGGCCTTCAGCGTGGCCATGGAATAGGCGACATTGCTGAAATCCGGCCAGGTCGAAAGCTTCACCACGACCATCCGCGTATTCCAGTCGATGTGGATCATCTGCCCGAACACGCCCCGGCACATCAGCGCGCGCGAATGGGGATTCTCGATCCAGAACTGGTTGCGGTAGCTGCCCTCCGGCAGGCTTGGACTGAAGCCCGGTCCGTGGCTGCCGCTGCGCGTCGCCTCGATCCAGTCGGCCGGCACGATGCCGCCGCCATTATCGAGGATCAGCTGGCCGAAGCGGGCGTAATCGCGTAGCGTCGCGTTGAAGCCGCCATCGGCCAGCGCGTAGCCGGCGCTGTCGACGGTGAAGCAGGCGCTTTCATCGGCGCCGAGCTTTTGCCAGAGTTCTTCCGAGACCAGTTGCGCCAGCCGCTTGCCGGTCACCCGCTCCAGGATGAACGCGAGCACATCGGTTTCGACCGAGCGGTACTCGAATGCCGCCCCATGTGGCCGAACAATGTCCTTCAAGCCCAGGATCAGCTCGAACATGTGCGCGGGCCAGCGAAAGTCCGGGTCGCTGCCCGGCGGCACCGGCTTCCAGCCGGTGGCGACATCGACCTGGCCGATATCGGAATAGCGATCGGTATATTCCTCGGAAAAGCGCACTCCGCTCGTCATGTCGAGCACGTGCTGGACGCTGGCGCCGGCCCACCCGGTTGCCTTCAGCTCCGGCAGGTAGTCGGTAAGCGGTTTTGTCGGATCGACCAGCCCGCGCCCGGCCAGTATGCCGAACACCGAGCCGGTGACCGATTTGGCCATCGACTGCGACAGATGCAGCGTGCGCTCGTCCATGCCGTTGAAGTAACGCTCATAGGCTATCTTGCCGTCCTTGAGCACCAGGAAACCATCCGTGTAGGTCTCGTCGAGCAGGCCCGCGAGCGTCGAGGCCTTGCCATCGCTGCCCTCGACCGGCAGCCCGTCGAGATCGACCTCTGCGCGTTCGAGGCGGTGACGGTGGCCATTGCCGCGCCAGACTTCGACGGTCGGCAGAATTTCCCTGATGTGCTGGAAAGCCCAGCGGTTCCAGGGCGGCCTGTCCCAGTCGAGCCTTGGTGGCACCATGGCGGGCGGCGAGCCCTGCATGATCGGCGGCCGCGGATCGCTGTTGCGATAGGAGTCCATGAAAGCTATTCCCGGAAACGGAAAAGACCCGGCGGCATGTGCCGCCGGGTCCGTCATGCGGCGATTACTTCTGCAGTTCGGTCCAGATCTTGGTGTAAAGTTCCTGCGTCTCTGGCGCGCACATCTGCTGCAGTTCGCCAAGCGGCTTGGCGTCGGCCGGAATGACGACTTCCGGCGCGTCCTTCATGTCGGCCGGCATGTATTTGTCCGAACCGGCGATGGCATTGGCGTAACGATGGAAGGCCGAGAGGCCGGCCGCGTTTTCCGGATCCATGATGAAGTTCTGGAACAGCTTGGCGTTCTCGACGTTCTTGGCCTCTTTCAGGACGACGACGTTGTCGCTCCACAGGCCATAGCCTTCCTTCGGATAATTGAAGTGGATGGCCGGGTTGGCGAGGCGCTGACGCAAAGCCGAGCCATTCCAGTCGCTGGTTGCCTTGAAGTCGCCGGCGCCCATCTTCTCTATGGTGTTGTATTCCATGGCGATCCAGTTCGGCTTCGCCGCCACCAGCAGGTCACGTACTTTCTTCAGCACCGTCTTGTCGTTGGTGCATTGCTGGCCGCCGACATATTTGATCGCGGCGAACATCACGTCGCCCATCTCCGGTACGACGTTGACCTTACCCTTCAACTCGTCGGGCGTGTTGAAGATGATGCCCCACGTGTTGGCCGGGCCCTTGTAGGCGTCGGTGTTGACGACGACGCCGATCGTGCCCCAGGCCCACGGAACCGTGTATTTGCGGCCCGGATCGAACTCAGGATTGGCCCATTCCGGCGCCACGTTTTTGAAGTTCTCCATCTTGCCCGGATCGGTTTCCTGAACGAGGCCTTCCTTGATCCAGATCGGTACATAGGTCTGCGAAGGCACGGCAATGTCGAAACCGGTGCCGCCCTGGCGCACCTTGGCAAGCGCGGTATCGTTGGAATCGTAGTCGGTGATGGTCACCTTGACGTTGTATTTGGCTTCGAACTTCTTGATCACGTCGGGGCTGGTGTAATTGCCCCAATTGTAGATGTTGAGCACGCCGTCGGCGCGGGCAAGGCCCGTCGAAGCGAGCAACGCCAACCCCATGGCGGACGCCGTTGTCTTCCAGTTCATCGTTTTAACTCCCATTATCGGTTTCAGTCTCGTTTCCTGCTGACAAAGAAAAACAACGTGACGATCGCGACCGAAAGCAGCAGGAAGGCGGTCGATATCGCGTTGATCTCGGGTGTGATGCCGCGGCGGATCTGGCCGAGCATGTAGGTGGGCAGCGTGTCCTGGCCGCCCGACTTGACGAATTCGGTGATGACGACGTCATCGAGCGAGATGACGAAAGCCAGCATCAGGCCGGCGAGGATGCCGGGCCACAAAAGCGGCAGCGTGATGCGGCGGAAGGTCTTCCACGGCGTCGCATAGAGGTCGGCGGCGGCGCGTTCCAGCGTCAGGTCCATATTCTCCAGCCGCGCCCGGATCGGCAGGTAGGCAAACGGGATGCAGAACGCCGTATGCGCGGCGATCAGGTAGCCAAGGCCGGAATAGCCGGTGAAGATCTTGATGCGCGAGAAGAAGATCAGCAGCGCCACGCCGGTGACGATTTCGGGCACCATCAGCGGCTGGTTGATGGCCGCGTATTTGAAGGTCAGCCCGGGATAGGGCGGTGTGCGCGTGGTGGCGAGCGCGGCCATGGTGGCGAAGATGGTGGCAAGGGCCGCCGCTATGGCGCCGATCTGGAAGGAACGCATCGTCGCATCGATGACCTGCGTGTTCTGCCAGGCCGACTGGAACCATTTGAGCGAAAACCCGCCCCATTCCGAGGTCGAGCTCGCCGCGTTGAAGGCGTAGATGACCAGCACGATGATCGGCAAATAGAGCACGACGAAACAGGTTGCCGCGATGGCGGTGAAGCCAGGCTGGTGCTTGATGGAGAAATTGCTAGCCATGACGCACCCCCGACTTGCCGGCGTTGCGCACATAGGCCAGCAGCGCCACCATGACGATGATCATGACCGTGATCGACAGCGCCGAGCCAAGCGGCCAGTTGCGGCCCTGTCCGAACTGCAATTCGATCAGGTTGGACAGCATCATGTTCTTGCCGCCGCCAAGCACGCTCGGCGTCACATAGGCGCCGAGGGCCGGAATGAAGACCAGGATGGAGCCGGCGATGACGCCGGGTTTGACCAGCGGGAAAATGATCTTGCGCAGCACCTTGAAGCGTGTCGCGTAGAGATCGTAGCCGGCCTCGACCAGCCGGAAATCGAGTTTTTCCATGCTGGCATAGATCGGCAGCACCATCAGCGGCAGGTAGACATAGGCCATGCCGATCAGGATCGCCGTGTCGGTGTAGAGGATCTGCACCGGCGCCGAGACGATGCCGAGCTTCAGAAGGATGGTATTGACGATGCCTTCGTTGCGGATGATCTGCAGAACAGCGAAAGTGCGGATCAGAAGGTTGGTCCAGAACGGGATGGTGATCAGGAACAGCCAGAGATCCCTGGTCTTTTCACTGCGCGTCGCCATGAAATAGGCGGTCGGGAAGCCGAGCGCCAAAGTCGCCAGCGTCGTCACCACCGCGAGCTTGATCGAGCGCAGGAAGATGGTGACGTGGGCGGCCGCCAGCGACAGCGTGTCGTCGAAAATGTCGCGTTCCATGAACACCGACACCCAGGCTTCCGGCGAAAATTGCCACTTCACGTCGCCATAGGCGCCGGGCGTCAGGAACGAATAGACGAGCACGATTAGCAACGGGCCGGTCGCGGCGAGCAGAATGACCAGCAGCGCCGGCGCTGACAGCAACCAGCGGGCGCGGACGTCGCGCCGCTCCGCTGCCTTGGCGACTTCTTCGGCGGTGGCCATCAGTCCCTCAGCACTTGCGCGGCGTCGTTGCCGATCAGGATGCCGACCTTGTCGCCGCGCTCGAAACCGCAGCCGGCGCTGCGCGTGTTCTGCTGGCGCACGGTGAAGGCTTCGCCGCTGTCGAGCTGGACATGGATATGCGTGTCGGTGCCGAAATAGACGATGTTGTCGACCGTGCCCGCCAGGTCGCCCTTGCTCCTGGTCAGCTTGGCATGCTCCGGCCTCACCACCACGGTGGCGTTGTCCTTCGGCTGGAAGCCTTCGGCAACGGTCGCCTCGATGGTTGTGCCGGATTTGAGCGTCGCGCGCGCCTTGCCGTTGCCGGTGCCTGATATGGCCGCGGTGAGAAAATTGGTCTCGCCGATGAAGTCGGCGACGAAGCGTTCGGCAGGCTTGTCGTAGATATCCCACGGCGAGCCGACTTGCAGGATCTTGCCCGACGACATCACCGCGATGCGGTCCGACATCGTCAGCGCCTCTTCCTGGTCATGGGTGACGAAGATGAAGGTTATGCCGGTCTCGTGCTGCAGCCGCTTCAACTCGATCTGCATCTCCTTGCGCAGCTTGTAGTCGAGGGCGGAGAGCGGCTCGTCGAGCAGCAGCACCTTCGGTTGCGGCGCGAGCGCCCGGGCCAGCGCCACGCGCTGCTGCTGGCCGCCGGAAATCTGGCCGGTGCGCCGGCCCGCCAGCGCCTCCATCTTGACCAGCTTCAGCATCTCGGTAACGCGCGCCTTGATCTGCGCCTTGGGCTTGCCCAGCATCTCCAGGCCGAAGCCGATATTGTCTGCCACCGTCATGTGAGGGAACAGCGCATAGGACTGGAAGACGGTGTTGACCGGCCGCTTGAAGGGCGGCAATGGCGCGATGTCCTGGCCGTAAAGCAGGATTTCGCCGGCGGTTGGAAAGTCGAAGCCGGCGATCAGCCGCAGCAAGGTGGTCTTGCCGCAGCCGGATGGTCCCAGCAGTGTGAAGAATTCGTTTTCGCGGATGGATACCGAGACTGTGTCGAGGGCAGCGACCTGCCCCTCACCCGATCCGAAAATTTTGCTGACGTTTACTACTTCAATCGCATTCCGATCCGGTTTGTCCGGCACGATTACGCCTCACTGTTGACCCCGCTCTTGCTGGCGGAGCTTTTCCCCTGTTGGATGTGACCACACGGCCGGTGGGTTGGCAAGTCCGGCATTGAATCACAGTTCAGTCGGTCATTTCAGTCCGCCATTTCAGCAGGCAGGCCGCATGCCATGTCAGGCCTGGTAGGTGACTTTGCCGCCGCAGATCGTCGTTACCGGGCGCACCTTGTGCAGGTCGGCCGGTGCCGTTTTTTCGATGTCGGCCGACAAAACCACCAGATCGGCCATATAGCCTGGCTTCAGCGTGCCCTTGCGGTGCTCGGCGAATTCGGCATAGGCGCCCTCGACCGTGTAGGCGGCAAGCGATTCACGCAGCGAGAAGCTCTGGTCCGGATCGCTTGATGCCCATGGTTTGCGCATTACTGCCGCCTGGATGCCCAGGATCGGATCGATCGGCGACACCGGCCAGTCCGACGCGAACACGACATGCGCGCCGGCATTCTTCAGGGTGCGCCAGGCATAGCTCAGCGGCCAGCGCGCCGGCCCGATGCGCGAGACGGTCGGCTCCAGCGGAAAATCCATGGCGCCGGGCGGATGCGGCGGCTGCATGGAGGCGATGACGCCGAGTTCGGCGAAACGCGGCACATCAGATGCGGCGATGACCTCTATATGTTCGACACGATGCCGGCTGTCGCGCTTGCCATTGGCCTTTTGCGCCGCCTCGTAGCCGTCGAGCACGGCGCGCACCGCGCCGTCGCCGATCGAATGCACGGCGATCTGCAGGCCGCGCCTGTCGACGGCGACGGCGAGATCGATGAATTGCTGGGGCGTGAACAGGGGTTCGCCCACCCAGTCGGGACGGTCGGCATAGGGCTCGATCATGACGGCCGTCCAGGAATCGAGCACGCCGTCGTAGAACACCTTGACCATGCCCGACGACAGCCACTCGCCATTGTAGCGCTCGGCCATCGCCGACGCCTTGTCGAGCATGTCGAGCGTCATGAAATTCTTGTAATGGAAGGGTATCTGCACCCGGCAGGGCAGCCCCTCCTCGGCCTCGATCTCGGCCAGCAGTTCGAGCTGGTAGAGATTGCCGTCCATGTTCTGGATCGAGGTGATGCCGTGGCGCGCGCACCAGGCGAGGCCTCGCCGCATGATGTCGCGGTCGGCGGCGCGTTCTTCCGCCGATGGCATCGGGTTTGGCTCGCCGCCCGTCGCCAGCCCGAGCCGCACCCGGCCCTCCCCGGCAAGATCGAGCACCGGGCCGAAAGCCTCGCCCTCGCGCAATTCGCCATTGGCCAGGCCATCGTCGCCCATGACGATTTCGTTGCCGGGGCCAAGCGTGCGCCCATTCAGGATGCCAGCCAAGTCCAGCGCGTTGGTGTTGGCCCACATCGTATGGTGATCGGGCGCGGCCATGACGAAGGGCCGGTCCGGCAGGATCGCGTCGAGATGGTGCCGCGTCACCCGCTCGTCGCCGAGCACGGTGTAGTCGACGCCCTGTCCGACCAGCATCTTGGCATCGGGGTGCGTCGACGCGTAGTCGCGGATCGCCTTTTGCAGCGCCTCGAAACCGTGGACGCCCGACAACTGGAGATGGGCAAGCTCGGCCGCGCCTGAAAACAGATGCATGTGGGCTTCGATGAAACCCGGGATCACCGAACCGCCCCTGGCGTCGATGACCCTGGTGGCCGGCCCCTTGAACTCTTCGATGGAGGCGTGGCTGCCGAGAGCGACGATGGCGCCATCCTTGACGGCAACGGCTTCGGCGGTCGGATTGTCATCGTCCATGGTCAACACACGACCATTGATGACGATCAGATCCGCCTTGTGACCCGCACCCGTGACCGACATCGCGACTCCGCGCTTTTGACTGAGACCGACAACCACTGCCCACGAGCTGCCGCTCCGCAGGAGGGGCGATGGGGAAAGATGATGCCGGCGCGCTGTCTTCGAAATTCCCCTTGTTATCCCCAAGGCAGCGTGGATAAAAGAATGCGACTAATCATTCGCGTTTGTCAACATGCGGAATTTGCAATGTATTGTGGACAACACTCTGCGCCGATGTTGGGACTGGGCGGGGAACGAGGACGTCAAGCCGTGAAGCGCAGTCTCGATCGCAAAACCAGGATAGCGCTCGAACCGCGCAAGCAGCCGCGCCAACAACGGTCGAGCAAGGTGGTGGACCGGATCCTCGACGCGGCGCTGATCCTGACCCGCGAGCAAGGCACAAGGACGCCGACCACGCTCGCCATAGCGCAGCGCGCGGGCCTGTCGGTTGGTTCGGTCTACCAGTACTTCCCCAACAAGGAAGCCATTCTCCTGGACCTCGCCCGGCGCTGGCTGTCATCCTTTCCCGAAGTGATCGCGAGGCGCATCAGGGTCGACCCGCCCACCAACCGGGAGGAGTTTCGGCGGGAGGTACGCAGGCTTTTCACGGACACCTCCAGGCTTTATCTCGACAATGCCAGCCTGATGCCGGTGATCGAAGCGATTTCAGGCAACGCCGACCTGAGGCCGATCCAGAACGAATATGACGACCAGATCATCGCCCTCTATGCGGCATGGCTGCGGCACGTGAACCCGGCTCTCGAAGACAAGGTCGCCAGCCGGCTCGGCCTGCTGATGATGGAGGTCGGGCACGCCTGCCGTCTTGTCGGCCTGAAAAGGGATCGCCGGACATACGACCTCATCGAGGACGATGTCGAAACCATGTGGCTCGCTCTGGTGACCCCCTATCTCAACCTTGACTGATTTCGCATTCGAGAGGAATTTCATGAAGACTGTCTATTCGCCGCTTCACGCCGGCCACGCCGGCCAGATGGAACTGGTCACATCGGCGATCGTGCCGGGTTTCGAAAAACCCTCGCGCGCCGAGTTCATCAAGGCGCGGATCGAGAGCGAGAAACTCGGAGCGATCATCGCGCCGGCCGAGCATGATCTTGCCGCCGCCAAGCGCATCCACAGGGCCGACTACGTCGATTTCCTGCCGACGGTCTGGCCGCAATGGATCGCCGAGGGCCACACAGGCACAGCCATGCCCTTCACCTGGCCGACACGCGGCCTGCGCGGCGACGTGCCGCCCAAGCGCGTCGACGCCCTGCTCGGCTATTATTCCTTCGACGGCGGCGCCACCTTCGTCGAAGGAACATGGGATGCGATCAAGTCCTCCTACGACGTCGCGCTGACCGCCGCGGGCCTGGTCAAGGCCGGCGAAGCCTCCGCCTTCGCGCTCTGCCGTCCGCCCGGCCACCATGCCGGAGCCGGCTTCATGGGCGGCTATTGCTACATCAACAACGCGGCCGTTGCCGCGCAGTGGTTCCGCGACCAGGGGGCCAGCCGCATCTCGATCCTCGATGTCGACTATCATCACGGCAACGGCACACAGGAGATCTTCTACGACCGCGCCGACGTGCAGGTCCTCAATTTGCACGGCGACCCGATGGTCGAATATCCGTTCTTCCTCGGCCATGCCGACGAGCGTGGCGCCGGCGCGGGCGAAGGTTTCAACATCAACTATCCCATGCCGTTCGGCACCGGCTGGGACGCCTGGAGCGCCTCGCTGGAAGACGCCTGCGCCAGGCTCGCCGCCTACGCGCCAGACGTCGTCATCGTCTCGCTCGGCGTCGACACGTTCGAGAAGGATCCTATCAGCCAGTTCAAGCTGAAGTCGTCGGACTATCCCATGATCGGCCGCCGCATCGCCAGGCTCGGCCTGCCGACGCTGTTCGTCATGGAAGGCGGCTACGCCGTCGAGGAAATCGGCATCAATGCCGTCGGCGTGCTGACCGGCTTCGAGGGCCGGTGACACCGGCTGCCCGAAGCGCGGCAGCTCTCAGGGAAACCACGAAAAAGGGCGGCGTCAGCCGCTCTTTGACATCCTCTAGCCCCTTGGTGGGCGCGACCGAAACAGCCCGGCCGAGATGACCGGCTTGCATGGCTCGGGTATTTCCACGCACCGAAACGCGCGAAAATCGGCTCCTGAGTCGCGGCTTGAGTCCACTCGATTCGATTTTGTCAAATCGCGTTTGATGTCAGATTCATCTACGGGTAGATTAGACCCGAATCAGCCGGTCCTCGGGGGGCACGGCGACCACCCAAAGTCTCACGTGCCGGAATATTCCGGCGCCAGACGCGGACGGCTTCGCGTTCCCTGAATGGATTCCGTCTGATCGGGCGCGACCCCGCGCTTGTGTGTGTCTCGTAAATGTAACGCGTTTTCCGGTTCGGCGGCTGGCTCTCCAGCATCCGGACATCAGCATCGATTCCGGCCAAAAACAGCAAATGAGCAGTCCCGCCGCGCTTCTTCAATCCGACACATTGGGCTCGCGCCTGACGTCGCGCGGCGATCTCACCAGCTTTTTCATGGAGTTGACCGCCGAGATCGGTGCCGACAGCTATATGCTGGTCGCCATCGTCCACGATCAGGACCGCAACGACGCGCGCATCGTCTCGTCCAACTGGATTTTCGACGCCATCGAACTGATCGGCAAGCGGCTAATCGCTGGCCTTGCCCAGGGCGCGCTCACCGTCGCGCCGGGCATGCGTCCAAGGCCGCTGGTGTCGGCGCAGGCACCACAGGCCGAGGGGCTGGTCTCCGGCGAAGAGGCACGTCTGCTCGACGTGCTCGGCCATGCCGAGATCTATTCGCTCAGGCTGAATGTCGGCCGCCAACGCCTGTTCGCGCTGTTCTCGGCGGCAGCCGCCGGTCGGATCGACCAACCGGCGCTGATGAAGGCGCAGTTGAAGTGCTGCTACGCGCTCTCGCATATTCCGCAACTGATCGCCGCCGCCGCCATGCAGGATCCGCTGTCGGACCGCGAGCGCGAATGCCTGTTCTGGGTCTCGGAAGGCAAGACCACGGACGAGGTTGCCGTCATCCTTGGCGTGTCCTCCAACACCGTCAACAGCTACATCACCCACGCCATCCAGAAATTCGCGGCCAGCAACCGCGCGATGGCCATCGCCACGGCGATCAGGAGCGGCATCATTTGAAACAGGCCGACGTCAAGCAGGCCGCCGAGGCCCTTTTTAACGACCAGCGCAATCCGTTCGGTGCCTTCTCGCTCGGCTCCGAAACGCATCACGCCGTGACCATTCCCGATGCTGTGCGGCGCTGCCGGTGGATCGCCGTCGACATCAATGCCTCGGCCTTCGGCCTGTTCTTCGTCAGCCCGTCGCTCGAGCGGGCGCGGCTGGTGCCGTGCTTCGATTCCGACTATCCCGGCATATCGGTGGCGACCAAGTTCATCTCGGGCGCCAATGGCGAGGAGATCGTGCGCCATAGCAGGATCTCGACCGAACCGCGCTGGTGGACGGATGACGGTGTGGCGGCCATGAGCGAGATGTTCGGCGGCCTTGCTTGGACCGAGCAGATGGCGCCGCTGGCGCCCGGCAGCAGCGGCATCGCCTTTCCCGTCCACGCCGATCGCGGCCAATGCGGCCTCGTCGTCTTCCTCGGCTCGGAGATCGCCCTGCCGCAGGACGCGCTCTATGAAATCCACGCCCGTTGCTTTTCGCTGTTCGCCGCTGTCGCCCGCATGCGGCCGGGCGATGTCGGCAAGACGCGCGCGATCTCCAAGCGCGAGCTCGAATGCCTGAAGCTGACCGCCAACGGCAATACCAGCGAGGAGATAGCGCGGCTGCTGAAACTGTCGGTGCATACCGCCAACCAGTATCTCACCCAGTCGACCCAGAAGCTCAACGCCGTCAACCGCAACCAGGCGGTCGCCAAGGCGCTGCGGCTCGGCCTGATCGAATAGTTAGAACGCCAGCGGCTCGACCTTGCGGATACGCGCCTGTTCGACCACCGCCTCAAGCAGGGCGGTGTTGTGCTCGGGGTCCTCGCCGGGCTTTTCGAACGACACGTAGTTGACCGCGACCGAGGCGCCTTTTTCGCTCAGCGTCAGCTGGAAATAGACGGTGACGCCGGGCGGCCGAAGCTCGAGATCGAGCACGATGCGCGGGCTGCCGCTCCAGTCGACATGCGCCTCGCCGCCATGGCCGAGCCTCAGCGTGCCCGGCTTGAAGAACAGCTCCGCCGCGGAATCGACCAGGTCCGACAGGCAGGCGAAATGCTCCAGCCGGATGAAGGCGATATAATCGGCGACATCGATCAGCCTGAGCTCCGCCACGACTTGCTCGATGGCGCTGGCGACGATGATCTCGCGGGAGTTGGCGTGCGGTTGGCGGTTCATGAAATCTGTCTGCGCTCAGCCTTTTTCGAGTAGACGATCCGCACCAGTTCGGCGACGGCCTGGTAGAATTGCGACGGGATCACACTATCGACCGAAACTTGCTTGTACATGGAGCGGGCGAGCGCCACGTCCTCGAAGATCGGGATGTTGTGCTCGCGCGCGATTTCGCGGATCTTGAGCGCCACCAGATCCTGCCCCTTGGCCAGCACCAGCGGTGCCGAATCCTCGTCGCGCACATATTTAAGCGCGATCGAGAAGTGCGTCGGGTTGGCGATGATCAACGTCGCGCGCGGCACCGCCGTCATCATCCGCTTGCGAGCGCGGTCGCGCGCCAGCGAGCGCAGCCGCGACTTAACGATCGGGTCACCCTCGGACTGCTTGAACTCGTCCTTGACCTCCTGCTTGCTCATGCGCAGGTCCTGCTTCCAGTGGAAGCGCGACCAGACGATGTCGATCGCCGCGATCAGGCCCATGACGAAGACGATCGCCACCAGTATGTCGACCGCGATGCCGCGGATGACGAGGCCGAAGGCGACGGGATTGGTGATCATGCCGCCGAGCAGCTTGCGGTGATCCTCGGACAGCGTGAAGGCGAGCACGACGATGGCGAAGCCCACCTTGCCGAGCGCCTTCAGGAACTCGACCCAGCCCTGCACCCCGAACAGCCTGTTCCAGCCCTTGACGATCGAGATGCGCGACAGCTGCGGCCTGATGCGTTCGCCGACGAACTGCGGCATGTTCTGGAACACCGAGGCGCCGATGCCGGCGATGGTCAGGAGCACCAGCAGGCTGAGGATGGCACGGCCCACCTCCAGCATGACGATCTTGTAGAGCGCGATGACGTCGGTCTCGGTGTCCATCGGCCAGGCTTCCGGCTTCTCCAGGAACATCGACAGGAACATGCCGAGATCGACAATGGCATCCTTGGCGTAGAAGACGGTGAACACCAGTATGGCGACGAAGGAGGCCAGGAGCGCGGTCTCCCTCGAATGGGGCAGCTTGCCCTGTTCGATGGTGTCGCGGATCTTCTTTTCCGTCGCTTCTTCGGTTTTGGAATCCTTGTCGACCGCCTCTGCCATGATCCGGCCTTAGGCGGCGGCGTTCTGGGTCGCGGGAAGCTCGAACGCGCCTTCGCGCGCCAGCCGGATTGTCGTCGTCACGATCGTCTTGCGCGCCGCCATGATGTCGGCGAGGGGAACCCCTTCGGATCCTTGTCCGAGTTCGGCTTCGATCATGCGCCGCGAGCGCGCGCCGATCGCCGACAGCGCCGCTTCGGCAAGGATCGCCGAAGTGCCGCGCAGCGCCAGCGTGACCAGTTCGGTCGACAGCCCGTCGAATAGAAGCACGCGCGCTTTCTGGGTAAGCAGCGGCAAATCGTCGAAGGAGAACAGCCGAGCCCGGACGCCGTCGAGATCGGGCGTGCCGGCGGCCTCCAGGTCCTGCATGATCTCCTCGAGTAGCGGCTTGTCCAATTCGTTGAGAACGCTGGCGACGCGCGCCTGTCCGGCCGATGTATCCTTGGTCGCGGTTTCCGCCAGCACGCTGGTGCGCAGCCGATTTTCGACGATCCTGCTGGCGGCGTCGGGAACATTGGCCATCGTCACCATGCGCTTGATGATCTCGCCGCGCGTCGGCTTGCTCAACGTCAACAGCACGCTCGCCGCCGCCTGCGGCGCCAGCTTCGACAGCACCATGGCCGCAGTCTGCGGATGTTCACCGGCCAGGAAAGTACCAAGCCGCACCGGCTCGAGCTTCTCGAGCTCGGGCCAGATCGGCGGCGGACCTTCCGGCGCAACCTCGAATTTCTTGTCACCCATGATCGCGCTCATCTCTTCGGGTGACAGCGATTCATTGAGGATGGTGTCCATCCTGTCGGCGGAATCGAGCAGTCCCGCCCCTTCGGTGAACTCCGCCTCGAACTCGGCGACGATGCGCTCGAGATCGCCTTGCGGAATGGTCCTGAGCAGCCGGGCGCCCTCGATGAGCGCCTTCAATTCCTCCTGCTTGAAGAATTTCAAGAGGCGGCTGGCCGACGGCTTGCCCATCGCCACCAGTATGGCGGCCGCCTTCTGCGGACGCGTCAGGGAAAGGGACGTTGTCATGCCTTTCGCTCCCGCTGCCGCCGGCAAGACCCGCGACGCATCTTCACGCGCCCTTCGTGCCGGCGATGATTTCGGTCAGCCTGATGCCGAAGCGCGACGGGTCGCTTTCGAGCACGGTGATCTCGCCGCGCGCTATTCTGCGGCCGTTGACCACCACGTCGACCGGTTCGCCGATGCGGCGGTTGAGCGCCACCGTGGAGCCCTTCTGCAGCGCCATCAGGTCGGACACCGGCATCTCGGTGCTGCCGAGAATGATCTGGACGTCGACTGGGATGTTCATGATGACGCTCGAATTGGCCGCGGACGCGGCCTTGAACGCGATATCGGGGCGCTGTTCCTCTTCATGCAGAACCCCGCGCAATTCCTCGATGGCGCGGTCGAGCTGCTCGTCCGGCTGGTCGATTTCGGCTTCTGCCTTGGTCTTGGCCATGCATCGTCTCCAAAAGCTCAGGCGTGCCCGGCACCAGCCGGCATGAGCCCGTCGATAAAATCCTGTCCGGCATCATAGGGATGCTTGATCCGGACGGTGTAATTCTGTCCCAGCTTGCCGAACTCGCATACGAACAGCGTCTTGCCGCGCGCGCCGAGACGCGCTTGCGATTGCGCCGTTTCCTCGAATTCGATGATCTGGCCAATTTCGAAATCGGCAAGATCGCCGAGCGTCAGTCGGGCCAGCGGCATGGTCGCCTCGAGCGCTACCGTGGAGCGCATCACTTCTTCCGAAAAGCGCGCGCGCCAGCTGGCGCCCTGATCGTTCTCGCCGCCGGCAGCAGCGCTGTCCCGGCTGGCCAGCACGACACGCTGCGGCATCGTCACCGTGACGGTGCCGCTGTCGGCCGGCGTCGAGATGCCGAAGACGATGCGGATTGCAGCGCCGTCGCGCAACACGTGTCGTTTGGCTTCGGTGCCCGACATCGCCCGCGGCACTGGCAGGCGCAGGTCGAGCGACCGTCGTCCCGATCCGTTCAGTGCCTGCGCGACCTGCTGGAACATCATGGTCGAAACATCGACCTCGATCTGCGACAGATCACGCTCTATCGGCGATGCCGGCATCTCCGGGTCGCCGCCGAACAGCGTGCAAAGCGTGACCGCGATCGCCGGCGCATCGATCACCAGGGTCATGGCATCGGAGGACGTGGCTGACGAAACGATGGTCATGGCAAACGTATCGCCGGCACGGGAGCGGGCCTCCGCGACGCGGCTGACCTCGACCCCCCTGAGATCGACGGTGACCGGAACTCCAAGCTCACTGGTCAGGCTCTTCTGCAGCAGCGGCGCAGCGCGCTCTGCCATGCCCCGGCCGGCGCCGATGACCTGGGCGGCCTCGCCGCTGTCGCCGACCAGGCGCTCGATGATCAGGGAGCGCGCTTGTGAGGGACTGCCGGGACTGGTCATGACAATGTCGGCACCGATCTGTCGCGCATCGCTCAGGCGGCCCTTTTCTCGGCGGAGCCGGTGTTCATCGTGCTCTGCTCGACGGCGTCGATGGTCGGCCGTTCATAGGACGATATGGTCTTGCGGCCGAACTCGATCGCCACCTGCGGCAGGGCGCCGTTCATGTAGGCGAGCAACGTCTGCTTGACGATGATGTAGAGCCGGTTCTTCTTCTCGCGCACCGTCTTGATCTTGGTGGCGACGGGCCCGACCACCGCGTAAGACAGGAAGATGCCGAGGAAGGTACCGACGAGGGCGGCGCCGATCAGGCCGCCAAGGATTTCCGGCGACTGGTCGAGCGCGCCCATCGCCTTGACCACGCCGAGCACGGCGGCGACGATGCCGAGCGCCGGCAGGCCGTCGCCGACCGCCACCAGCGCGTGGTAGGCTTTCATCTTGTCGGACTTGATGGTCTGGATTTCCTCATCCATCAGCGCCTCGATCTCGTGCGAACGGGCGTTGCCGATGATGATGATACGGCAATAGTCGCAGATGAAATGCGTCAGGTCGTGGTTCTTCAGCACGGTGGGGAATGCCTGGAAGATCGCCGATTCCTCGGGATTGTCGATATGCGCCTCGACCTCGCTGCGCGACTTCGAACGCAGTTCACGCATCAGGCTGTGCAGCACGCCGAGCGTTTCCAGATAATCCTGCTCCTTCGGCACGGCCTGCTTGAAGGCTTCGAGGATGCCCCTGCCGGTGTCCTTGACCGTTTTCATCGGATTGGCGACGAGGAAGGTGCCGAGTGCGGCGCCGCAGATGACCACCGCTTCCCAGGGCTGCATCAGCACATGCAGATGCCCGCCCATGGCCATGAAGCCGCCAAGGACGCAGCCGAGCGTCACCACCAGTCCAATCAGAATGCCCACGAGAGGTCCTTCCGCATTTCAAGTCAGGTGCAAGGGATAGTCCCCGTGCCTTGTGTGAGGCTTGAATCGGAGCGGTATCGAGCCGATCGGCGCGATTCAGTTTCGCGCAAGGAAGTGAGTCTATTGTGCTGGCATAGCTTCGGCCGGAGGCGCGTCCTTGCTCAGTACCTATACCAGCTACCAGTTGATCACCAGGGACATCGACAAGTCGATCGACCGCATCGAAAAGCAGCCGACGGTCGATCGCGACACCAAATATTATCTGGACAACATCACCAAGGTGAAATCGATCGACGATTTCGTCAACAATGACCGTTTGTTCAAATATGCCATGAAGGCCTACGGCCTGGAGGACATGGCTTACGCCAAGGCGTTCATGGTCAAGGCGCTCAAGGAAGGCGTTTCCGACCCCGACAGTTTCGCCAACAAGCTGACCGACAAGCGCTACGCCGAATTTGTCAGCGCCTTCAACTTCGCAGCCAACGGCGCCAATACCACGGTTTACAACAAGGCGCAGCAGCTGGTGACCGGCAACTATGCGCTGCAAGTCCAGATCGGCGCCTCGCAGGCGGGCTTCTCTTACTATCAGAGCGAAACCGCCTATTATGTCACCAACATCTCCAAGGTTAAGTCGATCGACGACCTGATGGGCGACAGCCGCCTGCTGACATACGCGATGGCCGCATTCGGGCTCGACGCCGAAACCGAACCGGCCGCAACGGTCAGGGCGATGCTCGAAGGTGGCGTCAGCGATACCAACAGTCCCGCCAACAAGCTGACCGACAAGAGTTACGCCAACTTCGTCTCGGCGTTCGACTTCGCCCAGTATGGCGATCAGACGACCACGCGCGACAACGTCCAGCAGGCGGTGCCTAAGGGCTACATGGCCGGAGCCGGGCTGACGTTGGTCAAGCCGAGCGCGCAGTACGTCAAGGGCGAGGCCGACTACTACGCGGCAAACATTTCCAAGGTGAAGTCGATTGACGACCTCATGGCGGACAAGCGCCTGCTTACATTCGCCATGGCGTCCTATGGACTGGATGCGTCAACCGAAACCCCGCGGCAGATCCGCGCCATGCTCGAGGGCGGCGTGAGCGATCCCAACAGCCCTGCAAACAAGCTGACCGATAAACGATACGCCAACTTCGTCACGGCCTTCGATTTTGCCCAATATGGCGATCAGACGACCACGCGCGACGCAGTGCTGAAAGATACGCCGAAAATCTACACGACAGGGTCGGCGCTTGGCCTGATCAAGCCAAATGCGGACTACATCAAGTCGGAGACCGCATATTATCTGGCCAACATCACGAACGTGAAATCCATCGACGATCTGATGGCCAACAGCCGCTTGTACAATTATGCCCTCTCGGCCTACGCGCTCGATCCGGCGACAGAGAGGAAGGATCTCATCCGCAGCGTTCTGGCCGGTGGCGTCCGCGACCCCGACAGCGTCGCCAACAAGATGACCAACAAAGCCTATGCCGGGCTCGCCTCCGCCTTCAACTTCGAACAATACGGCGAAGCGGCCACCGCGACCAATCCGGCACAGCAGCCGACCGTCGACAAATACATGCGCCAGACGCTGGAGGAGGATGCCGGCCAAACAAACGAGGGCGTACGGCTGGCGCTCTATTTCCAGCGCAAGGCGCCTGATATCACCAGCTGGTATAATGTGCTCGCCGACACCGCTCTTGCCAGTGTGGTGCGCACAGTGCTCGGCTTGCCCGATTCCTTCGCCACCGCCGACGTCGACAAGCAGGCGCAGCTGTTCGAGCAGAAGCTCGACATTTCCGATTTCTCCGACCCCGAAAAGCTCGGCAAGTTCCTGACCCGCTTCACCTCCATGTACGAGATCAACCACCCGACCTCGTCAGCCGTGTCGTCGATCAGCGTGCTCTTCGCCAAGCCGGTCACGGCGGGGATCTCCACCGACCTGATGATGGCCATGCAGAAGTTGAAGTTCTGACCATGCGGGACAGTCTCTACGTCGCCCTTTCCTCGCAGATCGCGCTCGAGCGTCGGCTCGACACGATCGCCGACAATGTCGCCAACGCCTCGACCGTCGGCTTTCGCGCCACCGGCGTGAAGTTCGAGGACGTGGTGTCCGGCACCGGGCCGAAATCCGTGTCCTTCGCCTCCTCGGGCAAGACCTACCTTTCCGGCGCCCATGGCTCTCTGACCGAGACCGGCAATCCGTTCGATTTCGCCATACAGGGCGACGCCTGGTTCGCCATCGAGACGCCGGTCGGCACCGTCATGACCCGCGATGGCCGCTTCTCGATGAACGAGAATGGCGAGCTGATGTCGGTCGAGGGCCATCCCGTGCTCGACGCCGGCGGCGCACCGATCCAGCTCGACCCCCGCAACGGCCCGCCCAAGGCCGGAGCCGACGGATCGTTGCGCCAGAACGATCAGCTGGTAGGCTCCATCGGCCTGTACAATTTCGATCCGGGTGAGAATTTCGTGCGCTACGGCAATTCCGGTATCGTGCCGGCGCGCACGCCCGAGCCGGTGACCGATCGCGCCGATATCGGCGTCGCCCAGGGCTTCGTCGAGGAATCCAACGTCAATCCGGTGCTGGAGATGACGCGGCTGATCATGGTCCAGCGCGCTTTCGAGAACACCGCCGCCCTGATGCGGCAGACTGATTCCTCCACCGACGAGGCGATCAAGACGCTCGGCTCGAAGTAGCATGTCGCTCGACCAGCCAACCCTGCGCGCACCCGAAAGACTGCCCCAGCCAACGCCGGAAGACCGGCTTGCCGCGCTGGAGCGGATATGGCGGCGCTTCAGCGATGCCGAGGGACTGCTCAAACGCGGCGGCCTCGTCACCGAAGTCACATCGACGCATTACAAGGTGCGCGGCCTTTCGGATTTCGCCAGGCTGGGCGATCTTGTCGAACAGCGCGGCCATGCCGGCACGCGCCGCGGCGAGATCGTCAAGATCAGCCGCGACGAGATTGTCGTGGCCCCCTTCGAACGCAGTGCCGATGCCGGCATAGGCGACGCCGTTTTCCGTCGCGGTCCGCTCGCCGTGGCGCCGCATGCCTCGTGGCGCGGCCGCACGATCGACGCGCTCACCCGGGCGATCGACGGTGGCCCGCCATTGATCAGGGGCGACGGCATGTCCGGGGCCGCCACGCCCGGCGCCATGGCGCGCCAGCGCGTCGGCACCGCCTTCATGACCGGGGTCAAGATCATCGACATTTTCACGCCGCTCTGTTTCGGCCAGCGCATGGGCGTCTTTGCCGGTTCCGGTGTCGGCAAGTCGACGCTGCTGGCCATGCTCGCCGGCGCAGACGCCTTCGACACCGTGGTCGTGGCGCTGATCGGCGAACGCGGCCGCGAGGTCCGCGAATTCCTCGAGGACACGATCGGCGACAGCATGGCCAAGACCGTAGCCGTCGTCGCCACCAGCGACGAAAGCGCCATGATGCGCCGGCGGGCGCCGGACACCGCGATGCGTGTCGCCGAACATTTTCGCGACCAGGGCCACCGCGTGCTTCTGGTGCTGGATTCGATCACCCGCTTTGCCCACGCCCTGCGCGAAGTTGCGACGGGAACGGGTGAGCCGCCGGTCGCGCGCGGCTATCCCGCTTCGGTTTTCACCGAGCTGCCGAAGCTGCTCGAACGCGCCGGGCCGGGAGTGGAAGGGAAAGGATCGATCACCGCGATCATTTCCGTGCTGGTCGACGGCGACGACCACAACGATCCAGTGGCCGATTCCGTGCGCGGCATCCTTGACGGCCATGTCGTGCTCGACCGCGCGATCGCCGAACAGGGCCGCTATCCGCCGGTCAATCCGCTGTCGTCCATATCACGCCTGGCCGGCAAGGCCTGGAGCGTCGAGCAGCGCGCGCTGGTGACGCGGCTGAAGTCGATGATCTCCCGCTTCGAGGACACGCGCGACATCCGCCTGCTCGGCGCCTACCAGGGCGGCGCCGACGTGGAACTCGATATGGCGGTGCGCCAGGTACCCCTGATCTACGAGGCGCTGATGCAATCGCCGAAGGACCGCCCGTCCGCTGATCCGTTCTCCGATCTCGCCCGCCATCTCAAGGGAAAGCAGAATGCCGAACAAGGGGACTGAGCTCCAGCATACCGAGCGTATCCTGCGCGAAATGATCGCTGAGGCGAAAGCCGAAGAAGAGATCGAAGCCAGCCGCAACTCGGCCATCGACGGGCTCTTCGCGGCGCCGCAATGGCCGCAGCCGCCCAAGGCCGCGTTTCCCAGGCTGGGCAAGAAGGCCGGCCGGCGCAGCGATTTCGTCATCGCCGCGCTCGGCATCACGCTCGGCCTGATCTGCGCGCTGTTCCCCTGGTATATCTTCTTCAATCAGGAACAGTTCGGCGTCCAGGCAATCAAGTTCGGCGGCACCGGCACCAATTCTGGACGCGAGGGCGGCGGCATGGTTGCCGAGCGCAGCGCGCCGCTGACGGCCAAGGACGTTCCGAATGCCAATATCGACCTGCTTGCCACCGGAACCGTGCAGGACGATCCCAGCGCCGCCCCGGCACCAGATGACCAGCCCTTTCCGGCCGACGTCACCAAATTCCGCATGGTCCACGTCGCCAATGGCCGCGCCATGATCGAGGACGACACCGGGCTGTGGATGGTCCAGCGCGGCTCGATACTGCCGGATTCCAACAAGGTGTCGTCGATCGAGCAACGCAACGGCAAATGGGTGATGGTCACCAGCGCCAACCAGGTGATCGAGCTTTCCAGATAAGTTCGCCGCGCTTGCCGGTTGCGTCCGCCCGCAAGGTCCGCGCAAGACTGGCGGCTTAGTCTTTGGGCACACGCCCGGAGATTCCCATGGAGCCCGTTTCTCTTTTCGATCTCGCCGCCAAGCAGGCGCAATGGCTGGCCGTGCGTCAGTCGGCGGTCGCCGGCAACATCGCCAACGCCAACACGCCGGGCTATACGGCAAACGATGTCGAGCCGTTCGAAAAGGTGCTCGACCGCGCGGCGGTGTCGTTGCAGACGACACAGGCCGGACACCTCGGCAGCGCCGCGACCAATGCCGGTTTCGCGATCAAGCCACAGGAAGACGACGGCGTCGTCATGCCGTCCAAAAACACCGTCGTGCTCGAGGACCAGCTTCTCAAGGCCGGTGAGGTGCGCCGCTCCTTCGAGCTCAACACGGCAATCGTCAAGGCATTCCATTCGATGATGATGATGGCGGTGAAGAGCTGACCATGGACGCGCTCACAGCAGCCCTCAAAGTAGCAGCCTCCGGCCTCGGCGCCCAGTCGGAGCGGCTGCGCGTGGTTTCCGAAAACCTCGCCAATGCCCAGTCGACCGGCACCACCCCCGGCTCCGACCCCTATCGCCGCAAGACCATCAGCTTCGTCTCGGAGCTCGACCGGACCACTGGCAGCTCAACGGTCGAAGTGAACTCGATCGACCGCGATCCCAGCGATTTTCCCGTGGAATTCCAACCCGGCAACGAGGCCGCCGACGACAAGGGCTACGTCAAGATGCCCAACGTCAACGTGCTGATCGAAATGGCCGACATGACCGAGGCCAACCGCTCCTACGAGGCCAACCTGCAAGTCGTGAAGCAGGCGCGCGATCTCATTTCAATGACCATCGACCTGATGAGGAACCAATGATCGTGAACGGCATCGGCGCGCTAAACCTGAAGCCTGGACTTGGCGACACGGCGACTGAGCTGCTTCAGGGCGGCGTTGCGCCCGCGAGCGCAGGCAACCTCGGCACCTCCTTCGCCGAGGCGCTGAGCCAGGCGGCCACAAAGACCGTCAACACGCTGCAGAACGCCGAGCAGGTCTCGGTCCAGGCGCTCAAGGGCGACGCCGACACCCGTCAGGTCGTCGATGCCGTGATGAGCGCCCAGCAGGCGCTGCAGACCGCCGTCGCCATCCGCGACAAGGTCGTTTCGGCCTATCTCGAAGTCAGCCGCATGGGCATCTGAGGAGTTCGGCCATGAAAGCACTCGCCATCGCCGCCACCGGCATGAACGCCCAGCAGACCAATCTGGAAGTCATCGCCAACAATATCGCCAACATCAACACCACCGGCTACAAGCGGGCGCGGGCCGAATTCTCCGACCTGCTCTACCAGGTCGACCGCACGCAAGGCGTGCCCAACCGCTCCAACGCTTCGCTGGTGCCGGAGGGCGTCTCGATCGGCCTCGGCGTCAAGACCACCGCCGTGCGCAACGTCCACACCCAGGGCGAACTGACCAGCACCGGCAACAGTTTCGACATGGCGCTCACCGGCAGGGGCTGGTTCCAGATCGAAGGCGCCGATGGCGGCACGCTCTATACCCGCGCCGGCGCCTTCAACACCAACGCCACAGGCCAGCTGGTGACGGTGGACGGCGCCAGCGTCATTCCAGCGATCAACGTCCCGGTCGACGCCGTCGAGGTCATCGTCAACAAGACGGGCCAGGTCTTCGCCCGCATCGACGGCCAGACCGATCTGCAGAATCTCGGCCAACTCCAGATCGTCAACTTCGCCAACGAAGCGGGACTGGCGCCGCTCGGCGACAATCTGTTCCAGGAAACCACCGCTTCCGGCCCCGCCAATGCCGGCGTGCCGGGCGATCCCGGCTTCGCTACCATCCAGCAAGGCTATCTCGAGGCCTCCAACGTCGACCCGGTCAAGGAAATCACCGAACTGATCTCGGCGCAGCGCGCTTATGAGATGAATTCCAAGGTCATCCAGGCCGCCGACGACATGGCCTCGGTCGTCTCCAAGAACATCAGGTAACGACAATGGCCGGTCCGGTCTCCTGCTCCGCGTTCCGCCGCACCGCGCTCGTCCTTGCGCTGGTGACCGGCGGCATGCCGGCTTTCGCGCAGGACGCGGCCAACCGGTCGGCAACGCAGATCGCCAGCAGCCAGCCTGCCGGCGAGGTCGTGCTGATCCCAAACCGGGTCATTTATCCCGGCGAGACCATCGAGCTCGCGGCCCTCAAGCAGGTGACCCTCATCCCCGGCAAGCACAAGCCCGACGCGGTGGCCACCCTTGCCGAGGAACTCCAGGGCAAGATCGCCAAGCGCACGCTGCTGCCCGGCCGCTACATCCCCGCCGCCGCCATTCGCGACGCCTGGCTGGTCGAGCAGGGCGCAGCCGTGCAGGTCTTCTTCATCGCCGGCGGATTGACGATATCGGCCACCGCCGTGACCTTGCAGCCAGGCTCGGCCGGCGATCTCATCAAGGTTCGCAACAGCGACAGCGGGAAAATTCTCTCCGGCACGGTGATGGCTGACGGAACCATCCAGGTCAGCGCTTCATGATGCGTCCGCTTGCTCTTCTGCTTGCGGCCGCGCTCGGCCTGCAGCCTGCCTTGGCCGACGGCCTCACGCCCAAGGCCAAGCGCGAACTCGCCGCCAGGAATGGCGGCGTCTATGACGATCCTGAATATGATCCGGCCACCACCACGCGCATGTTCCGCGTCTCGCCCGGGCCAAGCTCGCTGCCGCCGGGCCAGGTCGCCTCGCGCATCAAGGACATCGCGCAGCTGCAGAGTTCGCGCGACAACCAGCTCGTCGGCTACGGCCTGGTCATCGGCCTCGCCGGATCGGGCGACAGCTTGCGCAACTCGCCGTTCACCGAACAGTCGATCCGCGCCATGCTGGAGAATCTCGGCATCGCCACCGAAGGCGGCAGAGCGCGCGCCAAGAACGTCGCCGCCGTCATCGTCACCGCCAACATGCCGCCCTACGTACAGTCGGGCGCGCGCATCGACATCGACGTCTCCTCGATGGGCGACGCCACCTCGCTCGCCGGCGGCACGCTGATCATGACGCCGCTGAAGGCGGCGGACGGCGAAATCTATGCCGTCGGCCAGGGCGCGGTCATCGTTTCGGGCTTCACCGCCCAGGGTCAGGCCGAGCAGTTGACGCAAGGCGTCCCGACCGCGGGCCGCGTGCCGAACGGCGCCATCATCGAGCGTGCCGTGAAGGCCGAGTTCGATGACCAGCCGATACTGACGCTGCAGCTGCGCAATCCCGATTTCTCGACCGCCATTCGCATCGCCGACGCGATCAATGACTACACCAGCCAGCGCTTCGGCATGCGCGTGGCGGCCGAGCGCGATTCCCGCACCGTGCAAATCAGACGGCCGAAAAGCGTATCGGCGGCCCGCTTCTACGCCGAGATCGAGAACCTCGTGGTCGAATCCGATACGCCGGCCCGCGTCGTCATCGATGAGCGCACCGGCACCATAGTCATCGGCAACGACGTCAAGATCTCACGCGTGGCCATCAGCCACGGCACGCTGACGGTGCGCATCACCGAAGCGCCGCGCGTCGTGCAGCCCGAACCATTCTCCAAGGGCGAAACCGCCGTCGAGCCGTTCACCGCCATCGACGCCAGCCGGCCCGACGCGCGCGTCGCCGTGCTCGACGGCCCGGACCTGCAAACCCTTGTTTCCGGCCTCAACCGCCTCGGCGTGAAGCCCGACGGCATCATTGCCATCCTGCAAGGCATCAAGTCGGCCGGCGCCCTGCAAGCCGATCTGGTTCTCCAATAGGCGATGCCGATGATCTTCTTCCCCTCATTCCATCAAGGATGCCGCCCCGCCGCGATCCTGTTCGCGGCCTGCGCTCTGGCGGCCTTTTCCAGCGGCGTGCATGCCGAGGAAGCCGTCCGCCAGGTCCTGCCGGGGGCGCCGCCCGCACCCGCGCCGCAGCTGTTGGCCCGGGAGAAGGCTCCCGACCAAAGCGAGATCGAGCGCTTCTGCTCCAACATAGCCGACGCCGCCCGCGACCGCCGCTACGTGTTGCAGGCGGAGGAGTTGAAACAGCTCCAGGCCGGCATCGACCAACGCATGAAGGCACTGGACGAAAAGCGGGCCGAATACGAGACCTGGCTGAAGCGGCGCGAGGTGTTCCTGGCCCGGGCCGAGGACAGCGTCGTCAAGATCTATGCCGGCATGAAGCCCGACGCGGCGGCCGAGCGCCTGGCCATCGTCAATGCCGATCTCGCCGCGGCCATCCTGATGAAGCTGGATTCGCGCAAGGCCGGCGTCATCCTCAACGAAATGGACCAGAAGGCGGCGGCGACGCTCACCGGCATCATGGCCAGCGCAGCCCGAAGGGTAGATCCGTCATGATCCGCAGAACGCTCATCCTGTGCGCGGTCGCAGCTTTGTCCGGCTGCGGCACCAATCTCAAGGAGATCGGCAGGGAGCCTTCACTGTCGCCGGTCGGTTCCGGCATCGGCAGTGAAGGAGCTTCGCCCTACAGCTATCCTGAGCCGCCTGCCGCGCCGGTCAAGAAATTCTCGCTGTGGGACGATCGCCAGAGCCGGCTGTTCACCGACCCCAGGGCGTTGCGCGAAGGCGACATTCTCACCGTCAGGATCAAGCTCAACGACAAGGCCAACTTCAAGAACCAGAACGACAGGAGCCGCACCGCCTCGCGCAAGCTGGGTTACGACGTCACGCTCGGATGGGAAGACAAGAGCACGAGCGGCAAGGGCGACGCCGGCCTGAGCTCCAGCACCGAAACCAATGCGGACGGCGAGATCAAGCGCTCGGAGAACCTGGAGCTCAACGTTGCTGCCGTCGTCACCGAAGTCCTGCCCAATGGCAATTTGATGATCAGGGGCTCGCAGGAAGTGCGTGTTAACTATGAGCTCAGGGTGCTCACCATCGCCGGCATGGTGCGCCCGTCGGATATCGGCGCGGAGAACACCATCTCCTATGAACGCATCGCCGAGGCGCGCATCTCCTATGGCGGCCGCGGCCGCGTCAGCGAGGTCCAGCAGCCGGCCTACGGCCAGCAGATCCTCGACCAGGTTCTTCCATTCTAGGGCATTGGAGACCGCAGCACCGTGGCCAGCGTCGAACAGGTTCCGTCTCGCAAGGGTCCTTCCCTTGCCGTCCAGGGCGCCATGCTGCTCCTGGTGACGGCTGCCGCCATCGGCATGGGCTGGCTGTCCGGCGGCTATCTCAAGGGTGTGGGGGCACCGGCATCGGTACCCGTCGCGCCGGAAAACGAGGGCAAGGTGCCCAAGCCCGCCGACGCGCAAGAGCCCGGCACGGGACCGTCACTCGTCGCGCTGGCGCCGATCACCACCAACATCGCCTCGCCCGCCGAGACCTGGATCAGGATGGAAGTGTCGGTGGTCTACGACGCGCCGCAGCCGCCGGCAATGTCGGATGAGATCCATCAGGATCTTCTGGCCTTCGTGCGCACCCTGAAGATGCACCAGATAGAAGGCGCCAGCGGCTATCAGCACCTGAAGGCCGATATCGAGGAGCGCGCCTCGATCCGCAGCCAGGGGCATGCCAAGGAGGTACTCATCAGGACGTTGCTGCTCGAATGAAGAAATTTCTTCTCGCCGCGGCGCTGCTCGGCGCCGCCACATCGATCGCGACGGCCCAGCAACTGGACCTCGGCGGCATCGGCAAGGCCGACGGCACCACCGTTGGCTACATCATCCAGATGTTCGGCCTGCTCACCGTGCTTTCGGTGGCGCCGGGCCTGCTGATCATGGTGACAAGCTTCACCCGTTTCGTCATCGCCTTCTCGATCCTGCGCGCCGGCATCGGCCTGCAGTCGACGCCGGCGAACCTTATCCTCATTTCGCTGTCGCTGTTCATGACCTTCTATGTCATGGCGCCGACCTTCGACCAGGCCTGGAATACCGGCGTCAAGCCGCTGATGGACAACCAGATCAGCCAAACCGAGGCTTTCGAGAAGATTTCCGATCCCTTCCGCACCTTCATGCTGCACAATGTGCGCGACAAGGACTTCGACCTGTTCGCCGACCTCGCGCGCGAACGCGGCCAGACCGTTGCGAAGGAAACCGTCGACCTGCGCATCCTGGTGCCCGCCTTCATGATCTCCGAGATCAGGCGCGGCTTCGAGATCGGCTTCCTGATCGTGCTGCCGTTCCTGGTCATCGACCTGATCGTCGCCACCATCACCATGGCGATGGGCATGATGATGCTGCCGCCGACGGTGGTGTCGCTGCCGTTCAAGATCCTGTTCTTCGTGCTGATCGACGGCTGGAACCTGCTTGTCGGCAGCCTGGTGCGCTCCTTCAACTGATCGCGCCCGGCGCCGAACCGCGCCCTCCCGTTTTTTCGACAATATTTTTCGATTAACCGTCCGGTTTAGTCCTTTGGTAGGGACTTGCCGCCATATTCCCCGCAGATGGCGGGTGATCGGGTCTCAGACAGATCATTGGCATGATGCCGCTCCGTCATACCGGCCAATCCGGTATGTCAAAAAACACCTGTAAAAAGTAAGGTACGAGTAGACATGGCCAGTATCATGACCAATGCCTCGGCGCTGACCGCGCTGCAGAGCTTGAACGCCACCAACAAGAACCTCGAAACCACCCAGGCCCGCATCTCGACGGGCTATCGCGTTTCCCAGGCTTCGGACAACGCCGCTTACTGGTCGATCGCCACCACGATGCGTTCCGACAACCAGCAGATGTCGACCGTTTCGGACGCGCTCGGCCTCGGCGCCTCGAAGGTCGATACCGCTTACACCGGCATGAACAGCGCGATCGACACCATCAACCAGATCAAGACCAAGCTGACCGCCTCTTACGGCCAGACGGATGCCGACAAGGAAAAGACCCAGACCGAAATCGCCGCCCTTCAGAAGCAACTGAAGGCCTATGCCGATGGCGCCAGCTTCTCCGGCACCAACATGCTGTCCGTGGACAGCGGCACGGGCACGTCCGTGGCGGACATCAAGATCGTTTCGGCCTTCAACCGTGACGCTTCCGGCGCGGTATCGATCTCGACGATCGACGTCAACGTGGAAAGCACCAAGCTGTACGAGGCGGGTACCACGGCCGGCACCGCGAAGGGCATCCTCGACGCCGCGCGTCTGGGCACCGACGGCAGCGTCACCGCCACGGCGGCTACTCCGGCTGCTGGTGCTACCGTTGCGGCCGGCGACACCTATTCGGTCGCCAGCCTGAAGATCTTCGACTCCGCAACGGGCAAGGGCTTCAGCGACGACCAGATCTCGGGGATGATGAACGTCGTCGACGCTGCGCTCAAGGACATGACGAACGCCGCCACCACGCTCGGCGCCGCCAAGAGCTCCATCGACCTGCAGAAGACCTTCACGCAGAGCCTGATGGACTCCATCGACCGCGGCGTCGGCCAGCTCGTCGATGCCGACATGAACAAGGAATCGACCCGCCTCCAGGCCCTGCAGGTTCAGCAGCAGCTCGGCATCCAGGCGCTGTCGATCGCCAACGGTTCGTCGCAGTCGATCCTGTCGCTCTTCCGCGGCTGATCGCCTTCACCATCCACGAACAGCACCAAGATATCGGGCCGCGCCAAAAGCGCGGCCTGATTGCGTTTGCTCCAGCCCCGCGCAATCCTCGTTCCTTAACTGTCGAAAGCTGACTTTTAACAGGGCGTTAACCATATCGCGCTAGCTATGGTTAACCAATAGCTTACGACAGGTTGTCGAATCGGCCCGACCGGCACGATCGCAGCCGATGGGCAGGCCGACCAGGCCTGTGGGCATGCCGGCTTAGAGAAGGAGCGAGTTTCTTGGCGAGCATCATGACGAACGCTGCGGCGTTGACTGCACTTCAAAGCCTCAACGCCACCAACAAGTCGCTCGAGCAGACACAGGCCCGCGTCTCGACGGGCTATCGCGTCTCCGAGGCCTCCGACAACGCCGCCTACTGGTCGATCGCCACCACCATGCGCTCCGACAACCAGGCGCTCTCGACCGTGCAGGATGCGCTCGGCCTCGGCGCCTCGAAGGTCGACACCGCCTATACCGGCATGAACAATGTGCTGGACACGATCGGCAAGATCAAAACCAAGCTGCTTTCGACCGTCGGCCAGACGGATGCCGCCAAGGCAAAGACGCAGACCGAAATCACGGCGCTTCAGGCGCAGATGAAATCCTTTGCCGACGCCGCCACCTTCTCCGGTTCGAATTTCCTGTCGGTGATCTCCAAGCAGGTGTCGGCCGCCAATGACGGCGTCCAGCCCGACTCCAAGATCGTGTCCTCGTTCAACCGCACCTCGTCCGGCGCCGTCCAGCTCGGGACGATTGACATCGATGTCGAGAGCACCAAGCTTTTCGATTCCGGTCTTGCCGGCGAGGTCAAGAACCAGGGCATTCTCGACCGCAAGACATCGGTCTATTCGACCGCGGCCGCGCAGACCCTGTATGACACCGCCTATGCGGCATCGATCGCGGGTGGATCAACGGATATCGCAGCCAACACCGCCGGCCAGACAGCGGCGGGGGCGGTTACCAAGGTCGACAATATTTCCGCCTACAATCTCGACATCACTGCGGCAGGCGTGACCGACGACATCATCACCCAGATGATCACCAAGATCGACAACGTCATGAGCCAGCTGACCGATTCCGCCACCATCCTCGGTTCGGCCAAGAGCAGCATCGACCTGCAGAAGACCTTCACGCAGAGCCTGATGGACTCCATCGACCGCGGTGTCGGCCAGCTCGTCGACGCCGACATGAACAAGGAATCGACCCGCCTTCAGGCGCTCCAGGTGCAGCAGCAGCTTGGCATCCAGTCGCTGTCGATCGCCAACAGTTCCTCGCAGTCGATCCTGTCGCTGTTCAAGAGCTGACCGCCCACTCGACGTCTTCACCTCAAGGTTGACGGGCCGCGCGCCGAGCGCGGCCCGATTTCATTTTCGCACAAGCTTCGAGGGCTAGTGTTCCAGCGGACAGTCATGCTGGGAGTAGTCGACCGTGCCGGAACAGATCCAGAGCATCATCGCGAATCTCCGCGGGTTTGGCGTGAAGCGCCTGGCCATGCTGGCGGGCATCGCCGCATTGGTGATGAGCGTCATCGGTGTCGCTTCCGTCTATCTCAACCGTCCGGCCTACGACACGCTCTATGTCGGGCTCGACCGCGCCGACGTGAACCAGATCGGCCTCGTGCTGGGCGAGGCCGGCATCGGCTTCGACGTCGGCTCCGACGGAACCTCGGTCCTGGTCCCGGCCGGCACCACCGCGCAGGCCCGCATGCTGCTTGCCGAAAAGGGCCTGCCGACCAGCGCCAATGCCGGCTATGAACTGTTCGACAATGTCGGCTCGCTCGGCCTGACCTCCTTCATGCAGCAGATCACGCGTGTGCGCGCGCTGGAGGGCGAAATATCGCGCACCATCCAGTCGATCGCGGGCGTCAAGGCTGCGCGCGTCCATATCGTTATGTCCGAGCGTGCCAATTTCCGCCGCGACGAGCAGCAGCCCTCCGCGTCGGTCGTCATCCGCTACGCCGGCATCGACGCCGAGAAAAGCGCCATGTCGATCCGCCATCTCGTCGCCGCCGCCGTTCCCGGCCTGTCGGCCGACAAGGTGACGGTGCTCGATTCCAACGGCAATCTGCTGGCGGCGGGAGATGATCCCTCCAACACAAGTGCCGCCCGCACGCTGGGCGTCGAGCAGACCGTCGAGGCGCAGATCGGTGACAACATCCGGCGCGCCCTCACCCCGTATCTTGGCCCGGACAATTTCCGCGCCAGCGTCAAGGCCGACGTCAACACCGATACCCGCCAAACCGAGGAGACGATCTTCGATCCGGAGTCGCGCGTCGAGCGTTCGGTGCAGTCGGTGCGCGCCAACGAGAACAACAACCAGAAGCAGGCCTCCACCCCGGCCAGCGTCGAGCAGAACCTCCCCGAGACGCAGACGACCGCCACCGAGGGTCCGCAATCCTCCTCGCAGAACGACCGCAGGGAAGAGATCACCAACTACGAGATCAACTCCAAGAAGATCGCCACCGTCTCCAACGGCTACAGCGTCACCAAGATGTCTATCGCCGTGGTCGTCAACCAGGATCGGCTGAAGGCGATCCTGGGCAAGGACGCCACGCCCGAACAGATCGCCAAGCGCGTCGCCGACATCCAGAAGATGGTGACCTCTGCCACCGGCTTCGACGACAAGCGCGGCGATGTCATCGACGTCTCGGCGGTCGAGTTCATCGACGGGCTCGACGGCGAGGCGATCCCGCAGGCCGGAATGCTCGATTCCGTCGGCCAGCACGCCGGCACGCTGATCAATGCCGGCGCTTTCATCGTCGTCGTGTTCCTGGTGGCCTTCTTCGGCCTGCGCCCGATGGCGGCGGCCCTGACAGCAAAGGCGACGCCGTCCATAGCGGGTCCCAATTTCGACGAGGTCCAGCGCTCGCTGCCGACGCCGGAGGGCACGGCTTCCGCCGAAGCCGGCTCGGCCGTCGGCGCCTTGCCGGGCGTGCGGGCCGGCTCCACGCCGCTCGACGACCTGCGCCAGAAGATCAGGCCCGCGCCGCAGGAGCGGCTTGCCCGCATGGTCGACCTCAACGAGGAGCGCACAGCGCAGATCCTGCGCAAATGGGCGGCCCAGGAAATCGCGGTGTAGTCCATGCCTTCCCTAGCCCTTTTCGATCTCCTGCCGGATTTCGGCACGCGCCCGCAACGTGTCAGCCAGCCGAAGGCTCCCGCCGACCACGAGCCGGAAGCAGCCGCGCCTCAGGCCGATATCGGCATGCTGATTGCCGAAGCGGTCGCCCAGGCGGAGGCGGCGCTCGGCGAGCGGCTTTCGGCTGCCCACGAAGCAGCGATGGACGCTGAACGCCGGGCGAATGCCGAGGAAGCGAAGGCCTTTCTCGAGAGCTTCGGCGGCGATGTCGGCGAGGCGGTCTCGCTGCGCATTGATGCCATGGAGGCGCGCGTGACGGACCTCGTCGCCGCCACGGTCGCCCGCATCATCGGCGGCATCGTCAGTGACGACCTGCAAAAGCGCTCGCTTGAAGCGCTTGCCGGTGCGGTCCGCGAAGCGGTCGGCGATGGCGAAGCGGTGCGCATAGTCGTTCGCGGCCCGCTTTCCCTTTTCGAAGCGCTGAAGGCGTCGCTCGGAGCGCGCGCCGCCAATCTCGACTTCCTCGAAGCTCCCGGCTTCGATCTCACGGTCTCCATCGACGAAGCGGTGTTCGAGACGCGCATGGCCGAATGGTCGGCAACGCTCTCTCAGGTGTTGGCATGAGCGTCGCCGATGCCGATCAGGCCAGGCACGAGATCATTATCGTGCGTCGCGGCCATGACGACCACGAGGAGGGCCATCACGGTGGCGTCTGGAAGATCGCCTTCGCCGACTTCATGACGGCCATGATGTGCTTCTTCCTGGTCATGTGGCTGATCAACGCCGCCAACGAACAGACCAAGGCGGCGGTCGCCAGCTATTTCAATCCGGTCAAGCTGGTCGACCGCACCTCGAGCCGCAAGGGCCTGGAGGATCTCGGCGACGGTCCGCGCGCCATCGGGCTGACCGCCGACAATCCGGAAGAGGCGGCCACCAAGGCCGGACAGGATGGAGCCGGCGGCGCGGGTTCATCCGATCCCAAAAAGGAAAAGCAGGAGCCGCAGCAGTCGGAGCAGTCCGACGAACACCTGTTCGCCGATCCCTACGCGGTGCTTTCGGAAATCGCCACCAACACCGGCATCATGCAGAACGTCAGCCAGAAGGGCGATGGCGGCGCGCAGAGTGCCGGCCCGGCAACGGGCGCTTCCGGCGGCGCCTCCTATCGTGATCCGTTCGAGCCTGATTTCTGGTCTCAGCAGGTGGCCTCGCCGGGCGCCGAGGCCAGCGCGCAGCGCGCCAGGATCGAAGGTGATCCGGTGAAGCCCGGCGACAAGGCCGCCGAGGCGCAGGTCGCCAAGGTCAAGGCCGTGCCGCCTGCGCCGCCGGTCATCGCGGCGCCGCTTGAACCTCTGGCAAAGGACGGCAAGGCCACAACGGCAATCGCCGAGGCGGGTGATGCGAAAGCCGGCGCTGCCGGGCTCGCGGACGCCAAGGTTGCCGCCGTCGCCGAGGCGGCCAAGCCCGATGCCGGCGAAAAGAAGCCGGGCGCGGCCGCGCTTAAGGCTGCGGCCGATGTCAGGCAGCAGCTGGCCGAGGCCTTCAAACCTGGCGACAAGTTGCACGACGGCGTCTCGGTCGAAGCCACCGACAAGGGCGTCCTCATCTCGATCACCGACCAGCTTGACTTCGGCATGTTCGAGGTCGGCTCCGCGATGCCGCGCCGTGAGCTGGTGCTCGCGATGGAAAAGATCGGCCGCATCGTCAACAGCCAGAAGGGCACGATCAGCATCAACGGCCACACCGACGCGCGGCCGTTCCGCAGCGCCGGCTACGACAATTGGCGGCTGTCGACGGCGCGCGCGCATTCGGCGTACTACATGCTGGTGCGCGGCGGCGTCGACGAGCGCCGCATCACCGAAGTCGCCGGCTTCGCCGACCGCCAGCCGAAGGACCCCGCCGATCCGCTGTCGGCGGTGAACCGCCGCATCGAGATACTGATGGCGACCGGCGGATGAGGCGGGCGGTCTTCACCAGCCGCTTGATGGGCCTTTTGCTGTTGGCCGGCCAGCCTACGGCCGCCCTCGCGCAGGATTCGTTGCAACCCTATCAGCTGGTGCGCTCGCTGCAGCTTATTCAGGACCGTATCGCCGTCGGCGACCACGCCGCGCTGCCGATGCAGTCCAAGCTGCTGGAGATGATCGATACGCGCTTGCGCGAGGCGGACAAGGACGATTTCAGGGATCCGAAGAATTTTCGCGCGCTGCTGGTCTACGGCATGAGCGGCGGCAACCCGGTGACCGTCGAGGCGGCCGTGTCGCGCGCCACCGCCGATGCGCGGGACCTAGCCCTTGCCAGGGGCGTCATCGATTACCTGAACGGCCGCCCCGGCGAGGCCATCGAAGCCTTGAAGCCGGTCGATCCGATGGCGGAGCCCAGCGACCTCGCCGCCTTCCTTGCCCTGGTCAAGGGTTCGCTGCTCGCCAGCGACCAGCCGGCCGCGGCGCTGGTGCTGCTCGACGAGGCGAAATTGCTCGGCCCCGGGACACTGGTCGAGGAGGCGGCATTGCGCCGCTCGGTCGGCATTGCGGTCGCGCAGCGCGACGCGGCGCGCTTTGCGCTTGCCTCCACACAATATGTCGAGCGCTATCTCTATTCGCCCTATGCCAGCCAGTTCGCCGACTCCTTCGTCTCGGGCGTGATTGAGCTGCACATGTCGATCAGCCAGGACAAATTGGCCGATATCACCTCAATGATGGATCCCGAGCGCGAGAAGGTCATTTATCTGCGCATCGCCCGCCGCGCCGCGATCGACGGCCTGAACGAACTGTCCGCCTTCGCCTCGGCGCGGGCCGAGCAAGGCCGCGACGGCAACACCAATCAGGGCGATCCGCGCGCCCTGCTCTACTCAAGCCTGTCCACCGTGACATCGGGTACCATCGAGGACGTGCGCGCCAAGCTGGGCAAGATCGACCGCAGCCGGCTGTCGGACGGCGACCGCGCGCTGCTCGACGCCGCCGAGGCCATCGCCGGCGAAGTGGTGGCGCCGCCCGCTTCCCTTCCGACCGCCAGCCCGGCACCTGCAGAGGTCATACCATCGCACGAGCCCGAGCCTGCCGCCGCGCAGTCCACCGACGCCGCCGGATTGCCGCCCGTCGAGGGTGCTGTCTCCGAACAGCCGGCCGTCGCGCCATCCGGCGACACAGTGGCAGCTGCGCCGAACCCGCCGGCTCCGGGCGATGCGGCAACTGTCCTGCCGGCATCGGCGCCGGCGGCCGCGGCCAGCACCGACACGTCAGACCCGACCGATGCCGCGATGGTCAAAACCCGTCGACAGCTCGACCTGATCGACCAGATGCTTGGAGCCGCTCCGAAATGACCCCCAGCCTCGGTCCGGCGCTGCCGGGAATCACCACCGCGCGCACGACGGCGGAACAGCCGGCGGCGACCGGAAAGAATGACGACACGGGTTTCGGCAAGATGCTGGACGACAAGGCCGGCCCGGCCCACCCGGACAAGCATCCGGCAGCCGGGGCCGAATCGCGCGATGAGCGCTGGAGCAGGCTTGCCGCCGGTCCTGCCGGGCAGAAGGACGAGCCACTGCCGGCTGGCAAGGCAAGGATCCCATCCAGCGGAATGCTGGCCGCGAAAGCAGCCAGGGACGACAAGACCGCCGAGACGGACAAGGACGCCGATGGCGCAGCGGCCGAGACAGGTACGACGCCGCTCGAGGACCATCTGCCGTTGCTGATCGCGTTCCATGACCTGCGCCATTTCTCGACATCGGCCAGACCGGCCGATACGAGCGAAACCGGACAGGAACCGGCGCTCGACGGGCAGTTCCTGCCGAAGGCCTACCGGCCGAAATCCGCCGCCGGGCATGATGACCTCGAACCGATGTCGAAGCCCGAGCGGACATCGCTCGTCGATGGGGCGCTGACCAAGCTCGATGGCCAGACCGTCAACGACGCCGCCGGCACGCCAAAACGCGATAATACGATCGCGGCCGGGCCGCTGCCCCAGACGGCGCCGGCCGAAGTGCCGGGCGTGGATCCGAAGCACGCGGCACCGCAGCTGAGGTCCATCGCCGATGTTCAGTCCTCGTTGCGGTCCGAGCCCGGAAAACAACCTTCGGCGGCAGGACGCATCGACGTGGTTTCCGAGCGCAGCTTCCCTGCCCCGCCGCAGGCGCCGATGAGCCAGGCCGCCCTCAATGTGATCGGCGCCATAACAGCCGATGGTGGCCCGAAAACGACGCTTTCGACACACTCCGCAACTGCGCAACTGACAGGCCCTGTTGCCGCCGCGACACATGTGTTGAAGATCGAACTTCATCCGGCCGAACTTGGCATGGTCACCGCCAATCTTCGCCTCTCCGGAGAACAACTTTCGATTGAGTTGAAGCCTCAAACACATGACGCCTACCACCGGCTGTCCTCTGATAGCGATGCCATCGTCAAGTCCCTGCGCGGACTCGGCTTCGAGGTTGACAAGGTCACGATACTACAACCTTCGGTAGCGGCCCCCGCAACGACCCGCACTGATGCGACCGCATCCTTGCAGACGGCGGCGGGCCGCGACCAGTCGTCCTTTCAACCCGGGAATTCCGGCGGCGGCAACAGCGGCGCCGGCGGCCAGCAACCGGGCCAGCAATCCGCCGGAAGACACAATGATGACGCGCAAGCACACGGCCGCCCCGCTTCGCCTTCTCGCGAGCGCGCTGGCGGCGATATCTTTATCTAGTCTTGCGAGCGCCGCCGCTGCCGCCGCCAATGCTTGCGAACCGGAGATCCTGCGCGCCGCCGACCGCTACGGCGTGCCGGCTGGCATCCTCTATGCCGTCGGCTTGACCGAGACCGGGAAGAAGGGCAGCTTGCAGCCCAATGCATTGAATATAGAAGGAAAAGCGGTCTTCCCGACAAGCCGCGCCGAAGCTCTTGCCACCTTCGCCAATGCCCGACGCGAAGGCAAGACGCTGATTGATCTCGGCTGCATGCAAATCAATCACCGCTACCACGGCGCGCATTTTCGCAGCGTCGAGGACATGCTAGATCCGCGTCAGAATGTCGACTATGCGGCGCGTTTCCTGGCCAGCCTTCATGCCCGTCACGTGACCTGGTCGATGGCTGTCGCCCGCTATCACGCGGGGCCCGACAACGACCCGGCGCAGAAGGTCTATGTCTGCCGCGTGATATCAAACATGGTGGCCACAGGCTTCGGCAAATGGACCGGCAACGCTCGCACGTTCTGCAATCCATGAGTGTATTGTTGCATCTCATGCAATCGGTCGCAAAGTCTCGGCGTTGCGCTTCGACTTGGCCGGGACTTGGAGCACGAAGCATATCTCACCCCACGCTAATGCAACCGATGCGATTCCGGACTCCCAAGAAACTAGTTACAAGAAATGACGGTTGTTCAGGATTCCTGCCAGCGGATACGGCTTTCCCCACGGGGCAGATGAGCTGATTCGGAGGCGGGGCCGATGATCGTTATCGTTGACGAGCGAGAGCTCGTGACAGACGGATACAATTCACTTTTTGACCGCGAGGGCATCGCCTGCGCGGGCTTCGCTTCCGGCGAATTCGGCGAGTGGGTGAACTCGGCCGCCGATGCCGATCTGCGCTCGGTCCGGGCCTTCCTCATCGGCGACTGCCGCGAAGGCGCGATCTCTCCGCGCCAGATCCGCGACCGCACCGGAGCCCCGGTGATTGCTCTCAGCGAGCAGCATTCGCTGGAGAACACGTTGCGGCTGTTCGAGAGCGGTGTCGATGACGTCATCCGCAAGCCGGTCCATATCCGCGAGATCCTGGCCCGCATAACAGCCATCCGCCGCCGCGCCAACGAGGATGCCGCCTTTACCGAGATCGGCGCCATGCGCATCTTCATGGATGGCCGCGACCCTGAAATCAATGGCCAGCCGCTTCCCTTGCCGCGCCGTGAGCGCCGCATTCTCGAATATTTGGCAAGCAATCGCGGCCGCCGCGTCACCAAGACCCAAGTATTCAACGCCATCTACGGCATCTTCGACGAAGAGGTCGAGGAGAACGTGGTGGAAAGCCACATCAGCAAGCTGCGCAAGAAGCTGCGCGAGAAGCTGGGCACCGATCCGATCGATTCCAAGCGCTTCCTCGGTTACCGGCTGGTGTTCTGATGCACCGCCGCGCCAGCCTCGCGCAAGACAGGACGCGTAGCCTCGCTGCCAATGGCATGGACATTGCGGAGACATTTCGATGAGCCTCTACGGGATGATGCGGACCGGCGTTTCCGGCATGAACGCGCAGGCCAACCGTCTGTCGACGACAGCCGACAACATCGCCAATTCCGATACCACCGGCTACAAGCGGTCCTCCGCCGAATTTTCAACGCTGGTCATGCCCTCGACGGGCGGCGCCTATAATTCCGGCGGCATCACCACCACGATCCGGCAGGCGGTCAGCGATCCCGGCGTGCTCCAATACACTACCTCTGTCTCCGATCTTGCCGTCAGCGGCGACGGCTTCTTTGTCGTCCAGGACCCGAGCGGCACGCCTTTCCTGACCCGCGCCGGCGCCTTCGTTCCCGATGGGCAGGGCAGGCTGGTCAACTCGGCCGGCTTCCAGCTGATGGCCTACAGCTACGAAAATGGCGTGCCGGCGGCGACGGTGAACGGTTTTGAAGGATTGGTCCCGGTCGTCATCTCCGACCAGGGAATGACCGCGACCCCGAGCACCGAGGGTCTCTACAGCGGCAACCTGCCCGCAGGCGCGACGCCAGTCGCGGCCGGCAACCTGCCCACCACCAATGCCGCAGGCGCGCAGTACACCTCGAAATCCTCGATGGTCGCCTATGACAATCTCGGCAACAAGAAGCTGCTCGACGTCTATTTCACCAACACCGGCGCCGGCACCTGGCAGGTGTCGGTCTTCGACCAGTCGAAGGCGACCGCCGGAACGTCATTCCCCTACACCGGCGGCGCGCTTGGCTCGGCCAACCTGACCTTCGACACGACCACGGGCAAGCTCACCGGCGCCGTCGACAGCGTCTCGCTCACCGTGCCCAACGGCAGCACCTTTTCACTGGATCTGTCGGCATTGACTCAGCTCGGCACCGGCTTCACGGTTTCGGACGCTCAGGTCAACGGCAACGCGCCGAGCACCATCGACAAGGTGCAGATCAGCAAGGACGGCACCATCTACGCCCAGTACAAGGACGGCTCCACCAAGCCGCTCTACAAGATCCCGCTGGCCGATGTGCAGAGTCCCGACCAGCTCACCGCGCTGCCCGGCAATGTGTACTCGCAGGGCACCGAATCCGGCGCGGTCCGCGTCGGCTTTGCCAATGAAGGCAAGCTCGGCTCCATCATCTCCGGCGCGCTCGAGAATTCGAACGTCGATATCGCCGAGGAACTGACCAACATGATCGCGGCGCAGCGCAGCTACACCGCCAATTCGAAAGTCTTCCAGACGGGTTCCGACCTGATGGACGTCCTTGTCAACCTGAAGAGATAAAACCGGGCAACGCCCGTGAAAGACCCGCATGTCGCTTTCCACCGCATTGAGCATCGCCCAATCGGCGCTTATGAACACCGCTCGGCAGACCAGCGTTGTCTCGCGCAACGTCGCCGACGCTTCCAATCCGGACTATACGCGCCGTATCGCCGTCGTCACCAGCACGGCGCCGGGCGCGCGCTCGGTTGATATCCAGCGCGTAGCCAACGACCTGCTCTTCCGCCAGAATCTCAGCGCCCTGTCGGCATACAGCGGCCAGAACGCGCTCTATAGCGGCCTGGATCAGCTGGATGTTTCGGTCAATGGCGTCGACAATGCGTCCTCTCCCTCGACCGCGATCGGCAATTTGCAGCAGGCGCTGCAGCTCTATGCCACCTCGCCGTCCAACCAGAATCTCGGCTCCAGCGTTATCGACGCGGCTAAGCAGGTCGTGCGCTCCCTGAACGAAGGCTCCAGGGCCATTCAGGACTTTCGCACCCAGACCGACGGCCAGATCGCCACGGCGGTAGACGATCTCAACTCGCTGCTCAGCCAATTCCAGGACGCCAACCAGGCTGTCATATCAGGCACGCGCTCCGGCACCGACGTTTCCGATGCGCTGGACCAGCGCGACGCGCTTTTGAAGAAGATCTCGGACTATGTTCCGGTCTCCACCTTCACGCGCGGCGACAATGACATGGTCATCACCACGGGTGACGGCACGACGCTGTTCGAAACCATCCCGCGAACGGTCAGCTTCGCCCCATCCTCCGGCTACAGCGCCGGTACCGTCGGCAATGCCCTCTACATCGACAATGTGCCGATCTCGGCGGGAACCGGCGGCAACACCAGCGCCAGCGGCAAGCTTGCCGGTTTGCTGCAATTGCGCGATGGCGTAGCCTCGACCATGCAGAGCCAGCTCGACGAGACCGCGCGCGGCCTGATCACGGCCTTCGCCGAGACCGCGCCGTCAATGCCCAACGCCGCCGGGCTGTTCACCTGGTCTGGCGCGCCGGCGGTGCCGGCCGCTGGCACGCTGGTCAATGGCCTTGCCGGCACGATCAGCGTCAATGCCGCCATGGATCCAAGCGCCGGCGGCAATCCGGCACTGCTGCGCGACGGCGGCGCCAACGGCGCGGCCTATGTCGTCAACACTGGCGGCGCCTCTTATTCCAGCCTTCTGGTCGCGTATGGCGACCGGCTCGATCAGCCGATGACATTCGACCCCGCCGCCGGGATTTCGGCGACGTCGAGCGTTGCCGACTATGCCGCCAATTCGATCGGTTGGCTCCAGGGCGTGCGCCAGCAGGCTTCGACCGCAGCCGACGCCAAGCAAGCCCTGGCATCGCGCAGCGCCGAGGCGCTGTCCAACGCGACCGGCGTCAATGTCGACCAGGAAATGTCGCTGCTTCTCGATCTCGAACACACCTATCAGGCATCGGCCCGAATGATGAAAACCGTCGACGACATGTTGGCGGCTCTGCTCAGCGCGGTGGGATAATCCATGACCTCAGTCTCTTCGGCCGCTCTCTCGAACGCCATGCGCTATCAGCAGATGCGCATGCAGGCCGAGCTCGTCAAAGCCACGAAGGAGTCCTCGACCGGCAGGGTCGCCGATGTCGGCCTGGCGCTGGGCGGACGCACCGCCCAGTCCGTCACCTTCTCGCGCGATCTCGACCGGCTCAATGTCATTATCGATTCCAACGGCCTGGTGGCCGCCCGGCTCTCCTCGACGCAGACCTCGCTCGGCCAGCTCTCCAGCGTCGCGCAGACCTTGCTGTCGAGCCTGACCACCTCAACGTCGGGCGATTCTTCCGCCAACCTCACCCAGTCGGCCGGCAAGACGGCCGTCCAGCAGCTCGCCTCGATCCTCAACACCAGCGTCAACGGCGAGTATCTGTTTGCCGGCACCAACACCGACGTCAAGCCGATCAACGATTTCACAGCGGCCGGATCACCCGCCAAGGCTGCCTTCGACGCCTCCTTTGTCGCCAATTTCGGTTTCACGCCGGATGACCCCGCCGCGGCAAACATCACCGCGGCCCAGATGGACGATTTCATCACCAACGACGTCGAGCCGCAGTTCTTCGGTTCGGGCTGGCAGGCCAACTGGTCGAACGCCACCGACCAGCAGATCGTCAGCCGCATCGCGCTCAACGAAACCACCGCGACCTCGACCAGCGCCAACAGCGACGGCATCAAGAAGCTCGCCATGGCGGCGGCCATGGTCTCCAGCCTGATGTCGACCAACATCAGCCAGGCGGCGAAGGACACCATCGTCGGCCGCTCGCAGTCGCTGGTCGGCGAAGCGCTGAGCGGCATCGGCCAGGTTCAGTCCGAAACCGGCATCGTCCAGAAGCGCGTGTCCGACGCTGTCGACCGCATGAAGACGCAGGTCGACCTGTTCGAGCGCCACATTCTCGATCTTGAAGCGGTCGACCCGGCCGAAGCCGCGACCCGCGTCGCCGACCTGACGCAGCACATCGAGACCTCCTTCGCATTGACGGCGCGGCTCCAGCAGCTCAGCCTGTTGAATTACCTGACCTGACAACTCTGAACCGGAACGGTAGAGCCAACGATGTACCAATTCTCCTACGCCGACATCCAGAGCACCTCTGTCGCCGATGCGAAGGACCGTGAACGGGAGCTGTTGACCCGCTCGATCGACATGCTGGCGGCGGCCGCCGCCCTTGGCCCCGCTTCGATGGAGGCAGTGGAGGCGCTGCATTTCACCAACCGCGTCTGGACCGCCTTTGTCGAGGATCTCGGCTCCAACGACAACGCGCTTCCCAAGGAACTGCGCGCCAACCTGATTTCGATCGGCCTTTGGCTGCTGCGCGAGGCGGAAGACATCCGCCAGGGCCGCACCCAGAATTTCGAGGGACTGATCGAGGTATCCCAGATCATCCGCGACGGCATTCAATGACCAACACGCTGAAGATATCGCTGAAGCCGAACGAGAAGATCTACATCAACGGTGCCGTCATCCGCGTCGACCGCAAGGTCACCGTCGAACTGATGAACGACGTGCAGTTCCTGCTCGAAAGCCATGTGATCCAGGCCGATGACGCCTCGACGCCGCTCAAGCAGCTGTATTTCATCCTCCAGGTGATGCTCATGAATCCGGCCGGCGCCGGCGAGGCGCGCGAAATGTTCCGCCGCTCCCTGCCGCTGCTGCTTGCAAGTTTCGAGGACGCCGAGATCGGCAGTGCGCTGAAACAGATCGACCGCATGGTCGGCGAGGACCACATCTACGAGGCGCTAAAGGCGATCCGGTCGCTCTATCCGCTCGAACGCCGCGCGCTGGGCGGCAATGACGACGTTCCGGGCGCCTCGCGTCCGCTGGCTGTGGGAGCACGCTGATGACCGTGGACATGACGACGACGATACCGGTTGGCACTAATCAGGCCAGCCAGCAGACCTCAAAGACCGCTGTCGACTACCAGTCCTTCCTGAAGCTTCTGATCGCCGAGATGAAGAACCAGGATCCGACCAAGCCGATGGATTCGACACAGTACGTCGCCCAGCTCGCCACCTTCTCGCAGGTCGAGCAGTCTGTGCAGACCAATACCAAGCTGGACCAGATCATGCAGTCCTCGGCGCTGTCGCAGGCCGATGCGCTGATCGGGCGCTCGATAACGTCCGCCGACGGCAAGACGACGGGCACCGTCGCGTCCGTGCGCCTTGCCAGCAGCGGCCTCATCGCCGTGCTGGGCAACGGCACCGAGATCGCGGTCGGCCCCGGCGTCTCGGTCAAGGCGGCAAGCTGACGGCTCCGGCGGGCCGATCCCATGAACGAGGCCGACGCACTCGACATCGTCCAGTACGCGGTGTGGACGGTGCTGACCGCATCCGCGCCGGTGGTGCTGGTCGCCATGGCGGTGGGTATCGGCATCGCCTTGATCCAGGCCCTGACGCAGGTCCAGGAGATCACCTTGACATTCGTGCCGAAGATCGTCGCCATCATGCTCGTGGCGGCGCTGACCGGTCCCTTCATCGGCAGCCAGATATCGGCCTTCACCAACGTCGTCTTCGAGCGCATTGAAAACGGGTTCTAGCCGCAGCTTGCGGCGAGCCGGCCCGTTCTGTCCCGACGACTTACCGGCAGCAGCCTGCTGTCGCCGATGCGGACCGTGTATGGCATAGGGCTGCATCCGCGGCGCGGCGTCGAAGCAAAGCCGCACGGTTGCGTGGTCCTCCTCTATCCCCTTGTTGGACCATGATCTTTTTTTCGAGACGGTCGCTCTTTGCGGCACGATGCCATAGTTTCGGCAAACCATCCGGGGAAACGGATCACCGCAACGATCGGCAAGCCATGGCAGGGCCTTTCCTATGATTGACGAAAAGCCGGAGAGCGAGAGCGTTTCGGCGCTGGCGCCGTTCCGGCACGGCATCTTCCGCGCCGTGTGGTCGGCCAGCCTCGTGTCGAATTTCGGCGGCCTCATCCAGGGCGTCGGCGCCGCCTGGATGATGACCACGATCGCCACCTCGCCCTATCAGGTCGCGCTGGTGCAGGCCTCGACCACCTTGCCGATCATGCTGTTCGCGCTCGTCGCCGGCGCCATCGCCGACAGCTTCGACCGGCGCAAGGTTATGCTGGTCGCCCAGACCTTCATGCTGGTCGTCTCGGTGCTTCTGACCCTGTTCACCTATTCCGGCTTGATGACGCCGTGGACGCTGCTTGCCTTCACCTTCCTGATCGACAGCGGCACGGCCCTGAACAGCCCGTCCTGGCAAGCCTCCGTCGGCGACATCGTGCCCCGCAACAAGGTGCCGGCCGCCGTCGCGTTGAACTCGATGGGCTTCAACCTGACCCGCAGCGTCGGTCCGGCGATCGGCGGCATCATCGTCGCCGCAGCCGGGGCGGCGGCCGCCTTCGCGGCCAACGCGGTGAGCTATATCGGTCTCATCGTCGTGCTGGCGCGCTGGAAGCCGCAGGTTCAGCCATCGACGCTGCCGCGCGAATCGCTTGGCGCGGCCATGGGCGCAGGCCTGCGCTATGTCGCCATGTCGCCCAACATCGGCAAGGTGCTGGTCAGGGGCTCCGCCTTCGGCTTCAGCGCCGGCGCGGTGCTGGCGCTCCTGCCGCTGGTGGCGCGCGACGTCGTCAAGGGCGACGCCCTGACCTACGGCATCATGCTGGGCGCCTTCGGCATCGGCGCGGTCGGCGGCGCGCTGATCAGCGTGCGGCTGCGCCAGCTTTTGTCCAGCGAGACCATGGTGCGCTCGGCCTTCGCCGGCTTCGCCGTCTGCGCCTTCAATGCCGCCGTCAGCCACAACGCCTGGCAGACATCGCTCGGCCTGCTGGTCGGCGGCGCGTGCTGGGTGATCGCGCTTTCGCACTTCAACGTCACCGTGCAGATGGCAACGCCGCGCTGGGTCGTCGGCCGGGTGCTGTCGGTCTATCAGACCGCGACCTTCGGCGGCATCGCGCTCGGCAGCTGGATCTGGGGCATCGTCGCCGACGCGCATGGCGCCGGGACAGCGCTGATCGCGGCGGCCATCGCCATGCTGGCTGGCGGCGCCATCGGCCTCGTGCTGCCGCTGCCGCAGCAGCAGGTGCTGAACCTCGATCCGCTCAACCGCTTCAAGGAGCCGCACCTCGCGCTCGACCTGAAGCCGCGCAGCGGCCCCATCGCCATCATGATCGAATACATCATCCGCGACGAGGACGTGCCGGAGTTCCTCGCCACCATGGCCGAGCGCGGCCGCATCCGCCGCCGCGACGGTGCCCGCAACTGGACGCTGGCGCGCGATCTCGAAAATCCGGCGATCTGGATCGAGCACTACCACACGCCGACCTGGCTCGAATATGTCAGGCACAACGGCCGCATCACCCAAGCCGACGCCATGGTCGGCGAGCGCCTGCGGGCACTGCACAGCGGCGACGAGCCGCCGCGGGTGCGCCGCGTGATCGAGCGCCCGACAACCGCGGGCACGGCGCTGGTCATGGCAAAGGGGCCGATCGAGCATTAGGAGTGCAGGAAAGCGCGAAGACGTTTTCGTCCGGGCTTGCATCAGACAAAGCGTTAGAGCGGACCCAGCCAGCGGAACGCGCGCTTCAGTTCGGCGACGCCATCGTGTTCGTACCAACGGCCGTGCGCCATGATCACGCGTTCCGGATTCCATTCTATCATCTTTTCGACTGCCGCCTTGAGTTGCCCCCTGGGGAAGGTCAATCGCAAATCGCGCGGCGTCTTGCCATCGGGATCAACGACACCAGCCGCCCTGGCAAGCCAGCGCCACGGCCAGCCAAGCTTCCGCGGTTCGAAGTTCTCGATCAGGTCTGTCAGGATCAATGTTCGGCTGACGGAATGGAAGAAAACCATCTCTGTCATGAAGCTGCCTTCCACCGGCAGCGACTTGAGGTCATCGTCCCACGGGTAGCCGCTCTCGGCACCAAGCTCGTTCGCCTCGAAATCGATCCTGTCGCCCGCCTGCTCGCGAATCCGCGGTGCCAGCCAGATGCCCGCATCCGCAAAGGCCCTGCGCCACATCGGAATCCACCAATAGTGGATCCGGTTCGGCCCGATGATGTGGCGGACCTTGCCCAATCCAGCGATCTCGGCCTCGAGGCTCCCTGTCAGCAAGGTGGGTGAATGGACGAACAAATCGCCATCGTTGACGCGGATGACGGTCATCCGCGTCGGAAACCGCATTTTCGGCCAAGGCATGCCGAAGCGGATGACCGGGCCATCCACGATCCAGATGTCCTTCGAAACCAGCTTTAACGTGTTGAGCGGCGGATATGGTGCGCGGTCGGCCATGATCTGCTGAAGTAGGGCGGAGAACAAGCTTGGCCACGGCAGCTTCGCCCTGCACGAGCTCAGCCAGGCCGGCTCGGCAGCCTACCTTCGCCCGACCTACCCTTCGCCCGACAAGTCCCGGCGCGCTTTTTCCAGCTCCTCGGCATAGCGCCGCATCAGATGGCCCTCGGTCAGCAGTCCGAGCACGATGTGGTCGGTGAAATCCTCGACCACGGCCAGCTCCTCGGCGCCGGCCCGCTGGAAGGTCTCGGCGGCCGACTGCACGTTCATGCTCGGCACCAGGACGGCATCCTTGTATTGCGCGAGGTCGCGCACCGCCGTCTCGCCGTCGGACAGGTCGCTGTGCAGTTCGGCAACGATCAGCACGCCGACATACTGGTCACCCGCGTCGACGGCGATGACGCGCTGGGCCGAGCCCAGCGGTACCTGCTTGCGGAAGGCCGCAAGCGTCGTGTCGGCATTGATGGTCTTGATGTCCTTGCGCATCATCGAGCCGACGGTCAGGCTGCGCATCCAGCCGACGTCATGGGCGCTGCGGATCGTTTCGCCGCGCAGATGAAAGCGCCACGTCGAGAAGGAGTAGCCGAAGGTCTCGCGCACCAGGATCGCCGCCATGATCGAGGCCGCCAGGACGACGCCGGTTAGCGTCAGGTCGCGGGTCGATTCCAGCGCCAGGAACGTCATCGTCAGCGGCCCGCCGACGACGCCGACCGCCAGCGATGTCATGCCGACGACGGCAGCGACGGCGGAATCGATGCCGGTCGACGGCGAGATGAAAGCCATCACATCGGCGAATGCCTTGCCTAGCAGGGCGCCAAGAAACAGCGAAGCGAAGAACAGTCCGCCGCGAAACCCCGAACCCAGCGAGATCGCGGAAGCCGCCAGCTTCAGCACGAAGACGCTGGCCACCACGCTCAGCCCATAGTTCATGGCGAATTCGCGATGCAGCGCGCCGTGGCCGCTCGACAGCACCTGTGGCGTGACCAGCCCAAGCAGGCCGACGATGACGCCGCCGATGACGGGACGCAGCGAGGCGTCGACCGACAGTTTGGCAAAGGCGCGCTCGACCAGCGTCACCAGATGCATGATGGCGATCGAGGCGGCCCCGCCAAGAAGCCCAAGCAGCAGGAAGGGCACGTACTGGCTGGCCGTGAGTGCCGGCAGGCCCGCAAGCTCCAGCGGGAACGGCACGCCGCCGAACATCTCGGCGGTGAGCGAGGCGGAGATCGCCGCGGTCATGACAGGCACCACATTGGCGACCGAATAGATGCCGATGACCAGTTCGAAACCATAGAAAGCGCCGGTCAGCGGCGCGTCGAAAGCCGCCGCGATGGCGCCGGCCGCGCCGCAGCCGACCAGGATGCGGACATCGTTGCGGCGCAGCTTGAAAAGCCGCGCCAGCCGCGAAGCCAGGCCGGAACCGACCTGCGTATAGCCGGCTTCCAGCCCGACAGAGGCGCCGAAACCGCTGGAGATCATGGTCTGGCCGGCGATGATGAACGTATCGGTCAGCGACATGCGACCGCCATAGAGCGCGTTGGCCTCGATCGGGTCGACAGGCGTGCGGAATCTCCGCTTTCTCAGCCAGATCACCGTCAGCCCGAGCAGGATGCCGCCGATCGCCGGGATCAGGGCCTGCATGGGGTGGGCGAGGGAGAACATGCCGGAAAGCCGGCCGCCGGGCTGCACGCCGAACAACAGCCCGTGCAGGTCCTGCACGATCTGGCTCATCGCGGTGACCAGTATGCCCGCCATCACGCCGACGATGCCGGCAAGGACGACAACCGCTATGCCTCGCGCTTCGAGCAGCGGGATCGAATTGATGAGCACCGCGCGCAGCCGGCGAGCGTAGACTTGCGGTTGATTCCTGGGCGATTGGTTTTTGGTAAGCACCGGAGCGGCTCGCCGACATCAGCAAGGCATTGAAAACACTGCCGTGCTGATACGCCGAGCGGCACCGCATGGCAACCACAATGACGGCGCCCGCGCGCCCTTTGGGAGGGAGCCCGTCCGGCCGCCGATGGTCAGGTCGGCTTCGGGTCGCCGGCCTCGTAGAGCACGAGATTGCGCTCGCCGATGCCGAGCGACGGCCAGCTTGCGCGCCAGTCCACAAGGTGTGGCGCGGCGAAATGTGCGTCGAGCGCCGCCCTGTCATTCCAGACTTCCGTGACCCGGATCAACCCGGCGTCGAGGACATCCTGCGCATAGGAGTATGCGAGGCAACCGGGCTCGGCACGGCTGGCAACAACCATGCGTCCCATCGCTGGCCTTGCCTGTTCGAGCTTGTCGGGTGGCAGACGAACCGTGCCGATGACCAGCAGCATGAGATTTCCTTTCGATGGTTGGGCAGGCCACTCTCCCACCCTCGCGCAAGCTTGGCCAGCTACCCTCGCCGGGCTGTCGCATGCTCGGCAGCCCCACGGTTTTCGAGGACTAGAATGGCGATAAGCGAAAGCATCCAGCCCGGCGCCGTGGCCAAGAACGGTCGCGACGTCTTCTTCGCGCTGGGCATCGTCATCATCCTGGCCGTGCTGTTCCTGCCGATCCCGGCTTTTCTCATCGACGTCGGCCTTGCCTTCTCGATCGCACTTTCGGTGCTGATCCTGATGGTCGCGCTGTGGATCCAGCGGCCGCTCGACTTCTCCTCGTTTCCGACCGTGCTGCTCATCGCCACCATGCTGCGGCTGTCGCTCAACATCGCCACCACGCGCATGATCCTGTCGCACGGCAATGAAGGCACGCATGCCGCCGGCTACGTCATCGCCGGCTTCTCCAAACTGGTCATGGCCAGCGATTTCGTCATCGGCCTGATCGTCTTCATGATCCTGATCGTGGTGAACTTCATCGTCATCACCAAGGGCGCCACCCGTATCGCCGAGGTCGGCGCCCGTTTCACCCTCGATGCCATCCCCGGCAAGCAGATGTCGATCGACGCCGACCTCTCCGCCGGCATGATCGACGACAAGACAGCGCAGTTGCGCCGCCGCGAGCTGGAAGAGGAATCCTCCTTCTTCGGCTCGATGGACGGCGCCTCGAAATTCGTCCGCGGCGACGCCATCGCCGGCCTCATCATCACCGCCATCAACATCGTCGGCGGCATCGCCATCGGCTATATCAGGCACGGCATGGGCATGGGCGAGGCCGCCGACGTGTTCATCAAGCTGTCGGTCGGCGACGGTCTGGTCACCCAGATCCCGGCGCTCATCGTCTCGCTCGCCGCCGGCCTGCTGGTTTCCAAGGGCGGTACGCGCGGTTCGACGAACCAGGCCGTGTTCGGGCAGCTCGGCGCGCATCCGCGCGCGCTCTATGTGGCGGCGGCGCTGCTGGTGCTGCTCGGGCTGATGCCTGGCCTGCCCTTCTTCCCCTTCTTCGCGCTCGCCGGCGGCATGGCCGGCCTCGGCTATGTCATTCCGATGCGCCACAACCGGGCCATGGCCGAGGCCGAGGCGCTGAAGAACCAGGAGAAGGCGACCAAGGCCGAGGAAGAGAAGAACTCCGTCAAGGCCTCGCTCGCCACCGCCGAGATCGAGCTTCTGATCGGCAAGCAGCTTTCGACCCGGCTGCTGGTCTCGCATCAGGAGCTGGTCTTCCGCATGGCCAAGATGCGCAAGAAGTTCGCCCAGCAATATGGCTTCGTCGTGCCCGAAGTGCGCGTCGCCGACGATTTCGCCATCCCGCCGAAAAGCTATCAGATCAAAGTGCACGGAACGGTGGTCGCCGAATATTCGATGCGCGTCGGCGAGATCATGGTGCTGCTCGGCAACCGCGACGTTCCCGAAATTCCGGGCGAGGAGATCCGCGAGCCGGCCTTCGGCATGCGTGCCTATTCCGTCATGGAAACATTCGCCGAGGATCTGAAGCGCGAGAACTACACCTTTGCCGACAACATGTCGGTGCTGCTCACCCATCTCTCCGAGGTCATCCGCAACAACCTGCCGCAGCTTCTGTCCTACAAGGACATGAAGGCGCTGCTCGAGCGCCAGGATCAGGAATACCGCAAGCTCGCCGACGAGATCTGCACCACGCACATCTCCTATCCCGGCCTGCAGGCAGTGTTGAAGCTGCTGCTGGCCGAGCGTGTCTCGATCCGCAACCTGCACCTGATCATCGAGGCCATCGCCGAGATCGCGCCGCATGTGCGCCGCACCGAGCAGATCGTCGAGCATGTCCGCATCCGCATGGCGCAGCAGATCTGCGGCGATCTTTCGGAGGGCGGCGTGCTCAAGGTGTTGCGTCTCGGCAACCGCTGGGACCTCGCCTTCCACCAGAGCCTCAAGCGCGACGCCAAGGGCGAGGTGCGCGAGTTCGATATCGATCCGCGCCAGCTGGAAGAATTCGGCCAGGACGCCACCAAGGCGATCAAGAAATTCCTCGAAGCCGGCGAGCGTTTCGTCCTCGTCACCGCGCCCGACGCGCGCCCCTATGTGCGCATGATCATCGAGCGGCTGTTCACCACGCTGCCGGTGCTCTCGCATGTCGAAATCGCCAAGGGCGTCGAGATCAGGGTGCTCGGGACCATATCGTGAGCGTTCTCTCGCAAGCGGTCGTCATCGCGGCGTTCCTCGCCTTCTGCCGCATCGGCGCCTGCTTCATGCTGATGCCCGGCCTGTCCAGCGCCCGCATCCCGGTGCAGGTCAGGCTGTTCGTTGCGGTCGCCGCCACCGGCGGCCTGCTCGCCTTCCTGTGGGACAAGATCTTTCCCTTCGTCGATCCGCGTCCGCAGATCCTGGTGCCGATGATCGTTTCCGAACTCCTGGTCGGCGGCCTGATCGGCGCCATGACCAGGCTCTACATGGAAGCCCTGCGCTTCATGGGGTCGGCCATCGCCATGCTGATCGGCTATGGCGGCTCGGGCGGGCCAGCGATCGAGGAGCCCGAGCCGCAGGCGGCGCTCGCCGCCATGATCTCGTTCTCGGCACTGCTGCTGCTGTTCGTCTTCGACTTCGACCATGAGATCATACGCGCGCTGGTGACATCCTATACGGTCGCGCCGGTCAACGTCTTCTTCAACCCGCAGGCGGCACTGGTCGATGTCGCCGACACGGTTTCGGACACCTTCTTCCTGGTCATCCGCCTCGGCAGCCCTTTCGTCGCCTATGCCATTCTCGTCAACCTGACGATCGGCTTCGTCAACAAGCTGACGCCGCAGATCCCGATCTATTTCATCTCCCAGCCCTTCGTCATCGCCGGCGGCATGCTCATCTTCTATTTCGCCGTCGGCTCCATGCTGTCGCTGTTCGTCGACGGCTTTGTCGACCTGACGCTGGCGAGGTGACATGAGCACGCGCAAGGACCGCCTGAAGAAGCTGGTCAAGGTTCAGGAACAGTTGAAGGCGCTGCACGAGACGCGCCACGCCACCCTCCTCGCCGCCGCAAATGCCGCCGAAGCCGAGGCCAAGGAACTGGTCGAGCATTTCGACAAGGACAATTCCCTCTCCGGCCTTTTCCCCGATCTCTACCACCGCCGCATCGCCCAGGCCGTCGTGCGCCAGGAGGCGAACCTCGAAAGCGCCAGGAAGGAGGCCGGCCTCGTCGCGTCGGCAACCGCGCGCACCAACATGGTCGAGCGCGCCTACAAGGACGTGCGCAACCGCGACGAACGCGAACGCTCCGACCGCGAACGCCTCGATCTGATCGCGCAGAAGCGGGGACAGGAGTAGAGGAGGAGGTCTGGACGCAAAGCAAGCCTTCGCAGCGGAATCCTGACTGACCGCTTTGCGCCTCGTACGGGCTATGGATGCAATTTCGCGTCTACCCAGAAGCCGCCCGTACAGCCTGTCGAAGAATGTGCCGAGCCTCCGCATTGCGGAGGATCGTAAAAAGGCGACTTTTCAGCTAGCTTGTTATCTGTTCGGCGGCAGCTTCTTCGAGGCCCGCTGCCGCTTGGAGGGCAAGACCGCGAGCCGCTGCCTGTGAATCGTAAAATTCCTCCAGCGCATGGACCCTGCCCCACCGCAGGGTAAACACGTGGAGACCTCGGTTGATGTACGACGTGTCGCCGTTGAGCAGGGTCGCGGTGCCATCCCACTGGGCAAACACAGTGGTATGCCATGGCCAGCCCTCCACCCAGATGTGATTGACCGTGAGATGGAGGGTGGGCAGAACACGGCCGAGGCGTTCAAACCAGCGGCGCAGGGCTTCCTTGTCGTGGCGCTCTCCACCAAGCGCGTGGGCGCCGCCAACCCGATGATGGACATGCGGCGCGAGTGCTTTCACCGCCGCATCCCAGCGATGATTGTTGACGTCATCGAAGCTCTTTCGGATCGATTTCTCGACAAAATAGCTATATAGCATATCACTCTCCTCCAACTCATTCGGTAGCGCGATCGAAGGTACCTGTGGCGAGCTGTTCGGACGCAGCCGACGCCACGCAGGGTCTGCGCGTCAGCGCATTGTCGCGTCGGCTCGCAGGTATGTGTCGGTCTCGGTCGAGATCGTGACCTCCTCGCCCGACCTTGAGAACGCGTAAAGCGAATCCTGGTGGCCCGGCATGGAAAAGGCCACGGAGTCGCCGTCAGCAAGGCCCATGACGAAGCGCAGCGGATCACCTCCGATCTTCGGCGCGAAGGTGGCGGTGACCTCCAGCAGGCCGCCGTTGACCGGGACGTAGTAGACCACCATGTCGAGCTGTCCCTCGTGCAGGCTGGCAGCTTCGATCGGGCGTCCGATGGTCGCTTCCTCGGCAAAAGCCGGTTTCGCAAGAAACATCGCGGCCAGAACGGACGCACTCAGGGTTTTGCGGATCATCTCATATCTCCTTTTTTGGATTGCGTTCGACCTCTATATAATGTATAGATTACGAATGCAATCTAAAAAAGGAGATGGCGATGCGCGTAAGTCGCACTCAGGCCGCGGAAAACCGCGAAACCGTGATCAATGTGGCAAGCCGCCTTTTTCGGGAGCGAGGTTTTGACGGCATTGGCCTCAAGGATCTGATGAAGGGCGCCGGGCTGACCCAGGGCGCCTTTTACAAGCAGTTCGAGTCAAAGGACGACCTGGCGGCGCAGGCATCCAGGCGCGCGATGGAAAGCGCCACCGACAAGTGGTCGGCCGCGACCGCGGCAAACCCTGGGAAACCGCTCGACGGGGTGATCTCATTCTACCTCAGTATGGATCATCGCGCGGAAAAGATGGACGGCTGCCCGGTCGTCGCGCTCGGCTCGGATGCGGCCAGGCAAGGCGCCGAGGTGAAGGCCTCATTCGAGGCCGGCATCAAGGAGTACCTCGAGATGCTCGGCAGTTGGGTTGGCGAGGACGACAGCGAAAAGGCCGGCGACAAGGCAATGGCCGTTCTCTCGACAATGGTCGGCGCGGTCATGCTCTCGCGGGTGGTCAACGACCCCGACCTCGCGCAGGCTTTTCTGGATGCGGCGGCCGATCAGGTTCGCGAGACAGTCGCCATCTGAACCATGCGGGCAGCGGCGCCTGATCCATCGCTCACCGCTCGGACCGAACCGCCGCGCGCGACTGCGAGGAAGTAACGGATAGTCGTCCCAGCCGGTCGATCATGGAGAAGTTCGCGTCGTCACGTGAAGCCTCCGGTGCGATTTCGCACCACCGTAATGCGTATCTTCCGACTGCATAGCGCGCCTGGGCATGCCTACCTCTTGGCGTGAGGCAGCGGCGATGCGTCCGCCCGAAGGAGAAGCGCGATGAGCTATTCCACCATGAGATTTGGGGCTGTTGGCCAGGCATTGGCCCGTATGTTCGGCCGCCAGGAAATGGCGGTGTGCGTGGCAAGCACCCGGCTCGGCGCCCTTCGGCACTAACATCGGAACGCCTGCGCGCGCTCGCGCGGCTCATCTAGCTGAGCGGCATCAGCTGACCTCCGGGCCATCTGTCCGGTCGTCCGGCCATTTATAATCGGAGATCAAGGGCATGAACATCGAACTCAAGGGCCGCAAGGCCATCGTCACCGGATCGACCGCCGGCATCGGCCGCGCGATCGCCGAAGGGCTCGCGCGCGCAGGCTCCGCCGTCGTCGTCAATGGACGTACGGAAGAGCGGGTCGCCGCGACGCTCCGGGAACTGCGCGCGCTGCTGCCTGACGCCGACCTCACCGGCATTGCCGCCGATCTCGCGACGGCCGAGGGCTCGGCGGCGCTCGCGGCGCAGGCGCCGGATGCCGACATCCTCGTCAACAATGTTGGCACTGCACGTCCCAATGGCTTCTTCGAGCAGGACGACGCCGCATGGCTCGACCTCTTCCAGCTCAACGTGATGAGCGGCGTGCGCGCCGCGCGCCACTATATGCCGGGTATGGTCGAGCGCGGGTGGGGACGGGTCGTCTTCATCAGCAGCGAGTCCGCGCTCGCTATCCCCAAGGAGATGATCGACTACGGCATGACCAAGACCGCGTTGCTGGCCGTGTCGCGCGGGCTGGCCGAACTTGTCGGTGGCACCGGCGTCACGGTCAACGCTGTCCTGCCGGGGCCGACCGACTCCGAGATTCTCGGCGGCTGGATGAAGGCCATCGCGAAGGAGCAGGGCATCACGCAAACGGACGCCGAGCATAATTTCCTGAAATCGCTGCGTCCGACCACGCTCATCAACCGGTTCGCGACAACCGAGGAAGTCGCGAACATGGTCGTCTACACCTGCTCCGAGCAGGCCTCGGCGACCACCGGCGCCGCACTGCGCGTCGACGGTGGTGTGCTCCGCTCGATCGGATGAGCCGCGTCCCACCGCCGCGGTGGCATGAGGGTCGCCGCGGCTGAGCCAGCCTCAAATCGGCGCCGGCTCGGGTGACTCCTGTCGGCAGCGATTGTCGGATCGTCGAGCCGCCTGGGGTGCGCCGCCGATCGACCGGGCCGAGGTCAAGATCGACGAGGGGCCGTGGATCGCCAAGAAACATACCTGTCGGGAGAGCAACGGACAGGTGACCGCCGTATTCAGGTCAGTTGACGGCTCGGCGCGTCGAGCCGAGCAGCCTGGAAGCTGTGTTTGCTGATGCCAGGAGCCGCCGTCTGCTCTCGGCCCTTACGCGTGCGTGCAGCAATGCGCCACTGTCCGGAATTACGGTTGGGAAGAGCGCTCGTCCGCCGGTTGCGGGAATTGCCCTTCGTTGTTCATGCTTACTTCTGTGACCAGCTTGCGGCGAAGCGCCGTGCTGTAATCGTTTGGCCCTTTCGGCGTCATGACGAAGGCCTGGGAACCGCCAATGACCGATTTGGCAAAATAGGATGCCAGCGAATTGCCGGGATCGTCGCCTTCGGTGGGAATGGCGATCGCGTTGATCGTATATCCCTTGGCAATGGCGTTCAGCCTGCTCGGCTGAACAGGAAGTCCGTCGTTGTTCTCACCATTGGAAGAGATATCGATGACCTTCTTGGCGGCATTTCCAGGAAACTGGTCCAACAGAAGACTGCCAATGTCGATAGCCGAGGAAACCGATGTTCCGGATCGCCCTCGACGGATGACGCCGGTATCCCCTTTCCTGCTGATCTCCGCCGCCGCCGCTCTTGCATCTTCCAGTCCGCAAATGCTTGTCCACGGCAGTATGGTGCGTGCGTGTCCGGGGCTCGACCATTCAAAGTAGGCCACGCCGATGCAGCCGACGTAATTCCGGCCGATGGCGGCGATGATCTCGGGCGACGTGAGTGCCGCGGCATGTCCCTCGCGTTGCAGATCGGCGATCTTTGGATCAATCGATGACGAGAAGTCGACCGCGAACACGATGGCAACGTCGACATTCGCTGCATGCGCCGGGAGATTCCAGAACGCAGAAGCTGCAAGTATCCCCGCCAGTCTCAGGAGTGAATTGGCTCGCCTTGCCAGCCCCCTTCCCGATGGCTTTGTGGGCGAAAAAAGATTGGCCCCGCCTATCGGCTGCACCCGCCCGCGAAAGGAGACCGCTCCAGAAGAGGGACCGGCGTCCTGATACATACCTATAAACATGCCATTCTCCATCGCGACAACCGATCGTTGTCAAAGCCGCCCATTTTCAACATGTGGAAATTTGACGAGGGACCTTGGACCCGACGCCGAACAGCAGCAGATCGGCCTTGGTCCACAAAAGATAACAGCCGAGTAACGTCAGCGGCATGATGAGTGCCGCGAAGGACTCGCCCGACCAGACCACCGGCAAAGCCTGGCCGAGGGCGACGGTTGTCGCCACCACTGCCGGCAACCTGCTGGCGAGCACCGCACTGCGGAACGGATCGGGCCAGGCGGTCGGCCACACCGGAACCGGCCTGCCCGGCCTGTGAAAGGTGCTGCCGAACTTGCCGAGCGCATGCAGCAGGCCGGAGGTCGCCGCAAGCAACGGGTCGCCGAGCAGCAAGAGCGCGATGCCGAGCCCGATTGCGCCTAATCCCGAGAGGAAGTCGCCCAGACGATTGAGGGCGGGATCGGGAACATCCGGCTTTGCCCAAGCCCGGTGGTAGGCTTCGCCGCCCCAGAAAAAGACGAGGGTAGCCAAGGTGAGCGCAACAGTGCCATGGCTGCCCGCGAAATAGTCCATCACCGCCGCGATGACAGCGCTTTCCTCATGCTGGCCGACTGGCGCGGCCGCAATTTGGGTTGCAAGACCTACGATGAGGCCAAGCGCGTTGCCACTGTTGTAATAGCCGCCGGGTCCCTTCATGCGGGCACCAAGGGCCGATCTCAAATGTGCGAGCGGAAGAAGGACTGTCCACGCGTTCATCGCAGCGCACCCGCGGCCTGTCCGGCCGCGCTCGATACGGCGACGTTCGCATCAGCGGCAGTGGTCATCGCATTCCTCCACCGGACCTGAACTGTTGACGCGGCGTTCGCCTGCCCCGCTTGCCGGCGCTGTTGCAAAGGCAGGGGCAATGTCGAAGCGTTGGTTCGAAGCGGTCCGCAAGGACGCACGTGCCTGCGGCGCTCGGTTCGATCGTGCCACGGAAAGGATCGCACCGAGAATGATCGCTGCTCCCAAGGCGCCCGGCCACGAACTCCGCTCGCCCAGAAAGATCGTCGCGCCCAGCGCCCCGAAGACGCTTTCGGCACTGACGATCACGGCGGCGTGGCTGGCCGGCGTGAAGCGGAGGGCAGCCGTCTGTATGCCGAAGGCTATCGCGGTGGAGAAGACGCCGAGTATCGCCAATTCCGGGCCGGCTGCGAATGCGGCGGCCAGCGACAGGTTGCCTTGCATTGCCCCGAGCGGCAGGGCGAAGACTGCGGCGCCGAGGAATTGTGCCGCGGCGGCGGTGAACGGCCGCGCATGGGCCTGCATGTGCCGGCCGAGCTCGACCGCCCAGAGCGCATAGCAGGCAGCCGACAGGATGGCGGTGAGATCGCCGCTGCCGAGGCCGCCGATCCCATCCGACAAAAGCAGGGCTCCGACCAGGGTCAGCCCGGCAGCGATCGTGAGGCCAGCTGTCGGACGCTCGCCGACGAGCAACCAGGCGGCCAGAGGTGTCATTACGGTTGCCGTGCTCACCAGAAAGCTTGCATTGGTGACCGAGGCTCCGACATAGCAAAGCTGCTGAAGCGTGATGGAGATGGCGAACAGCGCGCCCACCCTGGCCAGGCTCGGAAAATAGCCCGCCCCGATCGCCACTCGCCTTTCGGTCAAGACAAAGGGCAGCACCAGCAGCCCGCCGATCAGGCAACGCAGACTTACCGCGCTCATGGCGTCGAGATGGACCAGCACCGTCTTTTGCGAGACGTTGCCGAAGCCCCACAATGCGGCTGCAAGGAGCAGCAGCAAATTGGCTCTTGTTCTGGACACGCGCCCCCCTTGAACCAAGCATTGCGTTGACTTGGCCGCCTAATTTAGCGAAGTCTAAATGACCTGCCGTCACGGGAGCGCTTGAAGCGCGGTGACGGACGATTGCGGAACGTTAGATTTGCGTTAGAATTTCGTCAGGCTGAGGCAGCAGATGCAAAGTGACGACGGCGGCGCTGCAAATAGAATCTCACTCTTCGGCGGCTTCCGTATTGAAACAACTGGCCCGCTTCGACTGGTCGGGAAACGCGGCCCGGCAATCGTTGCTTATCTGGCCCGATGTCCGGGCATGGCAGCGACGCGGGAGAGACTGGCTGATCTGCTATGGGGCGACAGCGATGGCGAACATTCGCGCAACAGTCTTCGCCAAGCGCTCAGCGTCCTGCGCCGCGATCTCTCGGGTGTCGATCTTATCCATTCCACCGGAGAGTTGATCCACCTCAGGCCAGAGGCGTTCCGGGTCGATGTGGAGGAGTTCGAGACGGGTTTATCGGCCCGCTCCGCGCAGGAACTCGAAAAGGCTCTGGCGAACTACACCGGCCCGTTCCTCGACGGGCTCCATGTGGGAAGCAATGGCTTCGACGACTGGGTCGCGTCGGAACGCGACAGGTTGCTCGGTCGTGCGCTTGAATCGTTCGAGAAACTGGCTCGCCTCGTCGACGCTGAAGCGGGCCTCGTCCTGGCCGATCGCGTCCTGGCCATGGATCCGGCGCGGGAAGAATCCTATCGGCTCAAGATGGAATTGCTCCTTGCTTGTGGTCAACGCGACAAGGCGCTCAGGACATACGAGGCTTGCAGAAGCATGCTGAAGAAGGAGTTCGGCGTCGAAGCCGGCCCAGAGACGCGGGCACTATGGCAGTCCCTGCTGCTTGCTTCCGACACGGCGCCACACGCGCCGTCGGCAAGTGGTGTTGCGGCCAGCCATCGCCTCGGACACCCCTCCATTGGCGTTGCCGACTTCACCAATCTGACCGGAAAACAAGGCGACAATTTTTTCTCCAAGGGACTGGTCCAGGACATCACGACAGCCCTTTCCGAGGTGGCCGACTATGTCGTGCTCTCCGCGGTTCCCCCCACAGATAAGGTCGGCCTGCGCCAAGAAGGTAACGCGCCGGGAGCGCTGCGGGCACAATATGTGCTCAGCGGCAGCATCCAGAGATCCGGCAATGGGTTGAGGGTGAATATCCAGCTTGTCGATGCCGTCGGCGGTCATCATGTCTGGGCCCAGAAGTTCGACGGCCAGTCCGAGAATGCGCTCGAATTCCAGGACAGGATCGCCCAGTCCGTCGTTCTGGCGGTGATCCTCGAGCTTCAACTGACCAACTGGAAGGTCCGCGACAAGAGTCCGCCTGGTCCCCCTGAAGTGCGCAGGTTGGTGAACGAGGCGCTCATGAAATATTTTGAGATGACCCACGACTCGCTGCTGGTCGGGATGGAACTTGCGACGAAGGCGCTCTCGACAGGGCCCGACAACGCCCGTGCGAAGCGGACGCTCTCGATCATGATTTCCATGGGCATCGCGTTTGGCGCGCTGCCCCGCGAGCAGGGCAATATCGAGTATACGCTGGCGCTTGCCGAGGCCGCGGTGCGGGCGGTGCCGGACGATGAAATTGCCCGGTGCATCTTGTCATTCGCTCTCGAAAGTTGCGGTCGTATCGACGAGGCGATCGTCGAATGCCGGCACGCGATCAGCCTCAACCCAAATTATCCGAGCGGCCACGGCGATATTGCGATGCTCTTCGCGCTGCGCGGGCAGGTCAGCGAAGCCGTGCGCGAGGCGAACGAGGCGATCCGGCTGGGAACCCATGACGTCATCGACTACTGGCGTCACCACGGGCTCGTTATGGCGCTGTTTGCCGGCGGAGACGATCAGCGGGCGCTCGAGGTCGCGCGCAAGGTGGTCAGGACAAAGCCGGGCTTCGTTCGTGGCGCGCTTTATTGGGCCGCAGCCGCGGCCGCAACCGGCAATCGCGATGAAGCGTCGCGGGCCATCCATCATTGCCTGTCACAACTTCCGCATCTCAATCTGAGCAATGTCTGCCCTGGCTTTGTGCCGCGCTATGTGAAGGATCATCACCATTCCCGGTTCCTTGAAATGCTGTCGAGGGCCGGTCTTCCCCCGTCCTGAAGCCCCTCGCGTTCGAACGGATTCGGGCGAGACGCTTTCTGCAGGTCGTTCTCCCAAAACCGGAAGCCACTTTTTACGCGACATGCGTTGTTGAAAATCTGGCTACGCGGCTGGATACAGAGAACCCTGGCCTTCCTTCCTCCGCCCGCAAGCCTGCCACAAGCTTGTTGAGGCATGGTCTGGCCAAGGAAAACCGATAAAAGGCGGACTTTCTTGGCGATCTCTCCACCCAGCGACATCGTGATGGATGTTGTCCGAGCAGCCGAGCCGGCGGATCTCGCGGCCGCGCGCGCCGCACTGACCAGGCATGCGGGCGGCGTTGCCGGCAGCTTTTCGGTCGAGGCCGCTTCGGCCGGGACGATGCTGTCGCGGGCCACCGCCGACCAGGCCATGGCGGCCGATCCATCCAAGAAGTTCAAGAAATTCGAAGCCATGGTGCTCCAGACCTTCATCCAGAACATGATGCCCAAGGACACCGAGGGCGTGTACGGCAAGGGCCTGGCCGGCGACATGTGGAAATCGCAGCTCGCCGAGCGCGTCGCCGACGTCATGGCCGAGCGTGGTGGCATCGGCATCGCCAAGTCGCTGCTCGCCGACCATTATCTCGAAGGCAAGCGCAAGGTGCCGATCGGCCCAGTCTCCGGCGGGCCTGAAAAGACCGAGATCGACCGGCAGAGCCGTCTGTCCACCTCGCTCGTCCAGGAACTGCAGCGCAAGGCCGCCAGGTCCATGACCGGCGATGAAACGACCACAAAGACAGACATCAAGATCTAGACTGGGAAACGCCATGGCCGACTTTTCGGAATTCACCGCCAACCTGCCGGCGCGCACGGCCACATCGGAAGCCCCGGTCGCACTCGCGCGGCCCGGAAACCTTGCCGCCATCATCGGCCGCATCGAGGAAGTCGTCGAGCAAGAAACGGCCGGGCTGCGCAGCGACACCGGCTACGACCTCAAGGCATCGAACGCGCGCAAGAGCCGCTATCTCTATGAACTGACCCGTGCCATGCGCGGCGGCAGCGAAGCCGAGTTCCTCGAACAGCACCGCGAAGGCCTTGTCCGGCTTCGCCAGAAGCTTGCGAAGAACGAGGCAGCGATCCTGGCGCATCTGAGCGCCGTCAACGAGGTCGCTGGCCTGTTGCGCACCGCCATCCAGCGCGCCGAAACCGACGGCACTTATTCCGCCGGCGAGTTCGGCCGGGCGCGCGGTTAGCGCGCGGTGGTCGCCGGCTCGGGTGCCTGAATGGTCAAGGTCATCGCCATCGCGGTCTGGATCTGCGTCGCCACCCTCGGCGCGGTGTTCTATTCGTTCCAGGCCGCCGGCGAACGCGGCGTCGGCGAAAAGCCGAAGCCGATGCTGGGCGGGCTGGACTACGTCAAGACCGAGGTCATCTCGGTGCCGCTGATCCGCAACGCCAGGATCGACGGTTATTTCCTGACCAAGTTGGTCTACACGGTCGAACCCGAGCAGATCAAGAAACTGTCGATCCCGGCCGAGGCACTGATCACCGACCAGGTCTATTCCTACCTGTATTCCAATCCGCAGATCGACTTCACCAAGAAGGAGACGATCGACCTCGACGCCTTCCGCGCCGCGATCCGCGATACCGTCAACACACGCGTCGGCGCCACACTGGTGCATGAGGTTCTGGTCGATCAGGTCAATTTCCTGAGCAAGGATGAGATACGCGACAACTGGTTGCGCCGCCGGCAGGAAGCCGGCGCCACTGCGTCCGAGATGACCAAGGCCTTCAAGTCGCATTGAGCCCCCGGGCATGCCACTGGCCAGGCACGGTGATCCGGTCCTCGCCCGGTGCGGCGATAGGAACCAGGCCCTGCAATTCGCGTTGACGTAAACGTCAATCCAAAGCTATATGCGGCAGCGACCGTGGCCGCGAAGATGCATGGCCCTCGGGCGGATCGATGTGTCGTGGCGCGACAGATGCAACCAGATAAGCAGATGCAACCTAACAGGCAGATGCAACCAGACAGGAGAACAGCGTGAGCGTTCAGGAGATTGCCGACAAGATCAGGTCGCGCGTGGCCAGCAGCGGGTTCGATCGTTCCGTGAAATTCGACACCGGCAGCGATGGCGTCATCGTCATCGACGGCGCCGATGTCTCGACCACCGATGGCCCCGCCGACTGCACCATCAAGCTCTCGCTCGACGATCTGGACTCGCTGATATCGGGCGATCTCAACCCGACCATGGCGTTCATGACCGGCAAGATAAAGGTCGAAGGCGACATGTCTGTCGCCATGGCGCTCAGCCAGTTGATCGGCTGAGACAGAAGACCGCCGAGACTGTTCTCGGAACGAAAACGCCGCCGTTTCGGGCGGCGTTTTTCGTTCGTTTGGGGCTCAGCGCCTCAGGCCGCCAGCGCCTGCGCCTTCAGCTTGCGTCCCGCGGCCTTCAGCGTGCCATGGACGCCGTCGAGCGCGCCCTCCACCAGTTCCACCGCGAGCAGCCGATGCCGCTCATACGGGCCCGGCATGGCCAGCGAACCGGTCTTTGCGGCTGAGAAGCCGAAGCGGCCGTAATAGGGCGCGTCGCCGACCAGCAGGATCGCCGCGTGGCCGAGACGCGCGGCTTCGGCGACCGCATGGCGCATCAGCGCCGAGCCGATGCCGGCACTCTTGAGCGAAGGAGCGACCGCCAGGGGCCCAAGCAACAGTGCTGCCGGACCGCCCTCGCCCAGCGTGACGTCCCAGAGCCGCACCGTGCCCATCACGGCGCCCGATGCGTCGCGCGCGACGAAAGCCAGGCCTTCCGAGGGCCGCCGGCCCCGCCGCAGCTTCTCCGACGACTTCGTCTTGCGCTTCGGCCCCATGGCGGCATCGAGCAACGCCTCGCGCGCCGCGATGTCATCAGGCGTTTCGGCAACGATGGCGAAAGCACGGGCACTCTCCCCCCTCGAGGGGGAGATGTCGCCGAAGGCGACAGAGGGGTTCGCCGCGCGTGAAGCGCTAGCCCCATGCGGTCCAAGAGACGTCGAGGCGGCTGAGACAAACCCCTCCGGCCACTTCGCGCCCATCTCCCCATCTGAGGGGGAGATGTCGCGCGCAGCGCCTTCGACAACGAAATTTGCAATGTCCATTTCCGCGATCCCTTCACGAGCGGAGACTGTTCCACAGGCGAGCCCGGATGGGCGACAAACGCCCACCTGGGATGATCTGACGGTTCTTTCGAACCGTCAGATCACGTAGGATCGGAGAGGCTCGAAGCCGTTGAAGGCGACCGCCGAATAGGTGGTCGTGTAGGCGCCGGTGCCTTCGATCAGCACCTCGTCGCCGATGGTCAGCGACAGAGGCAGCGGATAGGGCGTCTTCTCATACATCACGTCCGCCGAATCGCAGGTCGGGCCGGCGAGCACGCAAGGCGCGGTTTCCGAGCCGTCATGCGCGGTCACTAGGGGATAGCGGATCGCCTCGTCCATCGTCTCGGCCAGGCCGCCGAACTTGCCGATGTCGAGAAACACCCAGCGCACATTGTCGTTGTCGGCCTTCTTCGAGATCAGCACGACTTCCGACTTGATGACGCCGGCATTGCCGACCATGCCGCGGCCCGGCTCGATGATGGTCTCGGGAATGGCGTTGCCGAAATGCTTGCGCAGCGCCGAGAAGATGGCCTGGCCGTAAGCCTGGGCCGCCGGCACGTCGCGCAGGTAGCGCGTCGGGAAGCCGCCGCCCATATTGACCATCTTCAAGACGATGCCTTCCTCGGCGAGCGTCGAAAACACGGTCTTGGCGTCGGCCAGCGCGCGATCCCAGGCCGTCAGGTCGGTCTGCTGCGAGCCGACATGGAACGACACGCCATAGGCGTCGAGCCCGAGCGCCTTGGCATGGCGCAGCACGTCGACGGCCATCGCCGGCACGCAGCCGAACTTGCGCGACAGCGGCCATTCGGCGCCCTCGCCATCGGTCAGCACGCGGCAGAACACGCGGGCGCCTGGAGCGGCGCGGGCGATCTTCTCGACCTCCTCGACGCAATCGACGGCGAACAGCTTGATGCCGAGCTGGTAGGCGCGCGCGATGTCGCGCTCCTTCTTGATGGTGTTGCCGAAGGAGATGCGGTCCGCCGGCGCACCGGCGTCCATCGCCATCTCGACTTCGGCAACGGAAGCGGTGTCGAAGGACGAGCCCATCGCAGCAAGGAGGCGCAGGATTTCCGGCGCCGGGTTTGCTTTCACCGCATAGTAGATCCTGGAATCGGGCAGCGCCTTCTCGAAGGCACGGAAATTGTCGCGCACGACATCAAGGTCGACGACGAGGCAAGGACCGGTCGGACGTCGGGTGGCGAGGAAGTCGAGGATGCGCTGCGTGGCCATCGGGTTTCTCCATCACGCCTTTCGGCGCGCACAAGGGTGCGGACGCGGGCTGTCGGCCTCGCGAACACGCGGTGGACAAAGGCGGGACGGAAATCCATGGAACCAGCCGGTGGAGACCCCGGAACCATGAAACGCCGTCTCGCGGCGATGAACCTTGGCCTTGCCCGGCTTCGGTTCGCTTTGTCTGCCTTGGCTTGGATTGGGAGAACCCCGTTCCGCACTGCCGGCAATGATGGTGTGCCTCTTCAGTAACCCCGGTCTTTGGACAACCGGCAGAGAACCAGAAAGGCCCGCACCGTCGTTGCTTCAAGGTGTCCTCGGTCTGGCGGTTGGCCGCTAAACCGACTGGAGGGGTTGGCTCCAGTTACCTTACCGATTTCCCTCACCATTCAGAGGATCGGCGGACACCCACAGGCACGTGCGACTTTGGGCAAGCGCGATATAGGGGCAGAGAGATTCACAATCAATAAAAATCGTATCGCAGGTTGTAAAAATTCCGGCATCGAACAATGTTGGTTTCACCGTATCCGGATATCGAACGATGACAGGCACGCACGACCCTCCCGACCCCCTTCTGCACCCTCGCAAGATACCGGTGGGCCGGCCTGTCGCTGGCCCTTCCGGCGGCGACATTGCCCTGATACGGCTCGGCCGAAATCTCGACGCCGCACGAAAGGCCTGATTCATGGACACACTGACCCGCATGCGCGCCTTCATCGACGTGGTCGAGGCCGAGGGCTTTTCGGCGGCGGCGCGCAAGATCGGCCGCTCCAAGGCGCTGCTGTCGAAATATGTGCGCGAGCTGGAGGACGAGCTCGGCGCGCTGCTGCTCAACCGCACCACCCGCCAGTTCTCGATGACCGAGGCCGGCCACACCTATTATCGCCGCGCCTCCGAGATCGTGCGCGAGGTCGACAGTCTTGCCGACGCCGTGCGTGAATCGTCCGGCGACGTGCGCGGCAGGATCAAGCTGTCTGCGCCGCGCACCTTCGCCGACGCGCCGATCGGCCAGTCGCTGATCGACTTCGCCAAGCAATATCCCGACATCGTGCTCGACATCCAGCTGGACGACCGCTTCGTCGATCTCGTCGAGGAAGGCTTCGATCTCGCGGTGCGCATCTCGCGCCTGGAGAACTCGTCGCTGATCGCCAGGCGTCTGGCGCCGTTTTCCACACGGCTGTGCGCATCTCCCGAACTCATCGCAAAACATGGCATGCCGGTACGGGCGCAGGATCTCGGCCGCATGCCCTGCATCGTCGACACCAATGGCCGCGGCTTGAACAACTGGCAATTCAAGGGAGACGGCGAGGATACGGTGAGCGTCTCGGTCTCCGGGCCGATCGAAGTCAACAGCCCGATGGCGGCGCGGGCTGCTGCCCTGTCGGGGTTGGGATTTGCCATCCTGCCGGATTTCATCGCCGTGCCGGATATTGCGAGCGGCCGGCTGGTGACGGTGCTGGATGACCGCACCCTGTCGGGTGCCGGCATTTTCGCCGTCTATCCGCACCGGCGCTATTTGCCCGCCAAGGTGCGTGTCTTCGTCGATTTCCTGGTCCAGTGGTTCAGGACGCGCGAAACCGCATGACCGCCTTCAATTGCGGCGCGGTCCCATTTTCGCCCCCTTTCTGGTAACTGTCCACTTCTCTCCGAAGCCAAGGGAATCGCGACCGCGAATGCATCTGAGACGGCACGCAATCATGCTGGCTTCGGCCCTGGCGGCGACATTGGCCGCCGTTGGACCGGCCGAGGTGCATCCGCACGTTTTCGCCGAGGCCCGCCTCGACGTGATCCTCTCCCCGGATCACCAAAGCGTGAAAGCGCTGCGCCATCTCTGGCGCTTCGACGATCTGTTTTCCAGTACTGTCATGATGGAGTTCGACAAGAATTCCGACCTGAAGCTTGACGACAAGGAGTTGAAGGAGGTCGCCGACACGGTCCACGCCTCGCTGGCCGAATTCAACTACTTCCAGCTCGTCACCCAGGACGGCAAGGACGTGCCGATGACGCCGCCGCCGCATCTGATGGCCGATTTCGACAACGACCAGCTGATCATCCTGTTCGAGTCCGAACCGAAGGCGCCGATCAAGCTCGCCGGCAAGATCGATATCGGCGTCTACGATCCGACCTTCTACACGGCGATCGATTTCACCGAGGACGCCAACATCACGGTCGAGGGCCTGCCCCCGAACTGCACCGACAAGGTGGTCCGCCCCGACCCGGATGAGGCCATCAAGGAAAACCAGAAGACCCTGACGGACGCCTTCTTCAACGACCCGACAGGCACCGACATGAGCAAGATCTTTGCCACCAAGCTCGAACTGACCTGTCAGCCAGAAGGATGAACCCGGTGATGAGACCGTCCCTGCGTTTGGCATTCGGCCTGTTGGCCATCAGCTTCGCGATGGTGCATTTCGCCGGCTCGGCTCATGCCCAGAGCTCGCTTGGCATCGGCGTCAACGATGGCATGGCGCCGACCACCGGCCCGTTCGCCCACATCCTGATGTGGATCAATCTGCGGCAGCAGGAATTCTATCGCGCGCTCGCCACGGCGATGAAGGCGATGCGCCAGGACAACAGCAAGCTCTGGGTGCTCATCGGCCTGTCCTTCGCCTACGGCATTTTCCACGCCGCCGGCCCCGGCCACGGCAAGGCGGTGATCTCGTCCTACATGGTCGCCAACGAAGTGGCGCTGCGGCGTGGCATCCTGTTGTCGTTTGTCTCGGCCCTGCTGCAGGGCCTGACCGCGGTCGCGGTCATGGCAGTCGCCTATTTCGTCCTGCGCGGCACCGCCGTCTCGATGACCGACGCGGCCTGGTTCATGGAGATCATGAGCTTCGTCTTCGTCACCCTGTTCGGCGCCTGGCTGCTGTGGCGCAAGCTCGGCCCCTCCGTCCTGCGCCTGTTCGGCAGAGGTCCCGCCTACAGCCTGTCGGCGGCTCACGCGGGGCATTCCCATGCGGGCCATTCGCATGCCGGTCATACAGGTCACACGGGCCATTCGCATGCCGCTCACAGCCATTCGGCGAACGCGCTGCATGGGCATGAACATCACGACCATGGGGATGACCATTCGCACGATCACCATGACCACGGCGCGCATGACCATCACCACGATCATGGCGCGCACGATCACGCGCACGCGGCGGGCGAGGTCTGCGAGACCTGCGGCCACTCGCATGCGCCAGATCCGGCGCTGCTGTCCGGCGACCGCTTCGACTGGCGCACCGCCTGGACGGCGGTGGCCGCGGTCGGTATCCGCCCCTGCTCCGGCGCGCTGATCGTGCTCAGCTTCGCCCTGCTCAATGGCCTGTGGCTCGGCGGCCTGCTGTCGGTGCTGGCGATGTCGATCGGCACCGCCATAACCGTCTCGGCGCTGGCCACGATCGCGGTGACCGCAAAGAACTGGGCGGTGTATTTCGCCGGCGACGGCCGCATGGGCAACCGCATCCATTCGATCGTCGAGATCGGCGGCGCCGCCTTCGTGTTCCTGTTCGGACTGCTGCTGCTGTCGGCGAGCCTGACGGGTGGCGTTTGACCCGGAAGTAGCGCCCCAAGGTGTGTTGAGATTCAGGTCAGGCCGTGCCGAGAACGGTTGATATCGAGAACCGGAGCGGAGCGTACTTAAAGTACGTGAGCACCGGAAGCGCAGGTATCAGCCGTTCGCAGGCCGGCATCACCTGAATATCAATACACCTTGCCGCCGAGTTCATCCTCGATATGAGCGCGGATAATCTCGTCAAAGCTCTTCTCGGCACTGAAGCCGAGTTCCCTTGACCGCCGCGCCTCGAACCGCGTCGGCCAGCCCTTGACGATCGCCCAGATCGTCTCGTCCGGCTCCTCGCGGATCAGGCTCACCGCCTTCGGCCCGGCGATGCGTTCCAGCGCCTCGATCTGCTCGCCGACGGTGACGGCGACGCCTGGCATCGTCAGGTTGCGGCGCGGCCCGACGGCGGCGCCGTCGATCCCGGCCGCATGGATCAGGAAATTCACCGCCGATCGCGGGCTGGCGTGGGTATGGACGACGGTGCGCGGCACCGGCAGGATCGCCTCCTGACCGTTCAGCGGCTCGCGGATGATGCCGGAGAAGAAGCCGGAGGCCGCCTTGTTCGGCTTGCCCGGCCGCACGCAGATGGTCGGCAGCCGGATGCCGATGCCGTCGAAGAAGCCGCGCCTGGAATAGTCGGCCAGCAGCGCCTCGCTCATCTGCTTCTGCGTGCCGTAGGAGGTCAGCGGCGTAGTGTGGAATTCATCGGGAATGACGTCCGGGAACGGCGCGCCGAACACCGCGATCGACGAGGTGAACACGACGCGCGGCGCAAACCCTGCCAGGCGGATGGCATCGAACAAGGCGCGCGTGCCGTCGAGATTGACGCGGTAGCCGAGATCGAAATTGGCTTCCGCCTCGCCCGACACGATGCCGGCGAGATGGAACACGACGTCGGGCCGCGACGCGACCAGCCTCTCGGCGGCGCCCGCCTCGGCGAGATCGCCGGTATGGCTGTGGATGCTGACGCCATCGATGGCCGGCGCCTGTGGCGGTACGATGTCGTGCAGGTCGAGCGCGGTGATCTTCTGGCCGCGCAGCCTGCCGTCCTTCGCCAGCCGTGCAATGAGCTTGCGGCCGACCATGCCGGCGGCGCCCGTGATCAGAATGCGCATGTCGAACTTCCCTTATTTGCCCTGATTTTTGCGTTGGCTGCGCGCGCGCAGCCAGAACACCAAGAAAAACGCCAGCACGAACGCGGTGCCGAAGATGCCGGCCAGCACGGTCGACAGATCGCCGAGGGCCAGCATGATGTTTGGCAGGAAATAAACGGCAATGCCGAACAGCAGCATGATCGACAGCGCGGCGATGGCGGCGTTCTTGCTATCGCGATCCATTATGCTGTCCCTGCGTGGCCAGGGGTCGTCGAGCTCGGATTCAAGGCGCTTGGATTCCCTGCGTCAGTGATGATGGCCATGATGCAAAGCCGCGTCATGCCCCTGGTGGTGATCATGGTCATGACCATGGTCGTGCTCGTCGCCGTCGTCGGCGCACTGGCCGAATTCAGGTTCCACCGTGGCATGGCTGATGCCATGCTCCGACGCAAGCCGCTTCTTGATCGCGCTGACCGCCTTGTGCGCGTCCACGCCCTCGTTGAGGCATGCATGCAGCGTCGCCATGCTGCTGGTGCCGTCGATCGACCAGATATGCATGTGGTGCACCTCGCGCACCCCCTGGACCGTCGTCGCGATGTCGCTGGCGATCAGGTCCCGGTCGAGGCTCGGCGGCACCCCTTCGAGCAGGACGTGGGCGGCCGCGCGCATCAGCGACCATGCCGTGGACAGGATCAGCAGCGAGACCAGCACCGACAGGATCGGATCGATCGGGGTCCAGCCGGTGGCCAGAATGACGATCGCCGCCACGATTGCCGCGGCCGAGCCGAGCAGGTCGCCGAGCACATGCAGGATGGCGCCGCGCATGTTGAGGCTCTCACGGTCGCCGCCATGCAGCACCAGGAAGGAGCCGATGTTGACCAGCAGGCCGAGGATCGCCACCACCAGCATCGGCCCGCCCAGCACCGGCGCCGGCGTCTGCAGGCGCTCCCACGCCTCGTAGACGATCCACAGCGCGATGACGAAGATGGCGATGCCGTTGGTGTAGGCCACCAGCGTCTTGACCCGGCCGAAGCCATAGGTCAGGCGGACGGTCGCCGGCCGGTCCGCAAGATGAAACGCATACCAGGCCAGGCCGAGCGCAATGGCGTCGGCAAGCATGTGGCCGGCATCGGCCAGCAGCGCCAGAGAGCCGGTGAAGAGGCCGCCAAGCGCCTCGGCCACCATGAAGCCCGCCGTCAGGCAGGCCGCGATCAAAACGCGCTTCTTGTCGGTCGAGCCATGACTATGCCCGCTGTGGCCGTGCCCGCTGTGGTCGTGCCGGCTGTCGTCGTCACTGTGCGCCAATGGCAAACTCCCATGCCCGGATTCAGCTCAGGCGCCGAATTCCGCGCGAAAATCCTCGAGCCGTCGTTTCTGCTGGCCGGCACCGTCGAAATTGGCCGGATCGAGCCACGCCTCGTAGGCTTTGCGCAAGGCCGGCCATTCCTTGTCGATGATCGAATACCATGCGGTGTCGCGGTTTTCACCCTTGACGATCAGGTGCTGGCGGAAAATGCCCTCGAACTTGAAGCCGAACCGTTCCGCTGCGCGCTTCGACGGCTCGTTGCGGTTGTTGCATTTCCATTCGTAGCGGCGATAGCCGAGCTCGTCGAAAATGTATTTCATGAACAGGAATTGCGCCTCGGTCGCCGCCGGCTTGCGCGCGATGAGCGGCCCCCAATAGATGTTGCCGATCTCGATGACGCCATAGGCCGGATCGATGCGCATCAGGGTCTGGCGCCCGGCGACCTTGCCGCTCGCTTTGTCGATGACGGCGAAGAACAGCGGATCCTCGCTCGCCTCCACCTTGTCCAGCCAGGGTTGGAAGGCGGCGCGGGTTTCCGGCGGATAGTCGGGCAGCCAGGCGAAGCGGCCATCGACGTCGGCCACGGAAGACGCTTCATAGAGGCCATCGCCGTGCTTGGCGGCGCTCAGCGGCTCAAGCCTGACATAGCGGCCCTCCAGCACCTTGCGCTCCGGGCGCGGACGCGGTTGCCAGTTCTTGAGATTTTCCGACACCGAAAGCTCCAATCCGTTTGACTTTTGCGGGCCGAAGCTCACAAAAACGCAACCGCATAGCAAGAACCACACGGACGGGAAAAATGCTCCACACGATTTCGGCCTTCGATCGTCTCGGCGAGGAAAACGCCTTCGCCGTGCTCGCGAGGGCCACGGCACTCGCCCAACAAGGCCGCGACATCGTCAATCTCGGCATCGGCCAGCCCGACTTCAAGACGCCGCAGCACATTGTCGAGGCGGCGATCAAGGCGCTGCGCGACGGCCACCACGGCTACACGCCGGCGAACGGCGTGTTGGCGACGCGCGAGGCGGTGGTGCGCCGCACGCTGACCACGACCGGGGTCGAGGTATCGCCCGAGGCGGTGATGATCCTGCCCGGCGGCAAGCCGACCATGTTCGCCGCCATCCTGATGTTCGGCGAGCCCGGCGCCGAGATCCTCTATCCCGATCCCGGCTTTCCCATCTATCGCTCGATGATCGAGTTCACCGGTGCGGCACCCATCCCCGTGCCGATGCGCGAGGAGAACGGCTTTGCCTTCTCGGCTGAAGAGACGCTGGCGCTGATCACCTCGAGGACGCGGCTCCTGATCCTCAACTCGCCGGCCAACCCGACCGGCGGCGTCACACCGCGCGCCGAGATCGAGAAGCTGGTCAAGGGACTGGAAGCACATCCGCAAGTGGCCATCCTTTCCGACGAAATCTATGACGTGATGACCTATGACGGCGAAAAACACTGCTCGCTGCTCGGGTTTCCCGAAATCCGCGACCGGCTGATCGTGCTCAACGGCTGGTCGAAGACCTGGGCGATGACCGGCTGGCGCATGGGCTGGTCGATCTGGCCGAACGGCGACAAGGGCGCCCATCTCTACGACAAAGTGCGCAAGCTGGCGGTCAATTGCTGGTCCTGCGTCAACGCGCCGAGCCAGTTTGCCGGCATCGCGGCCATCGACGGCCCACAGGACGACGTCGACAAGATGATGCGCGCCTTCGACCGCCGCAGGAAGATCGTGGTCGAGGGACTGAACGCCCTGCCAAACATATCCTGCATCACGCCCAAGGGCGCCTTCTATGCCTTCCCCAACGTGTCGAAGACCGGCTGGAAGGCGAAGAAACTCGCCTCCGCCCTGCTTGACGACGCCGGCGTGGCACTGATCGGCGGCCCCGATTTCGGCATTCTCGGCGAGGGCTATGTCAGGCTCTCCTACGCCAATTCCGAGGAGAACATTTTGCGCGCGCTGGACAGGATCGGAGCGTTCCTGGCCAAGTGAGGCTCAGCTGGTGCTGTCCAGATAGGCTCTTGCGATCAACCGAAGCTCGGCCTGGTCGATCGCCTCGTCATGTCCGCAATAGGCACGGCTGAATTCGATCTGCAAAAGCCTCTGCATCGTCGTGCGGTAGGACTGCACGTCCGAACCCGGAAGATCGTCGACCAGCCGCCCGCGATAGATCGCATCGCCGGCGAAGAAGTCGCCATTCTTTTCACCGAGAAGGCTGGCGGCGGCGGAAGTTTACGGCGGCGTTTCTGCTCCAGTGTCTGGAGGCGATAGGGACGGCGGTATTTTCCATCGCTCGTTAGGCAGAATATCCTTATTTAGATGGGCGTAAGTCTCGTGAACTGATTCAAGTTTTTTCTGGTAATCTTCGGCATGTTGTAGATCTTCAGTTAGGATTGCCACCAAGGCCATAGCCGATGCCTTCATGGCTGCTAGATCATAGATAATCCGGTCAACCACTTCGACCTTTTGTGGCTCTACCAAATGGTCGCCGGCAGCGACAACGAACTTAGACCCATCGACAGACCAGCGCAGCCCGCTGCAAAAATTGTTCCAGTATCGTTTGAAATTTCCATCCGCAAAGAAGATGCATGCCATTTCCGTTATTGGCTTCAATTCTGCGTCCGGGTTGATCGTAGCAAGTTGCGTGATTGGGAAATCAAGGACGGTAAATTTCGACATGGCGATGGCTAGATTGGCTCGCTCGGAGAGGAACCTTTCCTCAAAGAACTGCCGCCGTTTGCGCGATGTATCTGCGATCGCTTCACGTAGCCGTGCAATCTCCTTCTGGTCATCCTTCCAAATAAAATACGGGGCGGTCACCAGGCGGAGCGCGACACCGCCGCCGACAACAGATAGAATTGTCCAAGCTAGGTAACCTTGATAGGCGGCATCCATAGCTTCACCGCGAGCAAAAAATAGCGCGGGGCCTAGAACGCCGCCCACAACTGACACTTTGTCGGTGAATAGGACCGACCCGGAAAAAGCCCGGTGAAAGCACTTCCCCAAATAGCCCATTGGAGAACAATGCCCGGATTCTTTCCTCTTGGGTAGTCACAAGCCCTTCCGTCGGAACGAGCCCGGGCCAATGCTTGGTGCGTTTTGCTACATAAGACCGCATTTGCCAGAAGGCTGGGCGGCCATGTCGAAAACGGCTACGACTCCCCCGGATCAGGACCAAGATGAGGGCATCCCGAATGTTTTATGCAATTCTTGCCTATCACGTGGAAGACGCGATCAAGGCACTGACGCCGCAGGAAGATGCGGCACTGATGACCGACCTGCTCAATATCCACGACGGGCTCTATGCGAACGGCAGCCTCGGCCCCTCGGCGCGGCTTGGAGCGACCCAGTCGGCCTGCACCTTGCGCGGACCCGGCGACGGGATCGTCATCGACGGCCCCTTCGCCGAGACCAAGGAACAGCTTCTCGGCCTCTATGTCGTCGATTGCGCCAAGCGCGATGACGCGATCGCCATCGCGCGCGATCTGCGCCGCGTCAACCCGGCCGCCGTCTACGAGATCCGCCCGATCGCGCTCTATCTGCCGGGCGTGGCGCTGGCGGGGGCCTAAGGCAACTCCAGAAAAAGTGCGTAGAGGTTTTCCCGGGAAAAGCGCGTAGCGCTTTCCCTTGGGAATTGCGCAAAAATAAAGGCTTCGTCAGCCTCTGCCCACGAACGGCATCTTGGTCGCCATCACGGTCATGAACAGCACATTGGCCTCGAGCGGCAGGCTGGCCATGTGGACGACGGCGTCGGCCACGTGCTGGACGTCCATCACCGCTTCGGCGGCAATGGAGCCGTTGGCCTGTGGCACGCCGACCGTCATCGGTTGTGCCATGTCGGTCAGCGCATTGCCGATGTCGATCTGGCCGCAGGCAATGTCGTAGGGGCGGCCGTCGAGCGCCAGCGTCTTGGTCAGCCCAGTGATGGCATGCTTGGTCGCGGTATAGGGCACCGATCCCGGGCGCGGCGCGTAGGCCGAGATGGAGCCGTTGTTGATGATGCGGCCGCCCATCGGTTTCTGCTTGCGCATGGCGCGGAAGGCCGCGCGGGCGCACAGGAACGAACCGGTGAGGTTTACGCCCACAATATCGTTCCACACCTCGACCGGGATCTCGTCGATCGGCGCCGACTTGTAGCCCATGCCGGCATTGTTGAAGAGCAGGTCGACGCGGCCGAACGCCTCCGCCACCGTCTCGAACAAATCATCGACCTCGCCGGGCTTGCTGATGTCGCAGGCGACAGCCAGTGCCTTGGCATCCGTCTGCTCGGCCGCGGCGATCGCCTCGTCCAGCAGCGCCTTCCGGCGTCCGCAGAACACGGTGTTCCAGCCGGCTTTGAGCAGCGCGGTGGCGACGCTCTTGCCGATGCCCGTGCCGGCGCCGGTGACGATGGCGGTTTTTTCGGTCATGGCAGATATCCTCCGGCTGCGCCGCATTTGGCTCGACTGATTTTCAGGTGGTCCAGGGGCAAAAGGCATCGCAAATGACGGCGGCGATGGCAAGCGGGACGCTGGTGTCCAGGGCAACGAATCCAAGCTGACAGGTTTCGTCCGGCCTTCGACCGCGCGCTGTCGAGGGAGCATTGAACGGAAAACCCGCCTGCGGCGAGTCCCTGGCGCAACTCAGCACCATAACCAAATATCTACCATAGTTGCCGTCACCCCGTCAAGGAAAAAATTCCTATCAAGGGTTCGGAGCCTGGCCGGGTACCGAAAAGCGCAATTCGTTTTTGGGAGAAGCACGGAGGGCCGACAAAAAGGGCGGTCATTGGCGACCGCCCTGATCTGGACCGGACTTGGGAGGAGGAAAGCCGATCCGACTGTCTAGAATCATGCGCTTCCTGGGTTAACGAGAGGTTAACGCCACGAAGGCCCGCCTGTTCCGTTTTGGCCTACCAGCGTGGATTGGGTGAGGTCCCGGCCTTGGCAGCCGGCACTTTGACCGCCGAAACCGTTGCCTCGACATGGTCGATCAGCGCATCCGGCAGGCCGAGCCGGCCCGCGAGCAGATCGAGATAGCCGCGCTCGGCGCGTGTGTCGGGATCGATTGTAAGGCGCGACGCGGTGTAGAGCTCAAGCTTCTGCGCGTCGGTCTTGGCGCCGGCCACCAGCGTGTCGAGGTCGAGCGGGTTCTCCAGCTCCGCCATCAGGAATTTTTCCGCATCGGAACCGATCCCCGCGAGGCTCAGCTTGCCGGCGATCTTCTTGCGCTCCTCATCGTCGACATGGCCGTCGGCCTTGGCCGCCGAGATCATCGCCCGCACCAGGGTCAGCGTGAATTCGTCCTCGCCCTGCGGCGCTTGCGACGGGTGGAACGCAGTGTCCTTCGGCGGCGGCAGCAATTCCGGTTCGCCGGCCGCCGGCGCCTGCTCGGGTGCATTGCCGGCCTTGTAGTTCTGGTAGGCCTTGTAGGCGAGGCCACCGATCGCTGCCAACCCGCCGAGCTTGACGGCGGCACCGGTGACCTGGCGCCCGGCGCCGGTTCCAAGCAGCACCGCGGCCAGCGCGCCCGCCGCAAGAGGATTGTCCTTGGCCATCTGCACCGCCTGTCCGGCCTTGTCGCGGACCGTGCCGCCGGTGCCGGGAATTTGCGAGCCGAGCAGATCGTCGAGAAGCTTCTTGGGATCGAACATCAATGCCTCCAGGATTGCCCGGCCGAACGGGCAGGTTTCGAACGCCGAAGACGTAGGTCCCGAAACCTGACATTGCAATGACGGGCGGCCGCTTTGCCCCGGCCCAGGCGCCTTGATCAGGACCCGATATGCGGTCCCCTGCCCCGCGCCTGCGCCAGCTCGACCTGCCGCTGGCGCTCGGCATAGCGCTGGCGGTCGTCGTCCGACCGAGCGTCGAAACAATGCGGGCAGGAGACGCCGGCGGCAAATTTCGGCGATGTCAGCTCGTCCAAGGTCAGTGGATGCCGGCAGGCGCGGCACAGCTCGGCGTCGCCCTCGGCGAGGCCGTGCGACACCGAAACCCGTTCGTCGAAGACGAAGCATTCGCCTTGCCACAGGCTGTCTTCGGCCGGCACCTCTTCGAGGTATTTCAGGATGCCGCCCTTGAGATGGAACACCTCCTCGAGACCAAGCGACCTGACATAGGCCGTCGCCTTCTCGCAGCGTATGCCGCCAGTGCAGAACATGGCGACCTTGCGGCCTTCCAGTTCCGCGCGGTGCTCTTCCACCCAGGCCGGGAATTCGCGAAAGCTCGCGGTCGCCGGATCGATGGCGCCCTTGAAGGTGCCGATCGACACTTCGTAGGCGTTGCGCGTGTCGATGACGATCGTGTCGGGTTGGGAAATCAGCGCGTTCCAGTCGGCCGGCGCGACATAGGTGCCGGCACTCTTCGCCGGGTCAATGTCTTCGACACCCATGGTGACGATCTCGCGTTTCAGCCGCACCTTCATGCGGTGGAAGGGCATTTGCGCGGCGCTGCTGTATTTCACCTCGAGGCCGGACAGCCCGTCGATGGTTTCGAGATGTTCGATCAGTTCGGCAATCGCCGCATCGCTGCCGGCGACCGTGCCGTTGATGCCTTCATGCGCCAGAAGCAGCGTACCCCTGATGCCGCGCCCACAGCAGAAGGCAGCCAGTGGCGCCCGCAGCGCCTGGAAGGCGTCGAGCCGGGCAAATTTGTAGAGCGCGGCGACGCGGACAGGCTGGGATGGCGCGGACGGTGTCATTGCCAGAGCAACTAGACGCTCGTAAAAGCCGTTTCAAGGTGAAACGGGTTTGACGGCCTGTCATGGTCCTGTTCCGGAAGAGCCCGTAAGCTACCCGGCGTGCGTGACATCACGACACGCCCGGTTGCGTGGACAGGAAAATATCAGTCTGCTAATCGGTTGAATTGACAACGATATGGAGAAGAAGATGCCTAGCAAGACCGAAAAACTCCTGTCGCTGCTCAATGGCCAGCCGGTCATCCCGGTGCTGAAGATCGCTGAAGTTGCCAATGCCGTGCCCTTGGCCCGCGCTTTGGCACGCGGCGGCCTGCCGGCGATCGAGATCACGCTCAGGACCGCGGATGCGCTGGAAGCGATCCGACGCGTGGCCGGCGAGGTCGAGGAAGCCATCGTCGGTGCCGGCACCATTCTGGATGCCCGCCAGTTCGATGAGGCGGCCGCCGCCGGCTCGCAATTCATCGTCAGCCCGGGCATAACCCGCGAGCTTCTGGCAGGCGCCGCCGACAGCGAGGTTCCGCTGCTGCCCGGCGCCATCACCCCCGGCGAGATCATGGCCGCGCGCGAAGCCGGGCTGCGCTTCCTGAAGTTCTTCCCGGCCGAGCAGTCCGGCGGCATCGCCTCGCTGAAGGCATTCGCGTCGCCGCTCGCCGACGTGAAATTCTGCCCGACCGGCGGTATCACCGGCAAGAACGCGGCCGACTATCTCAGCCTGCCCAATGTCATCTGCGTCGGCGGCTCCTGGGTCGCCCCCGACGACATGGTCAAGGCCGGCAGGTGGGACGAAATCGAAGCTCTCGCACGCGCCGCGAGCAAGCTCGCCGGATAAGCGCTTTCGCGTTCACCAGCGCAGCGGGCCATTCTCGTCGAAATAGCCGGCAGTCGGACCATCGGCATCGAGCGTCGCCAGGCGCACGATGATCTCGGCTGCCTGCCGCACCGTGCGACCGCCCCTGTGCCCGTTGAGATCGGTCGCGGTGTAGCCGGGAGCAGCGGCATTCACCTTGATGCCGCGCGGCGCGAGCTCCCTGGCGAACGCCACCGTGATCGCGTTGAGCGCCGTCTTGGAGCTGCCATAGCCCATTATGTTGGGCGACTGGTTTTCGCCTGTTGCGTCCTGCGCGCGTGCGATCGAGCCGATATAGCTGCTCACCATGACGATGCGGCCGGCGGGCGATGCCAGCAAGAGCGGCAGGAATGCCTGGGTGACCCGGATCGGGCCGAAGACGTTGACATCATAGGTGGCCTTGATGTCGGCGATATTCTCCCGGCTCGGCGGCAGCTCATAGCGCTCGTCGGGGCCGAGCGCGTCGACATATCCAGGAGCAATGCCGGCATTGTTGACCAGCACGTCGAGGCTGGCTACCCGCGCCGCGACGGTCCTGGCGGCGGCCGCCACGCTTTCGTCATCGACAACGTCGAGTTCGAGCCACTCGACGTCGAGCCCTTCGCTGCGCAGCGCCTGTGCCGCTGCGGTGCCGCGTGCGGCGTCGCGGGCGCCGAGCCAGACCTTGAATCCCGTTGCCGCCAGGCGCCGTGCGGTCTCCAGGCCGATGCCCTTGTTGGCGCCGGTCACCAGTGCGCGCTTCGATGTCGTCATATCCAAATCTCCTTTGTGGAGGCCTGACGCCTGTCGCCTGGAAGTGGCCCGGTCCGGGAAAACGACATGCATAAAACAAAGGCCCAAAACACGTCGCCAAACGCGACGCGCCTTAGAGATGGCGGATTGCGGCCCGCCTCGCGCGCCGAAAACTCTCTTGATCTTGCCTGATCCTCTCACCTGGTTGCGCGGCCCACGCGGATCGGCAATGCTGAAACGATGAGAGAGGCGCTGCTGGAATTGATCGCCATCGCCGGCCGCCATGCGCATGGGCGGCGGACAAGGACGGCGATCCCTCGCGTTACGATCGGCCGCAGCGAGGTCCCGACGCCGCCTATGCCCGAGCTTTGTCAGCCGACGGCGCTGTTCGTGCTGCAAGGCACGAAATCGGTGCTGATCGGCGAGCGTACGCTTCGTTATCAAGCCGGCAGCTATTTCGTCTACGCAGTCGAGACACCCGCCACCAGCCAGCTGATCGAGGCGAGCACCGCGCATCCCTATGTGGCCATCGGCTTCGCCCTCGATGTCAAGGCGATCGCAGCCCTGCTCATCGAGCACGAGCCGGCCGTCGGTGGCGACGATTTCATGACCTACCTGGCCAATGACGACCTGCTCGACGCGTGGCGCCGGATGCTGCGGCTGCTCGACAGGCCCGCCGAGATTCCCGTGCTCGCTCCCCTGCTCGAGCGCGAGATATTGTTTCGCCTGTTGCAAGGCCCGCAAGGCGCGAAGTTGCGCCAGCTCGCCGGCGCCGACAGCCGCTTGTCACAGATCCGCCGGGCGACCGCCTGGATCCGGGCTCACTATGACGAGCCTATCGAGGTGCGGCGGTTGGCCGAGCTCGCCAATATGAGCAGCGCTGCGTTTCATCGCCACTTCAAGGCGGCGACGGCGATGAGCCCGATCCAGTACCAGAAGCAGGTCCGCCTGCTGGAGGCCCGCCACCTGCTGCTGGCCCAGCCGGGAAACGCCGCGCGGGTTGCCTTTACCGTGGGCTATGAAAGCGCTTCGCAGTTCAGCCGGGAGTATGCGCGTCAGTTCGGGTTGCCGCCTGCACGCGATGCCGCGCGGCTTCTGGCGCGGGGCGAAGCGGCCGCGCTGGACATCGACTGAACCATCCCGGGCGGCACGAAAAAGCCCGGCCGGCTTGCGCCGATCGGGCTAGTCTGGTGCCATGATAGTCAGTGGTGTCTTGGCGGTCAGTTGCAGACCCTGACCTTCTCGACCGCCTTGTGGCGATGCTTCCAATGCGTGACCATCTTGGTCCGGCAGTGATGCTTGCCATTTTTGATGATCACGGTTTCGGCTTGCGAGGGAGCAAAAGCCGCCGATGCCGCCACCAGCGCCAGGACGGATGCCAACAGGATCTTCTTCATGAATATCCCCGGGGTTGGAACGCAGCCATTCTAGCCGGGAAACAGGCAGCTTTTACCTTTTCACGAGAAGTTCAGGCACCCGTGATCCCGCGGGGCCGGGGCCGGCTTCATGCATGCCGGTTGTGCCCGCACACAGCCGGCTGACAACGAAAAGCCGCGCCGGTTGCCCGGCGCGGCTTTCGGAATGCCCGGTCTTTACTTCGTCTGGAAGCGCGCGACGGACAGGAATTTTACGGCATTGCCGGTGAAACGGTTGGCATCCGCCATCTGGTCGCCCTGCTGGAAGCCGGCCGTGTAGACCTCGCTCGGCGGCGTGTGGACCACGTTGTAGGCGTAGCCCGGCGCCGTCGTGGCGCTCGAAACCGTCGCGACATTCTCGCCGCTGGTCAGCGCCCAGCGGGCGGCCTGCGGTGCGGCGGCAACCACGATGGCCTTGGGACCGGGTTTCAGGTCGCGGGCGGTGGCTCTGGCCTCCTTGCGGGTCGTCTTCACGCCGGCGCCGATCGCGGCGACCGGATCGGAACCGGCAGCGCGGGCGACGACGGCCTCGCGCGGCGATGCGGCATCGACGCCGGACGGGTCGTTGAAAGCCGAACGAGGCTCGGACAACGACGCAACCCGATAATAGTCAGCCTGCACGGGAAGCGCCTCGGCCTCGTCGAGCACGGCCTTGACCGCATCGGGCTTGACCGCATCGGGCTTGGCCGCATCGATATTGGTCATATCCGGCCGCGCGCTCGGCAGCACCGAGAAGGCATCGGTCGCGGTCTTGCCACGCTCGGCCGTCTCGGCCAGCGCCATCAGCACATCCTTGCTGGGCGCAGGCGCCAGCACCGCCGGCAACGTGTGTTCGGGGCGCCATGTCGGCAAAGGTATGTTGTTGGCGGCAACCTGCGCTGCATCGGCGGCGACCGCCGAGGGATCAGCCTTGCCGAAAGGCATATTCGCCGGCGTCTGCACGGTTGCCACGGTCTGTTCGGTGCTGGCCGTCGCATCCGCCATGCCGAAGGGAACATTTTCAGGCGGCTGCGCGCCGACATCGACTTTCGGCCGCGGCGCGAAATCGGGCAGCGGGATGCTGCGTGCCGGCAACGCCGCGATGATCGTCTCGGGCGTATCCTTTTCCGGCTCCGGGGCCTGCTCCTCGGCGACCTGCGGGATCTCGGCGCGCTTGGCGTTCTCGGGCGCCACGATCGCGATCCCCGGCAGGGTGCCGCTCTTGGCGGTGCTCGCCGGTACCGGCTTCACGCTTCTCGGCTTCGGCGCCGGCTCTGCCGATGCGACATCGGCGCTGTCGTCGGCCTCGTCGTCGCCGCCGCCGAAGAAGGCAGCCAGGAGTCCGCCGGACCTCTTGGAACCACCGCCGGCGCTGGCCAGCTCGATGGCGGCGCCGCCGGAGCCCTTGCGTGCCTTGTATGAGGCAAGCGCCTGCTCAAAGCCAGGCAGCGGCCGGCCGTCGCTCGGCACGTGCAGCGTCTTGCCGTTCGGGAACAGGCTCACCAGTTCCTGTCGGCTGATGCCGGGCCAATGGCGCACATTGCCGACATCCATGTGGACGAACGGCGAACCGGATCTCGGATAGTAGCCGACGCCGCCGCCCTGCATCTTGAGCCCGATATTGCGCAGCTTCTTCAGCGGCACGCCCGGAATGTAGAAGTCCATCGCCTTGCCGAGCATGTGCTGGCTCTTCTCGGCGACACCCTTGCTGCGACTGCGCAGCATCGAGTTCGTCGACGGCGAGCGATAGCCGCAAACCACCTGGATATAGTCGGTGGCGCCGCTTTCCCGATAGGCTTCCCAGACCAGGTCCAGCAGGCGCGGGTCCATCTTGGTCGGCTCGTTGCGGCGCCAGTCGCGCAGGATGATGTTGATCTTCCTCAGCCCGGCCTGATCGTAACGGCCGTTGCGCTTGTAGACGATCTCCGCCTTCTCGTGCGTGTGGAGGTGGTAGAGCTTCAGAGAACGGACTTCGGCCCTGGCGCCGGTTGCGGCAGCGGCAAGAAAACCAAATGCGACAATCATGGCCGCCAGCCACTTCGGCCAGACGCTCAAATGATAGTGCCGCCCGTTTGTGTGTCGTTCGATTCTGTTCAAATCAAAAGGCCTTGCAGGCTGCCGTTTGTCCCCGGATTTGCCCAAACGGACGTGTCGTTGTCACATCCGAATATCGATCCTAATGGTTAATCATCGCTTATTGAAGCCGAAATGCGGTAAGACCGTGGCGATATCCCGCCAAAAATTGTCCACAAGGTTTCTTGGTAAACCGCTGGTTTAGATCATGATTCCTCGTTTGGCCGAAACACGATCTGTTACCGTTAGCCTTAATGCGTGAACGGGACCGTGGGGGACGTCGCCATCGGCGCGCCACACTCCGGTCCAGTCAATGCACCGGCGACATGATGGCAGCGCAAGCTGGTCCCGGCCTTGCGTGACCGCACTCGGGCCGACCGCTCTCAGGCCGGACATCGGGCGGCTGTGCGCGATAGCGCCCTCAGGAAGCGAGCCGGTCGAGCCTGCCGGTTTCCGGATCGATGCCGTATTCCTTGAGCTTGCGGTAAAGCGTCGAGCGGCCGATGCCGAGGCGGCGGGCGACTTCGCTCATCTGGCCGTTGTAGTGATCGATGGCGAGCTTGATCATCTCCAGTTCGACATCCGCCAGGGCGCGCACATTGCCGCGTTCGTCGAGCGCGCGCAGCGTGCCGAAGCGTGGCTGAAGCCGCATCGGCGATTCGGGTTCGGCAGCCGAAACGCCCTCGCCGGCCAGCGCCGGCTCATCGCGCGGTTCTACGGCCAAAGCCGGGCCGGTCGGCGCGATGTCCACATCGAGACGGACCGTGCCCTCCACCTGGGCGCGGATTTGCGGGAAATCCTCGACGCCGAGCACATCGCCTTCGCACAGCACCGAGGCGCGGAAGACGGCATTTTCCAGCTGCCGGATGTTGCCGGGCCAGTCATAGGCCTGGAGCACGGCGAGCGCCGCCGCCGAAATGCCCCGCAGGCGATGGCGCGGGTCTGCCGGAGCCACCTTCTCCATGAAATGTGCGACCAGATCGGGAATGTCGTCGCGGCGGTCGCGCAAGGGCGGCACATAGATCGGATAGACGTTGAGCCGGTAGAACAGGTCCTCGCGGAACTTGCCGTCCTTGACCTGCTGCAGGAGATTGCGGTGCGTCGCCGAAATCAGCCTGATGTCGACCCGGACCGTGGCGCGGCCGCCGACCGGATCGACCTCGCCATCCTGGACGGCGCGCAGCAGCTTGACCTGCACGTCGAGAGGCAGGTCGCCGATCTCGTCCAGGAACAGCGTGCCCGAATGCGCTTCGACGAATTTGCCGGTGTGCTTCTCCGTAGCTCCGGTGAACGAGCCCTTCTCATGGCCGAACAGGATCGATTCGACCAGATTGTCGGGAATGGCGCCGCAATTGACGGTGACGAAAGGTTTCGATCGGCGGTCGCCGCTGCCCTGTATGGCGCGCGCCACCAGTTCCTTGCCGACGCCGGATTCGCCCTCGATCAGGATCGGGATGTTGGATGCCGCCGCTTTCTGGCCGAGGCGGATCACCTTGTCCATGGCGGGACTGTGCGTGATCATGTCCCTGAAGGTCAGCAGCCCGCCGCGCCGGCGCGACGTGCGCTTGACCTCGCCTTCGACAGCCTCGACCTTGAGCGCGTTGGCGATCGAGGCCTGCAGCCTGTCGGGAGAGGCCGGCTTGACGACGAAGTCGAAGGCGCCGTGGCGCATCGCCGAAACCACGGTCTCGATGCCGCCCTGGGCGGTCTGCACGATGACCGGGATGGTGATGCCGCGCTCGCGCATCGCCTTGAGCACGCCGATGCCATCGAGATCAGGCATGACCAGATCGAGGATGACCACCGACACGTCGCGGGCGCCGGGTCCGTCGAGGGCGTCGAGGCCGGCAGCGCCCCCGTCGACCACGATTGCGGTGTGGCCGAACCGCGTCACCGCCGCCTCGAGCAGCCGGCGCTGCACGGGATCGTCATCGACTATGAGTATGGAACCTGTCATGACTGTCTTGAGCCGCCCGCCTGATATCCCCATGGACCATCTTGGCACAGGGTTCTAAATAAGGTTTCAAAAAACCCGGTGAACGAATTCCTTAGGATTTGACCGGCTTCTCCGTTCTCCTTGATTCTGGCCCTGGCCCGGCCACTTGATTCAAAAGAAGGTATTGTCGATGCGCGTGATGTTTGATCGGCGGCTTGCGGCGCCAGCTTCCGGTCAGGGCGCCGCCGAGCTTGGCGATCTGCCGGAATGGAATCTTACCGACCTCTATGCGGGCATGGAGGCGCCGGAGTTGAAGCGCGACATCGCCAAAGCCGCCGCCGATGCGGTCGCCTTCGAGAGCCGCTGGAAGGGCACGCTATCCGCCGAGGCCGAGCGCGGCAGCGCAGGCAGGCTGGGCGAGGCGCTTGTCGCCTATGAGGCTCTGGAAGAGCTGATCGGCCGCATCGTCTCCTATGCCGGCCTCATCTACGCCGGCAACACCGCCGATCCGCAGCGCGCCAAGCTCTATGGCGACATCCAGGAGAAGATGACCGACGCCAGCGCGCATCTTCTGTTCTTCGCGCTCGAACTGAACCTGATCGACGACGCGGCCATCGAGGGCGCGCTCGCCGCCGACCCCGCCTTCGGTCATTACCGGCCCTGGGTGCTCGATCTGCGCCTGGACAAGCCCTATCAGCTCGAGGATCGCGTCGAGCAGCTGTTCCACGAGAAGTCGATCACCGGGCGCGGCGCCTGGAACCGGCTGTTCGACGAGACTATGACGGACCTGCGCTTCGACGTCGACGGCGAGGAGCTGACGCTGGAACCGGCCCTGAACCGATTGCAGGATGCCGACGGCGAGGTGCGACGCCGCGCCTCCGAGGCGCTCGCCCAGACCTTCCGGAGGAATTTGCGCACCTTCACGCTGGTCACCAACACGCTGGCCAAGGACAAGGAAATCTCGGACCGCTGGCGCGGTTTCGAGGACATCGCCGATTCACGCCATCTCGCCAACCGCGTCGAGCGCGGTGTGGTCGATGCGCTGGCTTCGGCGGTGCGCGAGGCCTATCCGCGCCTGTCACACCGCTATTACCGGATGAAGGCGCGCTGGCTGGGCATGGAGGTGATGAACCACTGGGACCGCAACGCGCCGTTGCCGGAGACGCCGCAGGCGGTGATTGGCTGGGACGAGGCCAGGAACACGGTGCTGTCCGCCTATCAGCGCTTCTCGCCCGAGATGGCCGAGATCGCGCGGACTTTCTTCGACCGCAACTGGATCGACGCGCCGGTGCGCCCAGGCAAATCCCCCGGCGCCTTCGCCCATCCGACCGTGCCTTCGGCGCACCCCTACGTACTGCTCAACTACATGGGCAAGCCGCGCGATGTGATGACGCTGGCGCATGAGCTTGGCCATGGCGTGCACCAGGTGCTGGCCGGCGGCCAGGGCGCGCTGATGGCCTCGACGCCGCTGACGCTGGCCGAGACGGCGTCCGTTTTCGGCGAGATGCTGACCTTCCGCTCGTTGCTCGAGCAGACCACCGACAGGCGCGAGCGCAAGGCCATGCTCGCCCAGAAGGTCGAGGACATGATCAACACGGTCGTGCGCCAGATCGCCTTCTACGAATTCGAGCGCAAGGTGCATGCGGAGCGCCGCAACGGCGAACTGACATCCGACAGGCTCGGCCAATTCTGGCTGGAGGTGCAGGCGGAAAGTCTGGGCCCGGCGATAAAGTTGCGCGACGGCTACGAAGTCTTCTGGACCTACATCCCGCACTTCATCCATTCGCCCTTCTACGTCTACGCCTATGCGTTCGGCGACTGTCTGGTGAACTCGCTCTACGCGGTCTACCAGAACGCCGAGCGCGGCTTCCAGGACAAATATTTCGAGATGCTGCGCGCCGGCGGCACCAAGCATCATTCGCAGCTTCTGGCGCCTTTCGGCCTCGATGCCACCGATCCCGCCTTCTGGCAGATCGGGCTTGGCGTGATCAGCGGCTTGATCGACGAGCTGGAAGCGCTCGACAACTGAGGCGTCTTCTGTACGTCGTCCCCACCTGCTCAGAACAGTTTAGCCGGAATGCATATTGGGCCCACACTATTCTTGGTCTAAATATCTGTTCTTGAATAACTCTCTTTCGTAGTTTTCCCATAGCTTTCCGTAAGCTCTATGATAGCCTCCCCGCCAAGCTCAGCCGGAGCATGCGGGTCGGGCGGGGAAGTCTCAGCCGATCGCGGCGTTCCGGTGCACGCGACGACGGCCATTGGCCATGGCTTGCAAAGCCGACGCCGACGGCTCGACTGAGGCCGGCTGTTCCGCAGGCGGCCGAACCATCATCGAGTAGTCCTTCGCCGAAGGTCATTAAGTCCAATGCCGCGGCAGACGGATCTGACTGGAGAGAGAGACAATGGGCACTTTTTTCTACATGCTCCTGGCGTTCCTTGTGGGTGTGCTGGTTGGCTGGTTCATCTGGGGACGCCTGCGCGGTGAGCTCGACAGCTTGCGCGGCGACCTCGACCGCACACGCAGCGAGCGCGACCGGCTGCGGGCCGACAGCGATCGCCTGACCGGCGAGTTGGATGCCTGCGGGCGCACCCGCGCCGACCTCGAGCGCCGGCTGCGCGAGGCCTCGACCGGCTCCGGTCCGGCAAAAGCGGCGACCCCGGCGCCGGCCGCCTTGATGTCGACGCCCACCCCTGCCAAATCCGCTCCGGCGGCCAAGCCGGCGCCCAGGAAGCCGGCTGCGGCCAAGGCCGCTTCCAGCGCCGCGAAGACTGGCGCGCCGAAGGCCGCTGCCGCCAAGGCGGCACCCAAGGCCAGCGCGGCGCCCAGGAAGGCGGCACCGGCGAAGGCCGCGCCGGCCAAGGCGGCTTCCGGCAAACCCGACAATCTGCGCCGGCTGATCGGTATCGGCCCGGTCAACGAGAAGCTGCTCAGGGCACAAGGCGTCACCAGCTTTGCCCAGATCGCCGCCTGGACAGCCGCTGATATCAAGCGGATCGAGGACGTCATGAATTTCGACGGCCGTATCGCGCGCGAGCGCTGGATCGAGCAGGCCAAGCTGCTCGCCGCCGGCAACGAGGCGGAATTCGCCAGGCAGTTTCCGTCGGCTGGAACCGCCAGCAACACCTGAGCGACAGGGCAGATCCGACGATTGCGGCCGGCGGCGCGAACGAAGCGCCGCCGGTTTGCTTTTGGCCGCAAGGTCTGCCCACGGATCGGGCGACAGGTCGGGTTTAAGTGGCAAGGTGCCGCTCCCTCGATTGCGCGCGGCTGCCCCCCCATATAGAGCCATCATTGGCTTCATCGATCCACGCCCCGAGTTCCATGCCCCTGCCCGCCGCAATTTTCCGCAATGACGAAAGCGCGCGCCAGCTCGTTTTCGACCGACCGGACGACATCATCACGGCGCACGAGGCCCGGGATTTCCCGGCCGCACTGGAGGCGGCCCAGGCCGCTCATGACGCCGGCAAATGGCTTGCCGGCTATTTCTCATACGAGGCGGGCTACCTGCTGGAGCCGAAGCTGGTTCCGTTGCTGCCGGCCGGGCGCCGCGCCCCGCTGGTCTGCCTGGGCGTCTTTGACGCGCCGGTGCAAGAGCCGGTGCCGCCCCGCAAGGCGGCGGCGACCAACGGCCCGATCTTCGATGCAAGGGCGACATGGTCGTTCGAGGATTACGAGAAGCGGTTCTCGCGGCTGCACCGGCACATCAGGCAAGGCGACTGCTACCAGGGCAACCTGACCTTTCCGGTGCATGCGCAATGGTCGGGCGATCCGCTGGCCGCCTTCGACGCGCTGACCGAACGCCAGCCGGTGAAATACGGTGCCCTGGTTTCGCTTGGCGGTCCGGTCGTGCTGTCACGCTCACCCGAACTGTTCTTCGAGATCGACGCGCAGGGCATGGTCGAGACGCATCCGATGAAGGGCACGGCGCCGCGTGGTGCGACGGAAGCCGACGACGAGCGCCAGAAAACCTTCCTGCGCAATGATGAGAAGAACCAGGCCGAGAACCGGATGATCGTCGACCTGCTCCGCAACGACATCTCGCTGATCAGCGAAGTCGGCACGCTGGAAGTGCCAGAGCTGTTCCGCATCGAGACCTATCCGACCGTCCACCAGATGGTGAGCGACGTCAGGGCGAAGCTGCTGCCGGGCCTCACGATCCGCCAGATTTTTGCAGCGCTGTTTCCCTGCGGCTCCATCACCGGCGCGCCGAAAATCCGCGCCATGGAGATCCTGCATGACCTTGAAGGCACGCCCCGCGATGTCTATTGCGGCGCCATCGGCTGGATCGCGCCCGGCGGCACGATGCGCTTTTCCGTGGCGATCCGCACCATCTCGCTCTTTCCCGGCGGCGAGGCCGTCTACAATGTCGGCGGCGGCATCGTCTTCGATTCAACCGCGCAGGAGGAGTATCAGGAGTGTCTCTTGAAAGCCCGCTTCGCGACGGGAACGCCGCCGGTTTCGAATTGATCGAGACCATGCGCTGGGAGCCGCCCATGGGCTTCCTGCGCTTCGAGCGGCATCTGGCGCGCCTCTATGGTTCGGCGGCCGAACTCGGTTTTGCCTGCGACCCGCAAAGGATCGGCGACGTGTTGGGCAAGGCTGTCGACGGCGCGTGCAACGCCTTGCGCACGCGCCTGGCTTTGGCGCGCAGTGGCGACACGGCCGCCTCGGTCCAGCCCTATGAGCCGCTCGCCGCCGATAAGGTCTGGACGCTGCGGCTGGCGCGCACGAGGCTCGATTCGAACGACATGCTGCTGCGCCACAAGACCAGCCACCGGCAGGTCTACGCGCATGCCCGCGCCGAATACCTCATCACCCAGGCCGACGAAGTGCTGTTGGCCAACGAGCGTGGCGAGATGTGCGAAGGCACCATCACCAATGTCTTCGCCGATTTCGGCGACGGCATGCTTTTGACGCCCCGCCTCGATTGCGGGCTGCTGCCTGGCGTATTGCGCGGCGCGCTTCTGGATGAAGGCCGCGCCCGCGAGGCGATCTACAGCTTTGACGACTTGAAATCCGCCAGGGCGCTCTATGTCGGCAATTCACTGCGCGGCTTGATCCCGGCAAAACTGATCTGAAGCATGACATCGCTGCCCACCCACACGCCCTATGATGGCTCGTCCAAGCTGTTCACCATCGGGCTGAAGCCGCTTGCCCTGGCCGACTGGATCGAAGTCGACGAACATCTCCTGCCGTTCCTCGCCGAGAAGCAGCGGCTCTATGCCGAAATGCCCGGCACCGTGTTCGTCGAGGAAGACGGCACGCGCGATGCCCAGCGCGAAGTGCTCGACCTGCTCGAAGCGCACTTGCCGCGGGCATTTCCCGAGACCCATCGGCGTGCCAGTGGCGGGGTCGAGGTGATCGGCGCCGCCGGCAATCCCGAGGGCGACTTCGCCAAGGCGCCGCTTGTCGCGGCCTCGCTGCTCGTCCAGGAAGACCTGATCCTGATGCGCCGCGGCGAAGACGGCTGGCGGCTCGCCGCCGGCTCGCTCTGCTTTCCCTCGTCCTGGTCGCTGCTCGAAAAATTCGGCAAGCCGTTGCAGCAGATCCATGCGCCCGTGCCGGGTTTTGGCCCTGGCACGCGGCCGGCCGAGCTGATCAACCGCATGTTCGACGGCCTCCAGGGCCAGGCCGTGGAGCGCTACAACTGGTCGATTCAATCGGGCGATGCGCTCTACCATCCGCTATCCAATGTCGAGCGAATCGAGCGCGCCGCCAGCCGCCCGTCGCGATTTGCCGATGGCGACGCCAATGCCCACGCCTTCATCCGCGTCGAGCGGCAGACGCTTCGAAAATTGCCCGTCTCGGGCGACATCCTATTCACCATCCGCATTCATCTCGACCCGCTGGCGGCGTTGGCGCATCACCCCGACCGGGCAACGCTGGCTCCGGCTTTCGCTGCCCAGCTCGAAGCGCTCGCCATCGCCCAGCTCGATTACAAGGGCTTGACATCAGACCGCGACCGGCTGGTCAGCGTCCTTAACCAAATGGCGAACGCCGCCTGACCGGCGGTTGGCGCTTTTCACTGGTTTATGACAATGATCTGTGATGTAGCGCATGCCCGTTGGGCGAGAATGCCCGGGTTTGCACCTGTCTGAAGGAGTGCTCGATAAAATGGCGAATGAAAACTGGCCCGTTTACGGTGAGATCACCGGCCCTGTGGTGATGATCGGCTTCGGCTCGATCGGACGGGGCACGCTGCCGCTGATCGAGCGCCATTTCAAGTTCGACAAATCGCGCATGACGGTCATCGACCCGCTCGGCACCGACCGCGCGCTGCTCGACGAGCGCGGCATCACCTTCATGCAGGATGCGGTGACCGAGAAGAATTACAAGAAGCTCCTGACCCCGCTTCTGACCAATGGGGGCGGCCAGGGTTTTTGCGTCAACCTGTCGGTCGACACCGGCTCGGTGGATCTGATGCGGCTCTGCCGCAAGCTCGGCGTGCTCTACATCGACACGGTCGTCGAGCCATGGCTCGGTTTCTATTTCGATGCCGAGGCCGACAATGCCAGCCGCACCAACTATGCGTTGCGCGAGTCGCTGCTCAAGGAAAAGCACGACAAGCCCGGCGGCGCGACCGCGGTCTCCACCTGCGGCGCCAATCCGGGCATGGTCTCGTGGTTCGTCAAGCAGGCATTGGTCAACCTGGCCACCGATCTCGGCCTCGAGTTTTCGGAACCCGCGCAGGAAGACCGCGAGGGCTGGGCGAAGCTCATGAGGAAGGCCGGCGTCAAGGGCATCCACATCGCTGAGCGCGACACCCAGCGCACCAAGAAGCCGAAGCCGATGGAGGTGTTCTGGAACACCTGGTCGGTCGAGGGCTTCATCTCCGAGGGCCTGCAGCCCGCCGAACTCGGCTGGGGCACGCATGAGAAATGGATGCCCAAGAACGGCAAGAAACACAAACATGGTTCCAAGGCCGCAATCTATCTGGAGCAGCCCGGCGCCAACACGCGCGTGCGCTCGTGGTGCCCGACGCCAGGTGCCCAATACGGCTTCCTGGTGACCCACAACGAGGCGATCTCGATCGCCGACTTCTTCACCGTGCGGTCCAAAAAGGGCAAGGTTCAGTACCGCCCGACCTGCCACTACGCCTATCATCCCTGCAACGACGCGGTGCTGTCGCTGCATGAAATGTTCGGCGCTGCCGGCAAGGCGCAACCGGTACACCATGTGCTGGACGAAAACGAACTGGTCGACGGCGTAGACGAGCTCGGCGTGCTGCTCTACGGCCATGACAAGAACGCCTACTGGTACGGCTCGCAACTGTCGCTCGCCGAAGCGCGCAAGCTGGCGCCTTACCAGAACGCCACCGGCATGCAGGTCACCTCGGCGGTTCTGGCCGGCATGGTCTGGGCGCTGGAGAACCCCGAAGCCGGCATCGTCGAGGCCGACGAGATGAACTACAAGCGCTGTCTGGACGTGCAGTCGCAATATCTCGGACCGGTGAAGGGCTATTATACCGACTGGACGCCGCTCGATAATCGGCCCGGCCTGTTTCCGGAGGACCTCGACCGGAACGACCCGTGGCAATTCCGCAACATCCTGGTGCGATAGCGTCGCGCCAAGCATGCCTCACTGCCTTGCAATCGCCCGGAAATCGGGCGATTGAAGGATGCGGACGGGAGCAAGCCGCGTCCATCTGGACGCATGAACTGCGCTCTTGAAACTTGGATGCATGCACCGTGCTTTCCGAAAGTCGTTTTCCGATTTCGGGCCGACGGGCGAGGAGAGGATTTTTACATGACCATTGCGCGCAAGATTCTTTCGATGAGTGTTGCGGCGGCCACGATGGTGGGGCTGGCCGCTTGTGCAACCAGCGGTCCCGACGAGCCGTCGATAGGGGCCGCGCCGAAGGGCGTCGAAGGCTCCTGGATCGACGCCAAGGGCACCGGTCTTTCGACCTTTGCCGGCGGAACCTTCACCACGGTAGCGACCGATACCGGCCAGAAGCTGTCCGACGGCACCTATACGATGACCGGCGCCACTTCGGTCGAGATCCACGGTACCTCGCTGATCCGGCAGACGCCGGTGAGCTTCAATTGCCTGCTGGTGTCCACCAGCCAGCTCAACTGCACCAGCGGCTCCGGCCAGAATTTCGTGCTGACCCGGCGCGCCTGAACCACCAGGCATTCAGACCTGCAAAGGACGGCGGCCAATGGCCGCCGTCCTTTTTTGTGCCCAGCAGGGATCAACGGGATTTTGCCCCGATTTCCCCTTGCATGCTCCGGAACGCGATGGGAACATGGCTGAAAAAGCCGGCTGTTAGAGACCGGTCAAGCAAGAGCGCTAAACGGCTCTGATCAGCCTATCCGGGAGACGAAGATGAAAAAGCTTGCCGCCATTGCCGCCCTTTCCGCGTCGACGCTGGGCCTGTCGGCCGGCGCATCTTTTGCCGACTACACGCTGAATATCCTGCACATCAATGATTGGCACAGCCGCATCGAAAGCAACAACAAATACGAATCCACCTGCTCGGCGGACGAGGAGACAAAGGGCGAATGCGTCGGCGGAGCCGGCCGGCTGGTCACGGCGATCGCGCAGGAGCGCAAGAAGCTGGAAGGCCAGAACGTGCTGTTGCTCAGCGCCGGCGACAATTTTCAGGGTTCGCTGTTCTACACGACTTACAAGGGCAAGGCCGAAGGCGAGTTCCTCAACGACATGAAGTTCGATGCCATGGCGCTCGGCAATCATGAATTCGACGACGGCGAAACGGCATTGGCGCCGTTCCTCGACATGATCAAGTTCCCCGTGCTCGGCGCCAATGTGAAAGCCAACGCGCAGTCCAAGCTCGGTGACCGCGTCAAGCCGTCCATCGTCGTCGAGGTCGGCGGCCAGAAGATCGGCATCATCGGCGCCGTCACCAACGATACGCCCGAACTCGCCACTCCCGGCCCCAACATCGCCATCGAGGACGACGTCAAGTCGATCACGGCCGAGGTCGAGAAGCTGAAGGGAGAGGGCGTCAACAAGATCATTGCCGTGACCCATATCGGCTACAACAGGGAGCGCGATGTCATAGCGAAGATCCCGGGCGTCGACGTGGTCGTCGGCGGCCACAGCCATACGCTTTTGTCCAACACCGATCCGAAGGCGGCAGGCCCCTATCCGACCATGGTCGACAATCCGGACGGCTACAAGGTGCCGGTCGTGCAGGCGGCGTCCTATTCGAAATATCTCGGCGAGTTCAAGGTCGTGTTCGACGACAATGGCGTCGTCAAGTCGGCGAGCGGCGACCCGATCCTCCTCGACAAGTCGATCACGCCCGATCCCGCCGTGCTCGCCCGCATAAAGGAGCTCGGCGCGCCGATCGAAGCGCTGAAGAACAAGGAAGTGGCCGAGACGACTGACGTCATCGACGGCAGCCGCGAGAGCTGCCGCGCCCGCGAATGCGCGATGGGCAATCTCGTCTCCGACGCCATCCTCGACCGCGTCAAGGAACAGGGCGTCGAGATCGTCATCTCCAATGGCGGCGGCCTGCGCGCCTCGATCGACAAGGGCACCGTCACCATGGGCGAGGTGCTGACCGTGCTGCCCTTCCAGAACACGCTGGCGACCTTCCAGATCTCGGGCAAGGACCTCGTTGCCGGGCTCGAAAGCGGTCTCAGCCAGGTCGAGGACGGCGCCGGCCGCTTCCCGCAGGTGGCCGGCCTGAAATACGCCTTCGACAAATCCGCCCCGGCCAATGCCGGCCGCGTCAAGTCTGTCGAGGTGATGGAGAACGGCGCCTGGACGCCGCTCAATCCCGACAAGGACTATCTGGTCGCCACCAACAACTATGTCCGCCAGGGCGGCGACGGCTACAAGGTTTTCGCCGAAAAGGCCAAGAACGCCTATGATTACGGCCCCGGCCTCGAACAGGTGGTCGCCGACTATCTCGGCGCGCACCGGCCCTACACGCCCAAGCTCGACGGCCGCATCACCGAGATCGCCGCGACGACAGCGGCCGCGCCTGCGGCGGAGCCCGCCAAGCCAGCCGAAGCAATGCCCGATCTGCCTGCCAACTCCGGCGATATCGCCAACACGCCGCCGGCCGTGTCGACCGAGGCCGCGCCTGCGCCCGCACCGGCAACGCCTGCCGCTCCGGCAACGCCAGCACCTGCGGAACCGGCAAAGCCTGCCGAAGCCGCCCCTGCCCCGGCAACACCCGCGCCGGCTGAGCCGGCAAAGCCCGCCGAGGCCGCACCGGCCGAAACCAGCCATGTCATCGTCGCCGGCGATACCTATTGGGACCTGGCAAAGAAGGCCTATGGCGACGGCACCAGGTGGAAAGTCATTTCCGAAGCCAACAAGGGCTACGAGCCGCGCCGGCTTCCGGTCGGCGCCACCTTGACCATACCGCCGAGGTAACCGCCTTCGCCTTTGCGCGCAGGGACACCCGCCGAAACAGGGCGGGCGTCCTGTTTTTGGTAAGGTGCGGCCAGACGCTGCATTGAAAAGCAGCGCGGCGTCGCTACTTTCGCGCCGTGTTCGGAGACCCGCAATGCCGCCTTCCATCCCTGTCGACGCCAAGCCCGCGAGGACCGTGGGACCGAGACCGGCCGGACATTCGCCGGCCAAGGCGGGCAAGGTCGGCGTCATGCTGGTCAATCTCGGCACGCCGGACGGCACCGATTTCAGGCCGATGTGGCGCTATCTCCGCGAATTCCTGTCCGACCCGCGCGTCATCGAACTCAACAAGGCGATCTGGTATCCGATCCTCTATGGCCTCGTGCTGACCACGCGACCGAAGAAGTCGGGCGCCAACTATGCCAGGATCTGGAATCGCGAGAACAACGAGTCGCCGCTGCGCACCTATACCCGCGCCCAGGCCGAGAAGCTGACCGTGGCATTGCGCGACCTGCCCGACGTGGTCGTCGGCTGGGCGATGCGCTACGGCAATCCCTCGACCGCGAGCGTCGCCGAAAGCCTGGTCGCGCAGGGCTGCGACCGCATCCTGACCTTTCCGCTCTATCCGCAATATTCGGCCACCACCACGGCGACTGCCAATGACCAGTTGTTCCGGGCGCTGATGAAGATGCGTGCGGCGCCTGCCGTCCGCAGCGTGCCGCCCTACTATGCCGAACCGGTCTATATCGAGGCGCTCGCCCATTCGATCGAACGGCATCTGGCCAGCCTCGATTTCGAACCGGAGGTGGTCATCACCTCCTATCACGGCATCCCGAAACCCTATTCCGACAGAGGCGATCCTTACCGCGAGCATTGCCTCGAGACGACACGGCTGCTGCGCGAGAGGCTCGGCTGGGACGAGAAGAAGCTGATCACCACCTTCCAGTCGCGTTTCGGCGCACAGGAATGGCTGCAGCCCTACACCGACAAGACGGTGGAGAAACTGGCCAAGGACGGCGTGAAATCGATTGCCATCGTCAACCCCGGCTTTTCCGTCGACTGCATCGAAACGTTGGACGAGATCGGCCGCGAGGCGGCGGAAACCTTCCATCATGCCGGCGGCGGAAGATTCGCGCACATCCCCTGCCTCAACGACAGTCCCGAAGGCATGGCGGTGATCGAGGCGATGGTGCGGCGCGAACTGTCCGGCTGGATCTGAAACCGGGAACAATGGACGTTCCGGGGCGTTGAGGCGCGCCCTCCGGAGACCATCGATGCCCCGCAAGCTCGACCTCAGAAGCGGCCGGCCAGTCTGGTCCGCCTATCGGGCACCCGCTGTCCCGACAAGCGCTCTGACCCGTGACGCCAAGGCCGATGTGCTGGTGATAGGCATGGGCATCAGCGGCGCCATGATCGCAGAAGCGCTGACGGCGGACGGCCATTCGGTGGTCTGCATCGACCGGCGCGGCCCGCTGAGAGGGTCGACGTCGGCGACCACCGCCCTGGTGCAGTTCGAGATCGACCAGCCGCTGACGGCACTCGGCAGGATGATCGGCAAGGCCTCGGCGGAACAGGCCTGGCGGCGCTCGCGTCTGGCCGTTTCCAACCTTGCCGGCCGCATAGCCGAGCTCTCCATCAACTGCCGCCTGAGCCGCGCCCCCTCCCTCTATCTGGCCGGTACCGTGCTCGGCCCATCGCAGTTGCGTGACGAGACCGAGGCGCGGCGACAGGCGGGCATCGCCGCGACCTATCTCGCCCCTGCGCCGCTGGCTGCGCGATTCGGCATCGAGCGCGACGGCGCCATCCTCAGCCATGGCAACATCGCGCTCGATCCGCGCAAACTGACCGCCGGATTGCTGCTGAAAGCGCTGGAGCGCAAGGCGCGCCTCTACGCCCCGGTCGAGGCGACCACGATCGAAGACAGCGCCAAGGAGGTCGTCGTCGCCACCAGGGGCGGCCCCACAATCACCGCGCAGCACGTCCTGCTCGCGACCGGCTACGAGTTGACCGACATCGTGCCGGCAGCCGCCCACCGCGTCATCTCGACATGGGCCATCGCCACACGCTCGCAGCCGCGAAAGATCTGGCCGGACGCGGCCCTCATCTGGGAAGCGTCGGACCCCTATCTTTATGCAAGGGCGACAGCCGACGGCAGGGTGATCTGCGGCGGCGAAGACGAGGATTTTATCGACAAGGAACGGCGTGACGCGTTGATCGCCGGCAAGAGCCTGAGACTGGCCAGGAAGCTCGGCCGCCTGTTCCCGGATCTGGACACCAGGCCCGATTTTGCCTGGACCGGCTCCTTCGGCACCACAACCACCGGCCTGCCCTATATCGGCGCCATCCCTGGGCATCCGCGCATCCAGGCCGTGATGGGCTATGGCGGCAACGGCATCGCCTTCTCGCAAATCGCATCCGAAATCGTTTCTGCCGCCATCGCCGGATCGGAAGATACGGACGCAAGCCTGTTCGCCTTCAGCCACCGGCAGCAGCGACACAAACAATCCCTCATCACCTGATTGTAACGTTGTTGAAACACACTTAAGTGTTTGCTGAAGCCGGCTGCGGGAGAATGGCTCCCATGGCTTGCCTCTTGAGGGAGAGCCAAATGGATTTCAGTGGTTTCGATATCGCGATTATTGTTCTGGTCGCTCTTGTCGTGCTGGTGCTGTTCAAAGGCATAAAGACAATCCCGCAAGGCTACAATTATACGGTCGAACGCTTTGGCCGTTACACGAAAACGCTGTCGCCAGGCCTCAACCTCATCGTGCCGTTCATCGATCGCATCGGCGCCAAGTTGAACATGATGGAGCAGGTGCTCGATGTCCCGAGCCAGGAGATCATCACCCGCGACAACGCCATCGTCGGCGTCGACGGCATCGCCTTTTTCCAGATCCTCAACGCGGCGCAGGCGGCCTACCAGGTTTCCGGCCTGCAGAACGCCATCCTCAACCTGACCATGACCAACATCCGCACCGTGATGGGCTCGATGGACCTCGACGAGCTGCTGTCGAACCGCGACGCGATCAACGAGCGCCTGCTGCGCGTGGTCGACGAAGCGGCCCATCCCTGGGGCATCAAGATCACCCGCGTCGAGATCAAGGACATCAATCCGCCCGCCAACCTGATCGAATCGATGGGCCGGCAGATGACGGCCGAACGCAACAAACGCGCGCAGATCCTTGCCGCCGAGGGCCTCAAGCAGTCGCAGATCCTCGAGGCCGAAGGCCGCAAGGAAGCCGCCTTCCGCGATGCCGAGGCACGCGAACGCTCCGCCGAAGCGGAAGCCCGCGCCACGCAAGTGGTGTCGGAAGCGATCTCCAAGGGAGATGTGCAGGCGCTCAACTACTTCGTCGCCCAGAAATACACCGAAGCGCTGGGCAAGATCGGTTCGGCCACCAACAGCAAGATCGTGCTGATGCCTTTCGAAGCGTCGTCGCTGATCGGCTCGCTGGGCGGCATCGGCGAGATCGCCAGGGAAGTGTTCAAGGGCGACGGGCCGTCCGGCACGCAGCGGCAGGTCTCACGACCTCCGGTCGTCAGGCCGAGCGACAACTAATGCCTTTGTGAGTGGATCAAAACCATGATCGACCGCATCGTTTCCGAACTCGGCCCGTGGAACTGGATGGTTCTGGGCTTCGTGCTTTTGGCGATGGAAATCATCGCACCGGGCATCTTCATGTTGTGGACCGGCATCGCCGCGCTGATCGTGGGCGCGGTATCGCTGCTGGTCTGGGATGCGGCCAGCTGGACCTGGCAGGTCCAAGTGCTCGTCTTCCTCGCGCTGTCGCTGGTCTCGGCATTGGTCGGCAAGAAACTCATCGGCGGACGCGACGAGCCGACCGACCAGCCGCTGCTCAACCGCCGTGGGGCGCAGATGATCGGCAGGATGGCGACGCTGGCCGAGCCGATCCGCGACGGCCGCGGCCGCATCAAGCTCGGCGACACGCTGTGGCGCGTCTCTGGCCCTGACCTGCCGGCCGGCACCCAGGTGCGCGTCACCGGAGCCGCCGACACCGATCTCGAACTGACCGTCGAGCGAGTGTGAAACCGGCTCCGCGCTAGCGCAATTCCAGGAAAAGTGTGTACGGTTTTCCGTCCGGAATTGTGCAGAAACAAAGAGATAGAGCAGTTCGCCGTTTCCGTGAAACGGTGAACTGCCCTACGCAGCGCCGATGCGCAAAAGATCGTGCAGGTGGACGAGCCCGACGGGCTTGTTGCCCTCCACCACCATCAGGCTGGTGATGGCTGAATTGTTGATCGTCTGCAGTGCGGTCGCCACCAGCGTGTCCGGCGCCGCGGTCTTGGGAGATCTCGTCATCACCTGATCGACGGTCATCGCCGTCAGGTTGCTGCCTATGTGACGCCTGATGTCGCCATCGGTGACGATGCCGATCAGCGCGCCGTCGGCGGCGGTGACCGCCACGCAGCCGAAGCCCTTGCGCGACAACTCCAGGATCGCGTCCTGCATGCCGGTGCCCGAAACGACCAGCGGCAATCTCTCGCCGACATGCATGATCTCGCGGATCTGCATCAGGTTGGCGCCGAGCTGGCCGCCGGGATGGAAGGTGCGGAAATGATCGGGCGTGAAACCCCGCGCCTCGAGCAGGGCGATCGCCAGTGCGTCGCCCATCACCAGTTGCAGCAGTGCCGATGTCGTCGGCGCCAGGCCATGCGGGCAGGCTTCCGGCGCACGCGGCAGCAAAAGCACGACATCGGCGGCGCGCGCCAGCGCCGATGTCTCACCGGACGTGATTGCAATGAGCGGGATGGAGAAGCGCCTGGAATAGGCGACGATGCCCATCATCTCCTTGCTTTCGCCCGACCATGACATGGCGATGATGGCATCGTCCCTGGCGATCATGCCGAGATCGCCGTGATTGGCTTCAGCGGGGTGGACGAAAAAGGCCGGCGTTCCGGTCGAGGCCAGGGTCGCGGCGATCTTCGAGCCGATATGGCCGCTTTTGCCGACGCCGGTGACGATGACCCGGCCTTCGATCCTCGAGATCATGTCGACCGCTTCGGCAAAGGGCTTCGCCAGCCCGTTTTCGAGCGCCTCGGCCAGCGCTGCCACTCCCGCCTGTTCGGTCGCCACCGTTCTTAGCGCCGAAGCGATCGAGGCCTGTCTGTCCAACGGCTTCTTGTCGAGGGATCGCGCATCCATGGCCGATGCGATTAGCGCTTTGTGCCGCGCCTGTCCAACGGAAATGCCTCCCCCGACCGTCTAGGAGAGCGGTTCGAATGAACGAAGCGCAAGGTCACGAATGTCGAGGCCTGGAACAATGAGCGCTTGGAAAAGCAATCGCCCCCCGCCTCAACCCTCCGTTAACCATCCCCATTTACGGTTCGGTAAGTATGGCGCGCGCTCGCGCCGCGCAAGCAGTGGTGGCGATGTCCGGGGCCCAGTCAGAAAAGACGAGAAGGCGAAAGAGCAAGGCTGCCTGCGCCTTGCTGCTGGCGACCAGCATCTTCGGCCTGCCGCGACCGACACTGTCCTTCGCCCAGGAAACGGAGCTGCGCGGCGAGGTCTCGGAATCGGCGATCCTGTCCGACCAGCAGCGCAAAGCGAGACTGGCCGCCATAGCCAGTCAGGGTCAACAGCAGCCAGCGAATGCCGCCGGTCAGGACGACACGCCGTCGCGCACCTATCTGCCCGCCAGCGCCGGCGCTGCTCCTGACGATAGCGGTGCCGCCTCGCCCACTGGCAGCATCTTCGACCCGCCGGCGGCCGGTGACGACGTGACCGCCGACAATCCGCCTCCGCCCAAACCACGCCGGCCATCGGCCACCGGGCAGGCCAATGCGGACAAGGCCGCCGACAGGGCGAAGACAAAGAAAAAGAACACCACCGCGACGACCGACGCGACCACGACCGCCAGCACGGCCGACGATGCCGACGCCACCGTCACCGGCACCGGCACCGGCACCGACCAGGAGACCGCCAACCGCCGCGCCGTCACGATCGACAGCGTCGACCGGCAGCAGCTCGATCCGGGCGCCGAACGCACCGCTTCCATCGAAGGGCAGAAGAAGAAAATCGAGGACGATCCGTTCGCCGCTCCAGGCATCAAATGGGGCTCCTTCGTCATAAGGCCGACGCTGGAGCAGGGCCTGACCGCCACCTCGAACGGCGATTCCAGCAGTGCCGGCAAAGCGGCGCTGCTGTCCGAGACGGCACTGCGCTTTTCCGCCGCCTCCGACTGGCGCGAGAACTCCGCGACCATTGATGGTTATGGCCTCTTCCGCGAGACCGTCTCGGGCTACCCGGTTCACAATGAGCAAGGCCGCATCGAAGGCCAGCTCAATGTCGACCTCGACAACGAGCAACGCGCCGTCGCCAAGCTCGGTTACGAGGCCGTGCCGGAATCGGCCTCGTCGCCCGACGCCATTGCAGGCGTCAGCAAGCAACCGCTGCGCCAGACCATCGACGGCAGCCTCGGCATCGAAAAGGACGTCGGCAAGGCGCAATACACTTTGACCGGCGCGGTCTCGCACGACTTCTATGGCGATGCCAAGCTTTCTGACGACACCTCGCTGTCGCAGAAGGATCGTAACTCCACGCTTTATACGGCGACCTTGCGCACCGGCTACGAAATCTCCCCTGCCCTTACGCCTTTCACCGAAATCGAGCTCGGGCGCAGGGCCTATGATCAACGCTTCGACAATGAAGGTTTCGAGCGTTCATCAACGCGGCTTGGTGCCCGCGCCGGCCTCGAGCTCGACATGGGCGAGAAGCTCGCCGGCGAGTTCTCGGCCGGCTGGCTGCGGGAAGCGATCGACGACGACCGCCTGGGGGCGATCGCGGGTGCCACCGTGGACGCCGACCTGAAATGGTCGCCCGAACGCGGCACCACGATCGGCCTGACCGGGCGGACCACGGTCGAGCCCACGACCACCGCAGGTGAAAGCGGCGACATCCTCTATTCCGGCCGCCTCACGGCCGAACGCCAGATCCGCGCCAACCTGACCGGCAATGCCGCGCTGGGCCTGGACTGGCGCGATTATATCGGCATAGACGGCCATGACAGGGTGCTGAGCGCCGAAGCCGGGCTGACATGGTGGCTGAACCGCTATGCCGGCCTCACCACCCGCGCCAGGACCGAGAAGCTCACCAGCAACCTGCCTGGCCGCGACTACACCGCCAACAGCATCTATCTCGGCTTGAAGGTGCAGCGGTAAGCGCGGGCCGCTAAGCTGCGTGCCGCATCCGAGACATCGGCCAGACAGCGCCTCCCTTAAAGCGCCGCCACAACGTCCTCCGAAGGCGCCATCTCGTCGAGAAGCCTGCGGATAACGCCGGCCATGCTCTGGTTCATGTCGTTGCGCCAGAGCGCGAAGGCCACATTGGCCTCGACGAACCCTTCCGGCGATCCGCAATCGAAGGTGCGGCCCTGAAAGTGGTAGCCGTAGAAGGGCTGCTGCTTCTCCAGCTTCAGCATTGCGTCCGTGAGCTGGATCTCGTTTCCGGCGCCCTTCTCCTGGCCTTCGAGGATTTTGAAAATCTCGGGCTGCAATATGTAGCGGCCATTGATGTAGAGATTGGAGGGCGCGGTGCCGGTCTTCGGCTTTTCCACCATCTCGGTGATGCGGAAGCCATGATGGGTGGCTTCGCCCCGGCCGACGATGCCGTATTTATGGGTCTCGGCGGGATCGCATTCCTGAACCGCGATGATGTTGTTGCCGGTCTCGGCATAGAGGTCGACCATGTCCCTCATGCAGCTCTTTTCCGACTGCATGATCATGTCGGGCAACAACAGCGCGAACGGCTCGTCGCCGACCAGTTCGCGCGCGCACCAGACGGCATGGCCAAGTCCGAGCGGCACCTGCTGGCGAGTGAAGCTGGTCTGTCCCGGCCCGGGCTGCAGCCGCTGCAGCCTGGCGAGCTGGTCGTCCTTGCCGCGCTGGGCGAGCGTGTCATAGAGCTCGAACTGGATATCGAAGTGATCCTCGATGACCGCCTTGTTGCGCCCGGTGACGAAGATGAAATGCTCGATGCCTGCCTCGCGCGCCTCGTCCACAACGTATTGGATGACGGGCCGGTCGACGACGGTAAGCATTTCCTTGGGGACGGCCTTGGTGGCCGGGAGAAACCGCGTGCCGAGACCTGCGACCGGGAAAACTGCCTTGCGAACTCTCTTCATGCCTTCAATTATCCGTTTGCAGGCCGGCTCCGCAATCCCGCGCCGCGACATTTTCACGCCGGAATTCAGGATTATCGGGCGAATGAAGGGAAACTTGCACCGGTAGAAGCATCGAGGCGCCTTTTCGTTCCAGGGGCGGCCTATGGTAAACCAATTCCTAACCTGGTTCGGCGATGAATGGTCTTTCCCAAGACGGAGAAGGAGGAAAAGATGTCCGTTCGCAATGCCGCAAAGCGTTTAACCAGCGTCATGACGGCCGCCAGCCTCTCGCTCGCCATGCTGATGCCTGCCGGGCCGGCCTTCGCCGATGCCGGCTTCCGGCAATGGATCGCCGGCTTCCGCGCCACCGCGGTGCAGGGGGGCGTTTCCGGCGCCGTCTATGACCGCGCCTTCAGGGGCATCGACGAACCCGATCCGGTGGTGCTGGAAAAAGCCCGAACCCAGCCGGAATTCACCGCACCCGCCTGGGATTATTTCGACAACCGCGTCCACGACCAGTCGGTCGCGGTCGGCCAGCAGATGGCCAGGAAATGGAAGCCGTGGCTGGACAGGATCGAGGCGAGGTTCGGCGTTGACCGCAACGTCCTGCTGGCCATCTGGTCGATGGAATCCAACTATGGCGAGATCCTCAAGCGCGACGACATCATGCGCAATGTCGTCCGCTCGCTGGCGACCCTGGCCTATGGCGATCAGAAGCGGTCGAAATATGCCCGCACGCAACTGGTCGCCGCACTGAAGATCCTCCAGACCGGCGACATCGACGAGAGCCACCTCATGGGCTCCTGGGCGGGCGCCATGGGCCAGACCCAGTTCATCCCGACCAGCTACCAGCACTATGCGGTGGACATGGACGGCAACGGCAAGCGCGACATCTGGAATTCCATTCCCGATGCCTTGGCGACATCAGCCAATCTGCTCAAGAAGAATGGCTGGCAGGCCGGCAAGACCTGGGGCTACGAGGTGGCCTTGCCGGCCGGCAAGCTGCCTGCAGGCTCCAGGACGCTGGCGCAATGGCAGGCGCTCGGCGTGGTCAGGGCGAGCGGCAAGCCGTTCAGGAACCTCAGCGACAAGGCGACGTTGAAAGTACCGGATGGCCGCGGCGGTCCCGCCTTCCTGATGATCAGGAATTTCTCGGTCATCAAGGCTTACAACAATGCCGACAAATACGCGCTTGCCGTTGGCCTTCTTGCCGACGAGATCGCCGGTTCCACCGGCCTCGTACAGGACTGGAAACGGCCTTTCACCAAGCTGACGTTCGAGGAAAGGCAGGAATTGCAGAAGCGGCTTTCCCAGCACGGCCTTTATGATGGCAAATTCGACGGCAAGATCGGCGACGGGTCGAAGTCGGCCATCATGGCCTATCAGGCAAAGGTCGGCTTGACCCAGGACGGCTATCCGAGCATGGAAGTGCTAAAATGGCTCAGGCAAAAATAGGGCCTGTCATGAACTGAGGAGGAGCGATTGGCTTGGGCTGCGCGCATCGGGACCTTCATTCCCCGCATGCTGGTGCTGTTCCTGGCCGTCGCCGTGCTCGCCGTCGCCATGGCAGGCGCCTTCCATGCGCCCGCCATGGCGCAGGAGCAGCAAAGCCGCGGCTGGTCATTGCGTGACCTTCTGTTCCCGCGCCGCAGCGAGCGGATCGAGCCGCCGCTGGACATCCAGAAACCAAGGCCCAGGCCCAAGGCAAAAAAGCCGCGCGCGCCGCGTCCGCCCGCGGAACCGGAAATCCCGATCGCCGAGAAGGCGCCGGACGCCCGGGTCGTCCTGGTGGTCGGCGATTTCATGGCGGCCGGGCTCGCCGAAGGTCTAGACACCGCCTTTGCCGAGAATACCGGCGTCAGGATCGTCGTTCGCTCCAATGGCTCGTCGGGCTTCGTGCGCGATGATTTCTACAATTGGCCAGAACAGATCAAATCATTGATAGAGACCGAAAAGCCCGCCGCCGTGGTCGTGATGCTGGGTTCCAACGACCGCCAGCCGATGAAGGTGGGGGATGTGCGCGAGCAGCCCCGTTCCGAGACCTGGACCAAGGAATACGAGCGCCGCACCGAAGCGTTCGGCAAGGCCATCGCCACGGCCAAGGTGCCTTTCCTGTGGGTCGGCATGCCGGCGTTCAGGGTTTCGAAGATGACATCCGACATGCTCGCCTTCAACGACATCTACCGTCAGGCGGCCGAAAGCCATGGCGGCGAATTTGTCGATATCTGGGATGGATTCGTCGATGAGAACGGCGCCTTCGTCACTAGTGGCCCCGACATCAACGGCCAGCCCGTGCGGCTGCGCTCCGATGACGGCATCAACATGTCGAAGGCCGGCAAGCGCAAGCTCGCCTTCTATACCGAAAAGCCGCTGATGAAGGTCCTGGGCCTGGCCGCGCCGGGAAGCGTCGCCCCGACCGCTGCTCCTGCCGGCGCGCCGGTCGAGGCGCCGGCGCCGGCCGCCGCTCCCATCGTCATTGACCGCACCGCGCCGATGCTGCTCAGCGATCCGGCGCTCGACGGCGGCACGGAACTGCTCGGCGCCGGACCGCCCGCGAAGGCCAACCCGGGCCTGCCCGGCGAAAAACTGGTGGTCGAGGGCAAGGCGCCGGTGGCTTCGCCCGGCCGCGCCGACGATTTCGCCTGGCCGCCGAAGACAAATCCGGCAGCCGCGGCCGCCAGGGCTGGCACGACGACGGCCATCACTCCTTAGCAACGCGGAGGGGCCCGAAACCGTTTTCGGAACTCGCTGCTGCGAGTCATATGATGGCGTTTTCGAGAACCGGAGCGGAGCGTACTTTGGGGTACGTGAGCACCGGAAGCGCAGAAACGCCTTCAGATGGCCGCAGGAGTAGAGTTTCCAAACGGTCTCAGCGGGGCAGGACGCTCGAACCCATCAATGCCTCGTCGATCGAACGCGCCGCCTGGCGACCCTCGCGGATGGCCCAGACCACCAGCGACTGGCCGCGGCGCACGTCACCCGCGGCATAGAGCCTGTCGACGCTGGTCCGGTAGTCGCGGTCATTGGCCTCGACATTGCGGGAGCGTCGGCTGTCGGTGACGATCTTCATATCCCCTTCGAGCTCCGACACCACGCCGGCCATGGCCGGCCCGGCAAAGCCGATGGCGATGAAGGCGAGATCGGCGCGGATGACGAACTCGGTGCCGACGATCGGTCGGCGCTTGTCGTCGACCTCGCAGCATTTGACACCGGTCAGCTGGCCTTCCTCGCCGATGAATTCGAGTGTCGCCACCTGGAATTCGCGCTCGGCGCCCTCGGCCTGCGAGGAGGAGGTGCGCATCTTGGTCGCCCAGTAGGGCCAGACGGCGAGCTTGTCTTCCTTCTCCGGCGGCTGCGGACGGATGTCGAGCTGGGTGACGCGCACGGCGCCTTGGCGGAAGGCGGTGCCGACGCAGTCGGAAGCGGTATCGCCGCCGCCGACGACGACGACATGCTGGCCGCTGGCGATGATCGGGTGCGACGGCCACGCCACCGACTGGATCGGCTCGCCGCCGACACGCCGGTTCTGCTGCACGAGATAGGGCATCGCGTCATAGACGCCGCCGAGATCGTCGCCGGGGATATTGGCCGCGCGCGGGGTCTCGGATCCGCCGCAATAGAGCACCGCGTCATGCTCGGCGAGCAGTTCGGCCACGGGCTTGTCGATGCCGACATTGACGCCGCAATGGAAGGTCACGCCTTCGCCCTGCATCTGCTCGATGCGACGATCGATATAGTGCTTCTCGATCTTGAAGTCCGGAATGCCGTAGCGCATCAGCCCGCCTGGCCGGCTTTCGCGCTCGTAGACATGGACATCATGGCCGGCGCGGCCGAGCTGCTGGGCGGCGGCCATGCCGGCCGGGCCGGAGCCGATGACGGCGACGCGCTTGCCCGTCTTCCTCTCCGGCGGATAGGGCCTGATATGGCCGGTCTCGTAGGCCTTGTCGGCGATCGCCTGCTCGACCGTCTTGATGGCCACCGGAATGTCCTCGAGGTTCAGCGTGCAGGCTTCCTCGCAAGGCGCGGGGCAGATGCGGCCGGTGAATTCGGGGAAATTGTTGGTCGAATGCAGGTTGCGGATCGCATTGTCCCAGTCCCTGTTATAGACGAGGTCGTTCCAGTCCGGGATCTGGTTGTGGATTGGGCAGCCGGTCGGCCCGTGACAGAACGGGATGCCGCAATCCATGCAGCGCGCGGCCTGTTTCTCGACCTCCTTGTCCGACATCGGCAGCGTAAACTCGCGGAAATGCCGAATGCGGTCGGAGGCCGGCTGATACTTGTGCACCTGCCGGTCGATCTCGAGAAAGCCTGTTACCTTGCCCATAGTCCAGTTCCTGCTGTCCAGATGGTGCGGTTTTCGCCGCACCCGTTAACCTCTTCAGGCAGCCGTGGCAACCTTCCGCGAGAGGTCAAATTATCAGTGACATGGAGCCGGGAAGCCTGGGCTTCCCGGCCTTTGCGAAGATCTATTCGGCCGCCACGCTCATGCGCATGCGTTCCATCTCGATCAGCGCGCGGCGGTATTCGACCGGCATGATCTTGCGGAATTTCGGCCGGAACCCCGCCCAATTGTCGAGGATCTCGCGGCCGCGCACCGAACCCGTATAGTGCACGTGGTTCGAGATCAGCTGGTAGAGCCGCTCCTCGTCATGGCTGGTCATGTCACCCGAGACGTCGACGCGGCCCTTGTGGTCGAGGTCGCCGCCATGGTGCAGCAGCTTTTCCATCAGGTCGTCTTCTTCCGGCACCGGCTCCAGCTCGACCATGGCCATGTTGCAGCGCTCGGCGAAATCGCCCGCCTCGTCCAGCACATAGGCAACGCCGCCCGACATGCCGGCGGCGAAGTTGCGGCCGGTCTTGCCGATGACGACGACGATGCCGCCGGTCATGTATTCGCAGCCATGGTCGCCGACGCCCTCGACGACGGTGACGACGCCCGAGTTGCGCACCGCGAAGCGCTCGCCGGCGACACCGGCGAAATAGGCCTCGCCTTCGGTAGCGCCATAGAGCACCGTGTTCCCGGCGATGATGGACTCGGCCGCGACGATCTTGGCTTCATCGGGCGGCCGGATGACGATGCGGCCGCCCGACAGGCCCTTGCCGACATAGTCGTTGCCGGCGCCGACCAGCTCGAAGGAGATGCCGCGCGCCAGGAAGGCGCCGAAGGACTGGCCGGCGGTGCCGGTCAGCTTCACCTGGATCGTATCCTCGCGCAGGCCCTTGTGCCTGAAGCGCTTGGCCACCTCGCCCGACAGCATGGCGCCCGCCGAACGATCGACATTGCGGATGTCGACCTCGATCTTGACCGGCTGCTTGGCCTCCAGTGCCGGCTTGGCCAGCTCGATCAGCTTGCGGTCGAGCACGTCGTCGATCGGGTGCTTCTGCCGCTCGGTCCAGTGCACCGCCTCATGTGGCGCATCGGGCTTGTAGAACATCTTCGAGAAGTCGAGCCCGCGCGCCTTCCAATGCTGGATCACGTCGCGCTTTTCCAGGAGATCGGCGTCGCCGATGATCTGGTCGATATGGGTGAAGCCCATTTCGGCAAGCAGTCCGCGCACCTCTTCAGCGACATAGAAGAAGAAGTTGATGACGTGCTCGGGCGTGCCCTTGAAGCGCTTGCGCAGCACCGGATCCTGCGTCGCCACGCCGACCGGGCAGGTGTTGAGATGGCATTTGCGCATCATGATGCAGCCGGCCGCGATCAACGGCGCGGTCGAGAAGCCGAACTCGTCGGCGCCGAGCAGCGCGCCGATGATGACGTCGCGCCCCGTGCGCAATCCGCCATCGACCTGCAGCGCCACGCGCGACCTGAGACCGTTGAGCACCAGCGTCTGGTGCGTCTCGGCAAGGCCCATCTCCCACGGGCTGCCGGCATGCTTGAGCGACGTCAGCGGCGAGGCACCCGTGCCGCCATCGTAGCCCGAGATGGTGATGTGGTCGGCGCGCGCCTTGGCGACGCCCGCCGCGACCGTGCCGACCCCGACCTCCGACACCAGCTTGACCGAAATGTCGGCCGCCGGGTTGACGTTCTTCAGATCGTAGATCAGCTGCGCCAGATCCTCGATCGAATAGATGTCGTGATGCGGCGGCGGCGAGATCAGGCCGACGCCGGGCGTCGAGTGCCGGACCTTGGCGATGGTGGCGTCGACCTTGTGGCCGGGCAACTGGCCGCCCTCGCCGGGCTTGGCGCCTTGCGCCACCTTGATCTGCATGACGTCGGAGTTGACGAGATATTCGGTCGTCACGCCGAACCGTCCGGAAGCGATCTGCTTGATCGCCGAACGTTCGGGGTTCTTGCCGCCGCCGGGCAGCGGCAGATAGCGGTCTGCCTCTTCGCCGCCCTCGCCAGTGTTCGACTTGCCGCCGATGGCGTTCATGGCGCGCGCCAGCGTCGTATGCGCTTCCCTGGAGATCGAGCCGAACGACATCGCGCCGGTCGAGAAACGCTTGACGATCTCGGCCGCCGGCATGACGTCGTCGAGACGGACCTTCTTGCGGCCGGTATCTTCCGCCAGCCTGATCTTGAACAGGCCACGAATGGTCTGCGCGCGCGCCGTCTCGCTGTCGATCTGCGCGGAATACTCCTTGAAGGTCTCCCAAGACCCCTGACGCACGGCATGCTGCAAGGTGGCGACCGCGTCGGGCGACCACATATGCGCCTCGCCGCGCATGCGGAACAGGTATTCGCCGCCGACATCCAGGCTGTTGCGCAGCACCGGATCGTTGCCGAAACCATCCGTATGACGCCTGAACGTCTCCTCGGCGATCTCGTCCAGCCCGACGCCTTCGATCAGCGTGGCGGTGCCGGTGAAATACTTCTCCACGAAATCGGTCTTCAGCCCGATGGCGTCGAAGATCTGCGCGCCGCAATAGGACTGATAGGTCGAGATGCCCATCTTCGACATCACCTTGAGGATGCCCTTGCCGATGGACTTGATGTAGCGCGACACGACTTCGTAGGCGTCGACCTCTTCAGGCAGTTCGCCGCGCTTGTGCATGTCGAGCAGCGTGTCGAAGGCGAGATAGGGATTGATCGCTTCGGCGCCGTAACCGGCGAGGCAGCAGAAATGATGCACTTCGCGCGGCTCGCCGGATTCCACGACGAGCCCGACCGAAGTACGCAGCCCCTTGCGGATCAGATGATGATGCACCGCGGCCGTGGCCAGAAGCGCGGGAATGGCGATGCGGTCCGGCCCGAGCTGGCGGTCGGACAGAATGATGATGTTGTAGCCGCCGGCGACCGCCGCTTCCGCCCGCTCGCACAGCCGATCGATGGCGCCCTGCATGCCGGCCGCGCCCTCGATCGAGGCATAGGTGATGTCGATCGTCTTGGTGTCGAACCGATCCTCGGTGTGGCCGATGGAGCGGATCTTTTCGAGATCGCCATTGGTCAGGATCGGCTGGCGCACTTCCAGCCGCTTGCGGCGCGAACTGCCGACCAGGTCGAAAATGTTGGGCCGCGGGCCGATGAAGGACACCAGGCTCATCACCAGTTCCTCGCGGATCGGATCGATCGGCGGATTGGTGACCTGGGCGAAGTTCTGCTTAAAATAGGTGTAGAGCAGCTTCGATCTGTCCGACATTGCCGAGATCGGCGTGTCGGTGCCCATCGAACCGACGGCTTCCTGGCCTGTGGTGGCCATCGGCGACATCAAGAGCTTGGTGTCTTCCTGGGTGTAGCCGAACGCCTGCTGGCGGTCGAGCAGGCTGACATCCTTGCGCAGCGCGCGCGGCTCGACCGGCTTCAGGTCCTCCAGGATGAGCTGCGTATTGGCGAGCCAGGTCTTGTAGGGATGCCTGGTGGCGATCTCCGACTTGATCTCCTCGTCGGAAACGATGCGGCCCTTGGCAAGATCGATCAAGAGCATGCGGCCGGGCTGCAGCCGCCACTTCTGGACGATCTTTTCCTCCGGCACAGGCAGCGCGCCGGCCTCCGACGCCATGATGACCCGGTCGTCGTCGGTGACGATGTAGCGCGCTGGCCGCAAGCCGTTGCGGTCGAGCGTGGCGCCGATCTGGCGCCCGTCGGTGAAGGCGACCGCGGCGGGCCCGTCCCACGGCTCCATCAGCGCCGCGTGGTATTCGTAGAAGGCCTTGCGGTCGGCGTCCATGAGCTTGTTGCCGGCCCAGGCTTCCGGGATCAGCATCATCATGGCGTGGCTGAGGCTGTATCCGCCCTGGAACAGGAACTCGAGCGCATTGTCGAAACATGCGGTGTCGGACTGGCCCTCATAGGAGATCGGCCAGAGCTTGGAGATGTTGTTGCCGAACAGCTCCGAATCCACCGACGCCTGGCGCGCCGCCATCCAGTTGTTGTTGCCGCGCACGGTGTTGATCTCGCCATTGTGCGCGACCATGCGATAGGGATGCGCCAGCTTCCACGAGGGGAAGGTGTTGGTGGAGAAGCGCTGGTGGACCAGGATCAGCGCCGTTTCGAAGCGCGGATCGGACAGGTCCTTGTAATAGGCTCCGACCTGATAGGCCAGGAACATGCCCTTGTAGACGATGGTGCGCGCCGACAGCGACACGCAGTAGGCGCCGATGTCCTTGTTGTCGTTCTCGGCGTAGATGCGGCCCGATATGACCTTGCGCAGCAGATAGAGCCTGGCCTCGTACTCCTCGTCGTCGGGAATGTCGGCCGTGCGTCCGATGAAGACCTGCCGGTGGAACGGCTCGGATGCCACGATATCCGGGGCCTTGGAGAGCGACGAATTGTCGACCGGCACGTCACGGAAGCCGAGCAGCGGCAGCCCCTCGGACTGCGCCGATTCGGCAATGATGTCCTCGACATGGGCGCGCAGCGCGGCATCCTGCGGCATGAACCAATGGCCGACGCCATACTGCCCCGCCGGCGGCAGCTCGACGCCCTGCGCGGCCATCTCCTCGCGGAAGAAGCCGTCGGGAATCTGCACCAGCACGCCCGCGCCGTCGCCCATCAGCGGATCGGCGCCGACGGCGCCGCGATGCGTCAGGTTTTCGAGCATGGAAAGCCCGTCCTCGACGATCGTGTGCGACTTCGCGCCCTTCATGTTGACGATGAAGCCGACACCGCAGGCATCGTGCTCGTTGCGCGGATCGTAAAGGCCCTGGGCGGTCAAACCGGTGCGGCGGGTATTGGCCAGGGTTTTGACGGCTGCCGCTTTCGTCTGCGCGGCCTTGCCGTTCGTCGCAGCGTGCGTCAATTCCGTCATCGTCCTGTCCTCCATTCCGCGTCCTTGCGGGCGCTGGTTTGCCTCGGGAAGCGCATTGCTTCCCCTTCATCCTTACGGCACGTCTTGCGAAATCCTTGCCGAACCATGCGGCTCGCCGCGCGGTTCGCATCCGGTATCGTACAGGCCAGAGCACGGCCGTCCACCTGTCGCTCGCGGCAAAAGCCGGAGAGGCTTAGAATACGCCAATCCAGCCTGTTTTGCGCGACAAAATAAGACAGCACTACTGTCCTAAATTTTTATGGCAGAAAAGCCGGGCGCATACAAGACCGATTCACAAAAAACTTCGGCGTTCCGCGACACAAAGTTTCGTGAAATACCCGCTAAACGCAAGCTTCCGTCCCTGCCGGTTTTCGGCAGTTCGCTGGCTTTACCCGTTTTCTGGCGTCTGGCCCTTGCGAGCCAGCCATGAAACCGGTCAAGGTTGCAGCGATTTTCCCAGCACAGGCAGATGCATGTTCTTCGCTTCCGACAATTGGGCAGGCGCCCACCCCAACATCGCCTCCGGCCTCTCGGCCCACGCCGGCGGCTTTTCCACTGCCTATGGCGATGGCGCGCTCGACCAGGCCGTCTGCCAACGCTTCAGCGAAATCTTCGAACGCGAGGTTGCGGTGTTCTTCGTGGCCACCGGCACCGCCGCCAATTCGCTGGCGCTGACCGCCTACAACAAGCCCGGCGGCATTTCCTTCGCTCATCGCGAATCGCATGTCATCGAAGATGAGTGCGGCGCACCGGAATATTTCTCTGGCGGCTCGCGGCTGCATGCCGTCGATGGCGCGCTGGGCCGGATCGATCCGCACAATCTGGAAACGGCGATCGGCCGTTTCGCCGGCGAGGTGGTCCATTGGGGCCGGCCGATGGCGGTCTCGATCACCCAGTCGACGGAGGTCGGCACGGTCTACGGCCTGCATGACATCGCCGCGATCTCGGCCATCGCGCGGCAACATTCCGTGCCATTGCATATGGACGGCGCCCGCTTTGCCAATGCACTGGTCGCGCTCGACACGACGCCCGCCGAAATGACCTGGAAAAGTGGCGTCGACATACTGTCTTTCGGCGGCACCAAGAACGGCTGCTGGTGCGCCGAGGCGATCGTGCTGTTCGATCTCGAGCGTGCCCGGGAATTGGCCTTCCTGCGCAAGCGCGCCGCCCAGCTGTTTTCCAAATCGCGCTTTATCGCGGCACAGTTCGAGGCTTATTTCCGCGACGGCCTGTGGCTTGACACCGCCAGGCACGCCAATGCCATGGCTGCCCGCCTTGCCGCGGCGATCGAGGATTCCGAGACGGCGAAACTGGCCTGGCTGCCGCAAGCGAACGAGGTTTTCGCGGTGATGAAAAAGGCTGAAGCCGACAGGCTGCAGGCGGCGGGTGCTGTTTTCTACGACTGGCACAAGCCGCATGGCTTCGAAGGCCATATCGGCGAGGACGAATTGCTCTATCGCTTCGTCACCAGTTTTGCGACGACGTCAGAGGAAGTCGACCGCTTTGGCCAGTTGATCGCCGGGTAATTGCTGTTCCCGGCAAAAAAAAAAGAAGCGGCGCCTTTCGGCGCCGCTTCCGTCTCGGGAGGAGACTTAGGGATTACGCAGCGGTCTTGGCCTCGATCTGCTTGGCCTTGGCCGGAGCCGAAGTGATCGCGATCTTGCGCGGCTTCAGTTCCTCGGGGATGTTGCGCTTCAGGTCGACAAAGAGCAGGCCGTTCTTCAGCGTGGCGCCCACGACCTCGACGTGGTCGGCAAGCTGGAAGCGGCGCTCGAAGGCCCTGGAGGCAATGCCGCGATAGAGCAGTTCGGAACCCTCGCCGGTGCCCTCATCCTTGCGCTCGCCTTTCACGGTCAGCACATTGCGGTGGGCCTCGATCGAGATCTCCTCGTCCGAGAAGCCGGCGACAGCCATCGAGATGCGGTAGGCATCCTCACCGGTGCGCTCGATATTGTAGGGCGGATAGGTCTGCGCGCCATCGGGCTGCGCAAGGGAATCAAGCATGGTGAAGAGACGGTCGAAGCCGACGGTCGAGCGATAGAGCGGGGAAAAATCAACGTGACGCATGGTGTGTTCTCCTGTTGAGCAACAAGGTTTGCGTTTGGCCGGTGCGAAACCCGTGAGCGGCGTTCCGGTTTGACCAGCGGCCCCGACATTGGCGGCCGCAATCCACATTTGGGGAGCGGGCAAAGCCATTTCAAGATTTTGCCTCCCGGCAAAAATCGAGGATGAACGGCAGATGAACCGGCGCTTTTGCGCGCGTTCAGACAGCCGCCGCTAGACTGCTCTCGACATCAAGGACAAGCGGCGCCGGATTTGCATGGACCGGGCGCCGCGACGAGGCCGAACCGGGTGCAACGTCCCTTCCTCCCGGATCGACAGGGGCCGGAGGCGCGCTCATAGCGGCTTCCGGCCTTCCCTGTTGCCGATCCGACGCTCCCGGAATTCCTTTGCTTTTGGCCCATGGACGGCTATCAACCTTGGCGAGGCCGGCCACGACAGGCAGGCATGCGAGACGCCGAGCACGAAGCGCCGAATGACGGATCTCCCTTTTCACGAAACTCCCCTTTTTCATGAAACTGAGGGCAACCCGCGGCCGGAAAACGCCACCGGCGGCTTTTTTACGGCACGCGACGGCAAGAAGATACGCTATGGCCTGTTCGCCGCGGTCGCCCGCCCGATGAAGGGCACCGTGGTGCTGCTGTCCGGCCGCAACGAGTGCATCGAGAAATATTTCGAAACCATCCGCGACCTTGCGGCGCGCGGTTTTGGCGTCGCCACGCTGGACTGGCGCGGCCAAGGCGGCTCCGACCGGCTGATCCGTGATCGCCAGCGCGGCTATATCAGGTCCTTCCGCGACCACACGGCCGACCTTGAACAGTTCTTCGAGGAGATCGTGCTGCCGGACTGCCGCGGGCCGTACTACATCCTTGCCCATTCGGCCGGCGCCGTGATCACGCTGCTTGCTTCGCCCTCCATGGTCAACCGCGTGCGGCGCATGGTGCTGATCGCGCCGTTCTTCACCTTGCCCGACCTGCCCGTCTCGATCCGGACGGTCCGCCGCGTCTGTTCGCTGTTTTGTGCCCTGGGCCTTGGCCGGCTTTACGCCGCCTGGGGGCCGCGGCCGAAGGTTACCGCTCCCTTCGACACCAACAAGGTAACGACGGATCCGGAACGCTACCGCCGCAACACCAAGATCTACGAGGATCACCCGCAACTGGCGCTTGGCGGCCCGACGATCCGCTGGCTGAGAGCGGCTGCCGAAGCCGCGGAAGCGGTAAGCGATCCCGAATTCATGGCCCGCATCCGGGTCCCCCTGCTGGTCATCGCCGCCGGTGCCGATCAGGTCGTCTCGACCAAGGCCGTGGAAGCCTATTCCAGGCGTCTGCGCCTCGGCTCGCTGCTCATGATCGACGGCGCGCGTCACGAGATCCTGCAGGAGGCCGACATCTACCGCGAGCAATTCCTCGCCGCCTTCGACGCTTTCATTCCCGGCAGCGACGACCCGACGGCCTGATGGCGCGTATTGCCGAGACCGGAGCCGGTCCGGCGCCGGCTCATGCCTGGTTGGCGAAATTCCATAATCCGGTTGGCCCCCCAGGTCGCCCCGCTATCCGCCGACAACGCCCGTTCCCAGCACGCCGTCTTGCACGGATCAATGTCGGACGATGATCGCGCCGACGCCTCGGCAGGTTTAACGGCTATGCATGCTTCTCAATTCGGCCGTTCGGCCGGAGACAGCTCGACGCCTGGTTCCCGTTCCGGCGCCGGGCGCTAGTTACCGTCCGCAGAGGTCAGTCGACGGGATCGGGAGGAGCGGCCATGAACGCATCGGGCACGCTGCCACGCCAGGGCCATCGCCTGCTGCAGCTCGGCATCGCCCTCCTGCTGTTTTCGTCAGTCGAAGGGTTCGCCATCCCATACCTCGCCGCACCGCGGCTCGGATTGTCGGTTCACACGCTCGGTGCCTTGCAAGGCGTCCTGCTGCTGGTTTTGGGTCTCGTCTGGTCCAGGCTCAATCTCGGCGTCGCGATGTCGCGGATTGCGTTCTGGTTCCTGATCTATTCAGCCTTGGCCATCCTGGCAGCCTATGTGATGGCCAGCCTCTGGGGAGCCGGCAACGAGACGATGCCGCTGGCGGCAGGAGCCGCGCATGGAAGCGCCTTTCAGGAGTACGCGATCAAAGCCATCGCCTATTCGTCCGCGCCGACCGGCCTCATCGCTTTCGCGCTCATTCTATGGGGCCTGCGTCTCTCGGACGCCTAAAGCGCATCGCGGCGAAACGGATGCTCAGCCGCGCAGGGCCGCCATCGCCGCCGCATGGAGTTCGGGCGTCGCCGCCGCCAATATGTCGCCGCCATTCTCGGCCGGCCCGCCGTCGAAGGTAGTGACCACGCCGCCCGCCTTCTCGATGATGGGGATCAGCGCCACGATGTCATAGGGCTTCAGTCCGGGATCGGCGACGATGTCGACGCTTCCCGCGGCGACCATGGCGAAGGCGTAGCAGTCGGTGCCATAGCGAGCGAGTTGTACCTGCTTCTCGAACTGGTCGTAGCGCAGGCGTGCCTCGCCCTGGAACAGCGCCGGCGTCGTGGTGAACAGCGTTGCTTCAGCAAGGCTCGTCGTCTTGCGTGTGACCAGTTTGCGCGGCCCGCCCGGCCCCTCATAATGGGAGCCGGAGGCGTTGGCGTAGAAGAGCTCGCCGGTGAAGGGCTGCGACATCAATCCGGCAACGGCATCGCCCTCCACCGTCAATCCGACCAGCGTCCCCCACACCGGCAGGCCGGAGATGAAAGCGCGCGTGCCGTCGATCGGATCGATTACCCAGACATGCCTGCTGGAAATATTCTCGCTTCCGTGTTCCTCGCCGAGAATGCCATGGTCCGGATATTGCGCCGATATCAGCGCCCGGATGGCGCGCTCGGCTTCGCGATCGGCTTCGGTGACCGGATCGAAGCTGCCCTTTTCCTTGTTGGCGACCGCGCCCTGGCTGCGGAAGCGCGGCAAGGTTTCCGCCGCCGCCGCTTGCGCGATGCGGCGCATGAAATCGATGCTGATGTCCAACTGATTCTCCCGCATTGCAGCATGGCCGAGCCCACGTGTGCCGCCAGTTCCGCGCCAAGACAAGGGTGTTCCAGGATTTTTCGCCGCGCCGACTGTTGCCAGAATAACACGCCGGCGCCACCGAAGCGCAATTTCCACATCACTCTGAATTAAAAAAGCCGGTAGGTCGCTTGACATTTGTGCAGCGCACCATACCCTTGATCTCGGACAGGGTTTCCTGTCCATGCCCTCCTTGGGCGTTTCCTCCCTAGACTTCGACCGTATCGTGCGAACGATGCGGTCTTTTTTTCGCCGCCAGTTCCAATCCCCGCCAATCCCGATCCATGTCGCCCAGAACTATGCGGCGGTTGTGGATGGCGCCATCAATGAAACCGGGCTCTGTTCACTCCGCGGCCAGCGGCAGATCCATGAAATGGTGGTCGGGCATGGCCATCAGGTCGGCCGAAAATCGCGCCAGGTCGTCGGCCAGCGCATCGAAGCCCGCCGCTTTCTCGAATGTCCGCTCATTCATATAGAGCCCGCGATTGACCTCGATCTGCAGCGCATGGAGATGGCGCGCCGGGCGACCGTAGTGTTCGGTGATGAAGCCGCCGGCATAGGGCTTGTTGTGGGCGACGGTATAGCCCATGGCGTTGAGCAGGCCGATTGCGGTCTCGGTCAATGCCGCGGTGGCCGAGATGCCGAAGCGGTCACCGATGATGAAATCGGGCCGCAGGCCGTTGTCGCCGACGCGGATGCTCGCCGGCATCGAGTGACAGTCGATCAGCACGGCAAAGCCGAAACGCGCGTGGGTTCGCGTCAACAGCCGTTTCAGCGTCTCATGATAGGGTTTGTAGACCGCCTCGATGCGGGCGACCGCTTCGGCCAGCGGAAGGCGGCCGGAGTAGATGTCGAGGCCTTCACCGACCAGCTTCGGAACGGTGCCGAGCCCGCCGGCCACGCGCGCGGAACGGATGTTGCAGAAGGACGGCACCGGCTCGGCGAACATGCGCGGATCGAGTTCCCACGGCTCGCGGTTGACGTCGAGATAGGCACGCGGGAAATTTGCCGCGAGCATCGGCGCGCCAAGCGCCACCGCGCCGCCGAACAGCTCGTCGACATAGCAGTCCTCGGACCGGCGAATGGCGTTGCGGTCCAGCCTCGCCATGGCGAGGAAGCGCTCCGGATAATGTCGCCCGCTGTGGGGTGAGTTGAAGAGGAAGGGGACGCGCTGCTCGGCGCCCGACCGGATTTCGAAGGGGGGAACGACCGAAAAATCCTCGGCTGCCGTCTTCAATTTGAACGAACCCGAAAACACCAATGCATCATAGGATGAAAGTGCCACCTTGAGGGCCGCATGTCCAGCATTTCAGCGCCGGCACCGCCTTTCCGAATGCGGATTATGCTGCGCCTCGTTCACTTGATGTTTACCCTCGCCTCCTCATATACAGGATGGTTAACGGCCCTGCTTTTCGGCAGAGTTCGGGCGGGTGATTCGGACGGGATATCATGGCACGCATTCTTCTGGCGGAAGACGACGACGATATGCGTCGCTTCCTCGTCAAGGCGCTGGAGCGCGCCGGTTACCAGGTCAGCGACTTCGACAACGGCGCCAGTGCCTATGAGCGGCTGCGCGAGGAACCGTTCTCGCTGCTTTTGACCGATATCGTCATGCCGGAGATGGACGGCATCGAGCTGGCCCGCCGCGCCACCGAGATCGATCCCGACCTCAAGGTCATGTTCATCACCGGTTTCGCCGCCGTTGCGCTGAACCCGGATTCCAAGGCGCCGAAAGACGCCAAGGTGCTGTCGAAGCCGTTCCATCTGCGCGACCTCGTCAACGAGGTCGAGAAGATGCTGCAGGCGGCCTGAGCCGTTTTTGCCCAAGGCATCGGCGACTATCGGCCGGTGCGGCAAAACGGAGCCTTCTTTCCCCTTTCCTGCTATTGACGCGCCGGATCAAAAATGGTGTATGCGCGGCTTCGGATGGGCGTGTAGCTCAGCGGGAGAGCACTGCATTGACATTGCAGGGGTCACAGGTTCAATCCCTGTCACGCCCACCATCCTTTCAAAGACTTAGTCTCTTGTGCCGATTGGCACAGAACGGCACAAAACGCCCACTGAGCTCCTGAATGGTGCCCTTGAGTATTCCGATGCGGCCGATCCGTGACAGCTTGTGTGTTACGCCCGATATGGCGGGGTCAAGAAAAAAGCCGAACGGAACAACCAGCGCCGTGAGAAGTTAGCCGGCACGCTTCCCTCCGCCCTCCGTCGGCTCAATAGCCCCGTTTGCGCTCGCGGGGCGGGGTTTCTGCGTTTTGGGCATCTACCTCCAATTGCCGACCGAATCGCTCTTTCGGGTGACTTTCTTAAAGGAGTGAACTGTTCAAATCTGGAGTCTCTCTAAGCGGGAGGAACGGATGGGCAGCGATTTCGAGGCCGCACGACGACACCTGAAGCGCGCGCGTCAGTGCCTTCATGGCGATGATCACGTGAGCAGAGAAACGGTTGAGAGAATCGATGAAATGATCATAGCCCTGGCCGCGGAGGAGTGCTCTTCGTTTGGCTCCCTCTTCCCCTTCGGCCATCGAACGACGCGGAACTCTGAGGCCGCCTCGTCCAAGGCATAGCTCTACCTGCCGAAGGCAAACACTCGCGGTCCGTCGAGGCCCCGCTGGCTCCGTCCGGCCGGCTCTTCTGTAGACTTGATGAAAAGGCCGGAGCCAACAACCGCTCCGGCCCTGTTCCGTCGTCAGTCATTGCAGCTGTCGTCGGCCTTTGCCGCCGCGGTCTTGCCGCCATGCTGCTGCGCCTCGATATCCTGCTGCGATGTTGCGAGATTCTTGTCACCGCCGCCTTCCGCCCCCGCCAACGGCATTGTGCTGCCATCCTTGGCGGCCGGTTTGCCGGCACTATCCTTGGCCTTCGGAGTTTCCAAGGGCGCGTGGGTACCATCTTTCGAAATACCGGCAGTCTGTTGGGTGTCGGCGCCCGTGTTGGCAGCCGACTTGTCCGGACATGCCGCGATTGCAGAGCCCGCAGAAAACGACACCGCAAGCGCGATTACCAAAGCCATTTTCATCATGCTCGTCCTTCTGTTTGAGTGCCCTGCGGGTGAAACTAACGGCGCTTTTCTTTGTTCCGGGCCGGGCCGTATGTCGTCATCGACGCACCACAACCGGCACGCTGATGCCACGGCGACGGCGCCAGATACTCCACGGAAGCGTTCGCCGACTCCCTTGTTATGCGGCCGAAGGGATACTCACCAGGAGTGAATGATGAAACGACTTCTTCTCGCTTCCGCCGTAATGATTCTTTCCGGCGGCCTTGCCCTGGCGCAATCGACCAATACGACGTCGAGCGGCTCCTCCTCCACGACGACAACGATGCCGACGGATCAGAACACGGACTCGACCACGACCAAGTCGACCAACTCCGCTAAGGATTGCGCACCGGGCCAACAGACAGGCAGCGCCAAGGAGTCAGCTCCCGGTCAGCAGGATACCAGCGCCAAGTCCGCGGCCCTGGCCAGATGGAAACGACGACGGAAGGTTGCTGACCGCATTGCCACTGATGTCTCGACTCGCAACCTTGGCCTCCAGGTGCCTCGCGTCAGTTGGAACCACCTGCTGGGCTGATAGCCCGTCGGCTTCGGCCGGCGGGTGTCCAATGAATGCGGCTGTGGACTCGGTGCCCCCCTACGCAAACGTGACCAAGTTCTCTGAAAAGTGACTGACGATTGTCCGCCTCGACGCGATAACGTTCCTCGACATCAGGAGGAACGCCTTGAAGCTCAATTCGCAGCAGAAGAAAACCGTCCTTGCCTCATTCCTGGGCTGGACGCTCGACGCTTTCGATTTCTTCCTTCTGACATTCCTGCTCACCGACATTGCGTCTGAATTCCAGACCGACGTCCCGGCGGTGTCAAAGGCGCTTTTCCTGACCCTTGCGACGCGCTTCATTGGCGCGTTCTTCTTCGGCACGTTGGCAGACAAATTCGGGCGCAAGCCCATCCTGATGCTCAACATCGTCAGTTATTCCGTGATCGGCGCTTTGGCCGCCTTCTCGCCCAATCTCGGCATATTCCTGGCGCTGCGCGCACTGTTCGGCATCGCCATGGGCGGCGAATGGGGACTTGGCTCCTCGCTTGCCATGGAATCCATCCCGCCCAGCGCCCGCGGCATGGTCTCGGGCATCCTGCAATGCGGCTATCCGGCCGGCTACCTCCTGGCGGCGGTCGTCTATGGCCTGCTCTATCACCAGACGATCGGCGGCTACACGATCGGCTGGCGCGCCATGTTCCTGCTCAGTTTCATCCCGGCCCTGATCGTCCTTTTCATCCGCTCGCATGTTCCGGAATCGCCGGCCTTCGTCGAGGCGCGGAAGACCGCGAGGCCCGGCATGCTGGAGACACTGCAAAAGCACTGGGGCGTCGCCCTCTATGCGGTCGTGCTGATGATGTTCTTCAACTTCTTCAGCCACGGCACGCAGGATCTCTACCCGACATTCCTGAAGAAGCAGCATGGTTTCGACCCGCACACGGTGAGCTGGATCACCATCGTCGCCAACATCGGCGCCATCGTCGGCGGTCTGGCGTTCGGGGCGCTGTCCGAGAAGATCGGCCGCGTCAATGCGATCACGCTCGCCTGCCTGATTGCCTTGCCGTCCATCCCGCTATGGGCCTACAGCTCGACGCCCTTCATGCTGGCCATCGGCGCCTTCGTCATGCAGGTCGCGGTCCAGGGCGCCTGGGGCGTCATTCCGGTGCACCTCAACGAGCTCTCGCCCGGCGCGGTGCGCGCGACCCTGCCCGGCTTCATCTACCAGGCCGGCAATCTCGCGGCCTCCTATGGCGGTCCCTATCAGGCGGGCATAGCCGAGGCTCCCGGAGGCAGCTATGGCTACGCGTTGGCGCTGTTCGCCGGCGTGGTCGCCGTCTGCATCATCATCGTCATCCGCTTCAGTCCGGAACGGCGCGGCCAGGTGATGACCGTGCTGGACCACGACGTCAGCCGAGTCTGAGCGCCACGACGCCGGCGACGATGCTGAGCGCGGCGGCGCCGCGCCAGCCTGTCATCTTCTCGCCGAGCGCGAACACCGAGATCACCATGGCGAACAGGATGGAGGTCTCGCGCAGCGATGCCACCGAGGCGATCGGCGCCTTGGTCATAGCCCACATGACGATCCAGTAGGCAGCGCCGCTGAGCACGCCGGTGAACAGCCCCGCTTTCCAGTCCCGCGCCAGCACCGGCAAGGCCCGCGGTCCACGGAAGATCAGGCACAGCACCAGCGCTCCAAGCGCATCGCACACGAACAGCCAGGCGGCATAGCTCTGCGCCGTGGCCGCCAGCCGCGCCCCGCTGCCGTCGGACAGTGTGTAGCTGGCGATGAAGATCGAGGTCCCCAGCGCAAAGCCCACCGCGCGCAGGTTCAATCGTTCCAGATGCGCGCCGCCGCGAAACGACATCACCAGCGTGCCGGCCGACAGCAAAAGAATACCCAGAATCGCGAGCGGCGCCGGCACTTCGGCGACCACGAACATACCGCCAAGCGCCGCCAGCAAGGGCGCGGTGCCGCGCGCCAGAGGATAGGTCTGGGCGAAGTCGCCGGCCTGGTAAGCGCCGATCAGGAAGGTCCGGTAGCCCATGTGGAAGACGACGGAGGCAATGATATAGAGCCAGACCTCCGCCCTCGGCACCTCGACGAAGGGAAGTGCGAAAAGCGCGGCAAATCCCATGCCAAGCGTCATCAGGGTGATCGACAGGAAGCGGTCGAGATGGACCTTGACCAGCGCATTCCAGATCGCGTGCATGGCGGCTGCGGCAAGCACCGCGAAGAAGACGAAAAGCGTCATTTGGGGCTCATCCGCCTCCGGGGCCGGCGGGCGTTTCGAGATCGATGTCGATCCTGACCGGAAAATGATCGGAAGCCACTTCGCCAATGTCCGAGCTGACCGAGCGCACCCGCCCGGCAAACAGGCCCCCGACGAAGCAATGATCGAGCCGGCGCTTTGCCAGCCTGCCGTCGATGATCTTCTCGTGCGTGTGGAAGTCATCCGCCGGTTCAATCGCCACGGCAGCGGCATCGACGAACCCATCCAGATAGGCGGCACCGCGATGATAGGGCGTGCCGCCGACGATGCGGCGGTATTCGGCGCTGCCCGGCTCCATGTTGAAATCGCCCATCCAGATCGCCGCCAGCGGGTTCTCCGGCTCTGGCTCGCCATTGCTCCAGTTGCGCGCCGGCTCATCGTCGGCGCCGCTCCACGGCCCGCCATCGGAGGGCGCCCGGCGATGCTCGGCGAGCAGATAATCGATCTGCTCCAGCCGTTCTTCAACCGCGACATGGGCGAGATGCAATGAAAGCACCCGCACCGGACCCGCCGGCGTGCGGATCATGCATTCGAGCGCCGCGTTGCGGGTGTTGAGCGGCCGCAGTGTGCGGCGCATCGGCAGCGCATGCAGCCGCGACCAGACGATCGGCAGCTTCGACAGCACCATGGTGCCGAACTGCCGGCGCCGGCTGACGATGCGGCCGTCGCGCTGTTCGCTGGCGTCCATGTCGAAGGCCGGGCCGTAGACCCAGTGATAGTCCGGCAGCAGGCACGAAAGCAGCTCCGGCTGGTCGTCGAAATTGCTGCGCTGCCAGTGCCGCTCGACCTCCTGCAAGGCGATGATATCGGCGCCGGCAACAATGCGCGCGGCGCGCGCCGGATCGTAGAGGCCGTCGCTGCCGAACCCGTATTGGATATTGTAGCTGACCAGCTTCATTCTTGTCCGGCTCAGTTTGGTGACGGCAGTACCGTTTCGACGGCGACCTTGCAATGGACCGCCGCGGCGGCCCGGCTGGGCCACGACGTAAAAGCCCCTCGCCTCGCCTAGGTCGTCAGCGGCTGGAACCGTCCCGCCGGGGAAGCCGCCAGCTCCGACCAGTCGATTTCTTCCTCCAGCCGGTGATAGGCCTCGTCACCGATCGTCCCGTTGCGGCGAAGTTCTTCCAGCGCGTCGCGCTGGCGCTTGATGGCATAGAGCCGCAGCCGGTCGTACTCGGTTGCTGCCTGGGCGTCGTCGGGGTTCTTGGCGACCTTGCGCTGTGCGGCATACTGCTCGCGCACCGCCGCCGCCGCGGTCGAGGTCTTGCCGCTCAATATGTCGAGGGCCGCTTGCATGATGGCGACACGGGCCTGCGCGACCTCGCGGTCTATGGTCTCGTCCGGTTCGAGACGAAGCAGGCGCAGCAACGGCTTCAGGCTCATGCCTTGCAGGACAAGCGTGCCCAGCACCACGCAAAAGGCGGTGAGCACGATCGGATCGCGGCCGGGGAAGTCCGCCGGCAATGCGAAGGCAGCCGCCAGCGTCACCAGGCCGCGCATGCCGCACCAGCCGATCAGCACCCCGCCGCGAAACGACGGCACCTCTTGCCGCTGCTCCGCATTGCCGAAGCGGGCAAGCCATCGGATCACGGCGCCGCAGCCCAGCACCCAGGCAAGGCGGGAAACGATGACGACCGCCAGGATCGTCCCTGCAAACAGGAACGCCTCGGACTGTCCCTGCTCGGCCAGGCGACCGACGATCAGCCGCGCCTGCAGGCCCATCAGCACGAAAGCCAGCACGTTAAGCACGAACACCGCCGTCTCCCAGACGGAATAGGAGCTGACGCGCTTTCTGGCCGACATGCGCCGCGGTGCGGTGCGCGCGATGGTCATGGCATAGACGACGATGGTGATGATGGCCGAGAGCCCCAGCCTGTCAGCCAGGATCCAGACGCCGAACGTCCCGGCGAACTGCACGACGGTGCCGCTCGCCGCATCTTCGATACGTCCAAGCATCGCCTGGGACAGGCGGCCGAGCAGATAGCCCGCGGCCAGGCTGCCGATGGTCGACAGCAGGACCATCGGAACGGCACTGCCCAAAAGAACGGGACCGGCGGCGGCGGTGATCGCGATGCGATAGATCAAAAGCGCGGTGGCGTCATTGAGCAGGCTTTCGCCCTGAAGGATGGCCGTGATGCGGTGCGGCACCTTGAACTGCCCGAGCACGGCGCTCGCGGCAACCGCGTCCGGCGGCGCCACGATGGCGCCAAGGGCTATGGCGGCGGCGATCGGCAGGCCGGCCATTTTCCAGCCGACCAGTCCCACGACGGCGGTCGTGAAAACGACCGCGCCAAGCGCCAGCAGCACAAGCGGCAGCCTGTAGCGGTTAAGATCGCGCAGCGATGTGTCGTAGGCCGCGTCGAGCAGCACCGGCGCAATGAACAGCGCAAGCGCCAGTTCCGGATCGATCTCGATCGTCGGCGCGCCGGGCAGGAAGCCAAGGCCGGCGCCCGCCAGCGCCAGCAAGGCGGGGTAAGGAACCTGCAGGCGCCGCGACAGCGCCGTCAGCGCAACGGCGATCAGCAGGAGGACAAGGGTGAGCTCAAATAGCGCCATGGCTCATCGTAGCGGCGAAGCGGAGCTCTTGGCAGTGGCAAAGCCGCAGGATGCTGTTGATTGTCCAAGAGGAGTGCATCGTCCGGCAACTGGACCGGTGACCGGATCGACAGGGCGCTTCGGCCGCGTCAGTGCAGCACCAGCAGGTCGCCCGACGAGAAGGAAATCTCCGCCTTCTCGCCAACGGCCGGCGGTGGCGTCGTCGAACTGTTGAACGTGTCGAGCGAAACGGTGTTGCCGCCGATGCCGACCCGGACCCGGATCACCGAGCCGAGAAAGTGCACTTCGGAGATCTCGCCGGACAGGCTTGAATCGCGGCCGGGCTGGCGGCCGAGCGAAATGGCTTCCGGCCGCAACGCCAATGACAGCGTATCGCCGGACTTCGAGCCGTTGAGCCTGCCCTTGAGCGAGACTTCCTCGGTGTTGACACGAACCTTGCCCGACGCCGCGTCGGTGACGGTGCCTTCCAGCACGTTCAGCGTGCCGACGAAATTGGCGACGAACTTGGTTGCCGGCCGGTTGTAGATCTCGAACGGCGTGCCGACCTGCTCGGCCTTGCCGCCATACATCACCGCGATGCGGTCGGAGATCGACAGCGCCTCTTCCTGGTCATGGGTGACGAAGATGGTGGTGATGCCGAGCTTCTTCTGGATCGAGCGGATTTCCTCGCGCAGCGAGACGCGCACCTTGGCATCAAGCGCCGACAGCGGCTCGTCGAGCAGCAAGAGCTTCGGCTTCGGTGCGATGGCGCGGGCCAGCGCGATACGCTGCTGCTGGCCGCCCGAGAGCTGATAAGGATAGCGGTCGGCCATCTGCGGCAGCTTGATGATGCCGAGCATTTCGGCGACACGGGCATCGATATCCGCCCTGGACATGCCGGCGACTTTCAGTCCGAAGCCGATGTTCTGCGCCACGGTCAGGTTCGGGAACAGCGCATAGGCCTGGAACACCATGCCGACATTGCGCTGGTTCGGCTTCAACCTGGTGATGTCCTTGCTGCCGACGACGATCTTGCCGGCCGACGGCTCCTCGAAGCCGGCGACCATGCGCAGCACCGTCGTCTTGCCGCAGCCTGACGGGCCGAGGAATGAGACGAACTCGCCCGGTTCGACGTCGAGATTGAAATCCTCGACAACGGTGGTGGCGCCGAAGGATTTTCGCACATGCTGGATGGAGAGGAATGGCTCGGCCATGGCTTTTTCTTTCGGGTCAGTTCGGACGATTAGCCGATTTCGGCGCGAAGCGCGACAGGATCTGGATCAGCGACATGCAGCCCCAGGTGATGACGAAGGCGATGATGGCAAGGGCCGCCGGCTCATAGGCGCGGTTGGCCCCGACATTCTGCAGATACGGGCCGAAAGCCGGCCGGTTCAGCAAGCTCGCCATCGTAAACTCGCCGATGACGATGGCGAATGTCAGGAAGGCGCCGGACAACACCGCAATCAGCACATTGGGAAGGATGACGCGGGTGATGATCGTGCCCCAGCCGGCTCCGAGGATCTGGGCCGCTTCCGTCAACGTCCGCACGTCGATGGTTCGGAGCCCCGTATCGACGGCACGATACATATAGGGCAGCGCCAAGGTCGCATAGCCGATGACCAGCAAGGCATTGGTTCCCATATCGGACCCGAGGAACGGCAAGGGTGAATTCGAGCCGTACATCCTGATATAGCCGAAGACGATGACGATGGCCGGAATGACCAACGGCAAAAGCGTGATGAACTCGACGATCGGCCTGAGCTGCGGCAGCCGCAATCGGATCCAGTAGGCTGCCGGCACCACGATCAGCACACCCAGAATGATGGTGAAGATGGCGGCGACCACCGAATACAGGAAGGTCGCCTGGAAACGCGCGTCGCCGAGCACGATCCGGTAGGCGTCGAAGGAATAGGCGCCGCGCCGCATGCGCATGGAAAATTCCACCGTCGCGATCAACGGGATGAAGAAATAGGCCGCGCCGAGGATGAAGACCACCCAGGCCCAGAATCTGCCCGACTTCATTTCAGCCACCTCTCGGAACGGGTCCGGAACCAGATGTAGAAGACATTGGCCAGGCCGGTGATGACGATCATGCCGAAGGCGATCGCGTAGCCGAGATGGGCATTGTGCAGCACGTCGCCGCGGATTTGCGCGTAGAGCAGGATCGGCACGATGTTGAGCGACGAGCCGGTCAGCGCATAGGCGGTGGCGATCGCCCCGAAGGCGTTGGCGAAAAGCAGGATCACGGTGCCGAGAAAACTCGGCCAGATCACAGGGATGACCACGATGCGCCAATATTGCGCGGTGGTCGCGCCAAGCGTGGCGGCAGCTTCACCCCATTCCTTCTTCAAGCCATCGATTGCCGGCGTGATGATGACCACCATCAGCGGTATCTGGAAATAGACATAGGTCAGCGTCAGGCCCCAGAAGGACAGGATGTTGAAGCCGTGGGCATAGATGTTGAGGCCGAACACGGTGTTCAGGATCACCGTGGCAAGACCGAGCCGGCCGAGCGTGGCGAGGAAGGCGAAGGCCAGCGGCACGCCGGCGAAATTGGAGGCGACGCCGGAAAAAGTCAGGGTGGCCGAGCGTATCCAGTCCGGCAGCCCGCCGCGCACGATGGCGATGGCGATGGCCAGGCCCGCGAAAGCGCCGATCAGCGCCGAGGCCAGGCTTACCTTGATCGATATCCAGTAAGCGGCAACGATCGACGGCTGCGCCAGAGCGACAATGTTCTCGAGCGTGAACTCGCCGGCATCATTCTGGAATGCGCCCAGCATCAGATAAAGCGTGGGCAAAATCAGGAACATGATGGCGAAGATGAAGAACGGAGCGACGCCTAGCCATTGCGTCGGCAATCGCAACGCGCGTGCCTCCGCGGGCGGCGCGGTCTTGCCTGCGGTATCGTGACTGGAAAGCGAGAGATCGGTCATGCGCCGGCTACCGTCTTCGAGGGGGAACCGGGCGGCCGCGAAGCCGCCCGGTGGATTCAACTGTTACTTGACGTTGGCACCGACAACGGAGTCCCAGTTCTTGGTGACGGCTTCCTTGGCCTTGCCCTGCTCGTCCAGCGTCGGGAACACCGCCGAAGCATAGGCTTCCGCCGGCGGCAGCTTGGCCAGGACGTCCGCCGGGATCTTGCCGTTCTTGGCGAGATCGTTGAAGCGGATCGGGTGGCAATAGCCCTTGAGCCAGCCGATCTGGCCTTCGTCTGAATAGAGGTATTCCATCCAGAGCTTGGCTGCGTTCGGATGCGGCGCATAGGCGCTGATCGCCTGCACGTAGACGCCGGCGACGACGCCGGTCTTCGGCACGACGACGTCGACCGGCGGGTTGCCCTTCAGCGTGTCACGGCCGGCGAGCGCGTTGTAGTCCCAGTTGATCAGAATCGGGGTCTGACCCTGGGCGAGTGTCGCCGGCTTGCCGATGACCGGTACGAAGTTGCCGGCGGCATTGAGCTTCTTGAAGAAGTCGAGGCCGGCGGTGCCCGCGGCTTCGCCAGCCGCGGCTCCACTCGAAAGGCCAGCGGCATAGACCGCCTGGATGGCCTGGTTCGAAGCGCGCGGATCACCGGCGAGAGCCACCGAATTGGCGAATTCCGGCTTCAGCAGATCGGCCCAGTCCTTCGGCGATTCCTTGACCAGATCCTTGTTCACCATCATCGCCAGAACGCCGTAGTAATCACCGTACCAGGCGCCGTCGGCATCCTTGGCGCTGTCGGGGATCGAGTCCCAGGTCGACACCTTGTAGGGCATCAGCAGGCCGTCGGCCTTGGCGGTCGGGCCGAAGGACAGGCCGACGTCGATGACGTCGGGCGCCTGCGGACCCTTATTGTCCTTGTTGGCCTTGATCGCCTCGACCTCGTCGCCCGAGCCGGCGTCGGGGTTGAGCTCGTTGATGGTGATTTCCGGATATTTCGCCTTGAACCCCGCGATAACGTCGCCGTAACCGCACCAGTCATGCGGCAAAGCGATGGTGGTGAGCTGGCCTTCCGTCTTCGCGGCCTTGACGAGATCGTCCAGCGGAGCCGCGGACGAAATCACCGTCGACGCAAACAGCGCCGCGGCCGAAAGGGAAAGCACTTTCCCCGTGAATTTGAACATGTGTTCTCTCCGTTGAACTGACGCCGTTGGACGCCTGCGATGCGGTATCGTTTTCGTGTGACAGCCAGATGAAAGCTTTATGAAACCCCACCGCTGGCAGCACGAAAGTTAACTCCTTTTAATCGACTGTAGCAATTAGCCATCACTTAATTTTCCGGCTAATTACTTTTTGCTTTGCACTTCACCCTTTCCCCTTGGTTGCCCCTGATTTTCCAGATCAATTGTACCCTTAAAGCGGTATCACACCGTCCCGGCGATTGCATTTTCGAGCAGCGTCAGCGCTGCTTTCTTGGTCAGCTTGACCGGGTTGCCGCCGGCTGTCGGATCGACCACCGCCATATCGGCGATCAAGGCCTTGCGCTTCTTGTCCATGTCGAGCCCCTTGATCAGGCCTGGCAGCGCATGCGGCACCTTCAATTCCTTGCGAAGCTTGATGACAGCCTTGGCGAAGCCGTCGAAGCCGCCTCTTATGCCGCAATAGGCGGCGAGCCGCGCGATGCGGTCCTCGATCGCCTCGCGATTGAAGGCGAGCACATAGGGCATGAAAACCGCATTGGTCATGCCGTGATGGGTGTCGTAGAGCGCCCCGATGGGATGCGACAGCGAATGGATCGCCCCCAGCCCCTTCTGGAAGGCTGCCGCGCCCATCGCCGCGGCGCTCATCATGTTGGCGCGGGCGACCAGATCCCTGCCGTTGGCATAGGCCTTTGGCAGGTTCTCGAAGACAAGCCTGATGCCTTCCACGGCGATGCCGTCGGCCATCGGATGATAGCCCGGCGCGCAATAAGCCTCGAGGCAATGGGCCAGCGCGTCCATGCCGGTGCCGGCGGTGATGAAGCCCGGCATGCCGACCGACAGCTCCGGATCGGCAATGACGATCGCCGGCAGCAGCTTCGGATGGAAGATGACCTTCTTGGTGTGGGTCGCCTCGTTGGTGATGACGCCGGCGCGGCCGACTTCGGAGCCGGTGCCGGCCGTGGTCGGCACCGCTATGATCGGCGCGATCGCATCCGAGTTGGCGCGCGTCCACCAGTCGCCGATGTCCTCGAAATCCCAGACCGGCCGCGTCTGTCCCGCCTGGAAGGCGATCAGCTTGCCGAGGTCGAGCGCCGAGCCGCCGCCAAAGGCGATGACGCCGTCATGCTTGCCCTTCTTGAACACCGCGATGCCGGCGGTGAGATTGGAATCGACCGGATTCGGCTTCACTTCGGAGAAAACGCCGTAGGGCACTTTTGCGTCATCGAGGATTTTCAGCGTCGAAGCGACGACCGGCAGTTTCGCCAGCCCCGGATCGGTGACGAAGAGCGGCCGCTTGATGCCGGTGGCGGCGAGCACCTCGGGCAATTCCTTGATGCGCCCGGCGCCGAAGCGAACGGTGGTGGGGTAGTTCCATTTGGAGATCAGCTTGGACATGTTTGTCTTTCAAAAAATCAGATGGCTTCGCGCAGGTGGAAGGATTTCGGCCGGGTCAGGTTGTCGTAGCCGATGGCGGACAAGCCGGCCCCCTTGCCGGTGTCCTTGACGCCGGTCCAGACCAGCGCCGGGTCGAGGTAGTCGCAGCGGTTCATGAACACCGTGCCGGTCTCGACGCGGTCGCCGATCGCCACCGCATGCTCGGTGTCGCGCGTCCAGATCGAGGCGGTCAGGCCGTAGGGGCTGTCGTTCATCAGCGCGATCGCCTCCTCGTCGTTGCGCACCTTCATGATGCCGACGATCGGGCCAAAACTTTCCTCGCGCATGACGCTCATCTGGTGGTCGACGTCGGTCAGTACTTCCGGCGCCAGATAGGGCGAGCCGGCCTTGTCTTGAGCCACCTTCATGTTGATATGCGCCTTGGCGCCCTTGCGCAGCGCCTCGGCCTTCTGCTCGCGGATCAAGTCGGCGAAACGGGCCTGCGCCATCGGCCCCATCGTCGTCGCCTGTTCGAGCGGGTTGCCGACGACATAGTTCTTCGTCTCGGCGATGAAGGCTTCGACGAACTCGTCATAGACCCTTTCATGCACATAGACGCGTTCGATGCCGCAGCAGCACTGGCCGGAATTGTAGAAGGCGCCATCGACCAGATTGGCGACCGCATGGTCCATCTTGGCGTCGGGCAAGACATAGGCAGGATCCTTGCCGCCAAGCTCCAATCCGAGCGTCATGAAGGTGCCCGCCGCCGCCTTTTCGATGGCGCGGCCGCCGGCGACCGAGCCGGTGAAATTGACGTGGTCGATCTTGCCCGAGCCGAGCAATCTTTCTGTCTGGGCATGGTTCAGCACGATGTTCTGGAACACGCCCTTGGGCAGGCCGGCTTTGTCGAAAGCCTGTTGGAAACGCTCGCCGACAAGCAGCGTCTGCGCGGCGTGTTTGAGGATGACGGTGTTGCCGGCCATCAGCGCCGGCACGATCGTGTTGACCGCGGTGAGGTAAGGATAGTTCCACGGCGCGATCACCATGACCACGCCGAGCGGATCCTTCTTCACATAGCGGCGGAACCCGTCCTTCGGATTGGAAGCCGGGACCGATTTCAGCGCCGCCTCGGCGATCTCGACCATATAGCTGGTGCGTTCCTTGACGCCGCCGAACTCGCCGCCATAGCGCACCGGACGCCCCATCTGCCAGGCAATCTCCGGCACGATTTCGTCGGTCATGGCGACCAGCGTTTCGAGCATCGCCAGCATGTACTTGCCGCGCTCGACGATCGGCGTCCCGGCCCACTTCTCCTGCGCCGCTTTGGCGCGCTCGACAGCGGCATTGACCGCCTGGTCAGTGGCGATCGGACGCTCGGCATAGACCGAACCATCGATAGGGGATTTGAGTTTCACGATTTCCAAGAAGATGTCTCCATATCGAAAGGCAAAGCGTCAGCAGGCAAGGGCGCGAACATGCCCCGCTCTCGCATAATCCAGTATCGACTGATCGCGCGTCACGAGCGTCAGATCGAACGCCCGTGCCGTCGCGATCAATATTCTATCTGCCGGATCGCCGTGAAGCGATCCGGGCAAGAAGGACGATTCAATCAACAAGCCCGGCGAAAGAGCCTCCACCTTGATGCCTGGCGTGGCGATCACTTCCCCAAAAATGCTTGTTGGCGACTTTGCTGCCGCCAATCGGCCCTTGGCACTCAGCAGGCCCAATTCCCAGGCCGAAATGGGGGAAACCCGGATCTTCTCGTCAACAGCCGCGGCGGTATTGATCGCAATCTTGGCTTCCGGCCTGATCGGCTCGTTCAGCGCTATCCATATGATCGCACACGTGTCGAGCAGCAACCTATGCGTCACGGCTGCACATCAGGCTCAAAAGCCGGCCTAGTGTAATCATGCCCTGGGCAAAGCGTAACCTTGCCTGTCCATATGCCGAAAAGCGGATGGTCGATATTTTCCCGTGGACGTTCGTAGCTAGCCTGCGCTGGCTCCGCCATTCCCGGAGGAGTCTTGTCCATGGTAGCCATGTTCGGCTTTCGATAGCCCTCGGGCCATCCCTCCAGTTTAAAATCCACGCGTTCGTTCGCAAGGTCGACATGGGACGCCCGATAGTTTGCGCGCAACCAGGCGCGTGCCTGGCTGTGCCCGTTCGGGCTGTTCGCCCACCATTCCTCCCGCTGTCGCGCCGACGGCGGCAAGCGGCCGCCTATTATTTGCTCAATCTCCGCGAAGCTCATGGACATATGGCCTTGGCCCGAGAACAGAAGATGCTCGAAAAGCGGATGGTATTTGGTTCCTTCGGTCATCGCATAAATCTAGTTCAATCCGCGTTTCCGATCAAGGTAAGGGTAGTAACTTACTATCTTTCTAGTGTCGCTCGAACCCCCTGTGCAGTTCCCAATCCGTAATGCGGCGGTCGTATTCGAACTGCTCCCATTTGGCGGTGTGGACGTAGTGTTCGAGCACGTCCTCGCCGAGCGCCTGTTTCAGCATCTTCGACTTGGCCAGCGTGTCGGTGGCGTCGCGCAGCGTCTTCGGGATCTCCGGCAGGCGCGAGGCCTGATAGGCGTCGCCGACGAAGGGCTTTTGCAGCTCCAGCTTCTCGTCGATGCCGGCAAGGCCGGCGGCGATCAACGCCGCGAAGGCGAGATAGGGGTTCAAGTCGGCGCCGCCGATGCGGCATTCCATCCGGATGCCCTTGGTGCCTTCGCCGCACAGGCGGAAGCCGGCGGTGCGATTGTCTTCGCTCCACATGATCTTGGTCGGCGCGAACGTTCCGGCCTGGAAGCGCTTATAGGAATTGATGTAGGGCGCCAGGAACCAGGTGAACTCCTTGGCGTATTTAAGTTGGCCCGCCGCCCATTGCTGGCCGAGGCTCGACAGCGTCCAGTCGGCTTGTCTGTCGAAGAAAAGCGGCGTCTTGCCGTCGGCGCTCCAGAGCGAATTGTGGATGTGGCTGGAATTGCCGGCGAGCCCGTAATTGTACTTGGCCATGAAGGAAATCGCCTTGCCTTCGGATTCGGCGATCTCCTTGGCGCCGTTCTTCAGGATGACGTGGCGATCGGCCATGTCGAGGGCCTCGGCATAGCGCACATTGATCTCTTCCTGACCCGGCCCCCACTCGCCCTTCGAGTTCTCGATCGGGATGCCTGCCGCTTCCATCTCGTTGCGAAGCCGTCGCATGACGCCTTCTTCCTTGGTGGTGATGCCGATCTGATAGTCGCCGATATAGGGCGAGGCGGTGTCGAGGCCCTGCCAGTGCTTCTTGCGGGCGGAATCGTAGGTCTCGCTGAAGAGGTAGAATTCGAGCTCGGAGGCGAAATAGCCGATATAACCGCGCTCCGTCAGCCGCTTGACCTGCTTCTTCAGGATGGCGCGCGGGGAATGCGGCAGGTCGTCATGGGTGTGGTGATCGAGCACGTCGCAGATCACGAGCGCTGTCTTTTCCAGCCACGGAATGCGCCGCAGCGTCGCGAGGTCGGGCTTCATGACGAAATCGCCATAGCCCTTCGACCAGCTTGCCGCCTTATAGCCGGGCACCGGCTCCATATCGATGTCGGCGGCCAGGAGATAGTTGCAGCCATGCGTCTCGTCATGCGCGGAATCGACGAAGTACTGGGCCAGGAACCGTTTTCCCGCCAGCCGTCCCTGCATATCGACGATGCAGGCCAGCACCGTGTCGATCTCCCCGCCGGAAACCGCTTTCTTCAACTGATCGAACGAGAAATTTCCGGCCATTCCTTTGGCGCTCCAGTGCTTGTCATTTTGGGCTTGTCGATTTCGAAGGGTCGAAGCCATGGCCGGCGATGCGCGGGCCATGGCTGTGAGATGCTGGCCTCAGTGGCCGGTTTCGCCGACGGCCTGCTCAGCCGCCTTGATCGCCGCTTGGCGCGCCGCGATGATGTCGCCGAGCGGCGGACCCTGGAAGCGGTTGCGCTCGAAGGCAAACCAGACGATCGCGGTCAGGATGAAGAAGCCGACGGTGATGTAGAGCGCCCAGTCGTTCGGCGGCTGGATGCCAATGACGAAGATCAGGATCATCGACACGATCGACAGGACCGCAAACAGCATGAACACGCCGCGCCCCATGTTCCACGGTCCCATCTTGTCCCATTTGGGCGTGCCCCAGGCCAGCATGCCGAGCACGATCGGCACGGTGAAGGACAGGAACAGGAAGATGACGGTGCAGGACACCACGATGGTGTAGGCCGAGGTGCCGGCGACCGAAACCAGCGTCGAACCCCAGACGAACAGCACCGACAGGATCGATGCCGTCCAGATCGCGGCCACCGGCGTGCGGTAGGTCGGGCTGACCTTGGCCAGTGCCGACGAACCCGGCAGGCCGCCGTCACGCGAGAAGGCGAAGATCATGCGCGAGGCTGAGGTGACGGTGGCGAGGCCGCACAGCAGCTGAGCGATGAACACGACGAGGTAGACGAACTCCTTGAGGCCAGGGCTGACGCGCTGGTCGAAGGCCCAGAAGAACACGTTCCAGCCTTGCTTGGCGGCATCGTCCATGTTCGGGATCATCAGCACGAAGGCGGCCAGGAACAGATAGCCGAAGACCGCCGACCAGATCACCGACATGACCATGGCGCGCGGCACCGAGCTGGCCGCCTTGATGGTCTCCTCGGACGTATGCGCCGAGGCGTCGTAACCGGTGATGGTATAGATCGGCAGCAGGAGGCCGAGCGCGAACACCCAGGCATTCGAAACCGACGGCCAGACGCCGCCTCCGGCATCGCCGGAGTAGTTATGGAAGGTGAACAGCCGGCTGAAATCCCAGGTTTCGGCGGAGAGCAGGCAGACCACCGCGATCAGGATCGAGCCGAAGAAGATGAGGTAGCCCGAGAAGTCGGTGAGCTTGGCCGTCAGCTTGATGCCGAGATGGTTGATCAGCGCCTGGGCGCCGGTGATGATGACCAGAAAGATCATCTGGTTGGTCAGCGTGCCTTCGATGCCGAGCGCCGGTCCGAAGGCGCCGATGAAGAACGTCCAGGTGCCGACATTGATGGCGCCGAGCACGGTGATCAGGCCGAGCAGGTTGAGCCAGGCCGTGACCCAGCCGGTGCCGCGGTTGCCCAGGATCGAGCCCCAATGATAGAGCCCGCCGGCCGTCGGATAGGCCGAGCTGATCTGCGACATGGCGACGGCGAACGTCAACGAGACGAAGCAGCCGACCAGCCAGCCGATGCCGATGCCGATGCCGCCGGCGCCCGACGTTGCCTGCGCCAGCGAATTGATGCCGCCCGACAGGATGCAGATGATGGAGAAGGAAACGGCGAAATTCGAAAAGCGGCTGAGGCGCCGCTCCAGTTCCTGGGCGTAGCCCATGCTGTGGAGGACCTTGACGTCCTCCGCCTTGTCAACTTCGGTATATCCAGGTGCTGCCATTTTTAGTCCCCTTGCGTTCTCAGCTAGCCGATTGAACTGACTTTCCCGTTGCGTGTTCCCTGGCGCCCCTGGTCTCCTCGGGCTCTAGATCCGAAAAGATGCCTGTGAGCAAATCCGCCCATTTCCGCTGCCCGGTCTCGCCGGAGATTTCATCGTTGCGGATTTCGATCATCGCGCAGGGCAGCCCGCGCGGGCGCGCATGGCGTTCCAGCGTGAAATAGACGCGGTCGGCCGGCGAATAGGGTTCGTTGACGCCGACGGTAATGCCGGCAAGGTGCCGCAGCGCCGATATCAGCGGCGCCGCCAGCCGGCGGTCGTCATCGTGGATGATGCCGATATGCCAGGGCCGGTCTCGGCCTTTGTAGACCGGCGTGAAGGAATGCACCGATACCAGCCGCGTCTCCTGGCCGCGCGCCAGCCTGTCTTCGACAATATGCTCGATGGCGCTATGGAACGGCTGCCAGGACAGGGCGACCCGCGCCGCGCGCTGCTTTTCCGACAGGCCGGTGTTGCCCGGTATGGCTGTGGTTTCGCTGACCGGCGGCACCAGGTCCGTCGCGTCAAGCGGCCGGTTGCAGTCGATGACGAGACGCGAAATGCAGGTTTCGACCAGCGTCGCATCGAGCGCCTGCGCCATGCGCAGCGCAACCGGCAGCGCGCCCGGGTCCCAGGCGATGTGACGCGACAGGTCCTCGGCGGTGAGGCCGAGCGTGCCGAATTCGGCGGGCAGGAAATTGGAGGCGTGGTCGCAGGTGAGCACGAAGGGACTCGATCCGCCCGGGTTGGTCACCCTTACGGCATCAGGCGATGCAAGGCTGGCGGGCCGTGCTTTCTCCATAGTCTGCGGTCCCCGGGGAGCGCTGTATCGTATGTTACGTATTTTGCCTCATTGCGTCCCTATGGATGATTTCATACAGTTTGCCCGGCTTTGTCAAATGCGATTTGGGGAAAACACCGTCGGCCGGGCCATGGATGGGAAAGATGATTTCCAGTATTGCCGAATTGATCGCCGACCGCATCGGCACAATGCCGGCCGGCGAGCGGCGCGCGGCCCAGACGCTGATAGCGAGCTATCCGATGATCGGTCTGAAGACTGTCGCCGAATTCTCGTCCGCGGCCGGCGTGTCCTCGCCGACGATCCTGCGTTTCGTCGCCAGGCTCGGCTTCCAGAACTATCCGGAGTTCCAGTCGAGCCTGCAGGACGAACTGGCGGCGCAATTGCAGTCCCCCGCGACCCGCACGCTCAATCCGCCCTTGCCCGGCGGCACGGCGTCGCCGATGCTGGAGGCAACGCTCGACAATATGCGCGAGACGTTCCGGCACCTGTCCGACAAGCAGCTTGCCGACATCGCGTCCCGCCTCGCAGAGCGTCGCGGCAAGACATTCCTGATCGGCGGCCGCTTCACCGATCCGCTGGCGCGCTACATGGCCGCCCACCTTGCCATCATCCAGCCTGACGTCATTCACCTCGCCGGTCAGGAAAGCATGTGGCGCGACAGGCTGATCGACATGGGCAAGCGCGACGTGCTGGTCATTTTCGACATCAGGCGCTACCAGGACAGCCTCATCCGCTTCGCCGAGAAGGCGCATCAGCGTGGCGTGCAGATCGTGTTGTTCACCGACCAGTGGCTGTCGCCGATCGCCCGCTTCGCCCGTCACGTCATCGCCGGGCGAACCGCCGTGCCTTCGGCGTGGGACTCCTCGGCGGCGCTCTTCGTCGTCGCCGAAACGCTGATCGGCGCCGTCACAAGGCAACTCGAGGCCGACGGCGCCCGGCGCATCCGCGAGATGGAAGGCCTGCGTTGATGCAGCCCGGGATAAGTCTGGAACGATTTCGGTCCGAAACTGGCGTCGGGGCGGCATAGCCACCGTTGTAATCTCGAAAGCCCGGCTCGAAGTGAACTAAAAAATCAAAACGGCACGAACACCGGCAACGTTACGCATATTTAATGTGCGCGGACACTGAAGAATTGTCATAAAGGCACGATATCGGGGGCTTGCTTCTTGCCTTAGAATAGCCCCGCTGCGTCTGCTTATTTCGGGAAACCGGTGGACGGAAGGATTGTTTTCCCAACCGGAGTGCCGATGGCCGCCTGGAAACAGATACTTTTCGCCCTTGTGGTGCTGGTGGTGGCGGTTGCCGCCTGGCTGCGCTTTTTCCCGGGCGCGCCGGACGTGCTGGCGCGCTGGGGAATAGACTGGGCCTACGCGGCAACGCCTCCGGCTGAAACCGGCGCCGGCACGAAATCCGCTGGCGGCGAGCGAGCCCGTCAGGTCAACGTCGTCGTCGTGCCCGCTATTTCCGCGACCATAAACGATCGGCTCCAGGCCATCGGCACCGGCCGCGCCAATGCGTCGGTGACGGTCAACCCCTACTCCTCCGGCCGTCTCGCCGAATTGCTGGTTTCGTCCGGCACCCATGTCGACAAGGGACAGGTCATCGCGACCCTTGATTCCGAAACCGAAGTGATCGCCCAGGACCGTGCCCGGCTCGCGCTTCAGGACGCACAGGCCAAGCTCGACCGGGTCAGGTCGCTGCGCGCCTCCAATGCGGCGACACCGGTCGCCGTCGCCGATGCCGAAGTGGTGCTGGCCGGTGCCAAGCTGGCGCTACAGGATGCGGAACTCGCCCTGCACCGCCGGTCTGTTCTCGCCCCGATCTCCGGCACGGTCGGCATCCTGCCGATCTCCGCCGGCAATTATGTGACCAACCAGTCGGCGATCGCCACGCTCGACGACCGTTCCTCGATCCTTGTCGATTTCCTGGTGCCGGAGCGCTTCGCCGCCGCCGTCAAGATCGGCGCGCAATTGTCGGCGACGCCGATCGCCAACCCCGGCAACAGCTATACCGGCACGGTTTCGGCCATTGACAACCACATCGACGAGAACAGCCGTACGCTTCTGGTCAAGGCGACGATCGCCAACCCGGCCGATTCGCTGCGCGCCGGCATGTCGTTCGCCATCACCATGAAATTCCCTGGCAAGACTTACCCCGCCGTCAGCCCGCTGGCGATCCTGTGGGGCTCGGAGGGCGCTTACGTCTGGGCGGTCGAGAACGGCAAGGCCAAGCGGGTGCCGGTGCGCATCATCCAGCGCAACACCGAAACCGTGTTGATCGACGCGGAACTGGACAGTGGCGACATGGTGGTGACCGAAGGCACCCAGAGCGTCAGCGAGGGCGGCGAAGTCCGCATCGCCCGCGGAGAGCAGCGCGCCGCGAACGCGGCCGAAGGCTCATGACCGGAGCCGTCAACGCCGCTAGCGAGACCGGCTTTACCGCCCTGTTCATCCGCAGGCCGGTCATGGCCTTGGTGCTGAATGTCCTCATCGCGGTCGCCGGCCTCGCCGCCTTCTATGGCGTCGAGATCCGCGAACTGCCTGACGTCGACCGCGCCGTCGTCACCGTTTCCACGACTTTCGAAGGCGCGGCGGCCGAAACGGTCGATCGCGAACTGACCGATACCATCGAGGGAGCTGTTGCCCGCGTTTCCGGCGTCAAGTCGATCTCCTCGACCTCCTCCTTCGGCTCGAGCCGCGTCACCATCGAATTCAACGACGGCGTCGATCTCAATGTCGGGGCCTCGGATGTGCGGGATGCCGTCGGCCGCGTCGCCAACCAGATGCCGGAAACGGCCGATCCGCCGCGCATCGTCAAGGCCGACGCCAACTCCGACCCCGTGATGCGCCTGGCCGTCACCTCCGACACCATGTCGGTACAGGACATGACCGTTGTGGTCCAGGACCAGATCGAGGACGAACTGGCTGCCGTTCCAGGCGTCGCGGACGTCCAGGTCTATGGCGACCGCGACAAGATCTTCCGCATCGACGTCGACCAGAACAAGCTCGCCAGCCTGGGCTTCACCGTCGCCGACCTCAGGACCGCCCTTGCCTCGGTCGCCTTCGATTCACCCGCCGGCTCGATCACCACGACCAATCAGGACCTGATCGTTCGCACCACGGCCGATGTGACGACGCCGGAAGAATTCGAGAACATCATCATTGGCGGCACGACGCGCATCCGCGATGTCGCCACCGTCACGCTCGGCCCCGACATCGGCCAGACCACGTTGCGTTCGGACGGCAAGACCGGCATCGGCATCGGCATCATCCGCCAGGCGGAATCGAACACGCTGGATATCTCCACCGGCGTCAAGGCCGCCGTCGAGAAATTGCAGGCAAACCTGCCGGAAGGCATGTCGATCAAGGTCACAAGCGACGACGCGGTGTTCGTCAACGGCGCCGTGCACGAGGTGGAGATCGCGCTCGCGCTTTCCGTCTCCATCGTTCTGGTCGTCATTTATGCCTTTCTTCTCGACTGGCGCGCCACGCTCATTCCGGGCCTGTCGATGCCCGTCGCCATGATCGGCACCATTGCGGCGATCTATCTCGCTGGTTTCTCGATCAACATCCTGACGCTGCTGGCCCTGGTGCTGGCGACGGGGCTTGTCGTCGATGACGCGATCGTCGTTTTGGAAAACATCGTGCGGCGGCGCAATCAAGGCATGGGGCCGCGTGCCGCCGCCGTGCTCGGCGCACAGGAGGTGTTCTTCGCCGTCATCGCCACCACCCTGACGCTGGTTGCCGTCTTCGTGCCGATCTCCTTCCTGCCGGGCCAGACCGGCGGCCTGTTCCGCGAATTCGGCTTCGTGCTCGCCATGTCGGTGCTGTTGTCCTGCGTGGTCGCGCTGACGCTTTGCCCCATGCTTGCCTCGCGCATACTGTCCAGTGCCGCCCTCCACCACGAGGGCGGCAACGGCGTCGGCGCACGCATCGGCGGCGCGCTGAACGCGGCCTATCGGCGCAGCCTGCATGTCTGCCTCGATGCGCCGTGGATCGTGGTGCTGGTGGCGCTGCTGTTCGCCGGCACCGCATTCGCGCTGTTCGGCACCATCCGCCAGGAATTGACGCCGACCGAGGATCGCGCGGTCGTGCTGCTTCGCATCAGCGCCCCGCAAGGCGTCAGCCTCGACTACACGACGCAGCAGATGCAGAAGATCGAAAAGCTGATCCAGCCGCTGCGCGATTCCGGCGAAATCGTCAGCACTTTCGAGAGTGCTGGCCAGAACGGCGCCTATAATTCAGGCTTCATGGTGATGACGCTGGCGCCGTGGGACGAGCGCAGCCGTAGCCAGCAGGAGATCATGGCCGAGATCAGCCAGCTCACCCGCCAGGTGCCCAGCGTGCGCATCTTCCCGGTGCAGCCCAACAGCCTCGGCATCCGTGGCGCCGGCAACGGCCTGCAGTTTGCGCTGGTCGGCAACGACCGCAAGGCGCTCGGCGACGCGGCCGTCAAGATCATCGCCGAGATGCAGAAGGATCCGCGTTTCCAGACGCCACGCCTTTCCATCGACCCAACGCAACCGCAGCTTTCCGTCGCCATCGACCGCGAGCGCGCCTCCGATCTCGGCATCGACATCACCGGGCTGGCCAACACCATGCAGGCCATGCTCGACGGCAACGACGTCGTCGATGTCTACATCGCCGACCGCAGCTACGGGGTGAAGCTGGTTTCGACCACCAACCCGATCAACGATCCGACCGACCTGGAGAACGTCTTCCTAAAGACGGCTGACGGCCGTTTCGTGCCGATGTCGACCATAGCCACGCTGACCGAGCGTGCCGTGCCGCCCTCGCTGTCGCGCGAGCAGCAGCAGCCGTCGGTGGCGATCACGTCCAACCTCGGCGGCGATTTCGCCCTCGGCTCGGCCCTTACGCGCGCCGAGGAGATCGCAACGCCGCTTCTGCCGCCGGGCAGCCGCATCGTGCCATTGGCCGAGGCGGCGACACTGGGTGAGACAAACAGCGCCATGGTCACCATCTTCGGTTTTGCCCTGGTCATCATCCTGCTGGTGCTTGCCGCGCAATTCGAGAGCTTCGTCAGCGCCATCATCATCATGGCGACAGTGCCGCTCGGCCTCGCCTGCGCCATCTTCGCGCTTCTGCTCTCGGGCACCAGCCTCAACGCCTATAGCCAGATAGGTCTGGTGCTGCTGGTCGGCGTCATGGCCAAGAACGGCATCCTGATCGTCGAATTCGCAAACCAGCTGCGCGATCGCGGACTGGGCGTGCGCGAGGCGATCGAACAGGCCTCGACCATTCGCTTGCGCCCGGTGATGATGACAATGATCTGCACCGTGCTCGGCGGCGTGCCGCTGGTGCTGGCGGCGGGCGCCGGCGCCGAGGCCCGTATCGCGCTCGGCTGGGTGATCGTCGGCGGACTGGGGCTGGCCACCGTCTCGACGCTGTTCCTGACCCCCGTCGCCTATCTCTTGCTCGGCCGCTTCGTCACGCCGAAGACCCACGAGGAGGCGCGGCTGAAGCGCGAACTCGAGGAAGCCGCCTACACCGATGTGGAGCCGGCTGAATAGGGAAATTCCAGGAGACCGTGTAGCGGGTCCGGAATTTTCGTGGGGAAACAGCCTGCTATTTCAAGAGACGGCCCTCGATCGACCAGCGCGCGGCGAGGAAATTCAGCACCGCCGCCACAACCACCCCGCCGATCTTTGCCGGCCACACGCCGACGACGCCGGCGAACAGCGCGATCGCAAGGCTGGAGACACCAAGCGAAATCAGCGCGCCGAGCGAGGCGAAGCGAAGAAAGGCATGATGCAGCCGGATGGTCGGATCGCGCTCGAACGACCAGAAGCCGTTGGCCGCGAAGGAGAAGGTGACGGCAATGAACCAGGACGCAACGTTGGCGGGCAGCGGCGGCACGTGCAGCTTGAGCAGCAGAAAGAAACCGGCAAGGTCGATGGCCGTGTTCACCAGGCCGACAATGGCGAAGCGGATAATCTTGTTGCCGGTCGAACGCCGGGACTGATCGGCACTCATGCTGTGCCGTCCATGATGCCGACACGCGCGCGAGCCAGGTTTGCGCCGAAATGATCGGAGGCGAGAACCGCGAATTCGACTTCGCGCACATCTTGCATCGGGTCGCGTGCACGCAACGTCTCGTCGACATGCCCGGGATGGCACATGAACAGTCCCTCTTCCGGCAGGCTTTCAACGGCGGTTTGCAGGGCGGGCGCGAACTTTTCCGGCTGCCGCCAGTCATAGATGCCGGCGAGCGGCGCCCTCACGGTGAAGCCGGCGCGCCGCATGGATCGGTTGAAACCAGTTGCCAGGGCGGCGATCGCCGCAATTTTCGATGCCGCCGCTCCGCTGCCGGCCAGTGCCGGCGCGCCGCGCAGCCACGGTCTGCCGGCATCTCCGGCGAAACGCCCCCGCAGCCATTTGCGCACGACAGGCAGGAAATGCACATGCTGGTGGCCGTCGATGAAATCGGGCCGGCGCCCGAGCGCCTCGACGAAGCGGCCAAATTGGGCGTCGAGCTCGGCATGGACGTCGCAGGTCTCGATGCTGCCGCGCAGGATCGGCAATGCCAGCGAGCGGAGCGGCGGCAGCCGGCCTTCCGGTGCCAGGCTCGACGGGCCGGTCACGGCCGGCTGGTCCGTCAAGGTCAGATGCAGGCCGACGGCGACCCGGCCGCACAGCGGCTTGATGCGTTCCGCCTCCCCCGGCCATTCCGCGAAACCGGTCATGCAACCGGTGCCCGTAAGCCGCCCGCGATCGAGCAGGTCGAGGATCGCCGCCGAGACGCCGGGCGCCAGGCCGTAATCGTCGGCGATCAGGCGGATGCCGCGCATCATGCCCCGGGAACGCCCGGCGCCGACCTGGCGGGAACATCGCTGCGCACGATATCGCGCACGATGTAGACCGGGCGATCCTTGCTTTCGCTGAGGGTGACCCAGACATATTCACCGATCAGCCCGAGAAGTGTCAGGTTGAGGCCGCCGAGCAACACTACGGCGACCAGCAGGCTCGGATAGCCTGGAACGGCAATGCCATAGAACAGCACCTCGAAGAGCACTTTCGCGCCGTAGACCGCGCCGGCAAACGCCGCAAGCAGTCCGCTGAGGCTGATCAGGCGCAGCGGAATCACCGAAAAGGACGTAAACCCCTCTAACGAAAAGGCGATCAGGTTGAGCCGGCTCCATTTCGACTTGCCGCTGGCGCGGTTTTCCGGCGAATAGGATATGGCCTTCTGGCGGAAGCCGGCCCAGGCGAACAGGCCCTTGTTGAAGCGCCTTTTGTCGCGCAGGCTGGTCAATGCGCGCGCCACGGTGCCGCGCATGACGCGAAAGTCGCCTGCATTCTCGGGAATATCGAACCGCTGGCTGCTGTTGATCAGGCTGTAGAACAGTTTCGCCAACTGGCTGCGCCGCCAGCTTGCCCCGCGCCGGTCGTTCTGCGCGTAGACGACGTCGACGTCCGGATTCTCAGCCAGCTCGACGATCATCTTCAGGCTGGTCTCCAGGGAGTGCTGCAGATCCGCGTCCATGACAAGCACCATGTCGCCCCGCGAGTGGTCGAGGCCGGCGAGCACGGCGACCTCCTTGCCGAAATTGCGGCTGAGGCGCACGATTTCCCAGGATCCCGAAAGTGCCTGCGAAAACCGCCCGGCGCTATCGTCCCGGCTGCCGTCGTCGACCAGGATCTTGTGGACTTGCATGCCGAAGCGGCTCGACACCGCCGCCTCGAGCGCGTCGAGCAATGCCGCGAAAGCCGTCGCCGATTGCGCCTCGTTGAAGAACGGCGCCACGATATCGAGTCTCGGGGGCATCTCAGCCATGGGCGACAGGCTCCACATTCACCAATTTTTGTCGCGCCTTGGCCCAGAACCACCATATCAGGAAGCAGGCGATGAAAGTGACCGTGATCGGCCGAAACCAGGGATAGAGAAAGTCATGCATGTGGCGCTCGACACCGGTCAAACCTGTCAGGAATAAAGTCATGGACAGCACGCAGGCCAGGACGCCACCTTTTTCTTCGCGCCACAACAGGGCAATGGCAAGGCCGGCGGGTACCGCGATCATCGCATAGGTGTTGGGCTCGACGCGCGGGTTGAAGACGCACATGTAGAAGGCGGCCGCCAGGAAGATCGCGAGTCCGGCCGCTCCTTGTTCGAGCTTGCGGTCGAACCAGAGCACGATCGAGAGCGTCAGCAGGCCGATCACGACGCGCACCGCCGTGGCAGCCGAATCCGGAACGGGCAGCCCCATCTCGATAAAGGGCGCGGTGAAATCGGTAGGAACAAAATGGCTGGTCTTGTCGACGGCCATCGACGTCAGCATGCGGGCGAAATCGCCATACTGCTCGTTCAGGTAGCCGGCGGGAGCGAAAGCGTAGGGGATGGCGAGCACGAACAGCACCGCGAGCACCAGCACCGGTATCAGCCGCGGGCGCAACGCCCCCACCAACAGCAGCATGATGATCGCGGTCGGCTTGGCCGTTATAGCAAGCGAGGCCCAGAAAAAGGTCTCCGCACGCCGTCCTTCCAGTGCCGACAGGGTCAAGAGCCAGCAGGCGCCGGTCAGCAGGATTGTCGCCTGGCCGTTGCGAATGGCGCCCAGTGTCATCGGCAAAGCGAGAAAGAGGCCGAAGGAAAGCAGCCAGGTCTGCTCCTGTCCGCCCAGCTTGCGCACCTGCCGCGCCGCGGCAAGGGTGAGAACGGCGAAACCGAGGGCATGCCAGACCAGCCCGCCAAGATGCGGTCCCAGATTCAAGAACGGAATATAGAGCGCGGCGAAGGCGGGCGTGTAAAGGTATCCCATCTCGGACTCGAGGTCGTAGAGCGGCCGGCCGGCGAGAAACTCCACACTGCCATATCTGTAGGCGTGCAATACGGTGCGCGCATCGGGCGACCACAGGACCAGGCCAAGCACGACCGCGAATGCCCCGATCCACAGGCCAAGCCCCAGGCGGTCGAAAACCGGTTTGGAAATCCTCACCAAGCACCCCACACCAATCCGGAACAGGCCCGGTCCGGCACTGTCCCAGCGTTCATTGGCGGCGGCATATCACGGACAAAGCGGGGTGGCATAGGGGGATCGAACGGCGTGGCCGCCGATGACATTGAACGATCGCAGCCAACAAACCACCCTCTTTCCGGCCCTCGAAGGTTATAGCAGCTGTGCTCTCGATGAACCGGAATGCAGCTCAACCGCACACCCCCTGCTTTACGGCCGAATGAACACCTTGCCATTGGGCCTGGCCAGTTCCGCCGGCACGCGCGCCATCGCCTCGGCCAGCGGCACCACAGCCGTCACGTCGGTCGTCCAGCGCCCGTCGGAAAAGCGCTTCTGCGCCTCGAGGATCGCAGGACCGCGGCGATCCTTATGCTGCCGCATCCATTCGCTCAGCCAGAAGCCCTCTATGTGCTTGTGCTGGAAAATCAGCTGGCCGGGTTCGCGGATGATCGTGGCCTCGGGATCGAGCCGTCCATAGATGATCCAGCGCGAGCGCTTCGGCATGGCGTTGAAGATGGCCGAGGCCAGTGGCCCGGTCACCGCATCGAGAAAGATGCGCGGCTGTTCGGCCTTTATCACCTCGCGCAGCGAGGCTTCGAAATCGGGCGACTTCTCGTTGAGCACATGGGCGGCGCCGATTTCCTTCAGCAGCGCGATCTGCTCGTCGCGGCGCACGGTGACGATAGGCCGGAATCCTTCCTCACTGGCCAGCCCGATGATCAGCTTGCAGAGCTGGCTGGCGCCGGCGGTCATGATGAAGGCCCTTTCGCCTTCTCGGCTGACGATGTCGAACATGGCGAGCGCGGTAAGCGGATTGACGATCATGGCAGCCCCATCCTCGTCGCGCACGGTGTCGAGGAGCGGAATGCAGGCGGCGGCTTCGGCAACGGCATAGTCGGCCCATGAGCCCCAATTGGAGAGCCCGGTGGCGAAGGCAACGCGCTTGCCGACGAGGCTCTTGGGATAGGGCTCGTCGCCGCCGGCAACGACCACGCCGACGCCTTCGAAGCCGGCCGGCCGGCCCTTGAGCCGCGGCTGGCCGTACTGGCCCTTGATGAAGGCGACATCGGACGGATTGATCGACGCAAGGCTGACCTTGATCAGCACTTGCGTCGGCCCAGGTGCCGGCACTGCGATACTGCCTGGCTTGAGATAGGGCTCCATCGCCTCCAGCACGCTGCCGCTCGGCGCCCTGGTGTAGCCGTCGCCGACCAGGAGCAGGGCCTTCATTTCGGAGGGTATGGCCATTGGTGGCTGCTCCTTGGTTGTCGACGCAAGACGATGAGATGCCGGCCGGCTCAAACCTTTTCCTGCGTGTATTTCCTCAATTCAGCCCGCGCCACCTGGCGGCGATGCACGGCATCCGGCCCGTCGGCGAGGCGCAGCGTTCTGAGATGCGTCCACGAGCGCGCCAGCGGCGTGTCCTGGCTGATGCCTTGCGCGCCGAACATCTGCACCGCCTCGTCGGTGACCTTCAGAGCCATGCGTGGCGCGACCACCTTGATCTGACTGATCCAGGGCGCGGCGGCGCGCGCGTCGCCCTGGTCGATCATCCACGCCGCCTTGAGGCAGAGCAGGCGGGCCATCTCGATCTCCATCCGGCACTCGGCGATGATATCGAAATTGGCGCCGAGTTTCGCCAGTGGCTGGCCGAACGCTTCACGGCGGACCGAACGCTGGCACAGCAGCTCCAGCGCCATCTCGGCCTGTCCGATGGCCCGCATGCAGTGATGGATGCGGCCGGGGCCGAGGCGGCCTTGCGCGATCTCGAAACCCCTGCCCTCGCCGAGGATCAGGTTCGACGCCGGCACCAGCACATTGTCGAAGCGAAGATGCATGTGGCCGTGCGGCGCGTCGTCGTCGCCGTAGACCTGCATTGGACGCAGCTTGCTGACACCCTTGGTGTCCGCCGGCACGAGGATCATCGAATGCCGCCTGTGCTTCGGCTCTCCATCGGAGGTCTTCACCATGACGATATAGATGGCGCAGCGGGGATCGCCGGCACCAGAGGCCCACCATTTCTCGCCGTTCAGCACATAGCCGTCGCCGCGCCGTTCGCAGCGCATCGAAATGTTGGTGGCATCCGACGAGGCTACGTCCGGCTCGGTCATCAGATAGGCCGAGCGGATCTTTCCGTCGAGAAGCGGCTCCAGCCAGGCGTTCTTGTGCTCCGCCGAGCCGTAGCGCTCCAGCACCTCCATGTTGCCGGTGTCGGGCGCCGAGCAGTTGAAGGTCTCGGCGCCGAGATGCGCCTTGCCCATCTCCTCGGCCAGATAGGCGTATTCGACGGTGGAAAGACCGTAGCCGCGTTCCGAGCCGGTCAGCCAGAAATTCCAAAGGCCGCGCTCTCTTGCGGTCGTCTTCAGCCCTTCGAGGATCTCGGTCTGGCGCCGCGTGTATGTCCAGCGGTCGCCCGCCTTGCCGACTTCGCCGAGGAATTCCTTGTCGAGCGGCATGATCTCGTCGCGCACCATGGCCGCGACGCGCGCGTGGATCGGCCTCAGCCGCTCCGTCATGCCGAGATTCATCTCCGTCATCGGTTGCTAACCCTTCATTCAGGCCGGGCATTTTGTCAGTGGCAAGGATGACCGTACTTCGGATAGCCTTGTCAACGCGAACGCTTTCCCCGATCCGCCGATGAAAGGCGCAGGAGTTCGATGAGCTATCTCGACGATCTTTTTTCGGTGGCCGGCAAGACCGCGCTGGTCACGGGCGCGGCGACCGGCATCGGCCGCATGGCGGCGACGGGCCTCGTCAAGGCCGGCGCAACGGTGATGATCGCCTCGCGCAAGGGCGAGGACTGCATCAAGGTCGCCGAGGAATTGAACGGGTTTGGCGCGCCGGGCCGGGCGGAAGGCTTTGCCGGAGACGTTTCCAGCGAGGCCGGCATTGCCGCCTTGGTCGGCGAGGTCAAGACGCGGGCCGAACGGCTGCATATCCTGGTCAACAATGCCGGCGTGTCCTGGGGAGCGCCGCTGGAGAGCTTCCCCTATCATGCCTGGGCCAAGGTGTTCGGCGTCAACGTCACCGCCGTCTTCCACGTGACCCGCGAACTGCTGCCGCTGCTCGAAGCCGCCGCCAGCGACGAGGATCCAGCCCGGGTGATCAATCTGGGCTCCGTGATGGGCACGCAGCCGCTGGCCGACGACGCCTATTCCTACACCGCCTCCAAAGCGGCCGTTCATCACCTGACGCGCACCCTGGCGCTGGAATTCGCCGGCCGCCGCATCACCGTCAACGCCTTTGCCCCTGGGCCCTTCCAGAGCCGGATGACGGCGTTTGCCACCGCCACTGAGGAACAGGCCAGGCATGTCGGCAGCCACGTTCCGATCGGCCGTATCGGCGCCCCGGATGACATTGCCGGCGCAACGCTCTATTTGTGCAGCCGTGCAGGCAGCTATGTCACCGGCGCCATCCTGCCGATTGACGGCGGACAGTCGGTGCAGCATGGGCTGACCCTGTTCAAGGAATGACATGTCCGGCCGGGGAAGCCGGGGATGAAACTGGAGGACATCCGCGTGGAACCGATCAGTCTCGATGTGCTTCTGGCCAGCGTCGGCAAGGAGGTGGGCGTCTCGCCATGGCGGGTGGTCACGCAGCGCATGATCGACCAGTTCGCAGACGCCACCGACGACCACCAGTTCATTCATTGCGATCCGGAGCGGGCCAAGCGCGAGACGCCATTTGGCGGCACCATCGCGCATGGCTTCCTGTCGCTGTCGCTGTTGTCGGCAATGACGTTCGAGACCATGCCGCCGCTGGAAAACGGCAAGATGGGCGTCAACCACGGCTTCGATTCGCTGCGCTTCCTGGCGCCGGTGAAGACCGGCGCGCGCATCCGCACCCGTTTCGTGCTGGCCGACGTCAAGGTCAGGCCCTCAGGTTGGGTGCAGACGGCCCACGACGTGACGATCGAAATCGAGGGCTCGAAGAAACCGGCGCTCACAGCCCGCTGGCTGACGCTGACCCTGATCGAACGCCAGCCAGAGACCGTATGAGCGACCCGAACGCGCTCGACCAGGCAGCGCTTTCGCCCTATCTCGAGGCGCGGATCCCCGGTTTTGCCGGACTTTCCGCGATCGAAAAATTCAAATCCGGCCAATCCAACCCGACCTATCTGCTGACGGCGGCCAGCGGCCGCTACGTGCTGCGCGCCAAGCCGCCGGGGCAGTTGCTGAAATCGGCCCATCAGGTCGACCGTGAATTCAGGGTGATGAGCGCCCTTTCGGGCACCGCCGTGCCGGTGCCGCGGATGCTGCATCTCTCGGCCGAGAACTCGCCGATCGGCCGCATGTTCTACGTCATGGATTTCATCGACGGCCGCATCTTCTGGGACCCGGCACTGCCGGAAGCGCGCGACAATGGCGAGCGCGCCGCCATCTACGATGCCATGAACGCCACGCTTGCCGCCCTGCACGGCGTCGATATCGAGGCCGTGGGTCTCGGCGACTTCGGCCGGCCGGGCAATTATTTCGAGCGCCAGCTGGCGCGCTGGACCAGCCAGTACCGCGCCTCGGAGACCGGTGCCATTGCCGACATGGACCGGCTGATCGACTGGCTGGAGACGCACAGGCCCGCCGACGACGGCCGTGTCTCGCTGGTGCATGGTGACTATCGGCTGGACAATCTGATATTCGCGCCGGACCGGCCGAAGGTGATGGCGGTGCTCGACTGGGAACTGTCCACATCAGGCCATCCATTTGCCGATATCGCCTACCAGTGCATGCAATGGCGCCTGCCGCATAGCTCGGGCTTTCGCGGCCTGGGCGGTATCGACCGCGCCGCGCTCGGACTGCCTTCGGAAGAGGACTATGTCGCCACCTATTGCCGGCGGCGCGGGCTCACCGGCATCGGCGACTGGACGTTCTTCCTCGCCTTCTCCTTCTTCCGGCTGGCCGCGATCTGCCAGGGCGTCTACAAGCGCGCGCTGGACGGCAATGCCTCGAACCCGGAAAAGGCCAGGACCTATGGCGAGGCGGTGAAACTGCTTTCGCACCTCGCCGCGAAACTGATCGACCGAAACTGATGGACGAGAAATAATCGATGGGCCGCTTCGACGGAAAAACGGTGTTGATCACGGGTGCCGCGGGCGGGCTTGGCCGCGGCGCGGCCAAAGCTTTTGCCGCCGAAGGCGCGCGGCTGGTCCTCTCCGACCTCGATGAACCAATCTTGAGGAGCTTTGCCGAAACGCTCGATGGCGAGACGGCGGTCCTGGCCGGAAACATCGCCGACGAGACGCTGTCGCAGGCGCTGGTGGCTCTGGCGGTCGAAAGATTCGGCCGGCTGGATGTCGCGGTCAACAATGCCGGCATCGTCCAGAGTTTCGTGCGTTTGCCCCAGGTCGCCTCGGAGGAGGCGCGCCGCGTGATCGAAATCGATCTGCTCGGCGTCTTCTATGCCATGAAACACCAGATCCAGCAGATGGAGCGGCAGTTCAAGGCGGACGGCAAGGGCGGCGCCATCGTCAACATCGCCTCCGCCGCCGGACTGGGTGGCGCGCCGAAGCTTTCGATCTATGCCGCCGCCAAGCACGGCGTGGTTGGGCTGACCCGGTCGGCGGCAATTGAATACGCCAGCAAGGGCCTGCGCATCAACGCGGTCTGTCCGGCGCACACGAGAACGGCGATGGTCGACAGTTTCGTGCGCGTCTCCGGCGCTCCGGAAGCTGACGCCTTGGCTGAACTGACGCGCGGCGTGCCGATGAGGAGGGTGGCCGAAGTGGATGAGATCACCCCGGTGATCCTGTTCGCCGCCGACCCCGCCAACTCCTTCATGACCGGCCACACATTGGCTGTCGACGGCGGCGTCGGCGCCATCTGACGCCTGCCGCTTGGGAACCAGCGACGCCCTTGTCCGTTTCCGTACAGCGTATATAATTCAGTTGGCCCCCAACCAGCAGAGGCAGGCGATATTGCCGGTGAGCGCCCAGACACGCCGCGAGAAACAAAAGGCCGAACAGCGTTCCGAACTTGTGGAGGCCGCGCACAAGCTCGTGCAGGAGGAAGGCTATGAGGGCCTGACCATCCGCAAGCTGGCCAAGCGCGTCGGCTACGCGCCGATGTCGGTCTATTCCTATTTCGCCGACAAGCAGGACATATTGTTCGCGCTGGCCGAGGATGCGTTCGAGACGCTTGCCCGGCGCATCGAGGAGCATCCTTCCGACGATCCGATCGAGGCGCTGCAAGCAGTGATGACGGAATACGCCGCGTTCGGACTTGGCAATCCCAATGAATACCGCACCGTCTTCATGACCGAAAAGACCAAGCTGCCGGCAGGCCGGAGCTACGAGGACATGGAAGAAAGCAACCCGGCGATGAAGGTGCTGATCAGCAGGGTCGAGGCCTGCGTCGCCGCGGGGAAGTTGCAGGGTGATCCGCGCGCCATTGCTACCATGCTGTGGGCGGTCGGCCACGGCACCATCTCGCTGCTGATCACCTTCCCCTTCTACCCCTTCGGTGATCCGCAGGCTTTCGTGAAACGGATGTGCGATTTCACCCTTGCGACGCTCAGCACGCAGAACGTGCCCCCGCTGACCGAGACACCGGTCAACTGCTGAACGATATCTCCTTGCGTATCCACGCTTCATCGACGCTCCGCGTTTAACGTGCCAAGCGGGGCGGATTTTCTTGGTTAACAAAAATTTCCGTACGTGTACGATTCTGGCTTGAACTCCGCGATCGGTGGGCGTATTTGTACGGAATACCGTACACGTACGAGAACAAATTCACCCATCGAACCCGGAGACGGACAATGAAAAAGACCCTCCTCACCCTCGCTGCCGTGCTGGCACTTTCGGGCTCGGCCCTTGCCGCCAACACGACACACCCGGTCAAGCACGTGCCCGCCGCGACCTGCGTCGACACCAAGGCCAATGTGAAGCTCGATTGCGCATCGACCGGCTCGCTCGAGAAAAAGGGCGTCACGGAAACCACCGCTGAAGGCAAGGGCCCGCGCCTCGGCATCAGCATCAATCCCTGGATCGTGCCGAGCGCGTTCTGATAGCGGCAACACACGCCTGGCTGGTGCAGCCGACCAGATGTGATTCAGGCGATCGTGACCGGCAGTCTGGACGACGAACTCTCGAAGGCCGCGTCGATCAGCCTCTGCATGTCGGCGGCGCGACGGAAGGATGGATCGCCGTTCCTTCCCCTATCGAGCGCTTCGGCGAAACGCAGCGCGTTGCGCTTCACATCCGGCAGCGCCAGTGTCCGCCAACGTTGCTGGTCGATGTCCTCGGCCAGGCAGGCCGACAGGCGCGAAACCTTGCCGTCTGTTTTGACCTTGATGGCGCCCTTGGTGCCATGCATGGCCAGCGACAGGTCGTTGGCGTGGCCGGTCATGTAGCGGCTGGCGACGATCGTCGCGAGCGCCCCGCATTTGAACCGCGCCGTCATTGCGACACTGTCGTTGGCATCAAGCACATAATCGCCGATCCGATCGCCTTCGGCCTTGGGAAACGTCACCAGGTCGGCGTGCAGGGTGGCGATGTCCTGGTCGGCGCCATAGCTTGCGAAATCCAGAATGTGGATACCGACATCGCCGAGCACGCCCGTCGAGCCGTGCCGGTTGGACAGGCGCCACAGCCATTTGTCCTCGATGCGCCAGTCGCCCCATGATTTGCTGACCAGCCAGCTCTGTTTGTAGCTCGCCTCGACATGGCGCAATGCGCCGATCTCGCCGGCCTGCACCATGCGTCGCGCTTCCTCGATCGCCGCCGAGTTGCGGTAGGTCAGGTTGACCATGTTGACGACCCCGGCCGCCTCGGCCGCTTCCGTCATTGCAAGCGCGTCGGCATGGTTCGGCGCCAGCGGCTTTTCGCAAAAGACGTGTTTCCCATGGGCAAGCAGCGCCAGCGTCGTGGCCTTGTGCACGCCATCCGGCGTCGCATTGATGGCCGCATCGAACGCACCCCAGCCGATCGCCGCTTCCAGGCTCTCGAAAGACTGGCTGATCTGGTTGGCGGCGGCGAACCTCGCCGCCCGGCCCGGCACCTGGTCGACGCAGGCGACGATTGTGCAGCCTGGAATCCTGGCGAACTCCTCGACGTGATGTCCGGCAATGCCACCGGTGCCGAGCAGAAGGAGGCGGTGCATCTTCAACTCACGCCTAACTAAGGCCCTTGTCGCCGTCGGCATGCAGGCGCAGGCCCTTCTGGACGATCTTCTCCTTGGCCTGGTCTGTCGGCACGTTCGGCGCATTGATGATGCCGGACCATGCGGATGCGGGATTGTGCGCCCAATGCACGGCGTTACGCAGCACCTGCTGCACGCCTTCATTGTGGTAGATCGGGTAGGTCTCGTGGCCGGGCGAGAAATAGAAGATCCGTCCGGCGCCGCGCTGATAGGTCAGCCCCGACCGGAAGACTTCGCCGCCTTCGTACCAGGAGACGAACACCGTCTCCAGCGGCTCCGGTACCGCGAAGGGCTCGCCATACATCTCCGTCTCGCCGATCTCCAGGCACTCGCCGATACCTTGCGCGATCGGATGGCCGCGGTTGATGGCCCAGACGCGCTCGCGCTCGCCCGCTTCGCGCCATTTCAGCGAACAAGGCGTGCCCATCAGCCGCTTGAAGATCTTCGAATAGTGTCCGGAATGGAGCACGATCAGACCCATGCCTTCCCAGACCCGTTTCTGCACGCGCTCAACGATCTCGTCCTTGACCTCGCCATGGGCGGCATGGCCCCACCAGAGCAGGACATGGGTGGCAGCCAGCCGGCTTTCGCTCAAGCCGTGCTCCGGCTCCTGCAAGGTGGCGGTGGTCGCCTCGATGCCCTTATCCTGGTTGAGCGCGGCTGCAATGGTCCCATGCATGCCCAATGGATAAAGGCCGCGCACGGCGGCATTGGTCTGCTCATGGACATTCTCGCCCCAGACGACGGCTTTTACCGGCATTTTACGATCTCCCAAAGCGCTTTGAATATCCCACTTGGCGCCGTCTTGGAAAGATGGCTCCTCAACCGAAACTGGGGAAATCAGCGCGGTTTGCGTCCGGGAACGGTCTTGGCTTTACCCGGCCTTGCGGGGGCGCCGGGGATAGCCTTCCCCGTGATCGACACAGGATCGCTGGCCGGGAACGTATCCTCGAGGCCTTCCTCGAGTTCCTCTTCGGCGTCGGCCCCGTGATGCCGCTCATGCTCCAGGGAGCGCACGGCCGAGCTTTTCCCGGGCGACTTCGGCGTGGACTTCGATGGCATCGGCATTCTCCCTCGACCTGTTCCCGCAAACGGGCGCGGGCGGCAAACGTTCCGGGTCAGGCCGCCGCGTCGCGTGCTCCCTCGGAGAGGAAAGTAAAGACATAATCCGAGAAGGAACGCCAGCACTCGACCCGGAAAGCGTCTTGCGCCGTGCGCAGCAGAACGATCTCGGCCTTGCCGAGAATGGTACGCGAGGCGGCACCCACCGGGAAGGCTTCGAGCGACAGATCCTGCGGGCAGCCCGAATTGATTGCCGCGGCCGCGGCCGGACCGGCGACCGATATCGCAACGTTGCGATGCGAAATGCCGACAGCGGAATGCAAGGCGGAAATCTTTGCACAATCGGCGAGCGGGTCTTTGCCGGCCTCGTCGATGATCATCCATTCATCCGGCCCAAGCCATAGCGCGGTGCGCCCGCCTTTCGACACGGACGTCTTCGGCTTTTTCGGCAAGGTCACGCCGAGCGCCTTCGACAAGGCGGCAAGCGAAGCCTCCGGCGCGCGCAACGAGATACGCTCGGCAGGTGCCAGCACCTCGACCTTGGCGCCTGTCGCGGAGATGGTGCGCCCAGCAAGCGCCGGACGGCGCTCGACCGCCGGCGATGCGGCCGGAGCCACTTTGTTTGCGGCAGCCTTAGCCATTGAGGCGGCCTCCCGTTTCGTCGAAGAACACCATGCTGGAAACCTCCACTTCGATCGTCCCGCTCGGCATCGGCACGTAGAGCGTGTCGCCCGTGCGTGCGCGGCCGCCGGCGACCAGCGCCAGAGCGATCGAGCGGCCGCAATTCTGCGACCAATAGCTCGATGTGACATGGCCGATCATCTTCATCGGGATCGCCTGCCTGGGATCCTCGACGATCTGCGCGCCTTCCTCCAGCACCATCTTGGGATCCTTGGTCTTGAGGCCGACCAGTTGCTTGCGGCCCTTGGCGACCAGGTCAGGCCGCGTCAGGCCGCGAATGCCGACGAAATCGGCCTTCTTCTTGCCGACGGCCCAGTCGAGACCGGCATCATTGGGCGTCACCGTGCCGTCGGTGTCCTGGCCGACGATGATGTAGCCCTTCTCGGCGCGCAGCACGTGCATTGCCTCGGTGCCGTAGGCGGTTGCGCCATGCTTCTGGCCCTCGGCCCACAGCGCTTCCCACACGGCCTGACCGTAATCGGCCGGCACATTTACCTCGAAGCCGCGCTCGCCGGTGAACGACATGCGGAACAGCCTTGTCGGCACGCCGCATATCTTGCCCTCGCGCACCGACATGTGCGGGAGGGCCTCATCCGACATGTCGATGCCTTCGACCAGCGGCGCGATGATGTCGCGAGACTTCGGCCCCTGTACGGCGATAACAGCCCACTGCTCGGTGATCGAGGTCAGCCAGACATTGAGATGCGGGAACTCGGTCTGGAGATAATCCTCCATATGGTTCATGACGCGCGGCGCGCCGCCCGTCGTCGTCGTCACATGGAAACGGTCGGGCGCCAGCCTGCCGACGACGCCGTCATCATAGATGAAGCCGTCCTCGCGCAGCATGATGCCGTAGCGGCAGCGGCCGGGCTCCAGCTTTTCCCATGGATTGGTGTAGAGCAGCTCCATGAACTTGGCCGCATCGGGACCGACCACCTCGATCTTGCCGAGCGTCGAGGCGTCGAACAGGCCGGCCGTGTTTCGAACCGCGACGCACTCGCGGTCGACCGCCGCATGCATGTCCTCGCCACCCCTGGGGAAATACCAGGCGCGCTTCCACTGCCCGACATCCTCGAACACGGCGCCTTGGGCTTCAGCCCAGGGATGGATCGCCGTCTTGCGCGTCGGATCGAACAGCGGACCGCGCGCATGGCTGACGATGGCGCCGAAGGTCACCGGCGTATAAGGGGCGCGGAACGTAGTGAGGCCCACCTCGGGGATTGGCTTGCCAAGCGTCTCGGCGGCAATCGCCAGGCCGTGCATGTTCGAGGTCTTGCCCTGGTCGGTCGCCATGCCGTTGGTGGTGAAGCGCTTGACGTGCTCGATCGAGCGCATGCCCTCATGCACGGCCTGGCGGATGTCCTTGGCGGTGACGTCGTTCTGGAAATCGACGAAGGCCTTCACCGTCGTATCCGGACCGGCGCCGGGGGCGGCGCCCAGCATGCCACGCGACCAGCTTTCCGAGGCGTCGACTTTTGGCTTTGTACCCTTGGCAGTCTTTGCGCCGGCGTCCTTTGCCGCCTTGGCCCCTGCCGCATAGGCCTCGTCGAGGGTCGCTGACAGGCCGTCCGTGCCGTTGCAGGCGCCGACAGAGACGCAGTCCTGCGCATAGGTGCCGGGCACGAAGCGCTTGGTTTCGTCGTTGAAGGCGACCTTGCCGCGCGACTGCGAGAACAGGTGCACCGACGGCGTCCAGCCGGCCGACATCAGGATCGCATCGACCGCAATGGTGCGCTCGCCGCCACCATTCTTCGGCTGCACCGTCATCGACGAGACGCGCAGCTTGCCTCCGGCGCGGATCACCGCGCGACCGAAATTGATCTCGATGCCGAGCATCCTTGCTTCATCGATCACCGGCCCGGTCGGATTGTCGCGCAGATCGACGATAGCCGCGATGTTGACGCCGGCCTTCTTCAGGTCGATCGCCGCCGCGTAAGCGGAATCATTGGCGGTGTAGACGCCGACGTTTTTTCCGACCGCGACGCCATGGTGATTGAGATAGGTGCGCGCGGCCGAGGCCAGCATGATGCACGGCCGGTCGTTGTTGGCGAACACCATGTGGCGCTCGATGGCCCCGGACGCCAGCACCACGCGCCTGGCGCGCACCTGCCACAGCCGCTCGCGCGGCAGGTCGTGGCCGGGATTTTGCAAATGATCGCTGACCCGTTCGACCAGGCCGACGAAGTTCTGTGCGTAGTAGCCGAAGGCAGTCGTGCGCGACAGCACGCGGACATTGTCCATGCCTTTCAGCCTGGCGATCGCCGCCTGCGCCCAGGCAAAGCCGCCCTGGCCGTCGATTTTCGCGCCGCTCTCGAAGCGCAGGCTGCCGCCGAATTCGGCCTGCTCATCGGCCAGAATGACCCGCACGCCGGTTTCAGCGGCTGCCAATGCCGCCGCGATGCCGGCCGCGCCGCCGCCCAGCACCAGCACGTCGCAATGGGCGTAACGCGACGAATAGTGATCGGGGTCCGGCCTGTCGGGGGACACGCCAAGCCCGGCGGCTTCCCGGATCTTGGGTTCGTAGAGGCTCTTCCAGGCCGCCTTCGGCCACATGAAGGTCTTGTAGTAGAAGCCGGCCGAAAACAGCGGCGACGCCAGATCATTGACCGCGCTGACGTCGAAGGACAGCGACGGCCAGCGGTTCTGCGAGTTGGCGGCGAGCCCGTCATAGAGCTCCTGCACGGTCGCTCGCACATTCGGCGTCTTGCGGGCATCATCGCGCACGATCTGCACCAGCGCGTTGGGCTCCTCCGCGCCGGCCGACAGCACGCCCCGCGGCCGGTGATATTTGAACGAGCGGCCTACCAGGTGCACGCCGTTGGCCAGCAGCGCCGAAGCCAGCGTATCGCCCTCGATGCCGACGAAGGACTGACCGTCGAAGCTGAAGCGGGCGGTCTTGGCCTGGCTCAGGCGCCCGGCGCTCGGTATGCGGAACGCGCCGCTCATTTGGCAACCACTTCGCTGGAGTTTTTGGGCAGCTTGGAAGGCTTCGGCTCGCCGGCCTTGTAGGTCATGACGAACTTGTCGGTGACGGTGTCGCGCACGGCGTTGAAGAAGCGCGCACAGCCATGCATGTGTCGCCAGCGCTCATAGATGATGCCTTTGGGATTCGAGCGGATGAAGAAGAATTTTTCGAAATCCTCGTCGCTCTCGCCTGACATGTTGGCCGAGCGCGCGATATGCGCCTCGCCGGCGTTGCGGAACTCAAGTTCCGGACGCTCTTCCTCGCAATAGGGGCAGCGGATGAGAAGCATGTTTTCGTTCCTACAGCTCAGTCATCGTCAATGCGCCACCGCCGCCGCCGCCGCCTCGTCGATCAACCGGCCGGTGCGGAAACGCTCGATGGTGAAGGGCGCGTTGATCGGATGCGGATCGTCCCTGGCGATGGTGTGGGCAAAGACATGGCCGGAGCCGGGTGTCGCCTTGAAGCCGCCCGTGCCCCAGCCGCAATTGACGTAGAGGCCGGGCACCGGCGTCTTGGCCAGGATCGGCGAGCGGTCGGGCGTGACGTCCACGATGCCGCCCCAGGAGCGCAGCATCTTCATGCGCGTGAAGATCGGGAACATCTCGCAGATTGCGTCCAGCGTATGCTGTAATATGTGCAGGCCGCCGGTCTGCGAGTAGGAGACGTACTGGTCGGTGCCGGCGCCGATCACCAGTTCGCCCTTGTCGGACTGCGAGATATAGGCATGCACCGTGTTCGACATCACCACGCAGGGAACGACAGGCTTGACCGGCTCCGACACCAGCGCCTGCAGCGGATAGCTTTCCAGCGGCATGCGCACGCCGGCCATGTTCATAATGACCGAGGAATGGCCGGCCGCGACCACGCCGACCTTCTTGGCGCCGATGAAGCCGCGCGTCGTCTCGACACCGGTCACCGCGCCATTGGCCGCCCGCTTGACGCCGGTGACCTCGCAATTCTGGATGATGTGCACGCCCCGCGCCGAGGCGCCGCGCGCATACCCCCAGGCGACCGCGTCATGGCGCGCCGTGCCGCCGCGCCGCTGCAAGGCGGCACCGACGACCGGGTAGCGCGCATCCCTAGAAATATTGAGCGGCGGGCAGAATTCCTTCGCCTGCTCGGGTGTGAGCCATTCATTGTCGATGCCGTTCAGCCGGTTGGCGTGGACATGGCGCTTCAGCACCTGGATGTCGTGCACATTGTGCGCCAGCATCATGACGCCGCGCGCCGAATACATGACGTTGTAATTGAGCTCCTGGCTGAGCCCGTCCCACAATTTCAGCGCATGGTCGTAGATGCCAGCGCTCTCGTCATAGAGGTAGTTGGAGCGGATGATGGTGGTGTTGCGGCCGGTATTGCCGCCACCGAGCCAGCCCTTCTCCAGCACCGCGACATTGGTGATGCCGTGCACGGTGGCGAGATAATAGGCGGTAGCCAGGCCATGGCCGCCGGCGCCCACGATGACGACGTCGTATTCCTTCTTCGGCTCCGGCGAGGACCATTGCTCCTCCCAGCCCTTGTGGCCGCGCATGGCCTCACGCGCGATGGCGAATACAGAGTATTTCTTCACGTTCCAGCCTCGGGCCAAAGTCTCGCGGATTTGCGGCCGGGCTAGCAATTTCTCCCGGCGCGCGAGGTGTATCACTAGCGAAACAGCGCTGCCACCCTTGCGCTGTTTGCGACGGCTCTTGCCGTTTTGCGCCGCAACCGGCCGCGGCGTGCGAGGCCAGGGAAAATCGGCGGGTTCGCAGCTTTCGGGTGGCTGCGGCCATGCTCATTTGCGACGACGCATCCGACCGCCGGCAAGGCCGGCTTAGCGGAAGGATGACAGAAACATGCTCGCACTCGCCAACAAGATCGCCATCGTCACTGGCGCCAGTTCCGGCATCGGCCGCGCCACTGCAAAGCTCTTTGCCGAGGAAGGAGCCAAGGTCGTCGCCGCCGCGCGCCGCCAGGCCGAGCTCGATAGGCTTGTCGAGGAGATCGTGGAAACCGGCGGCACTGCGATCGCTCTTGCCGGCGACGTCAGGGACGAAGCCTATGCGAAGGCGCTGGTCGATCTCGCGACCGGTAGCTTCGGTGGTCTCGACATTGCATTCAACAATGCCGGCGCTGTCGGCATGATGGCGCCGCTGCCGGACCTGCCGCCGGCGTCGTGGCATGACACGATGGATACCAATCTGACCAGCGCCTATCTGGCCGCCAGGCATCAGATACCGGCGATGCTGGAGCGTGGCGGCGGATCGCTGGTCTTCACCTCCAGCTTCGTTGGCTATACCGCCGGCATGCCAGGCATGGCGGCCTACGCCGCGGCCAAGGCCGGCCTGATCGGCCTGACGCAAGTGCTGGCCGCCGAGTACGGGCCGAAGGGGTTGCGCGTCAACGCACTGCTGCCAGGCGGCACAGACACGCCCGGCGCGACCACAACCACGCCCGAGGCCCGCACGTTCGTCGAAGGTATCCATGCCTTGAAGCGGATGGCCCGGCCGGAAGAGATCGCCCGCTCGGCGCTTTATCTTGCCTCCGACGCGTCGAGCTTCACCACCGGAACCGCACTGTTCGCCGACGGCGGCGTGTCGATCAACCGGACGTGAGCGGTTTCGGCGCCGGCATGCGGATCAACGCGGGCCGCGATGTCGCAATCCGGGCTTGCATTTGGGCTCGAATTGACGATTCCGTTCTCTCCTTGGAAACGGGCCGGAACCATGCTGCTGATCAAAACCTATGTCGCCCAAAGCGCAATCGAGGGCGTCGGCGTGTTCGCCGCCGAGCCGATCAGGAAAGGCGCCTCGATCTGGCGGCTCGACCCGGATTTCGACCGGCTGATCCCGCTGGAAAAATACCAGGCGGCACCCTCGCATCTCAGGGAACTGCTCGACCGCTACGCCTATCCCAGCCCCGACCGGCCCGGCTTCATGGTCTATGAGGTCGACAATGGCCGCTTCATGAACCATTCGGCGACGCCGAACACGGACTTTTCGCAATATGGCGGGGCAACCGCGACCCGCGACATAGCGGCCGGCGAAGAGATAACCTGCGACTATGGCGAATTCTTCGAGGATTTTGAGCGGTTGCATCTGGCCACCGCGTAGTTGGCTGCCTACCTTGCGAGCGCCCGCTGGGCGATTTGGCCGCCTCCCTTCATTTCGGCTGTGGACAGCGCGGCGTGATTCTGCTATCAGCCGCCACAATTCGTGGTGTAAATCGCCGCGGAGGCTAGTGGCTATGGCCGCTTGCCTGTTGATATCAAACCCGAAAGACAGGATTGCCCGTGCAGGTACTCGTCCGCGACAACAATGTTGATCAGGCGCTTCGCGCTCTCAAGAAGAAGATGCAGCGCGAAGGCATCTTCCGCGAAATGAAGATGCGCGGTCACTACGAGAAGCCTTCCGAGAAGCGCGCCCGTGAAAAGGCCGAAGCCGTGCGCCGAGCCCGCAAGCTGGCCCGCAAGCGTGCACAGCGCGAAGGTCTGCTGCCGATGACGCCGCGTCCGGTGGCTGCTGGCGGTGCCGCCGGCGCAGCGCGTCCGCCGCGCTGATTAACGCCAATATTTCGTCCTTTTCGAAGGATACCAGGGGTGGCGCGATGCGGAATCGCCGCCACCTTTTTATTTTGATGTGACCCGGCCCGGAGGGGGGATCCGGACCTGAATGACGCGGCAAGTGAGGACAGGGCAGACATGAACGCAATCAGCGTGGAGAGCAAAACCACATTTCGTGGCTTTGCCCTGGCGACAGCCCTGCTTTCCGGATTGATGCTTGCCGGCTGCCAGACCTCAGGCCCGACCGGCGAGTTCAACAACATCGACAAGGCGCAAGGGTCGAGCGAGAATATCTCCTCGCTGTCGGCGGTGATTCAGCGCAATCCGCAGGATCCTGAAGGCTACAATGTGCGCGGCTCGGCCTATGGCCGGGGCGGCCAATACCAGGCGGCGCTCAAGGATTTCAACCAGGCCATCCAGCTTAACCCGAATTTCTACCAGGCCTATTCGAACCGTGCGCTCATCCAGCGCTTCCTCGGCAATCAGGAAGCAGCGCTGGCGGACTACAACCGCTCGATCCAGATCAATGGCAACTACGATGCCGCCTATATCGGCCGTGGCAATCTCTACCGCAAGGCCGGCCGCACCCAGGAAGCCTTCAACGACTTCCAGAAGGCGATCCAGCTCGACACGACCGATGCCCGCGCCTATCACAATCGGGGCCTGATCTATCAGAGCCAGGGCCAGCACAAATTCGCCATCGAGGATTTCTCGACCGCCATCTCGCTGGCCCCGGACGCCGCCGAGCCGTATAATGGCCGCGGCCTTTCCTACCTCGCCACCAATGACGAGGACAATGCCTTTTCCGATTTCAACATGGCCATCAAGCTCGACGGCAAGAACGCCGAAGCCTGGTCCAACCAGGCGCTGATCTACGAGCGGCGCGGCGACAAGGCCAAGGCGGCCAAGTCCTACCGCGAAGCCGTTCGGCTCGATCCCACCTACCAGCCTGCCAAGGATGGCCTCGCCCGCGTCAGCTGAGATCAGGCAAGGCCGGCCAAGCCCACACGCGTCGGATGCGTGTCCGAAAGGACACGTATCGCCGCAGATCGCCATCAATCCGGCAACCGCGCGCTGACCCCGCTGCAAGCCGTGATCGCCTGCCTTGTTCGCGCCAAGGTTTCAGCGGAACGGTCTGGTCACCCAGCCGTTACTTTGAAGCGTTTTGCGAAAGGACCTCCCATGATCAAGAAACTCGTCTGCGCCGCTGCGCTCGCCACGACCATGTTCGCTGTTGCACCGGCAAGCGCCGGCAGACTGCAGCTCGGCACGCTCGACTGCACCATCGACGGCGGCACCGGCTACATCGTGACATCCAACAAGGGCGTGTCCTGTGTCTTCCGTCCTTCCCATCACGGGGCGCCGGAAATTTACACCGGGGTCATCTCCAAGCTCGGCGTCGACGTCGGCCAGACGCACCAGGGCCAGTTGGTATGGGCCGTACTGGCGGCGACCCGTGACCGCGACGCGGGTGACCTTGCCGGCAGCTACTACGGCGTCAATGCCGAGGCGAGCGTCGTGACCGGCGGCGGCGCCAATCTGCTGGTCGGCGGCTTCGACAGCGCCTTCATGCTGGAGCCGCTCAGCGTCCAGGCGCAGACCGGCGTCAACCTGGCCGTTGCCGTGACCTCGCTTGAGCTGATCCACTCTCTCAAGTAACGGCACGTTGATCTTCTCGGCACGGACGGCAACCGCGCGATGATCAAAATAGCGCGCGGTGGACTTGGTTCCGCCGCGCGCTTTGCATTTGCGAACTGCTGTGACCAGGCCAAGCTAGCAGATCGAAATTATTGCCGATGGAAGACTTGCTCGTTCTGTGCTACCAACCGGAAATGTTGCTGGCTCTGCGCGAAAATGCGCGCGAGCTCCGGCAGATGTAAAGACATCGTCGAATGCAATTTTGTTGCAGCTGCCGGAGGCCATGATGGATTTCATCGAGCAGTTATTCGGATTTTCGCCCGATGGCGGGTCGGGATCCTTCGAACTTCTTCTGATACTCGCACCATTCTTGATTGCCGCTGTCTGGTTTTTCATGCGTCGACAGCGACGTTGACGAAATGGCCGCGGACTGGCCATGAACCCGCTCCCCAAAGTACTGGATTTCCTGAACGCGCTCGCCGACGCGTTCACCGAGTGGCCATCGAACCTGCGCCAGATCGCTGCCCGGATCTGCGCCCTCGCCAGATTGCTCTGCGAAAGAATGAAGCTCCCCGATCGGTTGGACCGAAGCGGGCCGCAACGTTGCGTCAAGATCAGCGACCCCGCCTATAAACGCCCGGATCCCCTGATCTACGCGCAGTATTATTTGATGGGCCAGGGCCTCGCCGTCACATGGGACAACCCCGACATCGAGATCCGAAGCGGCGGCAATCCTGTCGCACCACATATGCTGGCGCCCGACACCGAATATGAAATCGTCGCCCGTATCTGGAACAACTCGACCGAGGCCCCGGTCGTCGATCTGCCGGTGAAATTCTCCTATCTGAGTTTCGGCATCGGCACGGTGTCGCATTGGATCGATGAGACCAGGACCGATCTCGGCGTCAAGGGCGGGGCCAACCATCCGGCTTTCGCGTCGGTCAAATGGCGAACTCCGGCAGCGCCTGGTCACTATTGCATCCAGGTCCTGCTCGACTGGCTCGACGATGCGAACCCGAACAACAACCTAGGCCAGGACAACACCACCGTCGGTGTCGCCCATTCGCCCGCAAGATTTGAATTTCGCCTGCGCAATGGCGAGCGGGAGAGGATGGGATTTCGTCTCGAGGCCGATGCCTATTCCCTTCCTGAATTGCCGGTCTGTGAGCCGCGCCCTCGCCCGAGGCCGCGTCGCCGGCCCTTGCGCACCTTCCCCGGCACCATCGCGGCAGTGCCTGTCGGCCACACCCGTCAATCGCATCCTTTGCCCGCCGGCTGGCTTGTCACGTTCGAGCCCGCACAAGCGGACCTTGCCCCGGGTGAGGAAATCCCCGTCACTGTCAATATTGAACCGCCAGCCGGTTTCACCGGCCGTAAGGCAATCAACGTTCATGCTTTCTCGGCCCGCGGCCTCGCCGGCGGCGTGACGCTCTATGTCGAGCGATAGGGGGTCGCCATGGCTTATCGGCACTACACCAAATGCGTATCGGTCGGAAATCACCACGGCAAACAATACGGGCAGATGATCATTGCGGCGGCCGTGGTCGCTTTGCCGCTCATCCTTGTGGGCGCCCTTCCCGGACCGGCCGCCATGCTGGTGGCGCTTGCGGCCATATTGGCCTATTGCCGCTGGTGGCTGTACGACCGGCTGATCTGTCTCGGTGGCGACGAATGCGCGGTGGGCTGGCTGCTCAAGGTCGATCCGCCGGAGGAGAAGTCGGGACTGGACCGGTTCGACACCGACTACAGTCTCAATCTGGTGCCGGCCAATGTCGTCGAATTCACCAACCAGGCAACGGCCGAAAAGATAGCGCCGTTTGGACGCCTGATCGCCAACACGCCTGCGATCCAGGGCGCGGGCCTCGACTGGAAAGGTCAGGAAGCGCGCCAATGGGCCAATGACGACCCGACCGCGGTGCTGCATTGCGAGTTCGAAGGCGCCGGCGTCTACGACCTCATGATAGCCTGCCTTGCCGCAATTCCAGTCGCCACGGCCGCCGCGGTTGCTTGCGCCATTCCCTTCTTCGGCTGGATCGCCTGCGCGGTCCTGTCGCTCATCGCGGCGGTCATCGTCATCATAGGCGGCATAGTCGGCCTGCTCGACACAGCCAATCCGACGGATCTCGACGAGAATCTCGGCGATCTTCACGTCAACGATCCGACGCGCCGCGGCGCGGACATCCTGTTCGTCAAGGGAACGTGGGTCTACGATTCGGCACATGACGGCTGGAACGAAATCCATCCCATCAAGCACTGTCAGAAGATCGGCACCTGGAACGGCAGCTGGAACGAATCCCCGGTTCCCGACGGCAGCCCCGCGCGCTGGTGTGAAGCCGTTGAGACGGCAGGATCGCCATTGACCGTCGCATCCCAGCAGGAGCCTCAGAACCAGTGGACGATACATCCCGCCATAGACGGTTGCCGGCCAAAGCCCGACGATCACCGACCGGACCCCGTGCACTGACCTGGCATCCTTCGCTCGCGAAGCAGTGTCATCTGCTCCTCAAAGATGGCTGCAGCGAATGCACGAGGGGCCCATGACACGCAAAATGATCCTTGCTGCCATCGTTGCCATTGCCAGCCCCGCCTTGGCCCAGGCACAGGACCAGGGCATCGAGCTCGGCACACTTGAATGCGCCATATCGGGCGGCACCGGCTTCATCTTCGGCTCGAGCAAGGATCTGAGCTGCACCTTCACCCCTGCCGACAAGACTTTCGCGCCGGAAGCCTATTTCGGCGCGGTCAACAAATACGGCCTCGACATCGGCACGACCAAGCAGGCGGTGATGCGATGGCTGGTGCTGACGCCGCTGAAGAACATCTACGCGCCGGGCGCATTGGCCGGCGACTATGTCGGCGCCAGCGCCGAGGTGACGGCAACCGTCGGCGCCGGGGCCAATCTGCTGGTTGGCGGCTCCTTCACCTTGCAGCCGCTCAGCCTGCAGACCCAGACCGGCATCAATTTCGCCATCGGTGTCAGCCAGTTCCAGCTGCGCAGCACGGAGAACTGATTGGCCGGCGATGCCGGCCGGCCAGGGATGCGGGCATCCACGAACATGTCCAAAAAATCGCTTGAGCTCAAGCTTGGTTGAGGTTCTACAAACCCATCCGACCATGGTCCTGCCGGACCCCCGAGCCGGCTCCTGGCGCCATGCGTTTGCATCGGGATATGAAATTCGAGGGACCGAAGTGACCGACATCAGCACAAACAGGGTCGACTGGCGCGCATTGTGGGCGAGCGGCGACCTCGCGCGCTTCTGCTTCATCAGCCTCGGCATCCTGCTGCACGCCACCAACGAGACGATGGTGGCGACCGTCATGCCCGCCATGATCGGCGAACTGGCGGGCGTGCAGCTCGTCGGCTGGTCGCTGGCGATCTATGAACTGGGCGCCATCGTCGCCGGTGCCGCGGCCGGACGGCTGGTCAGCTATGTGGCGCTGCGCACCAACATGGTGGTCGCGGCGCTGCTTTACGCGGCCGGCGCGCTGATCTGCGCCACCGCGCCCTCGATGCAATTGTTCCTGGCCGGGCGCCTGATCGAGGGCCTGGGCGGCGGCGCGCTGGTGTCGCTGGCTTTCGTCTCGGTGGAGCGCCTGTTTCCGCGGGCCATCTGGCCGCAGCTTTTCGGTATCATGTCGGCGATCTGGGGCGTCGCCGCCTTCAGCGGGCCGATGCTTGGCGCGATCATGACAGAGCTTCTGTCATGGCGCTGGGCGTTCGGCATCTTCGTGTTCGGCGGTGCGGCGATGGCGCTGGCGAGCTTCGTCGTGCTCGACACGCCGGAAGCGACGAGGCCGAGTGCCGGCGCGGGCAAGGCACCACCCTTCCCGCTCATAGCGCTTGGCTGCCTTGCCGTCGCCGTCGTGCTGATCGCCTCGGCGGGGGTCGATATCGCCCTTCTGCGCTCGTCGCTGCTGATGGTGCTCGGCCTGATCGGCCTTGTGCTGTTCTTCCGTATCGATGCGCTGAAGCCGAAATCGCGGCTTTTCCCCTCGCGGCTGTTCTCGTGGCGCACGCCGGTCGGCAGCGGCATGACCATGGTCGCCGCCTTCTCGGTGGCGACCTGTTCCTTTGCCATTTACGGCCCGCTGCTTCTGACCACGCTGCACCACGTTCCGCTCCTGACCACCGGCTACATCATCGCCGCCGAATCGATCGCCTGGTCGATCCTGTCGATCCTTGTCGCCAACGCGCCACAGGAGCGTGAGAGATCGATCATCGTCATCGGCGCCCTGATGATCGCCACCGGCCTCGCTGGTTTCGCCTACACCATCCCGGCAGGCTCGATCCCGCTGATCCTGGTATGCGCCCTTTTGCAGGGTGGCGGCTTCGGCGTTGCCTGGCCGTTCCTGACGCGCGTCATCGTGGCCTCCGCGCCGGAAGATGAGCAGACCATCGCCTCGGCCGCGGTGCCGACCATGCAGCGCATCGGCTATGCGGTGGGTGCCGCCCTTGCCGGCATCGTCGCCAATGCCAGCGGCTTCTCGCAAGGCCTGAACCGGGACGCGGCGGCTGATGTGGCAACCTGGCTGTTCCTCGCCTTCGTGCCGCTCGGCATCATTGGCTGCCTCGCCGCCCTGCGCACATCGACGACCGCGAACCGGCTGCCGGAAGCTGTCGGCTAATCAGGCCAGGCAACGCTCATTCGACCTCGCGCAGGCGGTAGCCGACGCCGGTCTCGGTGGTGATGTAGCGCGGCTGGTCCGGCGTCTTCTCGATCTTCTGCCGCAACTGCCGGACATAGACCCGCAGATACTGCACGTCGGTCGAATCGTTCCACACCTGCTTCAGCAGGAACTGGTGCGTGAGAACCTTGCCCGCATACTGCACGAGAATGCGCAGAATGTCGTATTCCTTGGGCGACAGCTTCACCTCCTTGCCCCCGACCTTGACGATGCGCTTGACCAGGTCGACGCTGAGATCACCGGTTTGGAACACCGGCCTCTCGCCCTGCTGCTGGAACTTGTGCCGCAGTGCCACACGGATGCGCGCCACCAGCTCGTTCATTCCGAACGGCTTGGTGATGTAGTCGTCGGCGCCGAGTTCGAGCGCGTCGACGATGCCGGCCTCGTCGGCGCGGCTGGAGAGAATGACCACCGGGATATCGAGGCCGTCGTCGCGCCATTTGCGCAGCAGTTCATGGCCGCTCATGCCGGGCAGGCCAAGGTCGAGCAGCACGAGATCCGGTTTTTCCTGCACCATCAGCTCGATAGCCGCCTTGGCGTTCGGCGCCTCGCTGACCGCGTAGCCCTGGCTGGCGAGGCCGACCCGGAGCAACTTGCGGATCGGCGGCTCGTCATCGACGACCAATATCCTGACGTTCGAATTGGTCATCGAGGCTGATCCGCGCTGGAGCCGATGCGATTGCCGATGTTGGGCAACTCCGCCGGCACCGGCATCCTGATGGTGAAGGCAGCACCCGAACGGTCGGTCCGGTTGGCGGCCGAGATCGTGCCGCCCATCGCCTCGATGAAGCCGCGGCAGATCGACAGGCCGAGCCCGGTGCCGGCGCGCACCTGGTCGCCCTTGCGCACCCGGTAGAAAGTATCGAACACGCGCTCAAGATCCTGCGGAGGGATGCCCAATCCCTCATCCATGATCTGAAGCACGACGGAGCCGATGTCGGTCCAGCCCTGCAGGCGGATCGTCGAGCCGGGCGGCGAATATTTCGACGCATTGTCGAGCAGATTGAACAGGACCTGCTCGAACAGCACAGGGTCGAGCTTCAGCATCGGCAGGTCGGGCGGAATATCGACCTCGATCTTGTGCTCGCTGGTGATCTTGCGGGCGCGATCGAGCGCGGTGCCGACGACGTCGCCGACATAGTGCAGCGCATAGTTCGGCTCCATCGCACCGGATTCGATCTTGGTCATGTCGAGCAGATTGGCGATGAAGCGGTTCAGCCGTTCCGCTTCGTCGACCACCGTCGACAACAGCTCCGTCCGGTCCTGCTCGGGTAGATCAGGCGCGAACTCCCTGAGAGTGCCGGCCGCGCCCATGATGGCGGCGAGCGGCGTCTTCAGATCATGGGAGATGGAGGTCAGCAACGCCGAGCGCAGCCTGTCGGCTTCGGCCGCGAGCTTGGCACGATCAACGTCGGCGACGAGCTGGATGCGCTCGATGGCGACCGCTGCCTGGTCGGCCAGCGCGTCGAGCAGCCGCTGCTGCTCGGGCGTCAGCAGCGGACCCTGCTTGTCGTTGTCGAGGCCGACCACGCCGACCGCCGTGCGCCCGGTGCGTAGCGGCAGATAGAGCCGCTTCGCACCGGGCAGCGTATCGGCGCCGCGGCCGGCGGCGCGATCGTGCTCCCAGGCCCAGCGGGCGGCGGCGATGTCGGCCTCGGCCAGCGTGTCGTCGGGCGGATAGCCCGCCTTGACGGTGATGGCGCCGTTTTCGGGCAAAAGCAGCACCACCCGCAATTTCAGCATCGAGGCGATCTGGAAGGCCGTGACCCACAGAACGTCGTCGAGCGTACCGGCGCCGGCAAGCTTCTTGGAAAACAGATAGATATCCTCCGTGGCCCGCGCCCGTGAGCGGGCGGCGGCGGCCTGACGCTGCACGCGCGCCGTCAGGTTGCTGGCGATGACGGCAACGACGAGGAAGACGGCAAACGCAACGATGCTCTCGGGATCCCTGATCGTCAGCGTGTAGCGCGGCTCGAGGAAGAAGTAGTTGAAGGCAAGGGCGCTCAGGAAACAGGCGTACAAGGCCGGCCACAGTCCGAACGTCACCGCCGATGTCAGCACCGCCAGCAGCAGCACGATCGCCAGATTGCGCACGTCGAGGAACTGATCGAGAACCGTGCCGACGGCCAGCGAGCCCGCGACATAGGCCGTGGCGAACAGATACGGCCATATCTGGAACGGCCGCTGCTCGGCCGCCGTCCTGACCTTTCTCGATGCTGCGTCGGTATCGCGCTCGGTTCCCGAGATGACATGGACGCTGATGTCGCCGGCATTGCGGATCAGATCATAGGTGAGCGAGCCCTCGATCAATTCCCGCCAGCGCGACCGGGTCGGCCTGCCGACCACGATATGGGTGAAATTGTTCGCCGTCGCATGGCGCACGATGTCCTGCGCGACGTTCTGGCCCGGAATGGTCGTCACCTCGGCGCCGAGTTGCTCGGCGAGGCGCAGATGGTTCGCCAGCCTGCCCTTCTCTTCTTCCGACATGGCGGCCGAACGAGGCGTGTCGACATGAAGCGCCGTCCATGGCGCGCGGAGCCGGTCGGCCAGCCTGCGCGCATAGCGCACGCGCGCCGCCCCGCCCGGACGCGCGTCGAGGCAAACGAGCACCCTTTCCCCCGCCGCCCATGGGCCCTGGATGGCATGGGACTGCATGTGGTTGAGCAGTTGTTCGTCGACACGCTGGGCGGTGCGGCGCAGCGCCAGTTCGCGCAGCGCCGTCAGATTGCCCGGCGAGAAATAGTTCTCGATGGCGCGCTGGGCGGTGTTGGGGAAATAGACCTTGCCTTCCTCCAGCCGCTTGATCAGGTCGTCGGGCGTCAGATCGATGATTTCGACGTCGTCGGCCTGGTCGATGATGGAATCGGGAACCGTCTCGCGCACCCTGACCCGCGTGATCTGGGCGACGACGTCGTTCAGGCTTTCGACATGCTGGATGTTGAGCGTCGTGTAGACGTCGATGCCGCGCGCCAGGATTTCCTGCACGTCGAGATAGCGCTTGGGGTGACGGCTGCCGGGCGCGTTTGTATGGGCGAGTTCGTCGACCAGGACCAGTGCCGGGCGGCGTGCCAGGATGGCGTCTATGTCCATCTCGTCGAGGGTGCGTCCCTTGTATTCGACCGGGCGGCGCGGAATGACCTCGTAGCCCTCGACGAGGGCCAGGGTTTCCTTGCGGCCGTGCGTCTCGACCACGCCGATCACCACGTCGATGCCGTCGGCCAGCCTGGCGCGTCCCGACATCAGCATTTCATAGGTTTTGCCGACGCCCGGTGCCGCGCCCAGGAAGATGCGCAGACGCCCGCGGCCCTCGCGCTCGGCATGCTCGAGCAGCGCGTCGGGGGAAGGTCTGTTTTCGACGTTGCTTCTGTCGTCCGGCATCGGCATCCAGTTTGAACGGCGCCGGGGACGGTGTCGATCCCCGGCGCTGTTCTTCATTGCTTGGCTGTGTCGTCCAATGCGAGGTTAAGGGCCAGCACATTGACCACCGGCTCGCCCAGCACGCCGAGCTCCCGGTCCTCGACATGGCTGTCGACGAGCGCCTTGACTTTGGCTTCATCGATGCCCCTTGCCTTGGCGACACGCGGAACCTGGAAAGAAGCGTCCTCGGGGCTGATGTCGGGATCGAGCCCGCTGCCCGATGTCGTGAAAAGGCCCATCGGAACCGGCGCATTGGGGTTTTCGGCCTTCAACTTCGCCGCGTCGCCCTTGATGCGCTCGATCAGCTTGGGGTTGGACGGACCCAGATTCGAGCCGCTGGAGGCGCCGGCGTCGTAGCCATTGCCGGCCGCCGAGGGCCGGCCGTGGAAATAGCGGTCGCTGGCGAAGGCCTGGCCGATCAGTTCCGAACCCACCACCTTGCCGTCCTTCTCGATCAGGCTGCCATTGGCCTGTTTCGGGAACAGCGCCTGGGCGATGCCGGTCATGCCGAGGGGATAGATGAGCCCGGTCAGCACGGTGAAGAAGACGATCATGACGATCGCGGGTCTGATTTGCTTGAGCATCGGAGTGATCCCTTATGCAAGGCCGAGGGCCGTGACGGCCATGTCGATAATCTTGATGCCGGCGAACGGCACGATGATGCCGCCGAGGCCGTAGACGAGCAGGTTGCGGCTGAGCAGCGCCCCGGCGCCGATTGCCCGGTATTTGACGCCGCGCAGCGACAGCGGGATCAGCGCGATGATGATCAGCGCGTTGAAGATGATGGCCGACAGGATGGCGCTCTGCGGCGTCGCCAGATGCATGATGTTGAGCGCCTGCAGCGGACCTGTGGTGTGGCCGGGTGCGACGTAGAACACGGCGAACATGGCCGGGATGATGGCGAAGTACTTGGCCACGTCATTGGCGATGGAGAAGGTGGTCAGCGAACCGCGCGTCATCAGCAGCGCCTTGCCGATCTCGACGATCTCGATCAGCTTGGTCGGATCGCTGTCGAGGTCGACCATGTTGCCGGCCTCGCGCGCCGCCACCGTGCCGGTGTTCATGGCGACGCCGACGTCGGCCTGGGCAAGGGCCGGCGCGTCGTTGGTGCCGTCGCCGCACATGGCGACCAGCTTGCCCTTGGCCTGCTCGTCGCGGATCAGTTTCAGCTTGTCCTCCGGCGTCGCCTGGGCAAGGAAGTCGTCGACGCCGGCTTCGGCCGCGATGGCCGCCGCCGTCATCGGATTGTCCCCTGTGATCATCACCGTGCGTATGCCCATGCTGCGCAGCTCGGCGAAGCGCTCGCGGATGCCGCCCTTGACGATGTCCTTGAGGTGCACGATGCCGAGCAGGCGCCCGTCGCGCTCCACCGCAAGCGGCGTGCCGCCCGATTTGGCGACCTCGTCGGCGATCGCCTGCAAATCCCTGATCGTATCGCTGCTGGGGCGCGTCGCGTGGCTGGCGACAGTCGACTGGTTGACATGGGCGAGCACGGAATCGACCGCGCCCTTGCGCACCGAGGAGCCGTCTATGTCGACGCCGCTCATCCGGGTCTGCGCGGTGAAGGGCACGAAGGTGGCGTGCAGTGTCGCCATGTCGCGGGCGCGGATGGCGTATTCTTCCTTGGCCAGCACGACGATCGAGCGGCCTTCCGGTGTTTCGTCGGCGAGCGAGGCAAGCTGCGCCGCGTCGGCCAGTTCCTGCTCGGTGACGCCCTTCACCGGCCGGAATTCGGTCGCCTGGCGGTTGCCGAGCGTGATGGTGCCGGTCTTGTCGAGCAAAAGCGTGTCGACGTCACCGGCCGCTTCGACGGCGCGGCCGGACATGGCGAGCACATTGAAGCGCACCAGACGGTCCATGCCGGCGATGCCGATGGCCGACAAAAGCGCACCGATCGTGGTCGGGATCAAGGTCACGAACAAAGCGACGAGCACCGTGACCGGGATATAGCCCCCCGAATAGGAAGCGAAGCTCGGGATGGTAGCGGTGGCCAGCACGAAGATCAGCGTCATGCCCACCAGCAGGATGTTGAGCGCGATCTCATTCGGAGTCTTCTGGCGCTCGGCGCCCTCGACCAGCGAGATCATGCGGTCGAGAAAGGTGTGGCCGGCGGCGGCGGTGATGCGCACGCGGATCCAGTCGGAGAGCACCTGCGTGCCGCCGGTGACCGCGGAGCGGTCGCCGCCGGATTCGCGAATGACAGGCGCCGATTCGCCCGTGATCGCCGCCTCGTTGACCGAAGCCACGCCTTCGATCACCTCGCCGTCGGAGGGGATGATGTCGCCGGCCTCGACCAGCACGGCGTCGCCCACCTTCAGGCTGGTGCCGGGCACCAGCTTGAATTTCGTCCGGTCCTCGCCGGTCAGAAGCTTGGCCTGGGTCTCGGTGCGCGCCTTGCGCAGCGAATCGGCCTGCGCCTTGCCGCGGCCTTCGGCGACGGCTTCGGCGAAGTTGGCGAACAGCACGGTGAACCACAGCCAGATGATGATCTGGATGGTGAAGCCGAGATTGCCGCCGCCGCTGGCGAGGTCCTTGACGAAAAGCACTGATGTCAGCGCCGAGACGACGGCAACGACGAACATTACCGGGTTCCTGGCCAATGTGCGTGGGTTCAGCTTTCTGAAGGCGCCGCCGATGGCGGGCCACAGGATGCCGGCATCCATGATGCTGGCTGATTTCGACTGGCTCATTTTGAAGCTCCAGCTTCGGTGTTGTTGGGCGGCACCGAGCGGTCGGATGCCGAAAGAAGATGCGGAAGCCCGTAGGCCAGCAACCACAGAACGATCATGACGGCGGCGATGCCGAGGAATGTCGACATGGTGGGGAAAGGAGGAGGCCGTTCCTCCTTTCCGTTGTCGGCGGGATGGCGATCGTTGCGATGCCTGTTGTTGAACCAGGACATTTCCGTTTCAGCCAAGACACTTCCGTCTCAGAATGTCTGCCCGTGGATGGCGGCCAGATGCTCGACGATCGGCCCGACGGCGAGCGCCGGGAAGAAGGTCAGGCCGCCGACGATCACGATGACGCCGACCAGCAGTCCGACGAACAGCGGGCCGTCGGTCGGGAAGGTGCCGGCCGAGGCGGGCACGGTCTTCTTCGCCGCCAGCGAGCCGGCGATGGCGAGCGCCGGGATGATGACCAGGAAACGGCCCATGAGCATGCCGAGACCCAGCGTGATGTTGTACCAGGGCGTGTTGCCGGTGAGGCCGCCGAAGGCCGAGCCGTTGTTCGCCGCCGCCGACGTATAGGCGTAGAGGATCTCGGAGAAGCCATGCGGCCCGCCATTGGCGATCGATGCCACGGCGCTCGGCAGGAGCACCGCGATGGCCGTGAAGACCAGCATCGCCAGCGGCAGGCACAGGATCGCCAGCATCGCCATCTTGACCTCCTTGGCCTCGATCTTCTTGCCGAGATATTCGGGCGTGCGACCGACCATCAGGCCGGCGACGAAGACGGCGATGAGAATGAACATCAGGATGCCGTAGAAGCCGGCGCCCACGCCGCCGACGATGACTTCGCCGAGCTGCATGTTGATGAGCGGGATCATGCCGCCGAGCGCGGTGAACGAGTCATGCATGGCATTGACCGCGCCGCAGGAGGCCGCCGTGGTGATGACCGCGAACAGCGCCGAAAGCGCGATGCCGAAGCGGGTTTCCTTGCCTTCCATGTTGCCGCCGTCGATGCCCAGCGCATGGACCAGCGGATTGCCCGCGGCTTCCGCCCAATAGCAGACCGCGACCCCGGCGATGAACAGCGCGCCCATAGCGGCCAGGATCGCCCAGCCCTGGCGCTGGTTGCCGACCATGCGGCCGAAGACGTTGGTGAGCGCCGCGCCGATGGCGAAGATCGACAGCATCTGGATCAGGTTGGAGATGGCGTCCGGATTCTCGAAGGGATGCGCGGCATTGGCGTTGAAGAAGCCGCCGCCATTGGTGCCGAGCATCTTGATGGCGATCTGCGAGGCGACCGGCCCGACGGCGATGGTCTGCTGCACGCCTTCGAGCGTGGTGGCGTCGACATAGGCTCCCAGCGTCTGCGGCATGCCGAGCCAAACATAGACCAGGGTGAGCACGACGCAGAGCGGCAAAAGCACGTAGAGCGTGGCACGGGTCATATCGACCCAGAAATTCCCAATCGACTTGCCGGAAGCGCGGGCAAAGCCGCGGATCAGCGCCATGGCGATGGCGATGCCGGTGGCCGCCGACAGGAAGTTCTGCACGGTGAGGCCGGCCATCTGCACGAGATAGGACATCGTGCTCTCGCCGCCGTAGTTCTGCCAGTTGGTATTGGTCATGAAACTGGCGGCGGTGTTGAAGGCGAGCCCCGGCTCGACCGCGCTCATGCCGGCCGGGTTGTAGGGCAGGCCGCCTTGCAGGCGCTGCAGGAAATAGAGCGCCAGGAAACCGGCAAGGTTGAACAACAGCATGGCGGCGGCATAACCCGTCCAGTGCTGCTCCTGGTCGCCGGTTCCAGCCAGGCGGTAAAGGGCCCGCTCGACGGGGCCGAGCACCGGCGACAGCAAGGTGCGGTCGCCGGTGAAGACGCGATGCATGTAGCCGCCCAGCGGCTTCACGAGCAAAACCAGGATCCCGCAATAGAGAAGGATCTGTATCCATCCGTTGATAGTCATGATGTGGCTTTCCGTGCGCCGGTCAGAAGCGTTCCGGGCGGATCAGGGCGTATGTCAGATAGGCGAGCAGGAACAACGTCACGCCGCCACCGAGGATGTAATCGACAAGCATGGCCCGATCGCTCAAATTCTGTCGCAGGCTTTGACGTAGGCAAAGGAGAGGGCGAAAAACAAAACCCCGATCCCGAGAACAATGATGTCCATTATGCTTGTCCTTGCTTTGATTTTTCCACTTTGCGCCCGCTCGAAGCAGCTTGGCGATTACGTGAGAACGCCCCGCCCACTTGGGTGACGGCGTCCGACGTTTTTCTCAAAGCGGAATATGGACCCGATCGCCATAAAGGTTCGAGACGGGGCAAAGCGGAAAGAAATAGGAATTTTGTAAAGATTTTCGGCGGATGAATTGGAAGTGGTGAACGCGTCCTGGCGCTCCAGCGATATCGTCAGTCGTAAGGGGTAACAGGTTGGCCGACGAAACGGCTCGCCGCCGGTAAACGCATTCTACCCCTGCGGCTCGACCGCCTTGAGGGTCACGCCTTCTTTACGAACTCGGTTTTGAGCACCAGGCCCTTCACTTGCCTGGTACTGCATTCGATCTCACCGGGATTACCGTTAAGGCGAATGTTCTTCACCAACGTGCCGCGCTTGATCGTCTCCGAAGTGCCCTTGACCTTGAGGTCCTTCATCAGCGTAACGGAATCGCCGTCACTCAACTGAGCGCCGTTGCTGTCGCGCACCATTACATCGTCCGGCATGCCATCTCCTGTGGTCGGGATCACCCATTACCAGATCACCGGGAATTCCAAAACCGGGTCGGGGGCGGCGTGTTCATAGAATGCCCAAGGATCACTCGACGCGCTTCCCAAAGCGCTCGAAACTAACAGCTGCTTTTTTAATCGTGCAAGCCGGTCGGCAAGGTTGATGACCCTGCCCTCCTACGCTGAAGCTTCGGAGGGCATCCTGCTTCGCGCTGTCGATTGAGCCAATCCTGCGAAGCTCGAAGAGCGAAGCAGGATGGCGGAGAGAGCGGGATTCGAACCCGCGTTACGGTTTCCCGTAAACACACTTTCCAGGCGTGCGCCTTCAACCACTCGGCCACCTCTCCGTCCTTGCCTTTCGCGTCGGCCGGTTTCGCCGCGCGGGTTGGGGAGATGCTCTCCCTTTGGGGATGCGTGCGGAAATGCCCGCACCGGGCGCCGCCAACCAGCGGACTCCCTGCCCGCACCTGAGCCGTCGAAGCAACAGGCGCGGGGCTCATCTAGTCGATCCGGCGCCGAATGCCAAGCCATAACGGCGGTCAATTCGCTTTGCCGGCCACACGGCGTTCATGGGGGCCGCCGGCACGTCCGTTTGGAGTCCCGCCACTTCAATCGCTGCTTGATGATGTGCACGGGCAAGGCTGCGAGGCCAGCCGCGCTTGACTTCGTCCCGAGCGGCCTGTCGAGTGTCCGAAAGGCTTTGCGGGGGGCATCGTCGCAACATGACGTCAAGCAGCGGAATTCCGGGCGGTACGCCGGACAACGGACAGCCACCGGCCGAGGGAAAGATCCCGGCCCGACATCTGGACAGCGGACTTTCCTATGTCCCGGTGGGCTGGCTGGTTATCGTTATGGCCCTGTCGGTCTATTGGCTGGCGTCGGCCTTGTGGCTGGTGGGGAGTTCAGGCCTGCCGGACCCCGTTTTCTATTTCCTCTTCAGCGGGCTCGTCGCCGACATCATCACCATCCTATGGGGGCTTTACCTGCTCGGCCTCGCCTTCGGCCGTTCGGCGCGCTTCCCCAGCCATTTCACCATCTGGCAGGCCGCCACGATCATATGGCTGCTGGCAAGTCACGCTTACGCACTCGCCGTGCCGGGCTTCGTCTTCTCCGCCAGAAGCCTGGCCATCACCGCCGCCGAGATCGCCATCGGCCTGCTTTGCATCTACCTGTTGCGCCGCGGCTCCGGCGCCGAGACCGTTTATGCCAGGCCGCGAGCCGAAGCGCCGTCGGTCTTCGTTTCCATTGTCGCCGCGCTGCTCGGCATCATCCTCGGCGCGGTCGTCGGCGCGGTGGGTGGCTTCCTGGCCGGTTCGCTCATCGCCGATATCACCGACGTGAGTTGCTTTGAGGGTGCGTGCGGCTACTTCGCCGCCTTCATCGGCCTGGCCGGGCTGGTGGTCGGCGCCATTGCCGGCGGCATTCTCGCCGTCTGGCTCGCCAACCGGCGCAAGCGCAGGCCGGCCGGCTAGGCTGCGTCGGCCGCGATTCAATTCGCGTGCCGTGATTGCGAATAGGGTCTACGCGCTCTATTTCTCGTTCGGAACACCGCCGGAGACCTCGGGAGGATATTGAGGATCGGCCAGGGGAAAGGTCTTTGATGCTTCGATTTGTCTTTCGTCTCGCGGCCATGGTCGCGCTGTCGATTTCGGTCATCATGGCGGTGCTTGACACGACACGCACGGTGGCCGCCTCGGCACTGGTGCTGACCCCGCTCAATGCAAGCTGGCTGGCCGTGTCGCCCGACACGCGCGCCGCCTTTGAAAGCTTCGTTCGCGCCAAGGCCGGCCCGCTGCTATGGGACGGCGCCATCGCCTGGGTGCTCAACCAGCCGGGCTTTGCCGTGTTCGCGGTGCTTGCCTTGCTGCTCTACGCCATCGGCTACAGGCGGCAGCGGCGCACGAGGCAATTCGCCTGAAGGGCACGGGCATCGCACCCCGCCATGCTTTTCCAAAAGGTCAAAATTCCACGTGAATTTTGTTTCGGGCCGTGCCAGATTGCCGCTGAGCGGGAGGGGAATATACACTCCTGGCTGACGTCGCGCGCATGCCGGAGAACCGGGCAGGCGGGCGGGGCGTAACGGAAAAAAATAACCGACAGGGTGTGGATCAAATGAAACGTATCGTTCTCGGCCTTCTGGCCGCAACTGCAATGGTTCTTCCGGCTTTCGCCGCGGATGTGCAGCCGGCCATCCTTTATGATCTCGGCGGCAAGTTCGACAAATCCTTCAACGAGGCGGCCTACCATGGCGCCGAAAAGTTCAAGACAGAGACCGGCGTCCCCTATGTCGAGTTCGAGGTCTCCAACGCTTCGCAACGCGAGCAGGCGTTGCGCCGCTTCGCCGAGGACGGCCACAACCCGATCGTCATGGCCGGCTTCGCCTGGGAGGATGCGCTGAAGAAGGTCGCGACCGAATATCCCGATCTCAACTTCGCCATCATCGACGATGCCGTCGACCTGCCCAATGTCCGCTCGCTCGTATTCAAGGAGAATGAAGGCTCCTATCTCGTCGGCATCATGGCGGCGATGGCCTCCAAGACGAAGAAGGTGAGCTTCGTCGGCGGCATGGACATTCCGTTGATCCGCAAGTTCGAATGCGGCTATGTCGGCGGCGCCAAATCGGCAGGCGCGACCGACGTCATCCAGAACATGACCGGCGACACGCCGGCCGCCTGGAACGACCCGGCCAAGGGCGGCGAGATCGCCAAGACGCAGATCGACCAGGGTTCCGACGTGGTCTATGCGGCCGCCGGCGGCACCGGCGTCGGTGTGCTGCAGGCGGCGGCTGATGCCGGCAAGCTCGGCATCGGCGTCGATTCCAACCAGAACGGCCTCCAGCCCGGCAAGGTTCTGACCTCGATGCTGAAGCGCGTGGATGTTGCCGTCTACACCGCCTTCATGGACGGCAAGAACGGCACCTTCAAGGGCGGCGTCGAAAATCTCGGCCTCAAGGAAGGCGGCGTCGACTACGCCATGGACGACAACAACAAGGCGCTGGTGACCGACGAGATGAAGGCGGCGGTCGAGAAGGCCAAGGCCGACATCATCGCCGGCAAGGTCGAGGTGCACGACTACACCGCCGACAACGCCTGCCCGTATTGATCTGCCAAACCGACTGCAAACCGCCGGGCATCGTCCCGGCGGTTTTGTTTTGGAAGTCGCTGCCGGGTAGACGCAGACGTCTCGCAAGAAACACGACCCCAGGCCAATGGTGCAGTTGACAGTCGAACCCATGAACGAACGTGACATTGCAGCGGTGGCGCGATTGCGCGTTGCCGCCTTTTTCACGGGCACCGGACGAACGCCGGACGACGACGTGGCCGGACTTCGTAAACTGCTGCACGGCGACGGCTTCGAAACGGCGTTCGTGGCCCGGATCGGCGACGTGCCGGTCGGGACCTGCCTGCTGGTCCGCGACGAACTCGAACCGGCGCATGATCTGACACCATGGCTGGCCGGCCTGGCCATCGCTCCCGAGCACCAGAACCGAGGGATCGGCACTGCGCTGGTCAGGGCAATTGAAGCTCATGCCACATCGCTCGGCGTGGAGGCGCTTTATCTCTACACGTGGGAGGCGCGCGATTTCTACATGAGGCTTGGTTGGAGGGTCGTCGAGCCGTTCAGGCAGAACGGGGAACCGATGGCGCTGATGTCGCGCCAATGTGGGCTATAGCTTTCCCGCCAGATAACCCAGCGCGAAAGCCACGACCAGTCCAATGGCGACCGCAAGTCCGCGCCGGCCGCCGAGAGAAAAAAAGCCGAAATCATGCGGCTTGGCGGGGCCCCGGATCACCGGTTTAGCGTCCTCAAGGCCGACAGCGCGCATCTGCGGCAAGTCGCCGATGCGCTGCGTGATCTGCCGCCAGCGCTCCGCGCCACCGGCGGATTCGGCGCGGTCGAAAATATGCATGCGCTCGGCAAGCTGGACCACCGCATCGCGAAAGGCGGGGTCGACCTCCAGATCGCGCTCGGCCCGTTCGCGCTCTGCATCGTTCATCAGGCCAAGCACGTAGTCGCCGGCTCTTGCGATGCGATCGCTGGCCATCGCTCGGCTTCCCTCCCCTACCAGTGCGGCGGCTTGGTCACCGGCACGTCGGGTGCCGCCTGTTCCTCCAGCGCCAGGAAGCGGTCGGTCAGCGCGTCGAGCTTGCGCTGCATGCGCTCGATCACCTTCCACTGCTCGGCGATCTGGCCGGACAGCTCCTCGATGGTCTTCTCCTGCTCGGCGGAGCGGATCTCCAGCGTCGTCAGCCGGTCGGCGGGCATGGTCATGCAAAGTCCTCAGGTGTCGCGCGCAGTGTCAAATCGGCTTGCCATATTAGCGAATATGAGAGCTTCGGCCACGTTCGAAATTGACAAGCGCGCCGGGATTTGTCGAGAGTGGACGCTGCTCCGGCCAATTGGCACGGGCGGAGCGTCATGCTAGGCATTTTGACCAAGCGATAAAAAAATAAGAGTGGGACAGGCTGCATGGCGCATGCCGCGATTGAACTGGCCGCAATCGAACTGATTGGCATCAACAAGAGCTTTGGCGCCGTGCGCGCCAACCGCGACATCAACCTGGAAATCGCGCGCGGCACCATCCACGGCATCGTCGGCGAGAACGGCGCCGGCAAGTCGACGCTGATGTCGATTCTGTATGGCTTCTACCAGGCCGACAGCGGCGAGATCCGCGTCGGCGGCAAGCCGGCATCGATAAGCACGCCCAACGATGCGATCGCGCTCGGCATCGGCATGGTGCACCAGCATTTCATGCTGGTCGACAATTTCTCGGTCCTGGAGAACGTCATCCTGGGCGCCGAAAGCGACGCCTTGCTGAAGAAAAGCATCGCCAAGGCGCGTTCCGAACTGGAGCGGCTGGAGCGTGAATACGGCCTCGAGGTCGATCCCGACGCCATCGTCGAGGAATTGCCGGTCGGCCTGCAGCAGCGCGTCGAGATCCTCAAGGCGCTCTATCGCGGCGCCGAGATCCTGATCCTCGACGAGCCGACGGGCGTGCTGACGCCGGCCGAGGCCGACCACCTCTTCCGCATCCTCAAGCAATTGAAGGAGCAGGGAAAGACGGTGGTGCTGATCACCCACAAATTGCGCGAGATCATGGCCATCACCGACACGGTTTCGGTGATGCGCCAGGGCACGATGGTGGCGACCAGGGAAACGAAGAAGACCACCGTCGCGGAACTGGCCGAGCTGATGGTCGGGCGCCGCGTGCTCTTGCGGGTGGAGAAGGGCGAAGCGGAAGCCGGCGCGGTAAAACTCGCGGTCAAGAACCTGACGGTCAAGGATTCCCGCGGCGTCACCATGGTCGACGACATCTCCTTCGACCTGCGCGCCGGCGAGATCGTCGGCATCGCCGGTGTCGCCGGCAACGGCCAGTCCGAACTGCTCGAGGCGATCTCCGGCATCAGGCACGCCGTTTCCGGTTCGGTGATGCTCGAGGGCAAGCCGATCGATCTCACCGGCAAGGCCGATCCCGGCGAACTGCGCGACCGCGGCCTCGCCCATGTGCCTGAGGATCGCCATCATGTCGGGCTGGTGCTGGCCTTCGAGGAGAACGAGAATTCCATCCTCGGCTACCATGACGATCCCCGCTACCTCAGAGGACCCTTCCTCAACATCGATGCCATCGTTGCCGATGCCAAGGACAAGATCGAGAAATACGACATCCGCCCCGGCAATCCACGGCTGAAGACCGCCAACTTCTCCGGCGGCAACCAGCAGAAGATCGTGCTCGCGCGCGAAATCGAACAGGACCCCGGCGTTCTCATCGTCGGCCAGCCGACGCGCGGCGTCGACGTCGGCGCCATCGAGTTCATCCACAAGCGCCTGATCGCCATGCGCGAGCAGGGCAAGGCCGTGCTGGTCGTGTCGGTCGAGCTCGATGAGATCCGCTCGCTCTCGGACCGCATCCTGGTCATGTTTGCCGGCCGCATCGTCGGCGAACGCGGGCCGGAGGCGAGCGAGGGCGAGCTCGGCCTGCTGATGGCGGGTGTTGAGCGCCAGGAGGCGGCGCAATGAGCACGCCCTATGCCAAATTGCCGGCCTGGGCCGACTATGGGCTGATCCCGCTGATCAATCTGTCTGTGGCCTTCATCGTCGCGGGCTTCGTCGTGCTTCTGGTCGGCGAGAACCCGTTCCGTGCCGCCGTCATCCTGGTCGAGGGCGCCTTCGGCAAGGGAACAGGTATCGCCTTTACCCTCTTCTATGCCACCACCTTCATCTTCACCGGACTGTCGGTGGCGGTAGCAGCGCATTGCGGCCTGTTCAACATCGGCACCGAGGGGCAGGCCTACATCGCCGGCCTCGGCATCGCCATCGTCTGTCTTTCCTTCGACAGCGTGCTGCCATGGTGGCTGACATTTCCGCTGGCCATCGTGGCTTCGGCCGCCGTGGGCGCCTTGTGGGCGCTGATCCCCGCCTATCTGCAGGCCAGGCGCGGCTCGCACATCGTCATCACCACCATCATGTTCAACTTCATCGCTGCTTCGATCATGGTATACCTGCTGGTCGGCCCGTTGAAACCGGCAGCCTCGCAGGCGCCGCAGACGCGCAACTTCCTGGCGGGCGCGGAATTGCCGAAACTCAACTGGGTCATCGAGCTGTTCGGCGCCAAGATCCGGTCGGCGCCGCTCAACATCTCCTTCCTGCTCGCGCTGCTCATGGCCTTCCTGGTCTGGCTGCTGATCTGGCGCACCAAGCTCGGCTATGAGATGCGCACCTACGGCCACAGTCCAAAGGCGGCGCGCTATGCCGGCATTTCCGAAACCCGCATCATCATCACCGCCATGATGATCTCGGGCGCGCTCGCCGGCATGATGGCGCTCAATCCGGTGATGGGCGACCAGCACAATGTCGCGATCGACTTCGTCAGCGGCGCCGGTTTCGTCGGCATCGCCGTGGCGCTGATGGGTCGCCTGCACCCTGTCGGCATCGTGCTGGCGGCCATCCTGTTTGGCATGCTCTACCAGGGCGGCGCCGAACTCGCCTTCGAGATGCCTGCGATCAGCCGCGACATGATCGTGATCATTCAAGGGTTGGTCATCCTGTTCGCCGGTGCGCTCGAACACATGTTCAGGCCTTACATCCAGGCGCTGTTCGCCTCGCTCAGCCCGAGGTCGGTCGGCATGGAAGCGGTCAAGGGAAAAGGCGCCTGAATGGACACCTTCAACGCCATCGTCCAGACGCTGGATTCCACCATCCGCCTCTCGGTGCCGCTGCTGCTCGCCTGCCTGGCCGGCCTCTATTCGGAACGCGCCGGCATCTTCGACATCGGCCTCGAAGGCAAGATGCTGGTCGGCGCCTTCGCCGGTGCGGCGGCCGCGTCGGTCTTCCATTCCGCCTTCCTCGGACTGGGCATGGCGATCCTGATCTCGGTCGCGTTCGCGATGATCCACGGCTTTGCCTCGATCACCCATCGCGGCAACCAGATCGTTTCCGGCGTGGCGATCAACTTCATCGCCGCCGGCTCGACCATTATCCTCGGCCAGGCCTGGTTCCAGCAAGGCGGGCGCACGCCGGCGCTGCAACCAGCCGAGCGGTTCGAAGCCATTATCTGGCCCGGCGCCGAGGCCGTCCGAGGCGTGCCGGTCCTCGGGCCGATCTACGCGGAACTGATCTCCGGCCACTCGATACTGGTCTATCTCGCCTTCGCGATGGTGCCTTTCACCTGGTGGGTGCTGTTTCGCACGCGCTTTGGGCTGCGGCTGCGCGCGGTCGGCGAAAACCCGGCCGCCGTGGACACCGCCGGCATCTCGGTCGCCTGGCTGCGCTACAGGGCGCTGATCTGCACCGGCATCCTGACCGGCGTCGCCGGCGCCTATCTGTCGATGGTGCAGAATGGCGGCTTCGTGAAGGACATGACCGCCGGCAAGGGCTACATCGCGCTGGCCGCATTGATCTTTGCCAAGTGGAAGCCGGTCAACGCCATGTTCGCCTGCCTGCTGTTCGGCTTCCTCGACGCCCTGTCGATCCGCCTGCAAGGCTCGCCGCTGCCGCTCATCGGCAAGGTGCCGGTGCAGTTCATGCAGGCCCTGCCCTATATTCTCACCGTCATCCTGCTCGCCGGTTTCATCGGCAAGGCGATCCCGCCGCGCGCCGGCGGCGTGCCTTATGTCAAGGAACGCTGAGGATCGAGGGCGCGACGCAAAAGGCGCGCCGGCTTATGGACAAGATCATCGGAGAGAACACTGAAATGTCGCATGAATTGTTCGAAGCGGCGAAGGCTGCCATGGCCAAGGCTTATGCCCCCTATTCGAAATTTCCGGTCGGTGCCGCACTTCGCACCGAGGACGGGCGCGTCTTCACGGGCGCCAATATCGAGGTCGCTTCCTATCCGGAAGGCTGGTGCGCCGAGACGACGGCGCTCGGCCATTACATCATGGGCGGCGGCGGCAAGATCATGGAAATCGCCGTCCTTGCCGAGCGCATGGCCAAATGCTCGCCTTGCGGCGGCTGCCGGCAGCGGCTGGCCGAATTCTGCCGTCCGGAAACGAAACTCTATCTCTGCGACAATGCGGGCGTCGCCGAAACCGTGACCATGGGCGACATGCTGCCTTACGGCTTTCGCGGCGACATGCTGAAATGAAGGAAGCGCTCGACCATCTGATCGAACGGCTGGACGGCCTGGCGCCGACCACGGCGCTGGTGCTGGGTTCTGGCCTGGGAGGGCTGGTCAGCCAGGTCGAGAACCCGATCCGTGTCTCCTATGCCGATCTGTCCGGCTTTCCCAGAAGCGGCGTTTCCGGGCATGCCGGAGAGGTGGTGGTCGGGCTGTTTGCCGGCACGCCGGTGCTGATGCTGTCGGGCCGCGCCCACTATTACGAGCACGGCAACGCGGCGGCGATGCGGCCGGTGCTGGAGGTGCTTGCCGGCACCGGCATCACCAAGCTGATCCTCACCAATGCCGCCGGCTCGGTCGATCCGGAGATGGGGCCGGGTTCGGTGATGCTGATATCGGACCACATCAATTTCTCCGGCACCAACCCGCTGATCGGCGAGCCGAGCGACCGCCGTTTCGTCGGCCTGACCGAAGCCTACGATGCCGGCATCCGCAAGGCGATCGAACAGGCGGCAAAGGCGACCGGCACGGCGCTGCACAAGGGCGTCTACATGTGGTTCTCCGGCCCGTGCTTCGAAACGCCGGCCGAGATCCGCATGGCGCGCATCATGGGTGCCAACGCGGTCGGCATGTCGACCGTGCCGGAAGTCATCCTTGCCCGCTTCCTTGGCCTGCGTGTCGCCGCCTGCTCGATCATCACCAATCTTGCCGCCGGCATGACCGGAGCCGAGCTTTCGCACCAGGAGACCAAGGATATGGCCCCGGTCGGCGGCGCGCGGCTGGCGACGATCCTGAAGCGTGTGTTCCGCGACGGACTGTTGGAGAACTGATGCTTCCGCAGGAAATCATCCGCTACAAGCGCGACGGCCACAGACTGCCGGCGCGCGAAATCGCCGACTTCATCGCTGGCGTAACCGATGGCGCCGTCACCGATGGCCAGGTCGCGGCTTTCGCCATGGCGGTGTTCTTCAACGGCATGGGCCGCGACGAGGCCGTGGCGTTGACATTGGCCATGCGCGATTCCGGCGACGTGCTCGACTGGTCGGACCTGCCCGGCCCGGTCACGGACAAACATTCGACAGGCGGCGTCGGCGACAACGTCTCGCTGATGCTGGCGCCGATCGTCGCTGCCTGCGGCGCTTATGTGCCGATGATATCCGGCCGCGGCCTCGGCCACACCGGCGGCACGCTGGATAAAATGGATTCCATCCCCGGCTACGCCAGCCAGCCCGACATCACGCTGTTTCGCAAGGCGGTGCTGGAGGCGGGTTGCGCCATCATCGGCCAGACCGCGGACCTCGCGCCGGCCGACCGCCGGCTCTATGCCATCCGTGACGTGACCGGAACCGTGGAGTCGGTGCCGCTGATCACCGCCTCGATCCTGTCGAAGAAACTGGCGGCAGGCCTGGGGTCGCTGGTGCTCGACGTCAAGGTCGGCAATGGCGCCTTCATGGAGAAGTCGCGCGACGCGACGGCGCTCGCCAACAGCCTGGTCGAAGTCGCAAGCGGCGCCGGATTAAAAGTTTCGGCGTTGATCACCGGCATGAACGAACCGCTGGCCTCGGCCGCCGGCAATGCGGTCGAGGTGCGCAACGCCGTCGATTTCCTGACCGGCCGCCTTCGCGACCGGCGCCTGGAGGATGTGACACTGGCGCTCGCCGCCGAAATGCTGCAGGCGGCGGGTCTGGTGCCGTCCAACCAAGACGGCATGCGGCGGGCCACCGAAACGCTTGCCAGCGGCCGCGCCGCCGCCACCTTCGCGCGCATGGTGACGGTGCTCGGCGGCCCCGCCGATTTCATCGACAAGCCGGAACGATATTTGCCCGTTGCGCCAACGGAACACGCGGTGAGAGCGATCGCGGACGGCTTCGTCACCGGCATTGCCACGCGTGATATCGGCCTTGCCGTGGTCGGGCTGGGCGGCGGCCGCACCCGGCCAGACGACAAGGTCGACCCGGCGGTCGGCATCACCAGGCTGTTGCCGGTCGGCGCCGAGGTTCGAGCTGGCGAGCCGCTGGCGCTGGTCCATGCCCGCTCGGTGTCCGACGCCGAAGCCGCGGCGGCAACGGTGCTTTCGGCCTATGCGATCGGCGCTTCCAAGCCGCCTGCCGACAAGTCGGTCATCCGGCGCATCCTGCCGCGTGGCTGATATGACCCAGCCCCGAACGGCCGTGCCCGCTCACTGGACAAGAAGCAGCGTGCCGTTTTCGGCCTGATATTTGCCCAGCCGATTGAGAAAGCTCATGCCGATCAAATTGGTGTGCAGCGCCTTGTCGTCGAGCACGATAGCCTGCACGTCGTTGACGGTGATGCTGCCGATCTGCAAGCGGTCGATCATCACCACCGCCGCCTTGATCGTGCCGTTGGCCGTGTTGACCTCATGACTGAAATCCGACGGGTTCAGCGACAATCCGATCCTGCGCGCCGTCGAGGTGTTGACGGCGACCAGTGTCGCTCCGGTATCGATCATGCCGTCGATCTGGCGTCCGTTCAGTTTGAAGGCCGACGAGAAATGCCCTCGCGCGTCGGCCGTGACGACAACCTTGCGGCCCATCGGCAACGGCGCCACCGGCTTGTCGGGAGCCGCTGCCAAGGCGACCTCCGGACGGGCGTCGGCCGCTGGCTTGGCCGTCACCGCCGTTTTCAGCAGGCTTTCGAACATCTGCGGATTCGACTGATAGACAATCGGGATGGATGCCGATGTACCGGCAAAGACGCTGAGGATAAGTAGCTTGCGCAGCATGGATCGGCCCCGACGCATGACCCCGAAAATCGGGATCGATTTCGGAAAGGATCACGCGCAAATCAAAGTGCCGCAGCGTCCGACAGGACGCACGGCGGTGTCGTGAAGGCCGATCCTTAACGCCGGGATGGTGTTTGCCGTTTTAACGCCGCTCGAAACCGCGCCGTTGCGTAAACTTTCGGTAAATCACTTTGTCCCGTACATGCGGTCGCCGGCGTCGCCGAGGCCGGGCATGATGTAGCCCTTCTCGTTGAGCTGGCGATCGATGGAAGCCGTGAAGACGGGAACGTCGGGATGTGCCTTGGTGAAGCGCTCGATGCCTTCGGGCGCCGCCAGCAGGCACAGAAAGCGGATGTTGGTGGCGCCGCGCCCCTTCAGCTTGTCGATCGCCGCGATGGCGGAATTGGCGGTGGCCAGCATCGGATCGACGACGATGACCAGCCGGTCGGCAAGGTCGCTCGGCGCCTTGAAGAAATATTCGACCGCCTCCAGCGTCTCATGGTCGCGATAGAGGCCGATATGGGCGACGCGGGCCGCCGGAACCAGGTCGAGCAGGCCTTCGAGCAAGCCATTGCCGGCGCGCAGCACCGAGGCGAAGACCAGCTTCTTGCCTTCCAGCGTCGGCGCCTCCATCGTTTCGATCGGCGTTTCGATGGTCGTCGTCGTGAGTTCGAGATTGCGTGTCACCTCATAGCCGAGCAGCAGCGAGATCTCGCGCAGCAGCCGCCGGAAACCGGCCGTCGATGTCTCCTTCTTGCGCATGATGCTCAGCTTGTGCTGGACAAGCGGGTGGTCGACGACGGTGACGCCCTTCATGATGTGCTCCGACGTGGTTCGTGGTGAGTAGCCAATAGTGAGTAGTGAATAGTGAGCCGATTTGCGAGTCCCGATGCGCGCTCCGCCAAACTGCTCACTGCTGGCCACTCCCTGTCCACCCAGCCTTCATTCACCTGGCCTTCGCATCCAGCCGGCTGAGCAGCGTTGCCTTGGTCTTCCTGTCGACGAAAGCGGCCTCGATGGCCGTTCGGGTAACGGCCGCCAGCGCCTTCTCGTTCATCGAGAAATACTCGGCCGCAATGTCGTATTCGCGTTTCAGCGAGGTCCAGAAATAGGGCGGATCATCCGAGTTGAGCGTCACCTTGCAGCCGGCCGCTAGCAGGGCGGGGAACGGGTGGGCGGCGAAACTGTCGAACACTTTCAACGCAATGTTGGAGCCGGGACAGCATTCCAGCACCACGCCCTCATCGGCGATGCGCCGGACAAGATCGGGGTTTTCGATGGCGCGCACGCCATGGCCGATGCGCGACGGGCGGATGTGATCGAGCGCCGCCTGGACCGTCTCCCACCCCGTCAGTTCGCCTGCGTGGACGGTAATGCCGAGCCCGGCCTCGCGGGCGATTTCGAATGCCCTGACGTAGTCCTCCATCTCGCCGACCCTCTCGTCGCCGGCGACACCGAAGCCGGTTACCAGCGGATGTCCGCAGCGCGCGGCAAAGCGCGCTGCCTGCTCGATGGACTCGACGCCGGCATGGCGCACGCCGGTGACGATCATGCGGCCCTCGATGCCGGTCTTGGCCTTGGCGCGGGCCATGCCTTCGCCGAGCGCGTCAGTATAGGCCTTGGGCGACAGGCCCGCCTTCATGGCATGATCCGGCGAGGTGAAGACCTCTGAGTAGATGGCGCCGTCACGAGCCAGGCTGGTCAGATAATGGTCAGCCAGCCGCGCATAGTCTTCCTCGGTCCGGAACAGGTCGGAGGCGAAATCATAGGCGGCGAGAAAAGAGGTGAAATCGTGCCAGACGAAAGAGCCGTTCTGGATATAGGGCGAGATGTCCTTGCCGTATTTCTGCGCCTGTCGGATGACGAGTTCCGGTGCCGCTGCCCCTTCGATGTGGCAGTGCAGTTCCGCTTTCAAAGGCATTCAAACATCCCGTCGGTCAGTCCAGGTCTCGAAACCCGCCACCTGGAAGCGCGGCCGAACACCGCGCCTTAAACAATAGCGCCCGCACCATCGATCGGCTATGGTCCCGCCGGTTTTATGACGGATCAAAAAAATGTCAGTTGAGAGAACCACGGCCGCCGGCGGCATGGAAACCTCCTATGGTTTCAAGCGTGTAGGGGCAGGCGACAAGCAGCCCCTGGTCAACGATGTTTTCCACAAGGTCGCCAACCGCTACGATCTGATGAACGACCTGATGTCGGGCGGCCTGCACCGGCTGTGGAAGGACGCCATGGTAGCCTGGCTCAATCCGCCGAAGCGGCCGGGCTGGCGCGTGCTCGATGTCGCCGGCGGCACCGGCGACATCGCCTTTCGCATCGTCGATGCCAGCCATGGGCATGCTCATGCCACCGTGCTCGACATCAACGGCTCGATGCTCGCCGTCGGTCGCGACAGGGCGCAAAAGAAAGGCATGTCCGGCAACACCGACTTCGTCGAAGCCAATGCCGAGGAACTGCCGTTCGCGGACGCCACCTTCGACGCCTACACCATCGCTTTCGGCATCCGCAACGTCCCCAGGATCGACGTCGCTCTCAGCGAAGCGTTGCGCGTGCTGAAGCCGGGCGGGCGGTTCCTGTGCCTGGAATTTTCCGAGGTCGAGATGCCGTTGCTCGACAGGGTCTATGAGGCCTGGTCGTTCAAGGCCATTCCGAAGATCGGCAAGGCCGTCACCGGCGACGGCGAGCCTTATTCCTATCTGGTCGAGTCGATCGCGAAATTCCCCAACCAGGCGAATTTTGCTTCCATGATAACCCGCGCGGGCTTCGATCGGGTCTCGTTCCGCAACTATTCCGGCGGCATCGCCGCGCTTCATTCGGGCTGGAAACTTTGAGGCAGGCCCGGGCATGAGCACCGTCAGCGCTGGATTTCGGCTCATGCGGGCCGGCTGGGTGCTTGTGCGCGAGGGCGTCGTCGCCGCTTTGCCCGGCGAGGAACTGTCCGGCCTGCCGAAATTGGGCTGGCGGCTGGCGCGGCTGTTTACCCGCCGCCGCGCGCTCGCCTATGAGCGCAGCGATCGGCTGGCCAAGGCGGTGGTCCGGCTCGGGCCGTCCTATGTCAAGCTGGGCCAGTTTCTGGCGACACGACCCGATGTCGTCGGCAACGACATGGCGCTCGATCTCGCCATGCTGCAGGACAAGATGCACACCTTCCCGACGGCCGAGGCGGTGGCGGCCATCGAGGGCTCGCTCGGGCGCAAGCTCGGCGACCTCTACACGCAGTTCGGCGACCCGGTCGCCGCGGCCTCCATCGCCCAGGTCCATGCCGCTGAAACCGTCGATGGCGGCGTCGCCAGGAAGGTAGCGGTCAAGGTGATCCGGCCGGGCGTGCGCCGCCGCTTCTTCCAGGATCTCGAAAGCTATTTCCTCGCCGCCCGCCTGCAGGAGAAATACATCCCCTCCTCACGCCGGCTGCGGCCTGTGGAGGTGACCGAGACGCTGGCGCAGACCACCAAGATCGAGATGGACCTGCGCCTCGAGGCGGCCGCGCTTTCCGAACTTGGTCAAAGCACCAGGGAGGATCCGGGCTTTCGCGTCCCTTCCGTCGACTGGGAGCGCACTGGCCGCGACGTGCTGACCATGGAATGGGTCGACGGCATCAAGATGAACGACATCGCCGGACTCGCCGCCGCTGGACACGATCTGAGGGCAATCGCGGCCAACCTCATCCAGTCGTTCTTGCGCCATACGCTGCGCGACGGCTTCTTTCACGCCGACATGCATCCGGGCAACCTGTTCGTCGAGGCTGATGGCACGATCGTCGCGGTCGATCTCGGCATTGCCGGCAGGCTCGGCAAGAAGGAGCGCCGGTTCCTCGCCGAAATCCTCTACGGCTTCATCACGCGCGACTACCTGCGCGTCGCCGAGGTTCATTTCGAGGCCGGTTACGTGCCGCGCCAGCACAATGTCGCGGCCTTCGCCCAGGCGATCCGCGCCATTGGCGAGCCGATCCATGGCCAGCCGGCCGAGACCATTTCCATGGCCAAGCTTCTGACGCTGCTGTTCGAGGTGACCGAACTCTTCGACATGGCGACACGGCCCGAACTGATCCTCCTGCAGAAAACCATGGTGGTGGTCGAGGGCGTGGCGCGCACGCTCGATCCGGCCTTCAACATGTGGAAGACCGCCGAACCCGTGGTCAGCGGCTGGATATCAGGAAATCTCGGGCCAAGCGGCCTGCTGGCCGACGCCCGCGACGGCGGCAAGGCGATGCTGACGCTGATCCGCCAAGCCCCCGAGTTGGCAGCGCGAACCGAGCGGCTGTCGCGCGAGATCGACCTGATGGCCGAGCATGGCCTGCGCTTCGACGAGGCGACGGCCCGTGCCATCGGCAAGGCCGAAGCGCGCTACAACCGCTCCGGCCGCGTGGCGCTTTGGGTGATAGCTCTTACGCTGGTCTATATCGCCTGGAAGCTTCTTTAGCCTCGCCCCATTCGAAGCGTGGCTTGCGGCAATTTGATTGCATTGCTATCATTGCTAACGGACAGGACGAGCAGAGTGCAATCACATGGCCAGCATCACGATCCGCAACCTCGACGATGAGGTCAAGGAACTGCTGCGTCTGTTGGCAGCGGAAAACGATCGCTCCATGGAAGAACAGGCGCGGGTGATGATCCGTGCCGCTGTCGACGGTCAGATCGGCCCCGTTGGCCGCCTCGATCAGATCGAGAAAGCCCTCAACCAACTGGCGAGTTCGCAAGGCACTCCGATTCCGGTGCCAACTCCGGTGGGCAAGGGCCTGCCGCGGAGTAGCCTCTCCGGCAAGCGCATCTTGCTCATCATCGGCGGCGGCATCGCCGCCTACAAGGCACTCGACCTGATCCGCCGTCTGCGTGAAAGGGGTGCGGCGGTGCGCGTGGTCATGACGTCGGCTGCGCGGGAATTCGTCACCACGCTGTCGGCCGGTGCGCTCTCGGCAGACCATGTCTTTACCGATCTCTTCGATCGCAATGACGAGCACGATGTCGGCCATATCAGGCTGTCGCGCGAGGCCGATCTGCTGGTCGTGGCGCCCGCCACCGCCGACCTGATGGCCAAGCTCGCCAACGGCCACGCCAATGATCTTGCCTCCACCGTGCTCCTGGCCACCGACAAACCGGTGTTGATGGCGCCGGCCATGAACCCCAGAATGTGGGCGCATCCGGCGACGCGGCGCAACCGTGCGGCGCTGCACAAGGATGGCATCACCTTTGTTGGCCCCGCCAAAGGCGAGATGGCCGAGAGCAACGAGGCTGGCGAAGGCCGCATGGCCGAGCCGCTGGAGATCGTCGCCGCCATCGAGGCGCTGCTTGATACCGGATCCAAGCCGCTGGCCGGCAAGAAGATCATCGTCACGTCAGGCCCGACGCACGAGCCGATCGACCCCGTTCGCTACATCGCCAACCGATCGTCGGGAAAGCAGGGCCATGCCATAGCGGCGGCATTGGCCAGGCTCGGCGCCGACGTGAGGCTGGTCTCCGGTCCCGTCAGCATCGCCGATCCGGCTGGTGTGAAAACCATCCACGTCGAGCGGGCGCAGGAAATGCGCGATGCCGTGGAACAGCTTCTACCGGCCGATGCGGCGGTATTCGTCGCCGCCGTCGCCGATTGGCGCACCGACAGCCCAGCTGGCGAGAAGATCAAGAAAGCGCCGGGCGAAGGCCCGCCGGTGCTGCGCATGATCGAGAACCCCGACATCCTTGCGGGCGTCGGGCATCACAAGCAGCGGCCGGCGCTGGTGGTCGGCTTCGCCGCCGAGACGCAGGACCTTTTGCGCAACGCCGAAGCCAAGCTGAGGAAGAAGGGCGCCGACTTCATTGTCGCCAACGACGTGTCGCAGACCAGCGGCGTCGGCCCATCCGGTGTGATGGGCGGCGACCGCAACCGTGTTCGCATCGTCTCGAAGACCGGCGTCGAGGAATGGCCCGAGATGAGCAAGGACGAAGTGGCGACCCGGCTCGCCACCCTGATCGCGGAACGGCTGAAAACGACCGCAGCGTGACGAGCTGGACCGTCGGAATTCCTAAAACAAAGGCTTAGCGCAAGCTAGCGATTCTGTCGAACGCTGAACCGCTAGTCGGCAAGAAGCTCGGCCGTCCGGGCAAGCGCACTTCCGAAGCCATTGAGCGGGATGGAGAAGCTAACCGCTTGCCCCGTATCCGCCGCGAAGGCATCGACCTTCAAGGTGGTGCCCGCCTTGAGCACGGGGACGACGTTGGCATCGAACGCCACCGGCACCAGGCAGCCGACGGCTTGGCAAGTGTTGAACTGCAGACTGCCGTCCAGCTTCTGGTCGTCGATCGTCAGGGTGACGCCCTTGGCGAGCGCCAGGCCGAACGGCAAAGCGAGCGTACCGGTCGCGTCTTCGCCCGTCCTGCTCGACAGCTCTATCGCCAGCAGACGCTGGTTGCTTTGCTTGTTGAACTGCTGGTGTGACAGGCTGCATGCCTTGGCCGCGCCCGATATCTGGCAGTTGACCGCCCAGTCGCCATGGGTTTCGGACAGGGCCGATGCGCCGCCGGGCAACTGTGGCTGGTTGGCGGCGGGCGCGGCCGCCGCTTTGTCGCCTTTTGTCTGCGCCGCCGCGGCCGGCAGACCGGCGATGCAGGCAGCCGCCAGCATCGCCAGCAGATACGCATGCTTCCTCATAAGGACCCCTTTTGCCCGGCTCCATCCCTGAGCCAGCTGGATGCTGACCGTGAGGACGCACTGTCGGCGTTCTGTTTGACCGTTTCCTCGAAGGCGCCGTTGCATCCGACGGACATGCCGACGCCGTTGACGCCATGGAATTCGAGGCCAGCGTCAACCCGATAGAGCGGTGAATCGACCGCTTCCGTCAAGTGCGATGCGGGCGGCGGGGCAGATTCTCCTCCGCCGCGAAGGGGGCGCGATCACGCGATTTCCTGTTAATCGGCACTCTGGCGTGGCACGAGGGGACAAACGCACTATATGTAGAGTGAATTTTGTTTGTGCGGGAATGAGCAGATGTTGGCGCTTCGGCCATCAACGGTTTTCATGACGGCGGCATTGGCAGCCTCGACGCTGGCGGGCATCTGCCTGCCTGCTTCCGCGCAGGTGCTCATTCCCTCCGTCGACAACAACGCGTTGATCCAGCAGAACGATCTGCAGGCCTTGCAAAACCGTGTCCAGCGGCAGCAGTTTCAGCAACAGCAGCAACAGAATCGGGCTCAGGACCGGGTGATCGTGCAACAGCCGCCGCCCATCGTGCCGCGGGTCAGGCCGAACTGCCAGACCCAGATAATCGGCAACACCGCCGTAAGCACCTGCCGCTGAGGCGGGCTTCCCTTTTATTTAGCCGACTTACATGGTAGGGGCGTTCCGGTGCCCTTGCGGCAGTTTGGGTTTTGCAACGACACCGCGTCACGGTATGGGCACTGCACCGACTGGATTTTACGAATGGCAGCCACCAAGAAAAAGGCCGTGCGCAAGGCCAAGAAGGGCGAGACGATCCGCCAGGTCGCGGCTATCCCTTTTCGGCTGGACCAGCGCGGCGACATCGAGGTGATGCTGGTCACCTCGCGCACCACCAGGCGCTTCATCGTACCCAAGGGCTGGCCGATGAAAGGCAAGAGCGGACGCAAGGCGGCCACCATCGAGGCGCAGGAAGAAGCGGGCGTGCTCGGCAAGACCCTGAAGCAGCCAGCGGGCACCTATTCCTATTGGAAGCGGCTGGCCAACCGGTTCGTGCGCGTCGATGTCATCGTCTATCTGTTGGAAGTAACGCAAGAGCTCGCCGACTGGCAGGAAGCCAAACGGCGGCAACGGGCCTGGCTGGCGCCGGCCGATGCGGCCATGCTCATCGACGAACCCGAACTTTCGACGCTGGTAAGGACCTTGAAGCTTCCCCAGCCGGCACAAATCGGCCCTACGTAAAGGCCTCACGCCCCGGCGCCGTCCTCTTCGGGGAGCGGTCGCACTGGCGTCCCGGCATAGGCCCACAGCCATTCGCGTGGCAGCGGACCTTTGTTCCGCTCGGCTTGCTGGGATTGTTCCCAGGCATGCGCCAGGATGCCGACCGAGCGCGACAGCACGAAAAGCCCCCGCGTTAGCGGTGGCGGAAAGCCGAGCTCGCCGTAAATGACGGCGGTCGCGCCATCGATGTTGAGCGGTATCTTTTTGCCCTTGCGCCGCGCGACCTCCGCCTCGATCGCCTCGGCGATATCGGCGAAGCGGCCATGGATCACGCCGCGCGCGGCAAACTCCCGAGTCAGTTCCATCAGGCGCGGCGCGCGCGGGTCGACCGGATGGAAGCGATGGCCCAGCCCCGGCACGTAGCCCTTTTCCCCGGCAAAGAACCGGTCAAGCCGCCCCGAGACAGCCTCTTTCAGCGTCGTGCCGCCATCGAGCGCCGCGGCAATGTCGCCATAGAAGGCAAGCGCCTGCTCGCCGGCGCCGCCATGGACGTCGCCAAGCACGTTGATGGCCGAAGCCATGGCGCTGTTGATGCCGACACCGCAGGTCGCCGCCATGCGGGCGATAGCGATCGACGGCGCCTGCGGCCCGTGGTCGACTGCGGCGCCCAGCGCAATGCCGAGCAGCGCGGCCTGTTCCTCGCTGGGCAATTCGCCGCGCAGCATCAGCCAGATGACAGCCGGGAAGCTGACGCGGCCGATCAGGTCCTGGATTTCATAGCCGCGCAGCCGGATGACGCCCGGCCGCATTTCGATGATGCCGGTCTGCCACCACTCCTCTGCACGCTCGCGGCCCGTCTTTTGCTCACTCATATCGTCTTTTGCTCGTTCATGTGAGTGCCTTTGTCTTCGCTCGGGGCGACAGGCCGGCGAAAACTTCGTCCATGTGCTCGCCCAGGGCCGGTGGCGGGGAGGCCGGCAATGGAGCCGTACCATCGACCATGAAGCCGCCGCGCAGAACCGTCAGCGGTCTCTCCATGTCAGCCACGCCGTCGAAAGCCCTGGTCATCTGGCGCTCCAGCACCTGCGGTTCGGCCAGCACTTGCGGGATCGTCAGCACCCTGCCCGCCGGCACCCCGGCGCGGTTCAGTTTTTCTTCCCACGCAGCCGCCGGGCCATTCGCCAGGGCCCCCTCGATCTCGATCTTCAGCGCCGCACGGTTCCGCTTGCGCGTCTCGCGCTCGGCAAAGCGTGGATCCGACGCCAGCTCCGGCCGTTCGATAAGCCGGCAAAGCGTTACGAACTGCTCCTGCTTGTTGGCGGCGATGTTGAGCAGACCGTCGCCGGTGCGAAAGGCGCCCGACGGTGCCGCCGTCATGTTCTCATTGCCCATCGGCTTGGGATCGACCCCGGCCGTCAGATAGTTGGAAACCGGCCAGCCAAGCGCCGACAATGTGCATTCAAGCATCGACACGTCGAGAAAAGCACCCTCGCCGCTCGTCTTCTGCCTTACCAGCGCCGAGACGATGGCGAAGGCCCCGACCAGTCCGCCCAGCGTGTCGGCGACGGGATAGCCGACCCGCAAGGGTGCCGTCTCCGGCGTGCCGGTGATGCTCATAATGCCCGAAAGGCCCTGGATGATCTGGTCATAGGCCGGATTGTCGCGCATCGGCCCGGTCTGGCCAAAGCCCGATATCGCGCAGTAGACAAGGCTGGGGCGAACCGCCTTCAGCGCCTCGTAACCGAGGCCAAGCCGGTCCATGACGCCGGGGCGGAAGTTTTCCACCAGCGCATCGGCGCTGGCGACCAGGTCGAGGAAGCGTTCGCGCTCGGCTTCCTTCTTGAGGTCGAGCACGACGGAGCGTTTGCCGGCATTCTGAGCCAGGAACGAAGCTCCCATGCCGGCCTGGTTGAGTTCCGGCGAACCGCCGAGCTGTCGCGCCAGGTCGCCGCCTTGCGGCGCCTCGACCTTGATGACGTCGGCGCCGAGCAGCGCCAACTGGTAGGCGCAGTAGGGCCCGGCCAGGACGTTGGTCAGGTCGAGCACGCGAATGCCGGAAAGCAGGTCTGTCATGTCACTTCAAATCGATCAGGCATCGCCCGGCACATGCTCCGGCCCCCGCAATCGGCGGCGTTCGATGTAGGCCCAGATATGCGGCCCGACCAGGCCGATGAAGGCCAGCGTCAGCAGGGTCAGCGACAGCGGGTGCTTGTAGAACACCGACCAGTCGCCGTTCGAGATCGTCATGGCGCGGCGGAATTGAGTTTCGGCGAGCGGTCCCAGGATCATGCCGATGATGACGGGCGCGGTCGGGAAATCGAAGCGCCGCATCAGGAAGCCGGCAGCACCCAGGAGATAGAGGATGGCGAGGTCGATCGGCGACTGCGAAATGCCGTAGGTGCCGACGGTGGCGAAAACCAGGATGCCGGCATAGAGCTGCGGCGCCGGGATCTTCAGCAGCCGCACCCAAAGCCCGATCAGCGGCAGATTGAGGATGACGAGAATGACGTTGGCGATGAACAGGCTGGCGATCAGTCCCCAGACCAGGTTGCCTTGTGTCGTCAGAAGCAGCGGGCCTGGATTGATGCCGTAGCTCTGGAAGGCCGAAAGCATGATTGCCGCCGTCGCCGAGGTCGGCAGCCCGAGCGTCAGCATCGGCACCAGCACGCCGGCGGCCGAGGCATTGTTGGCGGCCTCCGGACCGGCTACCCCCTCGATGGCGCCAACCGTGCCGAATTCCTGCTTGTGCTTCGAAAGCTTCTTTTCGATGGCATAGGACAGGAAGGTCGGGATCTCGGCGCCGCCGGCCGGCATGGCGCCGATCGGGAAGCCGATCGCGGCGCCGCGCAACCAGGGCTTCCACGAGCGCCTCCATTCGGCCGCCGTCATATAGAGCGAGCCCTTCAGCGGCACGATCTCGTCCTTGCCAGCATAACGGCGCGAGGCCATGTAGAGCGTCTCACCGACGGCGAACAGGCCGACGGCGGCGATGATGACGTCGACGCCGTCGAGCAGTTCGGTCATGCCGAAGGTGAAGCGCGGCTGGCCGGTCTGCAGGTCGACCCCGATCATGCCGATAACAAAGCCGGCGAACAGGCTGGTCAAGCCGCGCACCGAGGACGAGCCCAGCACCGCCGAAACCGTGATGAAGGCCAGCACCATCAGCGAGAAATATTCGGCCGGGCCGAAGGCCAGCGCGAACCTGACCACGATAGGCGCCAGGAAGGCGACGCCCAGCGTGCCGAGAGTGCCGGCGACGAAGGAGCCGATCGCCGAGGTGGCAAGTGCGGCGCCGCCGCGCCCGGACCGGGCCATCTTGTTGCCTTCCAGCGCGGTGACGATGGTAGCGCTTTCGCCTGGCGTGTTGAGCAGGATCGAGGTCGTCGAGCCGCCATACATGGCCCCGTAATAGATGCCGGCAAACAGGATGAAGGAGGCCTCCGGCGCAACCTGGTAGGTGATCGGCAGAAGCAGCGCGATGGTCAGCGCCGGTCCGAGGCCGGGCAGCACGCCGATGGCGGTGCCAAGCGTGGTGCCGAGCAGGCACCACAGAAGGTTGACCGGAGTGAAGGCGACGGCGAAACCGTGTGCCAGATGGCCTAGCGTTTCCATGGCGTCAGCCCCTCAGCGTGCTGGTGAACGCATCGATTACCGTATTCAGCTGGTTCTCGATGAAACCGGCGCCGATATTGACGCCGAGCGCCCTGGCGAAGCCGAAATAGGCGGCCAGCGCCAGCACGAGGCCAGTGAGCGCATCGCGCAGCGTATGCCGGCTGCCGAAGCCGTAGCAGACCAGAACGAACATGATGACGGATGCCGCGGTGAAGCCGAGCGGCTGGATCAGGAGCAGGTTGGCGACAAGGCCGATGACGACGAAGCCCATCGCCTTCCAGTCGGTCGGCGTCTCCTTTTCCTCCTCCGGCTGCCAGCCGCCGCGCAGTGCGGCGACGATGAGCAGGAGCGAAAGAACCACCAGGCCGAACATGGTGAGGTAGGGAAAGACGGTCGGGCCGACCTTGGAGTAGAGCGGCGACACCGGGATCGCCAAGGTCTGCCAGGCGACCGCCCCGGCACAGGCCAGAAGCCCGATGCCGATCAGCAGTTCGGGTTTGGCAAGGCGCGAGGACGCAGCCTGCTGGTCGCTGGTGCTCATGAATGTCCTCCCAAGACAGCCGGCGTCTCACAGCCGGCTTTTATCCTATCTTCATCCCCGGTGGATCGCATGTCCATGCGAACGGCGGGAGGAAAAAGGGCGGACCATGGACCCGCCCCCTTCAGGGAAATCAGGCGAGCCCGAGATCCTTGAGGATGGCTTCGATGCGAGCCGTATCCTCGGCAAGGAACTTCGCATAGTCGTCGCCGGTGAGCAGGATGGGCGTCCAGTTGCGGTTCTTGCATTCCGTGGCCCAGGCATCGCTCTTGGCCATGGTCTCGACCAGCGTGATCATCGCCGCCTTATCGGTATCGGAGACGCCGGGGGGTGCGAAGACGCCGCGCCAGTTGAACAGTTCGACGTCGATGCCGGCTTCCTTCAGCGTTGGCGCATCGATGCCCTCCTGCCGCTTGTCGGCGGAAATGGCGAGCAGCCTGAGCGCCCCGGCCTTGACCTGTTCGGAGAACTCGCCAAAGCCGGAAATGCCCGCCGCCACCTGGTTGCCGAGCAGCGCTGACAGCGCCTCGCCGCCGCCCGCGAACGGCACGTAGGACAGGTTTGTCGCCGGCACGCCCGCCGTCTTGGCGATCAGGCCGAACAGGATATGGTCCGAACCGCCGGCCGAGCCGCCGGCGACGGGAACCTTCGTCGGATCCTCTTTAAGCGCGGCGACGAAGTCGGCGGCCGTCTTGAACGGAGAGGCCGCCGGCACCACCAGCGCTTCGAACTCGCCGGTGAGCCGGGCGATCGGCGTGACCTGCGTCAAATTATTGGCGGCCTTGTTGGCGATGATGGCGCCGACCATGACCATGCCGCCGACCATCAGCGAATTGCCCTTGCCGTTCCATTGACTGATGAATTGCGGCAGCCCGACCGTGCCGCCGGCGCCGCCGACATTGGTGATCTGCGAGCCGGAGATCAGCTTCTCGCTGCGCAGCACCTGGTCCATCGTGCGCGCGGTCTGGTCCCAGCCGCCACCGGGCGCCGCCGGCACGAAAATCTGGATCTGCGGCGTGCCTTGGGCAAAGGCGGGAGAAAGACGCGACGCCACCAGCCCGGCGGCCCCCGCGGCAGCGGTGCTCATCAAAAATTTGCGTCTGTTCAGCATGGGATTCCTCCAAATCACGACACCTCCTCCGGTGCCCGCCAAAAACGCGCCTGAAACCAGACCCGTGCTTGAGTTCAAGCAGACTTTACCGCGTTCCGTCAACAGGAACGATATTCTGCTGGACAGAATGCTTGAGCTGCGCGACACAATCGCGCCGCTCGACCTTTGTTCGACTGGGGACCAATGAATTCGGCAGGCAAACCAGCTGGCATCGAAATCCGGAGCGCGTCAGCCGACGGTGTTGCCGCGCTTGACCGGGCCATTGCCATCCTCGATGCATTCACCACGGCGGACCGCTCGCTCAGCCTTTCCGAGATCGCGGCCCGAACCGGCCTCTATAAGAGCACCATTCTGCGCCTGGCCAATTCGCTTTTGCGCGGACAATTGCTCGAGCGCCTGGACGACGGCCGCTACCGCATCGGACCGGCCAGCTTCCGGCTCGGCGCGCTCTATCAGCGGTCAGTCGTGGCGGTCGACATCCTGCTGCCGATCATGCGCGACCTCTGCGAGCTAAGCTGGGAAAGCGTTGCGTTCTATGTCCGCTCGGGAGACGTGCGCACCTGTCTCTACCGGGTCGAGTCCAAGCATCCTATCCGCTATACGATCCGCGAGGGTGACGTCCTGCCGTTGCTGGTGGGCTCCGGCGGGCGTGTGCTGGCGGCGTTTTCCGGACAGCCGGGCGAACCCTACGAAACCATCCGCAAGACTTGCAACTGCCTCGCTATCGGCGACCGCGACCCGCAGACGGCGGGCCTGTCGGCGCCGGTGTTCGGGCCGGGGCGGGTTCTGCTCGGCGCCTTGACCCTGGCCGGCCCGAGCACACGCGTCGACGCGGCCTTCCTGCGGCGCATGCGGCGGCCGCTGCTCGAGGCGGCGGCCCGTGCCACCCGCGCCTTCGGCGAGGATGCCGCGATGCTCGATGAAGCGGCTCGCGAAGCCGCGGTGCAAACGGATAATGCCAGTCCCGGCGCGGTTATCAGGAGCAGACGGCGTTCTCGGATCATTTCGACGCCCTTGCGGAACGACCGCTAATGCATGCCGCCCAAAGGGACCTCGGCTTTGGGAGAACGACGTAAAACAAGAAAGCTAAGCGCAGCGCATGAATCCGTTTCGACGCCGCGCGCTTTAGGCACTTGGCGAGTGCTCAGGCCAACCGCTCCAGCAGGATGGTCGGGGTTTCGTGATAGATGGTCCGCGCCACCTCCCGGTAGCCGCACTTCGTCGCCACGTTCAAGGAAGCGGTGTTTTCGGGATCGATGATGCAGACGGTTTTGCCACGTCCGAAGGTCTCGTCGCCCCAGCCAAGCACGCGGCTGACGATCTCGGTGGCGAGGCCGGCGCCGTGGGCGGCCGGAGCGAGCGCCCACCCGGCCTCCGGAATGCCCTCTATCGGCGGCTCCATATCGCGCTTGAGGTCGTGAAACCCGGCCTCACCGACGAAACGGCCCGTCGCCTTGTCCTCGATCGCCCAGAAACCGTAGCCGAGCAGCGACCAGAGCCCGGCGTGACGCAGGAAGCGCATCCAGCTCTCTTCTCGCGTGCGCGGCCTGCCGCCGATGAAGCGGGTGACGACCGGATCGGCCCACATGGCGACATAGGCGTCGAAATCCTCCAGCCGGTGCGCTCGCAGGACGGCGCGCGTCGTTTCGATCACCGGAACGCCGCTTGTGTCGTGATGGTTCATGGGTCGCCCTCGCTCAAACCTGCAAAGCACCTAGCAAATCACCGGCCGCGTGCAAGGGCCAGGCCAGGACGGATCATCTTCCAGACAGACGGCGCGCGCTTGGCGTGCCCCGATCCAGCCGGGGCAGTCGTTCCTCCGATGGTCCGGCCGCCTCATGGATCGCAAGCCAGAACGGTTGCGGATATCAGCACTTTGCCATTTGAGTACGATTGCAATCTGTTAGCCTGCCCTAGTTGTACCCGTGCAGCCGGTGTCGAGGAGAACTCCGCGCAGCGGTTGAAGATTTAAGCTCTGGGAGGAAATCACGATGAGAAGATTTGTCGCCGCTCTGGCTGCCGCCGTGGCGGTCATGCTTTATCCCGTCGCCGCAGGCGCGCAAACCTATCCCGAACGCACCATCACCGTCGTGGTGCCGTTTGCGGCCGGCGGCCCGACCGACACGGTCACGCGTCTTGTCGCGGAAGCCATGTCCAAGGATCTCGGCCAGCAGGTCATCGTCGAGAATGTCGGCGGCGCCGGTGGCACGCTGGGCGCTGGCCGCGTCGCGAAGGCCGAGCCGGACGGTTACACCCTGCTCCTCCATCACATCGGCATGGCCACCAGTGCCACACTCTACCGAAAGCTCGCCTACGACACGCTGAACGCCTTCGAATATGTCGGCCTCGTCACCGAGGTGCCAATGACCATCGTTGGCCGAAAGGACCTCGAGCCGGCCGATTTGAAGGGATTGGTCGAGTACGCCAAGGCCAACAAGGATAGCGTCACCGTAGCCAATGCCGGCATAGGTGCTGCCTCGCATCTCTGCGGCATGCTGTTCATGAGCGCTGTCAAGACGCCGCTGGTCACCGTCCCCTACAAGGGCACCGGCCCGGCCATGACCGATCTCCTCGGCGGCCAGGTCGACATCATGTGCGACCAGACGACCAACACCACCAAGCAGATCCAGGGCGGCACGATCAAGGCTTACGCCGTCACCTCGCCGGAGCGCCTCGATGTGCTGCCCGATGTCCCGACGACGACGGAAGCCGGCCTTCCCGACGTGCAGGTCAGCATCTGGCACGGTCTTTATGCCCCCAAGGGCACTCCGGCGGAGATCACCGAACGGCTGTCGAAATCCCTGCAGGTCGCGCTGAAGGACGAGAACGTCGCCGCCCGCTTCGCCGAGCTCGGCACCAGGCCGTCGCCGCAGGCCGACGCGACGCCGGCCGCGCTGAAGGCCAAGCTGGAAAACGAGATCGCGCGCTGGAAGCCGATCATCGAAGCCGCCGGCCAATACGCCGACTGAGTTTTGAACGGGGCGCCGCCGGCGCCCCGTTTTCGCTTCGGTATCGTCGCGCGCCCGCAGCTTGGGAGGAATGTCATGAAGGCTTTCGCAATCGACAGGACGAACGGCATATGCGCTGCGCTGTTCATCGTTTTCGGCGCATTTTTCGCGTTGCAGTCGCTCGGCCTGGAAATCGGCACCGCCTTCCGCATGGGGCCGGGCTATTTCCCGCTGGTGCTGGCGATCGTGCTGATCCTGCTTGGCCTCGTCATCCTCGTCCAGGCGATGCGATTCGAGGGCGATCCGATCGGCTACATTGCGTGGCGCGGCTCGCTGTTTATCCTTCCCGCTCCGATCTTCTTCGGCCTGACGGTGCGCGGCCTCGGCTTCATTCCGTCTATCTTCCTGACGGCGCTGATCGCATCGTTCGCCAGCGGCCGCATGAAACCGCTGACTGCGTTCGTGCTGTCGACCGGCCTGACCCTGTTTGCATTCCTCGTCTTCAGCTACGCGCTCGGCCTCCCGTTCCGGCGCTTTGGCCCATGGCTGCCATTGTGAGGAGATGAGCATGGAGCTCCTCGACAATCTGGCGCTCGGCTTTTCGACCGCTTCATCGCTGACGAACCTTGGATTCTGCCTGATCGGCGTCCTTCTTGGCACGCTGATCGGGGTCCTGCCCGGGATTGGCGCCACCGCGACCATCGCCATGCTCTTGCCGATCACCTTTCAGATCGGCGACCCGGTTTCCTCCCTCATCATGCTCGCCGGCATCTATTACGGTGCGCAATATGGCGGCTCGACCACGGCCATTCTCATCAACATGCCCGGCGAATCGTCCTCGGCCGTCACGGCGATCGACGGCTATCAGATGGCCAGGAACGGCCGCGCCGGCGCGGCACTCGCGATCGCGGCGATCGGTTCGTTCTTCGCCGGCACGGTGTCGACCTTCCTCGTCGCCATCTTCGCCCCGCCGCTGACCTCGATCGCGCTGGAGTTCGGCGCGGCCGAATATTTTTCGCTGATGGTCGTCGGCCTCGTCTCGTCGGTCGCGCTTGCGCACGGTTCGATCGTCAAGGCGCTGGCGATGGTCGTGCTCGGTCTGTTGCTCGGCATTGTCGGCACCGATATCTACACCGGCACGCCGCGCTTCACGCTCGGTATCCCCGAATATGCCGACGGGCTGAATTTCGTCGCCGTGGCGGTCGGCGTCTTCGGCATCGCCGAGATCCTTCGCAACCTCGAAAACGAGCATGAGCGCTCGGTGATGATCCGAAAGGTTTCCGGCCTCATGCCCACCCGCGACGACTTCAGGCGCATGGCGGCGCCCATCGTGCGCGGAACGATCATCGGTTCAGCGCTCGGCATCCTGCCGGGAGGCGGCGCGATCCTCGCGGCCTTTGCCTCCTACACGGTCGAAAAGCGCGTATCGAAAAACCCCGAAGAATTCGGCAAGGGCGCGATCGCAGGTGTCGCCGGGCCGGAATCGGCCAACAATGCCGGCGCGCAGACCTCCTTCATCCCCATGCTGACGCTCGGCATTCCAGCCAATCCGGTCATGGCGCTGATGATCGGCGCGATGATCATCCAGGGCATCGTGCCCGGCCCGAATGTCGCGACCGAACAGCCGGCGCTTTTCTGGGGCATCATCGCCTCCATGTGGATCGGCAACCTGATGCTGATCGTCCTGAACCTGCCGCTGATCGGGCTCTGGGTGAAGCTGCTTACGATCCCCTATTACGTGCTTTTCCCGATCATCATGGCGTTCTGCTCGATCGGCGTTTACAGCGTCAACACCAATGTCTACGACCTCTACGCCGTCGCCTTTTTCGGCTTCCTCGGCTATCTCCTGACCAAACTGCGCTGCGAACCCGCGCCCCTGCTGCTCGGCTTCGTGCTTGGCCCCCTGCTTGAGGAAAATCTCCGCCGGGCCATGATTCTGTCGCGTGGCGATCCCAGCGCCTTCGTGACGAGACCGATCAGCGCCGGCCTGCTCCTCATCGCGCTCGCCGTGCTCGTCATCGTCTTCCTGCCCGCGGTCAAGAAGAAGCGCGAAGAGGTGTTTGTGGAGGAGAGTTAACTTATTGAATTCCGCTCGCTTCCTCGAGCGGAGCGATCTCGACCAGCGGCGCCGGCACGCTGGTCGTCTTTTCCTGCGCCTTGCAGAGGTCGGCGATGACGCAGGCCGGGCAATCCGGCTTGCGCGCCTTGCAGACGTAGCGGCCATGCAGGATCAGCCAGTGATGCGCGTGGCGCATATATTCGTCGGGAATGATCTTCAACAGCCCCTGCTCGACCTGGTCGGGCGTCTTGCCGGGCGCCAGTCCTATGCGGTTGCCGATGCGGAAGATGTGCGTGTCAACGGCCATCGTGTGCTGGCCGAAGGCCATGTTGAGCACGACATTGGCGGTCTTGCGCCCGACCCCCGGCAATTTGACCAGTTCGTCCCGGCTGTCCGGCACCTCGCCACCATGATCGCGAATCAATGCCTGCGACAGCGCGATGACGTTCTTGGCCTTGTTGCGCCACAGACCGATGGTCCTGATATAGTCGCCGACCCTGGCCTCACCCAGATCCAGCATTTTGCGCGGCGTATCGGCGATCTTGAACAGCGCCCGCGTCGCCTTGTTGACGCCGGCGTCGGTCGCCTGCGCCGACAGCACGACGGCCACCAGCAGGGTGAAGGGATTTACATGTTGGAGCTCGCCCTTCGGCTCCGGCCGCTGGACGGCAAAGCGCCGGAAAATCTCGTGCACCTCCGCCGGACTGTAGAGCGTTCTGCATCGGGCCGGCCTGGGGCTCGGCTTGGCGTTCGAGCCGTCGCGCCGTCCAGGCGGTGGCTTCTTTTCGGATTGTGCGGGTACTTTGGACTTGGGGCTTGCCATTTCCTTCCTATAATATCCAGATATGAACGACACAAATGCCTCGTTCCAGGCGGACGAACCCTTCTTCAGCGCCTTGCTGACCCCGCACCGGTCGCTGGGCAAGACCGGCTTCGCCGTGCTGATGGTCGCGCTGCTGTTCGGCTGGCTGGTGACCGGGGCTTTTTTCCTGTCGCGCGGCGCCTGGCCGGTTTTCGGCTTCTTCGGTCTGGACGTTGTCGCCGTCTACATTGCCTTCCGCATGAACTACCGTGCCGCCCGCGCCCGCGAGGAGGTGTCGATCTCGCGCACCAGCCTCGATATCCGCAAGACCGCGCCGTCGGGAAAATCGGAAGCGCACCGCTTCAACCCGTTCTGGGCGCGCTTTTCGGTCGCCCGTCACGCCGAAATCGGCATCACCCGGATGGCGGTCGAGGCGCAGGGACAAAACGTGGCGATCGGCGGCTTTCTCGACCCCGATTCCCGCGAAAGCTTCGCCACCGCCTTTTCACGTGCGCTCGCCACCGCCAAGGCGCGCTAGCCGAACAGCTTGCGTCCGGACCGCGTCGAACAAGGGTACGACGTTTCAGAAGCGATAGCGCAAAAGCCTGCCGATCTTGCGCAGTGCGGGAATGTATTTCCAAAGCCGAACGAACAGCTGCGCGGGCCAGCCCATGCGGGCGGCGTGTTCAGGTCCATAGGCCGGGATGTCTTCGATGAATCGGAGCTTCGGGACAGCCAGTTCCAGTTCGTGCGGATCCTCGATCGCCCAGTGGACCTCGGCGCCTGTCGCCCTGATCGCTGGATTGAGGCGCAGCAGCTTCAGGCCGAAACCGCTGTAAGCGTCGAAAATCAGGTCGCCGCCGGCAAGATGTATGACCAGGCGCGAGAACAGGCGGAACCCTTCCTCGGCCGGGAGATAGGGCGTCAGCCCCTCCGCCACCACGATGGCCGGTCGGTTCCGGGGCACTTCAGCCAGCCAGTCCGGCTCTGTTACCGACGAAGCGATGAGGCGATAGCGGTCGCGCGGCGGGTAAAGCTTGCGCCTGAGTTCAATGACTTCCGGATAGTCGACATCGAACCAGTCGACGCCTGGTAGCGGATTGACCCGGAAGATGCGCGTGTCGAGCCCGCACCCCAGATGCAGCACGATGGCATCAGGATTTCTGGCCAGAAACTCCTCGACGCGGACGTCCAGCGTCTTTGCCCTGATCGCCAGGCCGATGCCGAGATTGCTGTCGACCTTGAGCCTTGAGAAATCATAGTCGATCTTGCGCACCGCCTCGTCGGCGAAACGATCCCCAAGCAGCGAATGGGGCATCCGGCTTTCCAGCGCCTTGCCGTAGAGCGTCATCAGCAAGGTTTCTTTCGCGCCGGCGAGATTTACCTTTTCACCCGCCATGGCGACTCCTGGGCCCGAAAACCAGAGTTTATCTGGGTATGCGCCGCAAGAAGGCAAGTTTCGGGTGGCGATCGGCGCCCCAAGGGCTGATATTCCGGCTCAAGGAGAAGTCCCATGAGTACACAGACAGCAGTCCTCAAGAAGGACATCACGCCCGAAGGCAGCGACTACGAAATCGTGCGCCGCGCCATCGAGAAGATCAGCCTCGACTATCGCGACCAGCCTTCCCTCGAGGAGCTTGCAGAGGAGGTCGGTGAGACGCCGACCGGCCTGCAGAAGCTGTTCACACGCTGGGCCGGCCTTTCGCCCAAGGCTTTCCTGCAGGCGGTGACGCTGGACCATGCCCGCAGGCTGCTCGATTCCGGCATGCCGCTGCTTGAAACATCATTCGAGCTCGGTATGTCCGGCCCCGGCCGGCTGCACGACCTGTTCGTCACCCATGAGGCGATGTCGCCGGGCGACTACAAGACGCGCGGCGCCGGGCTCACCATCCGCTATGGCTATCATAGCTCGCCATTCGGCACCGCCCTGATCATGGCCACCGACCGCGGGCTTGCCGGCCTCGCCTTTAGCGATCCGGGCGAGGAACGCGCCGCTTTCGCCGATATGTCCAGCCGCTGGCCGAATGCCGTCTATGTCGAGGACATGGCCGCGACCGGTCCCTACGCCGCACGCATCTTCGACCCGACGCTGTGGCGCCCGGACCAGCCGCTGCATGTCGTGATGATCGGCACCGACTTCCAGGTTCGCGTCTGGGAGGCCTTGCTCCAGATTCCGATGGGCAAGGCTCGCACCTATTCCTCGATTGCCGCCAGCATCGGCGCGCCGAGCGCCAGCCGCGCCGTCGGCGCCGCCAACGGCGCCAACCCGCTCTCCTTCGTGGTGCCTTGCCACCGCGCCATCGGCAAATCCGGCGACCTCACCGGCTACCACTGGGGCCTGACCCGCAAGCGCGCCATTCTGGGCTGGGAGGCTGGACAGGTCACCTCTTGAAATCGGGAACGCCGGCAACTTCCGCCGGCATTGCCACGTGGAAAACGACGACGCCCCGCTGACTCGCATGACGCGGCACCGCGGCGCTTGCCATATCGGCATGCACTGGAAAGCAACGATCTTACAGGATAGCTTCCCGCTCATTCATGAGGAGGCATTCCTTGATCATCGTCGTCGGCTCGATCAATCTCGACCTTATTGCCAATGTCGACCGCTTGCCGAGCCCTGGCGAGACGGTGAGCGGCTCCGGTTTCGCCACCGCGCCCGGTGGCAAGGGCGCCAACCAGGCGTTGGCCGCCGCGCGCGCCGGCGCCAAGGTGCGCATGGTGGGAGCCGTCGGCAAGGATAGTTTCGCCGGCGAGGCCCTGGCGCTGCTGCGCCAGGCCAAGGTGGATCTGTCTGGCGTGGGCGAAACTTTTGCCTCGACGGGCACCGCGCTGATCATGGTCGGCGACGATGGCGAGAACATTATCGCCGTGGTGCCGGGTGCCAACGCCTCGGTGCTGCCCGGCGACCTGGCCAAGGCCTTCCCCCGAAAAGGCGATGTCGTGCTCCTGCAACACGAGATCCCGCTTGCGACCGTCGAAGCCGCGCTCGATCAGGCAAGCGCGGCCGGTGCCGTCACCGTGCTCAACACCGCACCCTTCCATCGCGACGCGGCCGGCTTACTCGGCAAGGCCGACTATGTCGTCGCCAACGAGACCGAGTTCGACCTGTATGGCGAGGTGCTGTCGCTGAGCGGGCGCGACCACGCGGCACGGATGCGCGACTTTGCCGGGAAAACCGGCCGCACCATCGTCGTCACGCTCGGCGGCGACGGCGTGATGGCGGCGACGCCGACCGATTCCCTGACGGTTCCCGCATTGAAGATCACCCCGGTCGACACGGTTGGTGCAGGCGACACCTTTTGCGGCTATTTCGCCGCCGGCCTGTCGTCGGGCCTGCCCCTCGAACAGGCGCTCGCCCGGGCCGGCGCGGCCGGCTCGCTGGCATGCCTGAAGCCGGGCGCCCAGCCGGCCATCCCGTTGGCCGCCGATGTCGACCAGGCACTCCTGAAATCCCGCTGAGACGACAGAATGCGCCCCCAGACAAAGCATGCCGCGCCACCGGCCGGCGACATCTGCCGCCTGTCTGCCGTCGAACTGGCCGACGCGATCCGGCAAAGGAAACTTTCGGTACGTGAGGTCGTGACGGCATTCCTCGACCGCGTCGAAGCCGTCAACCCGCTCGTCAACGCCATCGTTTCCTTGCGCGATCGTAGCGATATCCTGCGCGAGGCCGACGCAGCCGATGCCCGTCCGGACCGGGCCGGTGCGCTCTTCGGCCTGCCGATCGCGGTCAAGGATCTCGCAATGACCCGCGGCCTGCGCACCTCCTTCGGCTCGCCGATCTTCGCCGATTTCGTGCCGCAGGAGGACGATTTCTTCGTCGAGCGCATGCGCAAGGCCGGCGCCATCATCATCGGCAAGACCAACGTTCCCGAATTCGGCCTCGGCTCCAACACCTACAATCCCGTGTTCGGCCCGACGCTGAACGCCTTTGATCCAGATTTGAGCGCCGGCGGCTCGAGCGGCGGCGCCGCGGTGGCGCTGGCGCTGGACATGGTGCCCGTCGCCGACGGCAGCGACTTCGGCGGCTCGTTGCGCAATCCAGCCGCCTGGAACAATGTCTATGGTTTCCGGCCATCGCAGGGGCTCGTCCCCGGCGGCCCGGACGTCGAGGTCTTTCATGCCCAGATGGGCGTCGATGGGCCGATGGGTCGCAATGTCGGCGACATGGCGCTGCTGCTCGACGTGCAGGCGGGCTATCATCCGCGCGCACCCTTGTCCTATGAGAAACAAGGCTCCTTCCTCGAAGGCCTGCATGTGCCCGCCAAAGGCGGCCGTGTCGCCTGGCTCGGTGATCTGGGCGGGCATTTGCCCATGGAGCCCGGCATCCTCGAGCTCTGCCGAGCCGCGCTCGACCGCTTCGGGCAGGCCTCGTTCAAGGCCGAGGCACTGGTGCCGGATTTTGATTTCGAGGCCTTGTGGCAGGCCTTCGTGACGTTGCGCCAGGCAAGCAGCGGCTGCGCGCTGAAAGTGCATTATGACGATCCCGCCAGGCGCGCCCTGTTGAAGCCCGAAGCCGTCTGGGAGGTGGAGAACGCGCAACTCCTGACGGCGCCTCGGATTCGCGCCGCCTCGGTCGTCCGGACGTCCTGGTACCGGACGCTGCTGTCGCTGTTCGACCGCTTCGACCTGATTGCATTGCCGACCGCGCAAGTCTTTCCGTTCGACGTCGGCACCCATTGGCCGCGCGAGATCGCCGGCCGGCCGATGGACAGCTATCACCGCTGGATGCAGGTTTCGGCGCCCGCCACCATGGGCGGCTGCCCGGCCGTCAGCGTGCCGGTCGGCTTCGACGCCAGAGGCCGGCCGATGGGCATGCAACTGATCGGCCGGCCGCGTGGCGACATGGCTGTGCTGAAGGCGGCGGCGGCCTATGAGACGACACTGCCGTGGCCGTCCGGCGCCTGAATCCGGTGCATCTGCGTATCGCGCGGCTCCATGTGCCGGCTTGCACCGGCATCGCCGCCATGCATTGATTGTGGCGCCGCACAGGCGGCATTCTGCCCGAGGGAAAAATCATGTCGCTGGAACTCTATGCCGCCTATGTCCTTGCGTGCGTCGTCATCATCCTGGTGCCAGGGCCGACGGTCACGCTGATCATCGCCAACAGCATCCGTCATGGCTCCCGCGCCGGCCTGGCCAATGTCGCCGGCACGCAGGCCGGCCTGGCGGTCATGATCGCCATCGTCGGCATCGGCCTCAACACGCTGATATCGGGCATGGGGCACTGGTTCGAATGGGTGCGGCTGATCGGTGCCGCCTACCTGATCTGGATGGGCGTGCAGATGTTCCGGTCCAAGGGCAAGCTGAATGCCGACGGAACGGCGCGGAAGCCGCGCGGCGGCTTTTTCGTGCAGGGCCTGCTGGTGGCGCTCAGCAACCCGAAGACGCTGATCTTCTTCGGCGCCTTCTTTCCGCAATTCATCGCGCCGCAAGGCAATTATTCGCTGCAGATCGCCGTCATGGGCCTCACCGCCATGATCTTCGCCGCCATGTCGGATTCGACTTATGCGCTGGCCGCCGGCCGCGCCGGTCGCATCCTGTCCGCCCGCCGCGTCAAGCTCCTGTCCAGGATCAGCGGCAGCTTCATGATCGGCGGCGGCCTGTGGCTGGCGTTTTCACGGTCGAAGTGAGCACCGCCGCCTTTCCTTCCCCCTTGTGGGGGAAGGTGGATCGGCGCGCAGCGCCGAGATGGTTGAGGGGTGCGTGACGGAGTGAGGCGTCGGCGTTCCCCGGAACACCCCTCATCCGACCTCCCTTCGCGAGGCCGCCTTTTCCCGCGAGGGGAGAGGGTAAGGAGGCGGATTTAAAGCCGCCCCAGCCGTTCCAGCAACAGCGCGAAGAAGCCGTCATGGTCGATGTCGCCCATCACCTTGGCGTTCTTTTCCCGCTTGGTGACGCCCCACCAGTCGATCACGGTCATGCCCATGGTCAGTTCCGAGCTGGTTTCCACGCTGACATTGCAGTTACGGCCTTTGAACAGCTCCGGTTTCAACAGGTAGGCGATGACGCAGGGGTCATGCAGCGGCCCGCCATCGGTGCCGTATTTCTCCTCGTCGAAACGCTCGAAAAACTCCAGCATCTCGGCCGTTGCGGTACCGACCTTGGTGCCGAGCTTGCGAAAGGCCTGGGTGCGCTTGGCGGTGGTCAGCGCCTTGTGGGTGACGTCGAGCGGCATCAGCACGATCGGAATGCCGGATTTCAACACCACCTCGGCCGCGTGCGGATCGACATAAATGTTGAATTCGGCCGCCGGCGTGACATTGCCGCCTTCGAAGAAGCCACCGCCCATCAGGATGATTTCCTTGATGCGCGGCGCGATCCGCGGCTCGCGGATCAGCGCCAGCGCGATATTGGTGAGCGGCCCGAGAGCGCACAGCGTGATGCTGCCGCTCTCTTCCTTCATCAGCGTCTCGACGATGAAATCGACGGCGTACTTATCCTGCAGCTTCATCGTCGGTTCGGGCAATTGTGGCCCGTTGAGGCCGGTTTGGCCATGCACCGCCTCGGCCGTAACCAGTTCACGCGCCAGCGGACGGACGGCGCCGGCATAGACCTTGATGTCGGGTCGGCCGGCCAGTTCGCAGATCTTGCGGGCGTTCTTTTCGGTAAGCTTCAGCGGCACGTTGCCGGCTACGGCTGATATGCCGACGATCTCCAGCTCGGGGCTGCCAAGCGCCAGCAATATGGCCACGGCATCGTCCTGGCCAGGATCCGTGTCGATGATGATCTTGCGTGTTTGGGGCATTTCAATTCCTTGTTTGGCCATGAGCTCATGCGTCCGAGCGAGCATGCGAAACGCACCGAACCGGCCTTGAGCTGCCGAACCGCTCCGCCCGGGGGACGAATCCCGGCGCAGCGCTTCTCCTTGCATCTCACTGCCGTTTCAAGCGCCATGTCGATCATTCTTGTGAGTCCACGACGTGGTCTTTTTGGGCGGGTGTTTTGATGGCTTGAACTTGGTCGTGGGGCGGACCATATCAAGACCATCGGGAAAAATGCCATCTGGGTTTTTCCAGTTTATGTCGCTCTTGAGAGGACAATGTAACATGAGCCGAATGACGCCTTTCTCCAGTCCGCTTCTCCTGGGTTTCGACGCCATGGAAAAGACGCTGGAGCGCCTGGCGAAATCCGGTGACAGCTATCCTCCTTACAACATCGAGCGGCTCAGCGGCGCCGACGGCAAGGCCGAAAGGCTGCGCATCACGCTCGCTGTCGCCGGTTTCGCCGAAAGCGATCTCGATGTCACCACGGAGGAAAACCAGTTGGTTGTGCGCGGTCGTCAGACCGACGATACCGAGCGCGAATTTCTTCACCGCGGCATCGCCGCACGCCAATTCCAGCGCTGCTTCGTGCTGGCCGACGGCATGCGGGTGATTGCGGCGGAGCTGAAGAACGGCCTTTTGTCGATCGATCTTGATCGGCCCGAGTCCGAGCGGCTGGTACGGAAAATAAACATATCGGTGAAAGACTGATCTTTGCCGATGGCTCTCATGCGGGATGGCCTACTGCCCAGAACCAGGGCGGCGTCTCGCGCCAAGGAGGCTTGAAATGACCAGAATTGACCAAAATCCCACCATGACCAGCGGTGAATTCGCCCATCTCGGCGAGGGCTCGGTCGCTTATCTGCGCAAGGTAACGAGCGAGGAACTGCTCGGCCGTTTCCCGGGCATTGGCGAAATCGCGCCCGGCATGGAATTGTGGGCGCTGTTTGCCGCCAACGGCCAGCCGATCCTGCTTTCGGATGCGCGCGATCGCGCGCTGGCCGGCGCCATGGAAAACGACCTGACCACGGTCGCCATTCATTAAGGCGATTTTCCGCTGAAAACGAACGGGGCCGCCCGTGGCGGCCCTCGACCATCGTTTATCCAGAAAACGTCAGGCCGCGTGCGAGGCCTGGGTGTCCGATAAAAGCGCGTGGATTGCCACGGCGTCGCGCGTTCCCCTGATCTTGGCCACTGTATCGGCGTCGCGCAGCACCCGCGCGATGCGCGACAGCGCCTTCAGATGATCGGCGCCGGCCCCTTCAGGGGCCAGCAGCAGGAACACCAGGTCGACCGGCTGGTCGTCGAGCGCCTCGAAATCGACCGGCGTCTCCAGGCGGGCGAACACGCCGGCGATGCGCTTCACGCCGGCCAGCTTGCCGTGCGGAATGGCGATGCCGTTGCCGACCCCGGTCGAGCCGAGCCGCTCGCGCTGCAGGATGGTGTCGAACACTTCCCGCTCCGGAATGCCGGAAATCGCGGCCGCCCTCTCCGACAGCAATTGCAGAAGCTGCTTCTTGGAGTTCGCCTTCAACGCCGGCAATATCGCCGGAACGTTGATGAGATCGCTCAGATCCATACTTGAAAATCCCTTGTTCGCCTGCCGTCACCAGTCCCCACCCCTCGTGCGGCCGGTTTTATCCCTGTGCGACCTTGGTCGTGGACGGATCGATCCAGCCGATGTTCCCATCCGGCCGGCGATAGACGATGTTGACGTGATTGTTTCCGGCGTTGCGGAAGACGAAGACCGGACTGTCCTTTGTGTCGAGTTCTATGACCGCCGACGCCACCGACATGGTCTTCGGCGTCATGGTCGATTCGGCGACGATGGCCGGCGCAAAATCCTCCGGAATGTCCTCGTCGTCATCGGCGAGTGGCGCCATCACCGTGTAGGCGATATCGGTGAGCTCGCCATTGCCCGAATTGTGCGATTTCAGCCGGCGCTTGTAGCGCCGAAGCCGGGTTTCCAGACGATCCGCCGCGGCCTCGAAAGCCAGCGTCGGGTCCTGGGCATCGCCGGTCGCCTGCAGCGAAGCGCCGGAATCCAGCCGGATCATGCAATCCGCCGAATAGCGCGAGCCCGATTTGATGACGGTGACATGTCCGGCAAAGCCGCGGTCGAAATATTTGCCGATCGCCTCGCCGACACGATCGTTGATGCGCGTACGGAACGCATCGCCGATATCCATGTGTTTTCCCGATATGCGCAGATTCATCTGAAAACTGACCTTCCTTGCTCAGGCTTCAAACTGGCCGGAGTTTATACTCGTGGTCCGTGCGCACAAGCTTTGCGGCGTCACTCGCGCCGATTTAAATCCAAACTTTCCGGTTGATCACAAGCCGCCTTCTTGACCATCCCTAGGCCATTGTCGTGACGGACCATCCGCTAGCGGGCGCCGAGCCCGTCTCATGCGGGCGGGCTTCTAGCCACTTCACCGCAGCTTGTCAATGAAGCACGAACCCTGTGGAAATCGCCGAACCTAGCGCCCGGCGCTGGCAAGGGCCCGCTTCTCGCGCCGGCGCTGCACCGAGGACGGGATATTCATGCCTTCCCTGTATTTGGCGACCGTACGCCTGGCGATATCGACGCCGCTTTCGCGCAACATGTCGACGATCGCGTCGTCGGACAGGACGTCGACGGTTTTTTCCTCGTCGATCAATTGCTTGATGCGGTCACGCACCGCTTCCGACGAATGCGCCTCGCCACCGCCCGACGAGGCGATCGAGGCGGTGAAGAAATAGCGCAGTTCGAACACGCCGCGCGGCGTCAGCATGTACTTGTTCGCGGTGACCCGGCTGACGGTCGATTCGTGCATGCCTATGGCGTCGGCCACCGTGCGCAGGTTGAGCGGCTTCAGCTGGCGCACGCCATGGACGAGGAAGGCATCCTGCTGGCGCACGATCTCCGATGCGACCTTGAGAATGGTCTTTGCCCTCTGATCGAGGCTGCGCGTCAGCCAATTGGCGTTCTGCAGGCACTCGGCCAGGAAATCCTTTTCGGCCTGGTTCTTGGCGTGCGGCGAAACCTGGGCGAAATAGATGTGGTCGACCAGCACGCGCGGCAGCGTTTCGGCGTTGAGCTCGACCGTCCAGCTGCCGTCATTGGCCGCGCGCACCTCGACATCGGCAATGACGGCGTCGCTGGCGCCGCCCGAAAATGCCATGCCCGGCCGCGGATCGAGCGCCCGGATCTCGGCCAGCATGTCCAGCAGGTCCTCTTCGTCGACGCCGCAGATCCGCTTCAGCGTGTGGAAATCGCGGCGCGCCAGGAGTTCGAGATTGGCAATCAGCGCCTTCATCGCCGGATCGAGCCTGTCGCGCACGGCAAGTTGCAGCGACAGGCATTCGGCAAGGTCGCGGGCGAACAGGCCGGCCGGCTCGAAGGTCTGGCACACCGACAGCACCTTGGCCACGGCGTCGGCGCCGCTACCAAGGCGCGAGGCTATCTCAGCCATATCGGCGCGCATATAGCCGGTCTCGTCGAGGCCGTCCGCGAGTTCGCCGGCGATCAGGCGCGCCGCCGGATCGGCGAAAGCGAGCGCGATCTGCTCGCTGACATGATCGCGCAGCGTGATCGCGGTCGCCGCCATGTCGCCGGCATCGAAGCCTTCGGACGAGGACGTGCCGCCATTGCCGGTCGCCGATTTCCACTGTGCCGTGAGGTCTGGTCCGAGCCGCTCGCTGGTGCCCGGGTCGTCCGGGAACAGGTTCTCCAGCGATGTGTCGAGCTTTTCCGAGATCGCCTCGGCGCTCCATCCCGCTTCGGTCTCGAACCAGTCGCCGTCGTCGGCCGTTTCCGGTGCCGCCTCGGTCCTCGGCGCCTGGTCGCTGGCGGCGTCGTCCTGCGGCTCGGCGCGCTCCAGCAACGGGTTGCGCTCGATCTCCTCGTCGATGAAGTGCTCGAGTTCGGCATGGGTGAACTGCAGCAGCCGGATCGACTGCATCAGCTGTGGCGTCATCACCAGCGACTGCGACTGTCGTAGCTGTAGTTTCGCCGCCAACGCCATGGTTCGGTTTCAAACGCCTCGTCTGCATCCGGACTGCCGGAAGGAATTTTCGCGAACCGATAGAAACTGGCCCGGCTTTTGCTTGTCAAGGCAAACGCTAGCAAAACCCGCTTACCGGAGCGTTATCCCGGAGCAAAATCACGAAAAAGCGGCCCCTGACAGGCAAAAAATCGCGTCAGGAAACAAATTTCACGCTCAAAGCGTGAATCCCTCGCCCAGATAGAGCCGCCGCACGTCGGGATTTGCGACCACTTCATCGGCCCGGCCATGAGTGAGCACCTGGCCGGCATGGATGATGTAGGCGCGGTCGATCAGGCCGAGCGTCTCGCGCACATTGTGATCGGTGATGAGCACGCCGATGCCGCGCGCCGTCAAATGACGCACCAGTTGCTGGATGTCGGCGACGGCAATCGGGTCGATGCCGGCGAAAGGCTCGTCGAGCAGCATGTAGGCCGGGCGCGTGGCCAGCGCACGCGCGATCTCCAGGCGCCGACGTTCGCCGCCGGAAAGCGACATCGATGGCGCCTTGCGCAGATGGCTGATGTGGAACTCCTCGAGCAGTTCGTCGAGGCTGCGCTCGCGCTCCTTGCGGCTCTTTTCGACCACTTCCAGCACGGCGCGAATGTTCTGCTCGACGCTGAGGCCGCGGAAGATCGAGGCCTCCTGCGGCAGATATCCGATGCCCAGACGAGCACGCCGGTACATCGGCATGGAGGTGACATCGAAGCCGTCGATCTCGATCGTGCCCTCGTCCACCGGCACCAGGCCGGTGACCATGTAGAAACAAGTGGTCTTGCCGGCACCGTTCGGACCGAGCAGCCCGACGGCCTCGCCGGCACGCACCCCGAGCGTGACGCCGCTGACCACCTTGCGACCCTTGTAGCTCTTGGTCAGGCCCTTGGCGATCAAGGTTCCCTTGAACTTCGCCTTATCGGCGGTGACCGTGGCCGGAGCCGAAACCTTGCCGGCGGCCCGCCCCGGAAGACGCGCCGTCAGCGACGACAGGCTGGCCATCAGGGGTTCGTCGCTCCCGATTTCGGCGGTGGCGTCATCGACATGATGACACGTCCGCCGCAGCCGTCGACATTGGCGAGGCCAGTCTTCATCTGCACGGTGAGCTTGCAGCCCTTGAGGACATTGGGGCCTTGCGACAGCACCACTTCCTTGCCGGACAGGACCAGCACCTGCGTCTTCATGTCGAAGGTGCCATTGTCACCGGTCGCGATCTGGTCATTCGACTTGATGTAAACTTTTCCGCTGACTTCAAGGTGGTCGATGTTGGCGGAGCCGGTCATCGCCGCTCCCGCTGCTTCCGTCCCCTTTGCGGCCGCGTTCGGGTCCTTGACGTAGTAGACCATCATCTTGCCGGACTTGAGCAGGGTCGGTCCCTGCACGACCGTGACGTTGCCGGTGAACACGGCGACGTTGTCTGCCTGCCGGACCTCCAGCTTGTCGCTCTCGATCTGGATGGGCTTGTCGCCCGACAGTTTGAGCCCGGACGCGCTCTCGGCGGTGGATTGCGCCAGCGCCGGCGCAAGCCCCAGCAAAAGCAGCGCCGAAGCTGCGGCGGCAAGCCGTGTCGAACTAATGAGCCACATTCGCTTCTTCGCCCTTTGCCTCTGCCGCCTTCAGATTGGCGGGATCGATATTGACGCGCACCTTGTTCTCGAACACCAGAACCTTGCCATTGTCCTGCACCGACAAGGAATTCGCGGTGATCTGCGACCCGTCACGGCTGACGTCCACGGGGTCATCCGTCTTCATAGTGCCTTTGCCCATGTCGAGGAAGACCGATTTGAACCTGGCCTGAAGGCCGTCGGTCGTGGCGATCGTGACGTCGCTGGTCAGGTGCATCGTATTGCCTTCGCGATCGTAGGTACCATGCGTGGCTTTGATCGCAGCGACATTGTCGGCCGCGATCGGCACCTTGGCGTCGATGCCGTCGAGTTCGATGATGCCTTGCGTGCTGACGTCCTGTATGGCGCGCAATGCCGTCATGGAATAGGGCAATTTCTGCTTGGTGAAGCCGTTGAGCTTGGGGTTGGCCATCACCAGCTTGCCGTTGGAAAAGGCGGTGCCTTCCGCCTGGACCGCGACGGACACCGGTGCGGCGAGGTAGGAATAGACCGGGAAGGCAATGGCGATCAACGCCGCTAGCACCGGCACGGCGAATTTGAGCACGCGCACCCGGCGCGAATGCCGCCGTGCGCGATCGAACGCGTCCCCCCTCGCCGGGCCGTCCGCCGGGGGAGCCAACTCCGTCTCGGTGCTGCTCGCTTCACTCGTTCGCGCTAACATAACTGCTTTCTTCTAAAACCCCTGCCCCGCCGGGCAACACCGCCTATAGGTGGGACGTCGGCGCTTTCAAGCAAGCACAAGCCGACGAAAACCGCGAAAATGTGACAGTTGCGGTCGTGCAGATCAGAACGGATCAACACCGACAGCCCTGCTTCATAGCAGAAATAGACGTCTGGCGTACATTTTTCGTTACCGCCGGCTCTCTCCTTACCTGCCGTTCGTTTCACGGACCAATCACGAAACCGACGTCTTGGCGGACGCTGACGCGCACTTGCCTCGCGTGCGCCGCGCGCGGATTGCCGCGTCATGCGCAGACGGAATTGCTTCCAGACCGGGACGTCATGGTCTAAAAGCATCTCTTTCCATCGACCGTGAGGCTGACCATGGCATTGAGAGCCGACGACCTGATCGACCGCCGCCGCTTGCGGCGTAAGCTGACCTTCTGGCGCGCTGCGGCCATCGCCATCGTTGCGCTCGGCGTGATTGCGATCTCGGCCTGGTTCTATCGCGACGATTTCGGCGGGTCGGCCGTCGATCATATCGCCAAGGTCAGGATCGAAGGCACCATAACCGAGGACGACGAACTGATCGAGCGGCTGGAAGCCATCCGCAAGTCGCCGAGGGTGAAAGGCGTGATCCTCGCCATCGATTCCCCCGGCGGCACCACCGTCGGCGGTGAATCGATCTATGAGGAGGTGCGCAAGCTCGCCGCCGACAAGCCTGTCGCGGCCGAGGTCGGCACGCTCGCCGCGTCGGCCGGCTACATGATCGCGAGCGCCACCGATCACATCGTCGCCCGCAAGACCTCGATCGTCGGCTCGATCGGCGTGTTGATCCAGTATCCTGATGTCAGCGGCCTGATGGACAAGCTCGGCGTCAAGCTGGAGGAAGTGAAATCCTCGCCGCTCAAGGCCTCGCCCTCGCCTTTCAAGCCGACCAACGACGACGAGCGCGCCATGGTCCGCAAGCTCATCCTCGACAGCTACGACTGGTTCGTCGGCATCGTCGCCGAACGCCGCAAGATGACCCGCGAGCAAGCGCTGGCGCTCGCCGACGGATCGATCTTCACCGGTCGCCAAGGGGTCGCCAACGGCCTGATCGACGCCGTCGGCGGCGAGACCGAGGCGATCGACTGGCTGGCGACCAAGGGCGTCGACTCGAAACTCAAGGTGGTCGAATGGAAGGACACGGAGCGGCGCGGCGGCTTCCTGTTTTCCAAAGCGATGGTGCGCACGATCGCCGGCGCGCTCGGCCTGCCGGACTACAGCGGCGATATCATCCATGAACTTGGCGCCGACCGCTTGTTTCTTGACGGTCTCGTTTCCGTCTGGCACCCTTGAGATGCCGTTTGGGGTGGATGAAAAAGCAAACAAAATCATCCTCATAATTTCGACCGCACCGATTTCAGGGGACCCGTCCGATGATCAAGTCCGAACTTGTGCAGATTATTGCCACGCGCAATCCGCATCTTTTCCTGCGCGACGTTGAAAACATCGTCGGCGCGATTTTCGACGAGATCACCGACGCGCTCGCCGAAGGCAACCGGGTCGAATTGCGTGGCTTCGGTGCCTTTTCGGTGAAAAATCGCCCCGCCCGCACCGGCCGCAACCCGCGCACCGGTGAATCCGTCGAGGTCGAGGAGAAATGGGTGCCTTTCTTCAAGACCGGCAAGGAACTGCGCGAAAGGCTGAATGGCGGAAAATAGGCGCGACGCCAGACCGGCCCTTCCCGGGAGGCCGGTTTCCGACGGAAAACATCATGCTCAATCGCTTCATGCTCATCGTGGTCTTCGTGCCCCTGGCGGTCATCCTGATCGCGCTGGCCGTCGCCAATCGCGAACTCGTCGCCTTCACGCTGGATCCGTTCAATCCCGGCAATCCGGCGCTGACGCTCACTTTGCCGCTGTTCATCTTCCTGTTCCTGGCCCTCGCCGTCGGCATGGTCGTCGGCAGCCTGGCGACCTGGGTCAAGCAGGGACGTTACCGCAAGCTGGCGCGCCAGCGCGGCGTCGAGGCCGAGAACCTGCGCCAGGCGATCGGCCGCACCCCGTCGACACCGCAGGGACCGGTGCTGCCGAAGCCGACCAACTGACCGCCGCACGGCGCTGCGGGCCCTCTCGGGCCCGCGATTTTCTTCACGGAGTTTCCCATGCTGACCATTTCGGCCGCAGAGGTCGACCAGTCGTTGACCTTCCCGGGCCTAGTGGACACGCTGCGCGTGGCTTTCCGTGACGGCGCGGTGCAACCTGTCCGGCACCATCACACGGTCGAACGGCCGGACGGTGCGGCCTCGACCTTGCTGCTGATGCCGGCCTGGACCGATTTCAACGCAGCCGGCATCTCGGCCGGGGGGCATATCGGCGTCAAGATCGTTACCGTCTCGCCCGACAACAATGCCATCGGCAAACCGGCAGTGATGGGGGTCTATCTCCTGCTCAACGGCGCCACCGGCGAACCGGAGGCCCTGATCGACGGCCAGCGGCTGACGCAATGGCGCACGGCCTGCGCCTCGGCGCTCGCCGCATCCTATCTGGCGCGCGAAGACGCTTCCCGGCTGCTGGTGATCGGGGCCGGTGCGCTGTCGCCATTCCTCGCCAAGGCGCATTGCGCCGTGCGGCCGATCAGGACCATCCGCATCTGGAATCGCACCTTGGACAACGCCGAGAAGGTCGCCGCCGGACTGCGCGCCGAGGGCTTCGCGGCGAGCGCAGCGACCGATCTCGATGCCGAACTCGGCCAGGCCGATATCGTCTCGTCGGCGACGATCGCCACCGATCCGCTGATCAAGGGCGCCCGCCTGAAGCCGGGAAGCCATGTCGACATGGTCGGCGGCTTCACCCCGACAATGCGCGAAAGCGACGACGAGGCGATAGGGCGCGCCCGGGTCTATGTCGACACCCGCGCCGGCGCCACCAAGGAAGCGGGCGACATCGTCATACCGCTCGCTTCCGGCGTGCTGAAATCGGAAGCCATCATAGCCGATTTGCACGAGCTGGCGCGCGGTCAGAAGCAAGGGCGCCGGAGCGCCGACGAGATCACGCTGTTCAAGTCGGTCGGCGCCGCGCTCGAGGACCTTGCCGCCGGCATTGCCGTCTACAAGGCGCTCAGGATCTAGCTTACTGTCCCGGCTGGTTAGCGCCCATAGCTTCGGCGATTACGGCGAAATCGGCCGCGCTTATCGAGAACAGGCCGAAGCGCAGTTGATACCCCCAATTCGGCTTGCCGGCCGTGAAGTCCAGCCTGTCGAGCAATGGCTTGATCGGCGCTTCCCCGGCCGCCGCCCAGTCGACGTCGCGGCGAAAGGGCGTGAAGCCGCCGCCCATGTCGCCTTGATAGGGTTCTCCCTCCCGTACCGTGCCGATCGCCGTGAACACCCGCAGCCCGTCTTTCTCGCCCAAAATCGTTGTCGGCGAATAATAAACAATGCCGTCCCCGGGCTGCATCCGCCGCAGCGGCGCCGCCTTGCCGTGGTTGACCTGCATAAAGCCGCCCTCGCGGCCGCGCCGGACGTGCTGCGCCGACGCCACCGCGATCCAATACGCGCTCATTCCTGCTCCCCCTCGGCCTGCTGCCCGTCCGACAGCCAGTAGACCCGCAGGCGATGGTTGTCGGGATCGAGCGCAACGAAGGTGCGGCCGAAATCCATGTCGGTCGGCGCCTGCAGGATCTTCAGCCCACGTCCGGACCAGTCGGCATGGGCGGCATCGACTGCCTCGGGCGTATCCAGGGCAAAGACGATCTCGGCGCCGCCACCGGTCGCTGCCGCCGCCGGTTCCACCGTATGCCTCGACCAGAGACCGAGTTTGAAACCGTTGTCGAGCACGAACAGCACGAATGTCGGCGCGCTTTCGACCGGCTCGCGGCCGAGCAGCGCGCTGTAGAAGGCGCCGCTACGCTGCGGCTGGTCGACGTAGAGGATGACGAAATTGGGGGTGACCATGACTGTTCTCCAGGGGTTTCGACCGGGACAGACATAAAGCGCATCACTGTCAGATTCTGGCAGTATCCGTCACGAAAGGCGCCCTGGACAGCTTACACACCGCTAACGCCGTGGGGTGTCGAGCGTTGCCCGCCATTCCTTCAGCAGCGCCTGACGGCGGCGCGGATAGCGCAGATCCGTCGTCTTGAGCTCGGCTATGCGGTCGGTGCGAAAATGCCGGAAATCCTGCCGCATTTCGCACCACGCCACCACGACCCGCACCTTGTCGAAGAAGCCAAGCGCGAACGGCCACACCACGCGCCGCGACCCCGCGCCGCCGGCATCGCGATAGAAAAAGTCCAGCTTGCGCTCGTTACGGATCGCCTGCCGCACCAGGCCGAGATCGATGCTTTCAACAGTCGGGGCGGGCGGCCCGACCAGCAGTGTGGTGGCGTCGAGATCCTCGCGCAGATCATCAGGCAGCACCGACGCGATCTTGGCAAGCGCGTTGACGGCCGCTGACGAAAGCCGCGAATCCGGCTGCTTGGCGACCCAGCGCGAACCGAGCACAATTGCCTCGATCTCCTCGTCGCTGAACGTCAACGGCGGCAGCATGAATCCGGGCTTCAGCACATAGCCGAGCCCCGCCTCGCCCTCGATCGGCGCCCCCTGGCCCTGCAGCGTTGCGATGTCCCGGTAAAGCGTGCGAATTGAAATCCCGAGTTCGTCGGCGAGCGACTGCCCGCTCACCGGCATGCGATGCCGGCGCAATGTCTGGATCAGGTCGAGCAGGCGTTCGGAGCGGGACATATCGAAGATTTGCCTGTTTCTTTGACATTGGTCCATCGCAAGCCGGCATGACCAGGCGACGCTTGCGCGGCGGACTTGGTTGCGAAGCCGGTTGCCCTATGTCAAAAGCGGCCACGCCTCGGAGATGCTCCTGCTTGAAATCTTTTCGCGACAAACGCCGCGACAGCCGTCCGCCCGCAAAAAGCGGTGCGCAACGGGTGCGTCCGCATGAAGGCCGTGGAACGGCCAGGCCGCAGGAGCGGCCCGAGGCCAGGGCCGACGAGCGCCCGGAACCGAAGTCGGCGCCCCGCATCCTGGCCCGTCGCGACGGCGCTCTTCCGGCCGAACAGCTTCCGCTGATCCTCGAAGTGGCACCCAATGCCGATTATGCGCTGCTCGACAGCGGCGCCGGCCAGAAGCTCGAACAATACGGTCCTTATCGGATCGTCCGCCCCGAGGGCCAGGCGATCTGGCAGAAGGCGCTACCGGCAAGGGAATGGGACCGCGCCGACGCTGTCTTCACCGGCGATACCGACGAGGAAGGCATTGGCCGCTGGCGCTTCCCCGGGACGCCGCTCGGCGAGACCTGGCCGATGAAGCACGACGGCATCGATTATCTCGGCCGCTTCACCTCGTTTCGCCATGTCGGCGTGTTTCCCGAGCAGGCCTCGCACTGGGATCACATGGCCGGACTGATCGCGGCGGCCAGGCGGCCGGTCAAGGTGCTCAACCTGTTCGGCTATACCGGCCTTGCCTCGCTGGTAGCGGCGCGCGCCGGCGCGGAGGTCACCCATGTCGATGCCTCGAAAAAGGCGATCGGCTGGGCTCGCGAAAACCAGGAGATGGCCGGGCTTGGCAACAAGCCGATCCGCTGGATCGTCGAAGACGCAGTGAAATTCGCCGAGCGCGAGGAGCGCCGCGGCAGCCGCTATGACATCGTTCTGTTCGACCCGCCCGCCTATGGCCGCGGCCCCAAGGGCGAGGTCTGGCAGTTGTTCGAGGACCTGCCGGCATTGACCGATCTCTGCCGATCGATCCTGACGCCGAAACCGCTTGCCGTGGTGCTGACCGCTTATTCGATTCGCGCCTCCTTCTTCGCCATCCATGCCCTCATGCGCGACACCTTTGCCGCCATGGGCGGCAAGGTTGAATCGGGCGAATTGATCATCCGCGAAAAATCGGCGGGCCGCGCGCTGTCGACCTCGCTGTTCTCGCGCTGGGTGGCCTGATGAGTGGATATGACGGCGCCCGTCCGGTCGGGCAGGTGAAAGAGGTCACCAGCCTCGCCAATCCGCTGGTCAAGGACATCAAGGCGCTGGCCTTGAAAAAATTCCGCGACCAGCAGAACGCCTTCATGGCCGAGGGACTGAAGCTGGTCATCGATGCGCTCGACCTCGGCTGGCAGATCAGGACCCTGGTCTTCGCCAAGGCCGGACGCGGCAACGCGGCGGTTGAGAAGGTCGCTGCGCGTACGGTTGCCGCCGGCGGCACCGTGCTCGAAGTCTCGGAAAAAGTGCTTGTCGCCATAACCCGTCGCGACAATCCGCAAATGGTGATCGGCGTTTTCTCGCAGAAATTCCTGGCCCTGAAGGATATCCGCGCCGACAATGGCGATGTCTGGGTGGCGCTCGACCGGGTGCGCGATCCCGGCAACCTCGGCACCGTCATCCGCACGGTGGACGCCGTCGGCGCCAAGGGCGTGATCCTGGTCGGAGACACCACCGATCCCTTTTCGGTGGAGACGGTGCGCGCCACCATGGGCTCGATCTTCGCCGTTCCGGTGGCCAAGGCGACGACCGACGCATTCCTCGCCTGGCGCGGCGGGTTTTCTGGCCTCGTCGCCGGCACGCACCTCAAAGGCGCGGTCGACTACCGCTCGGTCGATTTTTCCCGGGGGCCGGTGCTGCTGATGATGGGCAATGAACAGCAAGGCCTGCCCGAAAGCCTGGCGGCGAGTTGCGACAGGCTGCTCAGGATTCCGCAGGCAGGGCGTGCCGATTCGCTCAATCTTGCCGTCGCCACCGGCGTCATGCTGTTCGAGATCCGCCGCGGCGCGCTGAAACTGGACCCTATGGTGGATTCGCAATGAGGGTTGCCCAATCGTGAAATCATGGTCTCCCTATGCGCTGCTGGTCGTCGCGGCCATCGCGCTCGACCAGTGGATAAAACATTTGGTCGAGATCGGCCTTCCCTTTCAGGAAAAGCTCGATCTCCTGCCCTTCCTGGCGCTGTTTCGCACCTATAATACCGGCATCGCCTTCTCGATGTTCTCATCCTTCGGCGATACCGGGCTGGTGATCATCGCCGTTCTCGTCGTCGCCTTCGTGCTCTATCTGGCCACGCACACGCCAGCGGGCCATGTTATTGCCCGCACCGGCTTTGCCCTGATCATCGGTGGCGCGCTCGGCAATCTGATCGACCGCGCCGTCTACGGCCACGTCATCGACTACATCCTGTTCCACACTCCGGTCTGGTCCTTCGCCGTGTTCAATCTCGCCGATGCCTTCATTTCGGTCGGCGCCGCGCTGGTCGTGCTTGACGAAGTTTTGGGCTGGCGGCGCCAGCCCAAGCCCCAGGGTCCCGACGCCTGACCGATTGACCCGGCGCGGCCGCCGCAGCAGAGTCCAAACGTCGATAGATCGAGGAGAGAAAAATGCCCGAAACCTTCAAAGCCATCCTCGTTTCGCGCGACGCCGAAAAGAAACAGTCGGTGGCGGTGACCGACCTCACCGAAGCCGATCTCATGGACGGTGACGTCACCGTCGCAGTCGAAGCGACGACGGTGAACTACAAGGATGGGCTCGCAATATCAGGCAAGGCGCCGGTCATTCGCCGCTGGCCCTTGGTGCCAGGCATCGATTTCGCCGGAACGGTCTTATCCTCTTCCCATCCCGACTGGCGCAAGGGAGACAAGGTCATCCTGAACGGCTGGGGTGTCGGCGAGACGCATTTTGGCGCCTATGCCGGGCGCGCCCGCGTCAACGGCGACTGGCTGGTGCCGCTCCCCGACGGCATCAGCGCGCATGACGCGATGGCGGTCGGCACCGCCGGCTATACCGCAATGCTGTGCGTCATGGCACTGGAGCGGCACGGCATCGTGCCCGATCGCGGGCCCGTGGTGGTGACGGGCGCGGCCGGCGGCGTCGGCTCGGTCGCGGTCTCCATCCTGTCCAGCCTGGGCTATCACGTCATTGCCTCGACAGGGCGCAATGCCGAAAGCCCGTATCTCATCGATCTTGGCGCCGCGGAGGTGATATCGCGCGACGAACTCAGCCAGCCGACCAAGCCGCTCGCCAAGGAGCGTTGGGCGGGCGGCATCGATTCCGTCGGCAGCCACACACTGGCCAATGTGCTCTCTATGACCTCCTATGGCGGTGCCGTCGCGGCCTGCGGCCTGGCCGGCGGCATGGACCTGCCGTCGAGCGTGGCACCTTTCATCCTGCGCGGCGTTTCGCTGCTCGGCATCGATTCGGTGATGGCGCCGAAACCGGTGCGGCTCGAGGCCTGGCGCCGCATCGGCGCCGACCTGGATCTGCGCAAGCTCGCCAGCCTGTCCACGACCATCGGCTTCGACAACATCATCGACGCCGCGCGCGACATCGTCGACGGCAAGATCCGCGGCCGCGTCGTCGTAGACATGCAGTGAGTTCGCCGGGGTAAAACAACCTATCCGCTAAAATTCGAACGATCCCCCGCAGGCTTCCATAATTTCTGTCCGGTAGGGTTTTCGCATGGTCGCGGAATCCGGCATCCAGGAAGCGGAGACTGGCGAAGACGTCGATGCGGTACCCCCGCCGGCGTCGGCGCGGCGGTTCGTCGCCGCACCGCCGCTGGCGCCTGAGCCGCAACAGGCCAGGAATGAGCCGCGATTGGCCGGCCGCGAAGGCTTGCCGCTGCTGACCTTCGTCGCCATCATCATGCTGGCGGGGTTGACCCACCTGACCGGCGCGCCGATCTTCATCAGCCTCGCTTTGCTGGCGACCGGCCTTGCCGGCTTCGGCCTGCACCTGCGCGCCAGAAGGAACGAATACCGCACCGCCGCGCTGCTTGATGAAACCACGGCTCGCAGCCGTGCCGAGATCGAGACGCTGGCCGATCGCATGTGGGAGATGCAGGAGAGCGAAGAGCGCTTTCGCGGCCTGATCGACGCGCTTGGCGATCTCGTCATTCATCGCGACCGCGACGGCTATATCGTCTATGCCAACAAGGTGTTCGCCGATCTCGTCGAGGTCGATCAGCGCGACCTCGCCGGCAAGACCCTGGCGGAACTTGGCATCGAAGTCGGTATCGTTCCCGACGCCGCCTTTTCCGACCATGAATGCCTGAGTTCCACCGACGTCGCCATCCGCACCCCTGGCGGTTCGCGCTGGTTCTCGTGGATCGAACTGTCGGTGCGCGACAAGGACAGCGGTTCTGTCTCGCATCGCGCCATCGCCCGCGACATCACCGCCCGCAAGCGTGCCGAATCCTCGCTGATCACCGCGCGCGAGCGGGCCGAATACGCAAGCCAGGCCAAATCGCGCTTCCTCGCCACCGTCAGCCATGAAATCCGCACGCCGATGAACGGCATCATGGGCATGGCCAGGCTGTTGGCCGATACCAGCCTGTCGCCGGAGCAGCAGACCTATGTCGGCGCCATTTCGACCTCGGCCAGCGCGCTGCTGGCCCTCATCGAGGACCTGCTCGACTATTCCAAGATCGAGGCGGGACGCTTCGATCCCGAACCGCAGCCAATGTCGGTGCGCGAGATCGCCGACAACGTTGTCGAGCTCCTCGCCGCGCGCGCCTTCTCCAAGGATATCGGCCTCGGCTGCCATGTCGAGCCCGACGTGCCGCAATTGATCACCGCAGATCCGGGCCGGGTCAGGCAGGTGCTGCTCAACCTGATCGGCAACGCCATCAAGTTCACCGACAGCGGCGGGGTGCTGGTGAGTATAGCGCGCGCCCGCACTGAAACCACCGACCGCATATGCTTCACCATCGCGGATACCGGGCCAGGCCTGCATGAAGACGACATGGAGCGCATTTTCGAGGAGTTCGAGCAGGCCGACGGCACCTCGACGCGCGCGCATGGCGGAGCCGGTCTCGGTCTTGCCATCTCCAAGCGCCTGGTGACCGCCATGGGCGGCACGATTTCCGTCTCCAGCCGGTTGGGTCAGGGTTCGGAATTCGTCTTCGATATCCCGGCCATCTCCGCGAGCGAGCCACCACCGGGCCGGGTGGACGCGCTTCAGGGCAGGCACGCGGTAATCCTGTCGAGAAATATCGTCGAGGCCGACGCCATCGCCCGCAGCATCCGCGCCAATGGCGGCGCGGTCGATATCGCCACCACCGTGGCGCAGGCGGCATCGTTCTCCGGCGATTGCGACGTGCTGCTGGTCGACGCGGCCATGGAAGAGGGCGACGGAAGACTGCTCAAGCGGCTGCGCCAAAGCGGTTTTTCCGATTGCGAAGCCATCACGCTGATCGCCCCGACCGATCGCGGCATGCTCGGCGAGTTCCGCGCCAGCGGCTACGCGACCTTCCTCGCCAGACCGGTGCGAGGCGGAACACTTTTGCGTGTGCTTCTGAGCAGTCATGCGCCGGCGCTTGCCCCGACACGGCCGGAAAAGCCCCACCCGCCGGCGCTTCGCGCCGCCAGTGATCGCCAGCGTGGCCTGTCGGTGCTGATCGCCGAGGACAATGACATCAACGCCATGCTCGCTCGCGCCACGCTGCTGAAGGCCGGTCATCGCGTCAAGGTTGTCGGCAACGGCAAGGCGGCGGTCGAGGCCGTTACCGGTGCCGGACACAAACACCGCTTCGACGTGGTGCTGATGGACCTGCACATGCCGGTGATGGATGGGATGGACGCCATCGCCGCCATCCGCCGCCATGAGGAGGAGACGGCCGTGCCGCCAGTGCCCATCATGGTGCTGTCGGCCGACAGCCAGGAAAAGACCCGCCATGCGGTGCTCGCCCACGGCGCCAGCGGCTTTGTCACCAAGCCGCTCGACCCCGATGCACTGGTCGACGCCATCGAGGGGCAGGTCGCCGCCTGAGACTTTTTTTCTTCAATCTCCTGCCGAGCGGCGCCACCTTGCTTTTGCATAACGTAGCCGGTTGACCGTATTCGCCAGCCGACGAAGTATTGCCCGCGACGCCGTATCACGGTACTGTCACAATCCTGTTGCACCTACACCGTATCCCCGTGCCAAGAGGGATGGCTCGAAGGAGAATCACTCGTGCATACAGTTATGCCGGAATGTGACACTCGGCCGAACGCCGGCGGCGCCTTGCTTGCCGGGCGCAATGTCGATTCCGTCACAAAGGGCGCAGCGCTCGGCCGTATCGGCAACCTCGAAGTGCGGCTGGCCCGCAACGAGGCCGAGATCGCGGCCGCGCAGGAAGTGCGCTACCGGGTATTCTACGACGAGCTTGGCGCCAGGAAGAACCTGTTTCAGGTGCAGGACCGCCGTGATGCCGACCGCTTCGATCCGCACTGCGATCACCTGCTCGTCTTCGATACCTCGCTTTCCGGCCCCGAACATCGCCGCATCGTCGGGACCTACCGGCTGCTGCGGCAAGAAATCGCTGCGGCCGCCGGCGGCTTCTATTCCGAAGGCGAGTTCGAGCTGACCAAGCTCATCGCCCGTCACCCCGGCCAGCGCTTTCTCGAGCTCGGCCGCTCCTGCGTCCTGCCGGAATACCGTTCGAAGCGCACCATCGAGGCATTGTGGCAAGGCATCTGGGCCTACATCAACCACTACGGCATTGGCGTGATGACCGGCTGTGCGTCTTTCCAGGGCACGGTGCCGGCGGCCCATGCCGAGGCGCTCACCTATCTGGCGCATCACTGCCGCACGAATTCGGCTTGGGACGTGCGCGCCGTCGCCGGGCGCTATTGTTCCATGGACCTGATGCCGATCGAGGCGGTCAATGCCAAGGCAGCGATCGCTGCGATGCCGCCCTTGGTCAAGGGCTATCTCAGGGTCGGCGCCCGCATCGGCGACGGCTGCGTCATCGATCGTGAATTCTCGACGGTCGATGTGTTCGTGGTGATGCCGGTCAAGGAGATCGGCGCCCGCTACGTCAATTATTACGGCGGGGAAGCGCAGCGTTTTGCTGCGTGAGCAGTAGTCAGTAGTCAGTAGTCAGTAGTCAGTAGTCAGTAGTCAGTAGTCAGTAGTGAAGACATCATAATTTACACCTACTGATTAACCCTAATCACTACTCACTACTCACTAGTCCCTAATCCCTTCTCTCACGAAATATCCTCCGGCCGCCTGCCGGGCCGGCTCTTGTAGGACGCAAACGACCAGCCGAATTTGAGCGCGCCGCCGCGCACGGCGAATGCCGCGGCGAAACCGGCCAAGCCTGACACGATCTGCGGCAGTCCGGCGACATCGCCCAATGTGAAGATCGACGCGCCAACCAGGGCGGCCGTAACATAGATTTCCGGCCTCAGCAGCACCGAAGGCTCCCCTGCCAGCACGTCGCGCAGGATGCCGCCGAATGTGGCGGTCAGCACGCCGGTGATGACGGAAACGACCGGCGAACCGGTGATGGCCAACCCTTTGGCCGCACCCATCACCGAAAAAGCGGCTAGCCCGACGGCGTCGAGCCAGAGCAGCCACTTCCAGCGGGATTCGACACGGTGTGCGCTGAAAAACACCAGCACCGCAACCGCCGCGCAGATCAGCACATAGCTGGAATTGGCGATCCAGAAAACCGGCAGGTTAAGGATGACGTCGCGAAGAGTGCCGCCGCCGATGCCGGTGACGCACGCCAGGAAAAGGAAGCCGATAACGTCGAGCTGCTTGCGCGACGCGGCAAGCGCACCTGTCGCCGCGAAGACCGCAACGCCGGCATAGTCGAGAAGCGCGATGGGGTTCAAGGGCGGGACCAGGGAGTAAGGCAGCAGGGGAGTAGGGGAGTATGTTTAGCACGAAGCCGTACTCTTGATACGCCCCTTAGTGCCTTAGTGCCTTAGTGCCTTAGTGCCTTAGTGCCTTAGTGCCTTATTCCCTATTCCCCTAACTACGCGTCCTTCTCCGCCTGCTCGTTGACGGGCCCCGGCTCGACCGGCGCTTCGCCGGCGGCGATTTTCGGGCCGCCCTTGGCAACGCCGACCATGGCCGGGCGCAGCACCCGCTCCCCGATCGAATAGCCCGGCTGCACGACCTGCACCACCGTGTTGGCCGGCACATCGGGATTGGGCACTTCGAACATGGCCTGGTGGAAATTGGGATCGAACTTCTCGCCTTCCGGCGCGAGCTTCTTGACGCCGTGCCGCTCCAGTGCGGACAGCATGGCACGCTCGGTGAGATCGACGCCGTCGATCAGCGCCTTGAAACCCGCATCGCCGGACGCCTTGGCCTCGGCGGGAATAGCGTCCAGCGCGCGGCGCAGATTGTCCGAAACCGACAGCATGTCGCGGGCGAAGTTCGCGACCGCATAGGTACGCGCGTCATGCACGTCGCGCGCGGTGCGGCGACGCAGGTTCTCCATCTCGGCCGCAACGCGAAGCGCCCTGTCCTTCAGCTCTTCATTCTCCTTCAGGAGCCGCACAACCGCTTCATAATCGCCATCGACGCCACCTTCCGTGCGCTCGGCATTGGCTTCGGTCGCCTCAATTTCGTCGGGCGCGCGTTCGTCTTTTGCCTGGTCGCTCATCGCCGTTTCCCATCATCTCGAATAGTGTGGATTTTGAGCCCGATATCGAGGTTTGGTGGGCAAAAATCAAGGGGTAAGCGAAGGCACGCGCCCAGCCGTTCAAACCGAATGGCGATCAGTGCGATGCTTCGATTTTAATTCAAACTTTACCATAGCTTCCACCTTTGCTTGCCCCGGCGGCGCGATCGGGGAACCATTTGCTGGCTGGAGGATTTTCGAACCGACACAGGATTTTTGAAATGACACCCCGCGACAAGGGCGAAAAGAAAGATCGGATCGCCGCCGAAATCCGGCGCCAGCTAGGCACGGCGGCGGTGAGACGCTTTCTGCATGCGCTGCCGGCCTTTCGCGCCGAGAAAGACATTCCCGACCGCTTCCGGGACCAGCTCGAACGTCTCGACGGCCTGGAGAACAGCATGGCTGGCGGCGCGCGCCATTGATGCATGTGACCGGATGCGATCCGGGTTGGCAGAGTTGCAAGGATTAGAACAGAACCTGAAGTCGCGGCCGGGATCGAGGATCCCGCGCCCCATCGCGACAATTACGCGCGGTAATTTCTCGTGATTAGCCTTGCGGGAGCCGGGCCCCTCCGCCTATGCTTCATGATGAACATGATTTCCCCTGAGACTGCCGCCAATAGTAAGCGCGCCTGGTTGAAGATCCTGGCGCGCTACAAGAAGCCGGACAGGCGGCGCAGCGCCGTCGAACTGGCGATCACCCTGATCCCTTTCGCAGCACTCTGGGCGCTGTCCTCGATCGCCTTTGCCTATGGCCATTGGTGGGGGCTGGTGCTTATCTTGCCGGCGGCGGGCTTCCTGGTGCGGATTTTCATGATCCAGCACGATTGCGGGCACGGATCTTTCTTCGCCAACCGCACCGCCGATGACTGGATAGGCCGCGTCCTGGGCGTGCTTACGCTGACGCCTTATGATTGCTGGCGGAGTGCTCATGCCACCCATCATGCCAGCGCGGGTAATCTCGACGAGCGCGGCGTTGGCGATATCAAGACGTTGACGGTCGCGGAGTACCGGCGGATGTCCTGGAGAGGTCGCCTCGCCTATCGTCTCTATCGCCATCCCCTGGTCATGTTCGGACTGGGACCGATATGGCTCTTCATCTTCGAGCAAAGGCTGCCGGTCGGGATGATGCGCGGTGGCCTGAAGCCCTGGGTATCCTCGATGGCCACCAACCTCGCCATCGTGCTGGCAGCGTCGATCCTGATATGGTTCGTCGGTATTGGCGCTTTTCTGGTCGTCCACCTGCCGATCGTCATCCTTGCCGGATCGGCCGGCATCTGGCTGTTCTATGTCCAGCACCAGTTCGAGGAGACCGAATGGGCGAAGGACGATGAGTGGGAGTTCCAGCGTGCCGCCTTGCACGGATCCTCCTATTATGACCTGCCGCCGGTGCTGAACTGGTTCACCGGCAACATCGGTGTCCATCATGTCCATCACCTCTCCGCGAAGGTGCCAGGCTACCGCCTGCAGGAAGTGCTGCGCGATTATCCGGAACTGCGCGGCATAGGCCGCATCACCCTTCTTGAGAGCCTGCGCTGCGTCAAGCTGGCGCTGTGGGATGAAAACAGCGGCAAGCTGGTGTCGTTTCGCCAGGCACGGATGGCGGCGTAGCCATCTTCTTGCCTGGCTCTGCTGTCCCCGATCCGCCGGCGGGCACCTCCTGTCGTCGTGACGGGAGAGGACAGGCGGCCGCAAACCTGTCGCTGGAAGTGTCGTGACGTCAGCCGGCACGCAGCCGACGCCAGGAGTATTTTGGTCCCTTGGGCTTCGGCACGGCGGCAGGCTGGTAGTAGAGTCCCAATCCGCCGGTACGGCCTTCCTCCAGCCGCTTCAAGAGCACGGGATTGGAGATTTCGAATTCATCGAAACCGAGCCGTAGCATATGCGGCAGCTGGTCGACCAGCACCTGGCCGGTGGCGCGCACGGCACCTTCGAAATGATGACGGCTGCGCAGCAATTCGCCCTTTGAGAAGGAGCGGCCATCGCTGAACGACGGAAAAGCCAGCGCCACCAGCGACAGTTGGTCGAGCAGGCCAGCAATCCTTTCGAGCTGATCGCCGGGTTGCAGCACGACACCGATCCTTTCCTTGGCCGACCGGCGCACCTCCGGATCGAGATCGAGAAACGCCTGCAGCGGCAGGATGAAGCGGCCATTGCCGGACAGTGCTTCCGCGCCTTCGGCATGAGCCCACTCATCCTCGCGAAAACCCGTCGGGGTCCAGAGGCGGGTCTCCGGTATCGTCGGTTCAGTCATCGAAATTTCCTAAAATTCAAAGAGCTCAAGGTGTGTGTTGAGATTCAAGCAGGCCCTAGTCGAAAACGGTAGCTTCCGAGAGCCGGAGCGGAGCGTACTTGTAGTATGTGAGCCCCCGAAGCCGCCGTTTGCAGGCCGGCCTCACCTGAGCATACCCTATAGCGATGCGTCGGTCAGCGACTTCTCCAGTCCCGACAGGTGAATACCGCACTCGGTCTTGGCATGGCCGGCCCAGCGGCCGCTGCGCGCGTCCTCGCCCGGCTGCACCGGCTGGGTGCACGGGAAGCAGCCGATCGACAGATAGCCATAGGCGACCAGCGGATTTTCCCGCAGTGCATGCGCGCGCATGTAGTCCGCCTGGTCCGACGTCGTCCAGTGCGCCAGCGGATTGATGCGGATACGTGGGCCGACCGCCTCGAACACCGGAAGTGCCGCGCGCGTCGAGGCCTGGAAGCGTTTGCGGCCGGTGAACCAGGCGCGGAAAGGCGCCACGCCCCGTGCCAGCGGCTCGACCTTGCGCACGTCGCAGCAGGCGTCGGTGTTGGTCTGGTGCAGATTGCCGGTCGGATCGATCCGCTCGAGTGCTGCCTCGTCGGGCTTGATCACCTGGATGTTGGTCAACCCGAAATCGGCGACCAGGGCGTCGCGATAGCCGAGCGTCTCCTCGAAATGCTTGCCAGTATCGAGAAAGATGACCGGCAGCGAGCGATCGACTTCGGAAATCATGTGCAGTAGCACGGCCGAATCGGCACCGAAGGAAGACACCGCGGCAATCTCATCGTGAAACAGGTCGCCTGCCGCGCGTTCGATGATGTCGAGCGGATTCAGGTGGCCGTAAAGCGCGTCAAACCCCGCCGCTTTGGCGGCGATGCCGTCATCGGCGTCGACGATAGGGTCAAGCGGCCTTGGCTTCGCCAGCATAGAGCGCCTCCTTGAACGGCGCGGGACCGACACGGCGGTAGGCGTCGATGAATTTCTCTTGTGAGTTGAGCCGAAGGCCGAGATAGGTCTCGACGATCTGCTCGATGGCGTCGGTGATCTCTTCCGACGAGAAGCCGCGGCCGATGATCTCGCCCACCGAAGTGTTCTCGTCGGCCGAACCGCCAAGCGTCACCTGGTACAGCTCGGTGCCTTTCTTTTCGACTCCGAGAATGCCGATATGTCCGACATGGTGATGGCCGCAGGCATTGATGCAGCCGGAGATCTTCAGCTTCAACTCGCCGATCTCGCGCTGCCGCTCCAGCGAGGCGAAGCGACGCGAGATCTCCTGCGCGATCGGGATCGAACGCGCTGTGGCCAGCGCGCAATAGTCGAGGCCCGGGCACGAAATGATGTCCGATATCAGGTTCGAATTGGCGGTCGCCAGGCCGATATCGACCAGCGCGTCATAGACCGCCTTCAGGTCGGCGCGCGCCACATGCGGCAGGATCAGGTTCTGCTCGTGGCTGACGCGCAACTCGTCGTATCCATACTTCTCGGCGATATCGGCAATCGCTTCCATCTGGCTGTCGGTCGCATCGCCCGGCACTTCGCCGATACCCTTCAGCGAGATGGTCACCGCCGCATAGTCGGGGTGGCGATGCGTCACCACGTTCTGGTCGAGCCAATCCGAGAAGCCCTTGGAATCGAGGCGTGCCAGCTTTACAGCCTCGTCGCCGTCCGGCCGCGCGGTCAGCGCTGGTGGCGCGAAATAGGCGTCGATGGCGCGGATGTCTGCTTCCGGCAGCTTCAACTCGGCGTCCTTCAATTGCTGCCATTCCGCCTCGACCTGGCGCGTGATCTCCTCGACGCCGGTCTCGTGGACCAGGATCTTGATGCGCGCCTTGAACTTATTGTCGCGGCGGCCATGCAGGTTGTAAACGCGCAGGATCGCCGTGCAGTAGGACAAAAGGTCGGCTTCCGGCAGGAAATCGCGGATCTTCCTGGCGACCATCGGCGTGCGCCCCTGGCCGCCGCCGACATAGACGGCGAAGCCGAGCTCGCCGGCCGCGTTCTTCTTCAGGTGCAGGCCGATGTCGTGGGTCTGGATGGCGGCGCGGTCGCGCTCCGCGCCGGTTACCGCGATCTTGAACTTGCGCGGCAGGTAGGAAAACTCCGGATGAACAGATGACCACTGGCGCAGGATTTCCGCATAGGGACGCGGATCGGCGACCTCGTCGGCCGCCGCACCCGCGAAATGGTCCGCGGTGACGTTGCGGATACAATTGCCGCTGGTCTGGATGGCGTGCATCTCGACACTCGCCAGATCGGCCAGGATCGCAGGAATGTCGGACAGCGCCGGCCAGTGGAACTGGATGTTCTGGCGCGTGGTGAAATGGCCGTAGCCCTTGTCGTATTTGCGCGCGATGTGGCCGAGCATGCGCAACTGCTTGCTGTTCAGCGTGCCATAGGGCACCGCGATGCGCAGCATATAGGCGTGCAATTGCAGGTAGACGCCGTTCATCAGCCTGAGCGGCCGGAACTGGTCCTCGGTGATCTCGCCGGCGAGCCGGCGCTGGACCTGGTCGCTGAACTCGGCGACGCGGGCCTGGACAAAATCGTGATCGAACTCATCGTAGCGGTACATGCTTCGTCTTTCAGGGCGCGTCCGCCCGTGTTCACTTCTGGTCTGGGCTTACGCCGCCCGGGAGGCCTGCTTGCCAAGATCGTTGCGAATGGTCGGGCCCGCGGCGCGGATCTTCTCGCGCAACCGCACCGGCTCGACAACGCCGTTCACGATTTCGGCATCGATGAGGTTGACGTCGAGGACTTCGTTGTCGGCGTGGGCCTTGGCACCGATCGCTTCCAGGCGATCCTCGGCCGCCTTGTCATGGGCGAGGTCGGCATGGTCCGCCCTCTCGGCCCAGCCGCCGTCTGCGTACCAGACGGCGATGCCGTCGGCGAGCCGGTTGGCGGTCAGTATCTTCATTGCTGAACTCCCTCGGTGGCAGCTATGGGCGCACCTTCATGCCTGTGTGCCGCGAGCGGTTCGGACCGTTCGAAATTGGCGCCGGCGACCGCATCGCCGATGATGGTCATGACCGGACCTGAGAGATCGGCGCGCGCTTCCAACGACGGCAGGTCGGCAAGCGTGCCGTGGAAACGGCGGCGATTGCCGAGGCTGGCATTCTCGACCACCGCTACCGCCGTATCGGGCGAAAGCCCGGCCTCGATCAGCCGGCCGGCAACCTCCGCGGCCACCGAGCGGCCCATATAGACAGCAACGGTGGCACCTGAAATGGCAAGCTTGGCCCAGTCGGGCAGCGAATTGCCCTTGAGATCATGACCTGTGGTGAACACCATCGAGGAGGAAACCCCACGCAGCGTCAGCGGCAATTCGAAATCGGCGGCGGCGGCGAAAGCAGCGGTAACGCCCGGAACCACCTCATAGGCGATGCCGGCATCACGCAGCGCCGCCATCTCCTCGCCGGCCCGGCCGAACACCAGGGGATCGCCCGACTTCAGCCGCACCACACGCTTGCCTTCGCGGCCAAGCTCGACCAGCAGCGCATTGATCTCGGCCTGGCTCTTGGTGTGACAGCCCTTGCGTTTGCCGACCGCCAGCCGCTCGGCGTCGCGTCGGCCCATGGCGACGACAGCCTCCGGCACCAGCGCGTCGTGGACGATGACATCGGCCTCCATCAGCAGGCGATGCGCACGCAGCGTCAAAAGGTCCTCGGCACCGGGGCCCGCGCCAACCAGGGCGATATGGCCTGAAGCGGATGCAGCCGAACGCAGAAGATCGGCGGCTGCGTCATGCGCCTGCGAAAGCTTGCCAGCTTCGACGGCGCGCGCCGGCGCACCGCCGAAGAACTCGCTCCAGAACCGGCGGCGCGAATTGCCCCTGGGCAGGCTTTCAGCGGCGGCCCGGAAGGACGCGGCGAGAGCCGCCAACCTGCCCAACGAGGGCGACAGCATGCGGTCGATGCGGGCACGCAGCATCTGCGCCAGCACCGGCCCAGCGCCTTCCGTGCCGATGGCGATCGCGACCGGTGCGCGATTGACCAGCGCCGGGGTGAAAAAATCGCAAAGCTCCGGCCGGTCCACCGCATTGGCGGGAATGCCGAGCCGGCGCGCATCCTGGACAACGCGCCGGTCGAGCGCCTCATCGCCGCTGGCAGCGAACACCATCACCGAGCCTTCCAGCCGACTCGCCTCATAGGCCGCGATGTGGGTGGCGCCGCTCTGCGCGATGAAGCCGAGCATGTCCGGTGAGGCGCTCTCCGCGACGATGCGCAGCGTAGCGCTGGACTGCCCAAGCAATCGTGCCTTGGCCAACGCTTCGTCGCCGCCGCCGACGATCGTTACGGCTTCGTCCTCGACCCGTACGAAGACGGGGAAGGCATTGAGCTTGGGGGCGGGCTGCGGCATGGATACGAACGGAATCCTGATCTGGTCTTCACTTCTACGCGTGGGCGCGAAAAAGCTGAAGAAACCCACTCGCGCATCACCTTCCGGGATGCAATCGCTTTTTCTAAAGGGCCGCAGCCAAGAGAAAAATATTCCACCTTGTTGCGGAGACCGGCATCAAGCCGCTGTCGCGGGCCTTGATTTCTCCTCTTTTTTGGGCCGAACGCGCTTTATGACAAAACCGTTTTTTCTAAATTCTACTAATTTAGTAGATTAAAGCTGCCTGGCGGTCGTGCGCGCGCCTCCACCTCGACGGAGCGTCCGTATGACCTGGCTTTTTGGCTGGAACATTACCGGATCGAGGCGCGTTCCTTCCGCATGCGCAATTCAAAATCATACCTGGCCGCGGCGTGAAGCCAAGCGTGGCGGCAGCGAAGGAAGGAGCCCGGCGTCATGAGCGCGATCAAGTTGAAGCACGGCATCTGGATCATGGTGGCCGACGGAGAAAAAGCGCTCTTCCTCAGAAATGCAGGTGACACCAAATTTCCGAACCTCGAAGTGGTGCAGGAAATGAGGCAGGACAACCCGCCAACGCGCGAGCAAGGCAGCGACAGTCCCGGTCGCTACAATGACGGTCCCTCGGTTCACCGCAGCGCGGTCGAGGAGACGGATTGGCATCGGATCGGCAAGGAGCGCTTTGCCGACGAACTCGCCGAACGGCTCTACAAGCTGGCCCATCGAGGCTCTTTTGACGAAATCATCCTCATCGCGCCGCCGCTCGTGCTCGGCGCGATGCGCAAGATCCTGCACAAGGAAGTCAGCGACAAGGTCAGCGCGGAAATTCCCAAGACGCTGACCAACCACGCGGTATTCGAGATCGAGGCTCTGTTGCGGGCAGCTTGATCGTTGGCGATCGAGCGCCGCCGTTGCGGCGCATGATTTCGGCTGACCTCGAATTCCGGCTTGCTTGCCCACCGGCGAGGTATTTGTCGCTTCACCGGCAATTCCCGGTTTTGCGGGGTTGCGTGGCCGACACCCAATCCACCATATTGCAAACAGGCGGCGGCTTCGGGCGGCGCATATCCTGCATCGCTGGCTTGAAAGGCGCTCCATAGACAATGCCGCATGACACTCCCCTTATCGCCACCATCGTAGCCGGTCTGGGGCTCGCTTTCGTCTTCGGCGCTCTCGCCAACCGCTTCCGCATTCCGCCGCTGGTCGGCTATCTCGTGGCCGGCGTGCTGGTTGGGCCGAACACGCCCGGTTTCGTCGCTGACGCCGGCCTTGCCAATGAGCTCGCCGAAATCGGCGTCATCCTGTTGATGTTCGGCGTCGGCCTGCATTTTTCGCTGAAGGATCTCCTGTCGGTCCGCGCCATTGCCGTGCCCGGCGCCATCGTTCAGATCGGCTTTGCCACGGCACTCGGCGCGGGGCTTTCCTGGATGCTCGGCTGGTCGGCGGGAGCAGGACTGGTCTTCGGCCTGGCGCTGTCGGTGGCCTCGACCGTGGTGCTGCTGCGCGCCCTGCAGGAGCGCCGCCTGATCGAGACCGAGCGCGGCCGCATTGCCGTCGGCTGGCTGATCGTCGAGGACTTGGCCATGGTGCTGGCCCTCGTGCTTTTGCCGGCGCTTGCCGGCGTGCTTGGCGGCCAGGAGCAGGCGGATGCCCATGCGAGCGGCCTGCTGTCGCTGCCCGCGAGCTACGGCATCTGGGGTGTCGTCGGCATCACGCTGGCCAAGGTCGCCGCCTTCGTCATCGTCATGCTGGTGGTAGGCCGCCGCGTCATTCCCTGGATCCTGCACTATGTCGCCCATACCGGCTCGCGCGAGCTGTTTCGGCTTTCGGTGCTGGCGATAGCGCTTGGCGTCGCCTTCGGCGCGGCCAAGCTGTTCGGCGTCTCGCTGGCACTGGGCGCTTTCTTCGCCGGCATGATCATGAGCGAGTCCGAACTCAGCCACCGCGCCGCGGAGGAATCGCTGCCGTTGCGCGATGCCTTCTCGGTGCTGTTCTTCGTCTCGGTCGGTATGCTGTTCGACCCGTTCAGCCTGTTCAGCAACGGCTTGCCGATTCTGGCAACGCTCGCCATCATCGTCGTCGGCAAGTCGCTGGCGGCCTTCCTCATCGTCGTCGCCTTCGGTTATCCCCTGGCGACGGCGCTGATGATTTCGGCGAGCCTTGCCCAGATCGGCGAGTTCTCCTTCATCCTGGCCGAACTCGGCGTCGGGCTGAAACTGCTGCCCGAACAGGGGCGCGATCTCATCCTGGCGGGCGCCATTCTTTCGATCGTGCTCAACCCGGTGATGTTCCTGGTCATCGACTGGATGAAGCCATGGCTCGAGGCCCGCGCCGCCAGGACGGCGCCGCCTGTGGAGCCCAAACCGGTCGGCCCGGCGACGGAGCCCGGCCAGGTGGCTTCCGTAGCCTCGGCGGCGAAGCAGGAAGATGGGCCGCCGCCAAGAACAGCCCTCAGCGGCCACGCGATCCTGATCGGCTACGGCCGTGTCGGCAGTCTCGTCGGCGCTGCGTTGAAGGAAGCCGCCCTGCCCTTCCTGGTGGTCGAGGATGCCGACAAGACACTGGTGAAGCTCAGGGCCGAGGGCATCGAGACCGTGGCCGGCAACGCCGCCAATGCCGAAGTGTTTGCAGCCGCCAACCCCGAAGGCGCAAAACGGCTGATCCTGGCCATCCCCAATGCCTTCGAGGCCGGTCAGATCGTGCTGCGTGCGCGCGCCGCCAATCCCGCCATCAACGTCGTCGCCCGCGCCCATTCCGATGCCGAGGTCGAGCATCTCAAGGGGCTCGGCGCCGATACGGTGATCATGGGCGAACGCGAGATCGCGCGCGGCATCGTGGAAGAGGTGCTTGGTCCCAAGCCGCGGGCGGCTGAACCGTCCGCCGCCTGAGCCGATCCTGCACGGACCTAATCCGTGCTTAGCGAGAACGCGGCCGACCCCGGAGGGCTGGACCTCGAACAGGTGGGGCGGCCTTGGACGCGCCCGCTGACATCGGTCACTCCTGCCATTTGTCTTCGTATCGCGCTCAACCGAGTTCTTGGGCGAGTCCGATGAGCAACCCCTCAGGCCCACGGATGTAGCAGAGCCGATACACGTCTTTATACTGGACTACTTCGCCTACGAGCTGCGCGCCGCGCGTGCGGAGCCTTTCAAGCGTCTCGTCGATGTCATCCACGGTGAACATGACGCGGAGGTAGCCTAGGGCGTTGACCGGGGCGTTCCGGTGATCTGCGACGACAGGCGGCCTGAGGAACCGGGAGAGCTCGAGCCGGCTATGGCCGTCCGGTGTGCGCATCATGGCAATCTCGACATGCTGATCGCCCAGTCCGGTGACACGTCCGGCCCATTCTCCTTCGATCGTGGCCCGTCCTTCGAGCTCGAGGCCGAGTTCGCGAAAGAAATCAACCGCCTCTCCGAGGTCTTCGACGACGATTCCTACGTTGTCCATCCGCTTGAGCGCCATGTTTCCAATCTCCAAGGTGTCGTTCGAATCTACAAGGCGTCGCCTGGTCCAACAATGTATGCTCGAGGTGCTCCGCCTGGAGCCAGGTTGATCACGCCACGAAGGCAGAGCCGCCATTTTGCGCGACGCTGCCGAGGTATTTTGCCGGGGGCTTGCCAAGCGCCTTCTTGAACATGGTGATGAAGGCGGTGACGGAATCATAGCCGAGATCGCCGGAGACCTGCTGCACGCTCGCACCGGAGGCCAGTTCTCGAATTGCGACGATCAGATGCAACTGCTGGCGCCAGCGTCCGAAGCTTAGGCCAGTCTCCTTCACGACGAGACGGGCGAGACTGCTCTCGCTGAGCGCAACCCGGCTGGCCCATTGCGACAATGTGCTGCGGTCGGCGGGATCCTGCGCCAACGCTTCGGCGATCCGCCTCAATCGCGGCTCGGATGAGATCGGCAGATGCAGCCGCTGGACAGGCATGCGCGGCAGCTCAGCAAGCAGCATCCTGATCAAAAGCGCATCCCTCGCCTCATCATCCCCCACGCCATCGGACAGTTCGATGATCAGTTCGCGCAGCAGCGGCGAGACCGAAAGGGTGCAGCACCGGTCCGGCAATTCGGCGGCTCCCGGCTCGATGTAGACGAAGAAGATCCGGGCGTTGGCGGTCGCGATATTGCTGTGCTCCATGTCGCCGGGAATCCACACCCCGCAATGCGGCGGCACCATCCACAGGCCGCTCGGGACGCGGCATGTGACGCCACCGCCGAGCGCGAAGACGAGTTGGCCTTTGCGATGCCGATGGGAGGGGACTTCGGCCCTGGTTTCGGTAACGTCGACGCGCACGGCGATTGCCGGTGCGAGGACGTCATCCACATTGAAATCGAGCCATGGGTAACGAAGAGGTTGTCTCATGATTGACGGCTTTTAGCGATTAAACGCCACGATAGCTAAATTCTTCAAGCTGGGAAGTCGATAGGTTCCAGCTTGCCCATGCACCCGGTTGATCAGGATGCCACCGCGCTTTGCATCCACAAACCAGCAGGAAGGTACGTCTCATGCTCGCCCTAGCCATATCTTCCGACAGCCCCGCCGGACTGACGCTTGCCGAGGTCGAGGACCCACGGCCTCTCGCAAACGAGGCGCTTGTCTCGGTCCACACAACCTCGTTGAATCGCGGCGAATTGCGCCTGCTCACCATACGCCCGGACGGCTGGATACCCGGCCAGGACATCGTCGGGATCGTCGAACGGCCAGCGGCCGACGGCTCCGGGCCAGCCGTGGGCGCCCGCGTCGCGGCCTTGGTCGACCAGGCCGGCTGGGCCGAACGCGTCGCGGTTTCGACCGACCGCCTCGCCGTCCTGCCGGATGAGGTCAGCTTCGTTTCCGCGGCCACGCTTCCGGTCGCGGGCACCACCGCGCTCAGGACTTTGCGCCATGGCGGCGACCTTGCCGGCCAACGGGTCCTGATCACCGGCGCAAGTGGAGCGGTCGGCCGTTTCCAGATCCAGATCGCGCGCGAACAGGGCGCGAGCGTGACCGCGGTCGCGGCCTCCCGGCATGGCGAGGATCTCCGCCGCCTGGGTGCCGGGCAAGTCGTCGAGTCGATCGAACTGGCCGTGGGGCCGTTTTCGCTGATTACCGAATCGGTCGGTGGCCAAAGCCTCGCCCACGCGATCGAACGCGTCGCTCCTGGCGGGACGATCGTCATGTTCGGCTCAAGCAGTGGCGAACTCACGCCAATTGGGTTCCGCCAGTTCGTTCCGGGTCACGAGGGGGCGAGGCTTCAGACTTTCGCCTACTACACGTCTGGCGCGGGCATTGGCTCGGACATCGCCTCGCTGCTCGCTCTCGTTGCGGCCGGCCGGCTGGAAACCCGCGTCGCCCTGACCATGCCATGGACCGACATCGCCCAAGCCCTGGACGCTCTGCGACAGCGCAGCTTCAGCGGCAAGGCCGTTCTCACCATGACCGGATGAACGATCCCTAGGCTGAGACCTGCCCCATCACACGTGCTGGCCGCCATTAATGTGGATTTCCGAGCCGGTCACATAAGACGCCTGCCCGGAGCACAGGAAGAAGATGATGTCGGCGACCTCGGCCGTGGTGCCCAGCCGCCTGAGCGGAATGGTCTCGACGATCTTGTCCGTGCCCGGCGACAGGATCGCGGTGTCGATTTCGCCCGGCGCAATGGCGTTGACGCGGATCCCGTGCGGGCCGAAATCATGCGCCATCTCGCGCGTCAGCGAGCCGAGCGCCGCCTTCGATGTCGCATAGGCGGTGCCGGCGAAGGGATGCACCCGGGTGCCGGCGATCGAGGTGACGTTGACGATCGACCCTTTCGCCGATGCCAGTTCCTTGAACAGCCCGCGCGCCAGCATGATCGGCGCGAAGAAATTGACCTGGAACACGTCGCGCCAGACATGCATCGGCGTGTCGATGGAGTTCATGCGGCTGTTGCCGTCCTTGAGCTTTGGCGAAATGCCGGCGTTGTTGACCAGCGCGTGCAGCTGCCCGCCATGCGCCTCGAGCCGGTGGCGGATTTCGGAGACGGCGATGCCGACATCCTCCTGGTCGGCGAGATCGACCTTGATGTGGTCCTCGGGCCCGGCCGGCCACGGGCAATCCTCGGCAAACGCCTGGCGCGAGCAGGTGATGACGCGCCAGCCCTCGCGCGAGAAACGCTTGACCGTGGCATGGCCGATGCCACGGCTGGCGCCGGTCAGCACAATGGTCTTCCTGGTGTCGATCTCTGCCATGTCGGGAGGTGTAGCCGAACGGTGTGGCGCTGGCGAGAGGCGAGTTGCCGCTAGCCTCCGCCGAGAATGTCGAGGATCGAGGTCTGCCGCTTCTTGAGCGGACCGCCGACACTGCCCGGCGGCACCGGATGTCCGACCGACGCGGTGGTTCCGGAATCGCCCGGCATATCGAAACCATCGGCGTCGACCGTCTGGGCCGGGCGGGGCGCGCGAACCGGCGCTGGCTGCGCCGCGACGGCGGCGGGCGCCGACTGGCCGACAGGCGCTTGCGGCTTCGGAGCCGACTGCGTCGCATCGGCCGACGGGATTTCGTCCGGCACGATCCTATCGGCCGGCGTCGACTTCCAGGTGCCGGGCAGCGGCCGCACGGGCACACCCTCATGCGCGGCGACCATGAACTCGTGCCAGGCCTGCGCAGGCAGCGCGCCGCCGGTGACCTTCTTCATCGGGCTGCCGTCGTCATTGCCGAACCATACGCCGGTGGTGAGATTGGCGGTGTAGCCCACGAACCAGGCGTCGCGCGAATTCTGGCTGGTGCCGGTCTTGCCGGCCGACGGCCAGGTGAAGGCCGCCTTCCTGGCCGTGCCGATCTCCACCGTCCCGGTCATCATCGAGTTCATCATGCCGACGATCTCGGGCTTCACCACGCGTGGCGCGCTGCCGCTGCCGGCGTCGTACAGCACCTTGCCCTCGGCTGATGTCACGCGGCGGATGAAATGAATATCCGGCTTGTAGCCGCCATTGGCGAAAGGCACATAGGCCGAGGTCAGCTCCAGCGGCGTCACTTCCGACGTGCCGAGCGCGATCGAGGTGTTGGCCTGCAAATCGGACTGGATGCCCATGCGATGCGCCGCCTCGACCACTGCGTCCGGCCCCACTTCCATGGTCAGCTGGGCCGCCACCGAGTTCAGCGACTTCGCCAAGGCGGTTGCCAGCGTCACCTTCCCGAAATACTTGCCGCCGTAATTGTCGGGTGTCCATTTGCCGATCTTGATCGGCGCATCGTTGCGCACGCTGTCGGGCGTGCGGCCGGCCTCGAGGGCGGCCATGTAGACGAACGGCTTGAACGCCGAACCGGGCTGCCGGCGCGCTTCCGAGGCGCGGTCGAACTGGCTGGTCGAATAATCGTAGCCGCCGACCATGGCGCGCACCGCGCCCGAATCGTCGATCGACACCAGCGCGCCCTGGGTGACGTTGAGCTTCTTGCCGCTTTCGTCGATCAGCCGGCGGATCGATTGTTCCGCGAGCTTCTGCAGGTTCAGGTCGACGGTAGAATCGATGACGATGTCGCCGCGCACGTCGCCGATCAGATCGGGCAGTTCTTCCATGATGGTATCGGCGACGTAGTTTTCCGAGCCTGTCCAGTAGGACGGCGCGCGCGTTGCCGGCGCGCTCATCGCCGTGGTCAGCTCCTTGGCGCTGATCTTGCCCTCGTCGCGCATGGCGGCGAGCACCAGCTGCGCGCGGTCCTCGGCGGCCTTGGGATCGCGCGCCGGCGACAGTCGCGACGGCGCCTTCAGGAGACCGGCAAGCAGCGCCGCCTCCGACAAGGTGACATCGCGCGCGCTCTTGCCGAAATAACGGCGCGAGGCCGCTTCGACGCCATAGGCGCCCGAGCCGAAATAGACCCGGTTGAGGTACATTTCGAGGATCTGGTCCTTGGTGTGCTTGTGCTCCAGCCACAGCGCCAGCAGCACCTCCTGCACCTTGCGCTCCAACGTCCGGTCTGGCGTCAGGAACAGGTTCTTGGCCAGTTGCTGCGTCAGCGTCGAACCGCCTTGCGAGAAATGCCCGCCGGCGAGGTTGGCGACCATGGCGCGCGACAGGCCGATCGGATCGACGCCGAAATGCGAATAGAAGCGGCGGTCCTCGATGGCGATGACCGCCTCGGGGATGTAGGGCGACATTTCGTGCAGGCCGACCGCCTCGCCGCCGCTCATGCCGCGATTGGCGAGCAGTTGGCCGTCGGCGGAGACGATCTTGATATTGGGCGCGCGATCGGGGATCGACCAGGTCGTGGCCGCCGGCATCTTGGCACCGTAGTAGACGACGACGCCGGCCACGGCGATGCCGCCCCAGATGGCCAGCACGAAGCACCAGTAGACCAGCCGGCCGAGCACGCCGAACAGGCCGCGCCGGCTTCGGTCGCGCCTGGCACGCGACGACTTTGCCTTCGGCGGTTTGCGCTTGGCGGAGGCTTTGCGGTTGCTGGGCACGACGCGGTCCTCCTCGCTCACCGAAAGACCTGTCTGGGATCTCGCTTGTGGCGGTCCCTCGAAACTGGGTTCGATGCGGCTGTCTCTGTGGTTCGCCATGCGCTGCGCTTGATATCCCGATGCCTATGGCGTTCGGGTTGCAGAGTAGATGCGGCGGTTTAAAGGCGGGTTAAACGCAAGCCCTTATTTGCAGCGGGTTGAGGGAAGTACGACCGGCGAAGTACGATATAGTATGGATCAACGGCGCTCCTGTTCGGCATACGTTCCAGTTGATCTTGACAGCTAGATTACACCGCTGGGCAACAATGTCATTGCCATGTTCCGTACCTGACCAGATCCATGGGACCGGTGCTGGCCAGTTTTGCTCACGTGGGTTAAAGGTTTTGAGGGGTACCTTGATCATGACATTAGAAATCGCGCCCACCACGCTCGCCACTTTGCAGGTTCCAACCGCGCAAGGAGCAGTCTTAATCAACGTTGACAGAGGCAAACCGGTCTTCATCCTTGGCCGAAATGGGACTGGCAAGTCGGCGCTAGTTCATATGCTCGCGAACCAGCTCGGCAATCGAGTTGTGTACGTTCCTGGCTCCAGGCCGAGCTATTTTGACAGTGAAAGCCTTACGTTAACACCGGCCAGTCTCCGAGACCTGACGAGCAATCTTCGAAGTTGGGACAGTTCGCCTGATACACGGTGGAAGCCCATATCCGGAACGGCGCGGAACGAGAAGGCCATTCACGATCTTCAAGCAGCAGAGGTCCAATACAAGGTAGATGCTGCAAATGAAATTACGCGAGATGGAACAGGTTCCACCGCGATATCGCGTTTGCAATCCCATAATTCCCCGCTCGACCGTGTGAATGCACTTTTAAAACAAGCAAATCTACCCACCCGCGTTGTTATCGCAGATGGTGAACTCAAAACCGATCGGGCGGGGCAAGTCTACAGCATCGCGAAAATGTCAGATGGTGAGCGCACGGCACTAATTATTGCTGCAGAGGTGGTCTCGGCCTCATCGGATACAATTTTTTTGATAGACGAGCCGGAACTCCATTTGCATCGGTCAATCGTTGTGCCACTTCTGGCCGCCCTTATGGCCGAAAAGCCGGATGCTGGTTTTGTCGTCAGCACACACGAGCTTGAGTTGCCCGCAGAGAGTGTCTCAGCCAGGGTAGTGCTTGTTCGTGGTTGCCAGTGGCAAGGAAAAGCAATCGGCTCCTGGGACGTGGACGTATTGCCGGATGCAAGTGAAATCCCAGAACCCTTGCGCGTCGATATTCTCGGATCGAGACGAAAAATACTCTTCATTGAGGGGACATCGACTAGTCTTGATCAACCTCTCTACGCGCTGCTGTTTCCCAATGTATCAATTAGTTCACGCGACGGTAGCCGTGAGGTAATGCGCGCGGTTGCAGGATTACGCGCAACTGAAGCAGTGCATCACGCCACAGGGTTTGGCCTTGTGGACAACGATGGCATGGGTGCCGATAGAATTGCCAAGTTGCAGGCTGAATACATCTATCCCCTTTCTATCTTTGCCGTGGAAAGCCTCTACTATTCAAACGAGGTTCTTGTTGCTGTCGCGTCACAGCAATCGATGACACTAGGGACTGAGGCGGAGGCGCTATTGGCGGATGCCCGTAGTCAGGCACTGACGTCGCTTAACCTGGCGGGCAAGGTGGAGCATTTGGCGAGCAGGGTTAGCGAGCGGCAGATGCGGGATACCGTCCTGCGCGCTCTACCAGACCGGCAGGCCGTGATAGATGGCAACACAGCGCCATTAACGATTTCGATCACATCCCCATATCCAACCGAACTATCGAGACTTCGCGAACTTCTGCGCGCTGGCGACTTGGACGGGATTATTGCTCGATATCCCGTGCGGGAATCAGGTGTCCTTGACGGTATTGCGCGGGGTTTGAGATTTCGCGATCGCGCCGACTATGAGAAAGCCGCACTGACTCGGATCGGTGCCGAGGATCCGTTGAAAGCAGCCTTGCGACAGAAGCTCGAACCTCTCACACCGCAGTTACTGTAGCCGACGGAAAACAATCACGACAGCAATACACGAATCGTCCAAAGGGAGGCTGTGAGGATCTTACCTGCCAGTCGAACGGCAACGTCGGAACGTTACTCCCATTGCCTCAATCACAATCCGCTTGGCGCTTGCTATGTTCATGATTGTTCTGACTTCTGAAGTACGAAATTGCCTACTTCATCGCGGCGCATGAAACGCACACCCTTATTGCTTAAAATGTTGTCGCCTATAAAATGCGAGTATTTCAATATCTAATAATATAGAGGGATAAGCAGAAATAGGCTCTACAAGGAGCTATACTTTAAAGACGGGTCAAGTCCGGCGGGCGGCCATATTCACGCGGTGAGGAGAAAATGCGGAGCCGGCAAGCCTGGGCTCCGTTCAGTTCTGCTGGATCGAGATGCCCTTGTCGTCGATCTTGAGCTCCACGCCTTTCGGCTTGGTCTGTTCGCGGTAGACGTAGATCCCAAGCGCGATGACCACGGCGACGAGCACGCCAATGACGAGATAGAGCGTATTCTGTTTCATGGCGCGCCCCTCGGTGCCCGGCCTCAGGCTCTCTTCAGGACCCTGACCAGGATCAGCAGGATGATGGCGCCGATGGTGGCATGAATAATGGAGGCGAGGATGCCGCCGCCGATGGACAAGCCGATCCGCGGGAACAGCCAGCCCGCGATGAACGCGCCGATGATGCCGACGATGATGTTGCCGATCAGGCCGAAGCCGAAACCGGAGACGATGAGACCGGCGAGCCAGCCGGCGATGGCACCGATGATGATGAAGACGAGCAGGCTTTCGACGCCCATGGCGATTTCCTCCGAGCAAGAGGCGAGCGCGGAGCGGAAAGCCCCGAATCGGCCTCGATATCAACGGCTTCAGGCTATGCGAAAGCCGCCGGCCTCGCCAGCGGCCTGCTCATTGGTCGCCGTCGTCGCTCGCGGCGGGCCGCCAGCTCGTCGGCTCGACCTTCTTCTGCGTATCGCTGTCGATGTAGACCCACCAGCCGCCGTCCCGGTATTGCGCGATGGATTCGTTGAGCACGCCGTCGCCGTCCTTCCAGGTCACGGTGACCTTGGAGCCGTCGGTGGGCGCGGTCGATATGGGCTTCCTATCCGCCATGTCATCCCTCTTTTCGAGCCGACGGAACACGACGGCCGGCATCTGGTCCCGGACGGAACATCGGCGGCAGCGCCGCGACGCCGTCAGCTATGAGCGAAAATATCCTCTTCGTCCCAGCCCATGAGGTCAAGCTTGGCGCGTGTCGGCAGGAAGCGGAAACAGGCGTCGGCCTCTTTCGTGCGATCCTCGCGCGCCAGCCGCGCCGCCAGCACGTCGCGCAGCCGGTGCAGATAGAGCACGTCGGATGCGGCGTATTCGAGTTGTTCGGGCGACAGCGTTTCGGCCGCCCAGTCCGACGATTGCTGCGCCTTGGACAGGCCGACGCCCAGAAGCTCGAAGCAGATGTCTTTGAGCCCATGCCGGTCGGTGTAGGTGCGGGTCAGCCGCGAGGCGATCTTGGTGCAGAATACCGGCTCGGGCATCACACCGAATGCATGGTAGAGCACGGCAAGGTCGAAGCGCCCATAGTGGAACAGCTTGGTCACGCTGTGGTTTCCCAAAAGCTTGACGAGGTTCGGCGCTTCCTTTTGGCCCGGCGCGATCTGGATGACGTCGGCGCTGCCGTCGCCGGGTGAAATCTGCACCACGCACAACCGGTCGCGATGCGGGTTCAGTCCCAGCGTTTCCGTATCGATGGCAACCGCCCCGACATTGTAGCGGGACAGGTCGGGCAGATCGTTTTTGTGGAAACGGATATCGCTCATCGTCTTCTCCGGGGTCGCGCTTTCGGCATCGCGCATCCATCGAGCGGACGCGCGCGCTCCAGCACGTTGCGCTGGCAACCCGTCCTTGCCGTGATCGGTGGAAAAATCAACATAAACTTGATTTTCCCGCCTTTCGTGAGTTCCCGGCTCAGCGCGTCAGCGCGTCCAGAATGCGTGCCCAGGAGCGCTGGCCCTTGTGGAACGAACTCAACTCATACTTTTCGTTCGGCGAGTGGATGCGGTCGTCGTCGAGGCCGAAACCGACCAGCAGCGATTCCATGCCGAGATAGGTCTGGAAATCGCCGACCACGGGGATCGAGCCGCCGCTGCCGATCGTCACCGCCGGCTTCGGCCATTCGTCCGACAGCGCCGTCTTGGCCTTGGCCAGGAACGGCGAGTCGTAGGAAAGCTGGATTGCCGGCGAGCCGCCATGCGGGTGGAACTCCACCGAACAGTCGGCCGGAATGCGCTCCTTGACGAATTGCTGGAAGGCGGCGCGGATCTTCTTGGGATCCTGCTTGTGGACGAGGCGGAAAGATACTTTCGCCGAGGCCTGCGCCGCGATCACCGTCTTGAAGCCCTTGCCGGTATAGCCGCCGGTGATGCCGTTGAACTCGGCCGTCGGCCGTGCCCAGGTGAGTTCCAGCAGCGAGCGGCCCTTTTCGCCCGACGGGATCGACAGGCCGACGGGGCCAAGGAACGTCTCGGCCGTTTCGCCCAGCGTTTCCCATGATTTCAGGATCTGCGAGGGCGTTTCCTCGACGCCGTCATAGAAGCCCGGGATGGTGATATGGCCGTCCTTGTCGTGAATGTCGGCCAGCACCTTTGCCAGGATGCGGATCGGGTTGGCAGCGGCGCCGCCATAGAGACCCGAATGCAGGTCGCGGTCGGCGGCCTTCACGATGATCTCCTCGCCAACCAGCCCGCGCAGCCCCACGCAGATCGACGGCGTGTCGCGGTCCCACATGCTGGTATCGCAGACCAGCGCGAAATCGGCCTTGAGTTCATCGGCATTGGCCTCGAGGAAGGGCTTCAGCGACGGCGAGCCCGACTCCTCCTCTCCCTCGAACAGGATGGTGATGCGGCACGGCAGATTGCCATGCACCTGCTTCCAGGCCCGGCAAGCCTCGACGAAGGTCATCAACTGACCCTTGTCGTCGGCCGAGCCGCGCCCGGTGATCACCTTGTGGCCGGGCTCGATCTCCTTGACCGCCGGCGCGAACGGGTCGTTTTCCCAAAGCTCGATCGGATCGACCGGCTGTACGTCATAGTGGCCATAGAACAGCACATGCGGTGAACCGGCCGGCCCATCATGATGTGCAACCACCATCGGGTGGCCGGGCGTGTCGCGGACGCTGGCGTCGAAGCCGATCACCTTGAGTTCTTCCACCAGCCATTCAGCCGCCTTGCGGCAATCGGCGGCATAGGCCGGATCGGTGGAGATTGACCTGATCCGGAGCAGACCGAAGAGGCGCTCCAGGCTGTGGTCGAGATTCTTGTCGAGACGGTCGAGAACGGAGGAAATTGACATTGGCGAGCCTTTCGATTCAGTGCCGGAACCGTAAAGGCAGAGCGGGCAAACGAAAAGCCCGGGACCATTGGACCACGGGCTCAAGCGCGTATTCGAAACAAAAAAGACCGCCGTGGTGGAGGGGGAACCACGGCGGCCCTTCTACTCGAAACGATGCGGCAGCCCGGAGAGGGGGGATAGGCTGCCGCAGGTGTCCGGGATAGGCGGGGGACGGGCCTTGCTCCGGACGTCGGCGAAAATTGCCGATGCCATTTATCTGTGTCCTCGAACGTGGCGATTCAAGGGCACGAATATTACACTTTTGTAACATGGCCGTGAGCGGCCGTTGGACGGACGGAGCCAGGCAGTCCCGCGGGCGAAAATAAGGTCGATTTCACCTCTTTCCAACCAACCTGTCGCCTGCCTGTCAGGGTGTTGCTGGAAGCGGTGCCTTTGGCATGGACCAAGCCGCCGCGCCGCGCTATCCCTGCCCGCATGAAAAAAGGCGATCATCTCTTTCTTGTCGACGGCTCCGGCTACATCTTCCGTGCCTATCATGCGCTGCCGCCGCTGACCCGCAAGTCCGACGGCCTGCCGGTCGGCGCCGTGTCCGGCTTCTGCAACATGCTGTGGAAGCTGATGCAGGATGCCCGCAACACTGATGTCGGCATCGTGCCGACGCATTTCGCCGTCATTTTCGACTATTCGTCGAAAACCTTCCGCAACGATCTCTATCCCGAATACAAGGCCAACCGTTCGGCGCCGCCGGAAGACCTGATCCCGCAATTCGGCCTCATCCGCCAGGCGACCAGGGCGTTCAACCTGCCCTGTCTCGAGATGGAAGGGTTCGAGGCCGACGACCTCATCGCGACCTATTGCCGGCTGGCCTGCGAGGCCGGCGGCGACACCACCATCATCTCCTCCGACAAGGACCTGATGCAGTTGGTCGGCCCGACGGTGAGCATGTACGATCCGATGAAGGACCGCCAGATCGGCATTCCCGAGGTCATCGAGAAATGGGGCGTGCCGCCGGAGAAGATGATCGACCTGCAGGCATTGACCGGCGATTCCGTCGACAATGTTCCCGGCGTGCCGGGCATCGGACCGAAGACCGCGGCGCAATTGCTCGAACAGTTCGGCGACCTAGACGGACTGCTTGAGCGCGCCGGCGAGATCAAGCAGGAGAAACGACGCGAATCCATCATCGCCAATGCCGACAAGGCGCGCATCTCGCGCCAGCTGGTGACGTTGAAGAACGATGTGCCGGTGGCCGAGGGGCTGGACGAATTCGTCCTGCACGCGCCGGACGGGCCGAAGCTGATCGGCTTCCTCAAGACCATGGAATTCTCTTCGCTGACCCGCCGCGTGGCGGAAACGACGGGAACCGAGGCAAGCGACGTCCAGGCGATCGCTGTGACGGTCGAACGCGCCGACTCCGCGCATGGGCCGGATGTCGGCGCCGGCGCGCCGGTCGCGCCCAGCGCCGAGGCGAAGCAGGACGGCGAGACGGCCCTGGAAGCAGGCGGCGGCACGAAGGAGGGCAACACCCCTTCGCTTCTGTCGGCGCTTCGCCTGGAGGCCGCCACCGCCCGCAAGATCGACATTTCGGCCTATCAGTGCATCCGCGACGTCGCCAGCCTGAAGGCCTGGGTCGCCGAGGCGCTGGAGACCGGCATCGTCGCCTTCGATGCCCGCGCGACGTCGCCCGATCCGATGCAGGCCGAACTGATCGGCTTGTCGCTGGCGACGGCGCCAGGTCGCGCCGCCTATGTGCCGTTCGCCCACAGGAGCGGAAATGGCGACCTGCTCGGCGGTGGTCCGATCGACAACCAGATCCCGCTGCGCGAGGCGCTGGCCGTGCTGAAACCGCTGCTCGAGGACAAGTCTGTCCTCAAGATCGCGCAGAACCTGAAATACGATCTCGTCATCATGAGCCGCTACGGTATCGACGTCGGCCCTTTCGACGACACCATGCTGATCTCCTACGTGCTCGATGCCGGCACCTCGCATGGCCACGGCATGGACGCGCTTGCCGAGAAATGGCTGGGCCATAGTCCGCTTCAGCTCAAGGACGTGACCGGCTCCGGGAAAAATTCCGTCGGCTTCGACCAGGTCGACGTCGACAAGGCGACCGCCCACGCGGCCGAGGACGCCGATGTGACGCTCAGGCTCTGGCTGGTGCTGAAGCCGCGGCTCGCCGCCAAGGGCCTGGTGTCGGTCTATGAGCGGCTGGAACGGCCGCTGGTGCCGGTGCTGGCGCGCATGGAACAGCGCGGCATCTCGGTCGACCGGCAGATCCTGTCGCGGCTGTCGGGCGAACTGGCGCAGGGCGCAGCCCGGCTCGAGGAAGAAATCTATCAGCTCGTCGGCGAGCGCATCAACATCGGCTCGCCCAAGCAGCTCGGCGATATCCTGTTCGGCCGCATGGGTCTGCCCGGCGGCTCCAAGACCAAGACCGGCCAATGGTCGACCTCGGCGCAGCTTCTGGAAGACCTCGCCGCCGAAGGCCACGAACTGCCGCGCAAGATCGTCGACTGGCGCCAGCTGACCAAGCTGAAATCGACCTACACCGATGCGCTGCCCGGCTTCGTCAACCCGGACACCAAGCGGGTCCACACCTCTTACGCGCTCGCCGCGACGACGACGGGGCGCCTGTCATCCTCCGACCCGAACCTGCAGAACATCCCGGTGCGCACCGCCGAGGGGCGCAGGATCAGAACGGCCTTCATCGCCGACAAGGGCAACCGCCTGGTTTCGGCCGACTACAGCCAGATCGAATTGCGCGTGCTCGCCCATGTCGCCGAGATCCCGCAATTGCGGCAGGCCTTCGCCGACGGCGCCGACATCCACGCCATCACGGCCTCGGAAATGTTCAACGTGCCCGTGGAGGGCATGCCTTCGGAAGTGCGCCGCCGCGCCAAGGCGATCAATTTCGGCATCATCTACGGCATCTCGGCCTTCGGCCTCGCCAACCAGCTGTCGATTCCGCGCGAGGAGGCCAGCAACTACATCAAAAGATATTTCGAGCGCTTCCCCGGCATCCGCGACTATATCGAAGAGACCAAGGCCTATGCCCGCGAGCACGGTTTCGTCGAAACCATCTTCGGCCGCCGCATCCACTACCCCGAGATCCGGTCCTCCAATCCCTCCATCCGCGCCTTCAACGAGCGCGCCTCGATCAACGCGCGCCTGCAAGGCACCGCCGCCGACATCATCCGCCGCGCCATGGTGCGCATGGACGAGGCGCTGGAGAAGGCCAGGCTTTCGGCCCGCATGCTCTTGCAGGTGCATGACGAGCTGATCTTCGAGACGATCGAGGCGGAAGTGGAGGCGACGATCCCCGTCGTGCGCCATGTCATGGAGAACGCGGCCATGCCGGCGGTGTCGATGTCGGTGCCGCTGCATGTGGACGCGCGAGCGGCCGACAATTGGGACGAGGCGCACTAGCGCCAGCCGACATCACCTGAATATCAACACATTTCAGGCAGCTTGCGCCCGGCACTTGGCACAGGTCCCGCGGAACTCGATCACCGCCTTCTTGGCGGCAAAGCCGGTGGAGCGCACCCATTCGTCCAGCCGGTGACCGACATCATGGTCGGACATTTCGCTCACCTGGCCACATGTGTCGCAGATGGCGAAAGCGGTCATGGAATGGCTGTGATCGTGCGGTTCGACGCAGGCGACGAAGGAATTGAGGCTTTCCAGCCGATGCACGAAGCCGGACTTCACCAGCGTGTCGAGCGCGCGGTAGACCTGCAGCGGCGCGCGGAAACCCCGCTCGCGCAGTTGGTCAAGCAAGGTGTAGGCGCTGAGCGGCCCGCTGGCGGCCTCGAGTTTCTCGAGCACGCACAGCTGGTTCTTCGTCAGCACATCCCTTGCCGCCATGATCCTGTTTCCGACCTGCCTTGTGTCACATACGGGCCGTTTCCACATGCAAACGGCCCGTCCCATTCAGATAGCGACGAACCGCTGTCTTTGCTACTCCTCTGTTGAAACGCGCTGGCGCGGCATTCCGCAAACGACAACGGCGGGAAGGCTCCCACGGTTGTCGTTTGCCGGCTCCGATGCCTACTTCCTAGGCGGGCCGTTGCGCTCGGCCGAGGCTGCCCACAGATTGATGTCGGACTCGCGCGCATAGTTGTCGATCTCGGCAAGCTCGGCGTCGCTGAAGTCGGGCGCCTCCAGCGCGCCGACACAGTCCTCCACCTGCTCCGGCCGGCTGGCGCCGATCAGCGCCGATGTCACCTTGCCCTTGCGCAGCACCCACGCCAGCGCCATCTGCGCCAGCGTCTGGCCACGGCGGCCCGCGATCGCGTTCAACGCCTGTATGTTGGCGATGGTGTTGTCGTTGATGAAGGCCGGCCGCAGCGACTTGCCCTGGGAGGCACGGCTGCCCTCGGGGATGCCGCCGAGATATTTGTCGGTCAGCATGCCCTGTGCCAGCGGCGAGAACACGATCGAGCCGACGCCCAGCCCATCGAGCGTATCGAGCAGGCCATCGTCCTCGACCCAGCGGTTCAGCATCGAATAACTTGGCTGATGGATTACGCAAGGCGTGCCGAGCCGCTTCAGTATATCGGCCGCCTCGCGCGTGCGCTGCGAATTGTAGGATGAGATGCCGACATAGAGTGCCTTGCCCGCGCGCACCGCATGGTCGAGCGCGCCCATCGTTTCCTCCAGCGGCGTATCCGGATCGAAGCGGTGCGAATAGAAGATGTCGACATAGTCGAGCCCCATCCGCTTCAGGCTCTGGTCGAGGCTGGCCAGCAAATATTTGCGTCCGCCCCATTGACCGTAGGGCCCCGCCCACATCTCGTAGCCGGCCTTGGTCGAGATGATGAGTTCGTCGCGGTAGGCGGCGAAGTCGGTGCGCAGTATCTCACCGAACGCAATCTCGGCCGAGCCGGGCGGCGGCCCGTAATTGTTGGCGAGGTCGAAATGCGTGATGCCGAGGTCGAAGGCCTTGCGCACGATCGCCTGCTTGGTCCCGTGCGGCGTGTCGTTGCCGAAATTGTGCCACAGCCCCAGCGAGATCGCCGGCAGCTTCAGGCCGGACCGCCCGCAGCGGTTATAGACCATTTTTTCATAGCGGTTTTCGGCGGCGACATAGGGCATGGGGAAAATCCTCGAAGCTGGATGGATTGGGCACTGTCATCGGAACGCGACGCGCAGGCCCTGCGCCCCAACCCTTACCCTCTCCCCGCGAAAACGGGGAGAGGGTTCATCAAAATTATCGATAATCCGCGCTCTAGCTCTTCTTCGCCATCAGCGCCTTGGCTTCCTTGATGCCGAGCGCGGCTGGACGTTCGCAGGTGGTCTGCATGGCGACGAACTTGCCGGTTTCCCCCGAGCGCAGGATTCCCGTCATGACGTCGACGGCGTGCAGCGCCAGCTCCATCGAGCAGCGGTGCGGCCTGCCCTCGGAGATCGCAATCGCCATGTCGGCGAGACCGGCGGTGCGATAATTGGCCATCATGCCCTGTGAATGCATCTCATTGGGCACGCCGAACGGATGCTGCCATTTCGGCAGCTTCTTGACCGGCTTGGCCGCTTCAGTGAAGCGCACGTCGCCGCCGAAGAAGTTCGGATCCGGCACGAACACACTTCCCATCTCGCCATAGAGCTCCATCGGCGCATGGCCATGGCTCCAAACGTCCCAGCTGGTGTTGAGCGTGATCACGGCTCCATTCTCGAACTCCAGCAGGCCGTGGATGGTGGTCGGCGTGTTGACCGGGATCCTTTCGCCCGCGCGCGGCTTCGAACTGATCGTGCGTTCCTTGGCCGGGGTTGTGGCGAAGGCCGCCACCTGCTTCACCGGTCCGATCAGCTGGATCAGATTGGTGATGTAGTACGGCCCGATGTCGAGCACGGGGCCGGCGCCCGGCTGGAAGAAGAAGTCCGGATTGGGGTGCCAGTGCTCCATGCCGTGCCCCATGACATGGCAGGTGCCGCTGGTGATCCTGCCGAGCTTGCCGGTATCGATCAGGTTGCGCACCAACTGATGCGCGCCGCCGAAGAAGGTGTCGGGTGCCGAGCCGATGCGAAGTCCCTTCTTCTCCGCCCGCTTCTTCAAGTCGAGCCCCTCCTTGACCGAAAGCACGAAGGGCTTTTCCGAATAGACATGCTTGCCCGCGTCGAGCACCTGTTTCGACACTTCGTAGTGCACGGCCGGAATGGTCAGGTTGACGATGATGTCGATGTCGTCGGCCTTGAGCAGGTCCTCGACCGTCTCGGCGCGCAGCTTGAACTCCTTCGCCCGCGCTTTCGCGGCGTCCATGTTGATATCGGCGCAAGCCCGCATCTTGATGCCGCGAAACAGCGGCGCCAGCGAGAAATATGCCTTCGAGATGTTGCCGCAGCCGATGACGCCGACGCCAAGTTTGTTTGCCATGATGCTTGTTCCTAATAGGCCTTTACGGTTGCGATCGAACGGCGGGCGAAGCGCTCGATGTCATTGGGATTGTCCTGTTCCATGACGAAGTATTTGGCCGCGCTCTTGGCCCGCAGCGCCTCGATCAGGCCGGCCCAGTCGATCGTGCCGTGGCCGACATCCGACCAGCCGTCCTCGTCCAGCCCCTCGCCCGGCCTTGCCATGTCCTTGACGTGGACGGCAACGATGCGCTTGCCGTGCTGTTCGATCCAGGGCAGCGGATCGGCGCCGCCGCGCACCACCCAGGCGACATCCATCTCCCAGCCGATGTCGGGCGCGGAAGCCAGGATGTGAGCCTGTGGCAGCGAGCCGTCGGCGAGCTTCTTGAACTCGAAATCATGATTGTGCCAGGCAAAGCCGTAGCCGGCCTTCTTCGCCGTCTCGCCGACCTTGGCCAGGCGCTCGCCGAAGCCGCGCCAGCCGGCAGCGTCCGAAGGCCTGGACTCAGGCATGAGGTAGGGGCAGATCAAAAGCTTGATGCCGAGCGCTTCAGCTATCCTGCGCACGCCGTCGAAATCCTTCTCCAGTGCGTCGATCGAAAAATGCCCGGTCGGCATGGCAAGGCCGTTTTTATCGAGTTCGGCCCGGAAGGCCTTGGGATCGTCATAGACGCCGCCGAAGCCTTCGACCTCTGTGTAGCCGAGCTTGCCGAGCATCTCGAGCACGCTTTCCCAGGGCTGAAAATTGCGTGCGCTGTAAAGTTGGAATGACCAGTTCATCGTCTTTGTCCGTTCTGCTTGGGGGATGGTTATCGGGCTTTAGATGCGGCTGCCGGTTTGGGCATCGAAGAGCGAGGCGCGCATCGGGTCGAAGCCCACCGTCACCGCCTCATCGTTTTTGGGGGTCCGTTCCGAGGTGACCCGGACGCTGAAATTCTGCTTTGCAAGCTTCAGCCACACCAGCGTGTCGGACCCCATCGGTTCGACCACCTCGACATTGGCCGCCGTCGAGAATGGCCAGCCCGTGCCGCTGTTCAGGCTGACATGCTCGGGCCTGATGCCGAACACGGCAGGGCCGGCTTCCGGTTGCTTGTCGAAATGATAGGTGCCGAGTGGAACCTTGAGATTGTCGGCCACGAAAAACCAGTTGCCAGCGTCTTTCTCGAGCCTGCCGTCAATGAAGTTCATCGCCGGCGAACCGAGGAAGCCGGCGACGAAGCGGTTGACCGGTTTGTTATAGATGGTCTGCGGCGCGTCGAGTTGTTGGATGACGCCGCCGCGCATGACCGCGATACGGTCGGCCAGCGTCATCGCCTCGATCTGGTCATGCGTGACGTAGATCATGGTGTTCTGCAATTTGCGGTGCAAAAGCTTGATCTCGACGCGCAGTTCGGAGCGCAGCTTGGCGTCCAGGTTCGACAGTGGCTCGTCGAACAGGAACACGTCGACGTCGCGCACCAGCGCGCGCCCGATCGCCACGCGTTGGCGCTGGCCGCCGGAGAGCGCCGCAGGCTTGCGCTGCAACAGCGGCTCGATCTGCAGGATCTCGGCGGCGCGCGCTATGCGCCTCGCGATCTCGTCCTTGGGCACGCCCGCGACGCGCAGCCCGAACGACAAGTTCTTCTCCACCGTCATCTGCGGATAGAGTGCGTAGGACTGGAACACCATGCCGATGCCGCGGTCCTTGGGCTCTTCCCAGGTGACGTTCTTGCCCTTGATGAAGATGCGGCCGTCCGAAATGTCGAGCAGTCCGGCGATGCAGTTGAGCAAGGTCGACTTGCCGCAACCCGAGGGTCCGAGCAGCACTATGAACTCGCCCTCGGCGACGTCGAGGTTGAGCGTCTGCAGCACCGAGACCAAGCCGAAGTTCAGCGACAGGTCCTGGATCGAAACGCTGGTGCCGTTTGCCGCCATCGACATCACCCTTTCACCGCGCCGGCGGCAATGCCGCGCACGAACAATTTGCCGGAAATAAAGTAGACGACCAGCGGCACCAGCCCGGTTAGGATGGTGGCGGCCATGTTGACATTGTATTCCTTCACCCCCTGCACCGAGTTGACGATGTTGTTGAGCTGCACCGTCATCGGATAGGTGTCGGGGCGCGTATAGACGACGCCGAACAGGAAGTCGTTCCAGATGCCGGTCACCTGCAGGATGACGGCGACGACGAAGATCGGCAGCGACATCGGCAACATGATGCGCAGATAAATGCCCCAGAAGCCGGCGCCATCGACGCGCGCAGCCCTGAACAGTTCCTCCGGCATGGAGGTGAAATAGTTGCGGAACAAGAGCGTCAGGATTGGCATGCCGAAAATGGAATGCACGATCACCAGGCCGCTCAGGCTGCCATAGAGGCCGATCTCGCGCAGGATGATGACGATCGGATAGATCATCACCTGATAGGGGATGAAGGCCCCGACGATCAGGATGACGAAGAACGTGTCGGCGCCCTTGAAGCGCCAATTGGCCAGCGCGTAGCCGTTCACCGAGGCGATTGCGATCGACAGGATCACCGAGGGGACGGTGATGCGCACCGAGTTCCAGAAGCCGCGAGAGAGACCGTCGCAGTTGAGACCGGTGCAGGCCTGCGACCATGCCTTGACCCACGGCTCGAACGTGATCTCGACCGGCGGCGAGAAGATGTTGCCGAGACGAATTTCCGGCATGCCCTTGAGCGAGGTGACAACCATCACGTAGAGCGGCAGCAGGTAATAGAGCGCCACCACGATGAGCGTGCCGTACAGGAAGATGTTGCGGCGCGACAACATGTGCCGGGGCTTCGGTCCGCTCGGCCCCGAGGCATCGGCGCGAATGGCGGCGGGGGACGCGGCCAGGGAGACGGCATGATCAGACACGCTTGCGGCCCCCGAATTCGAGATAGGCCCACGGCACGATGACGATCATCACCGACAAGAGCATCATGGTCGAGGCGGCAAAACCCTGGCCGAGGTTCTGGGCGAAGAACATGTAGTCGTAGACATATTTGGCTGGCACTTCAGAGGAAATGCCGGGACCGCCGCTGGTCTGCGCGACGACGAGGTCGTAGACCTTGACGATGCCCGACGCGATGATCACCAGCGTGGTTATGAAGACCGGTCGCATCATCGGGATGATGATGAAGAGATAGGTCTTCCAGGTGGGGATGCCGTCCACCCGCGCGGCCTTCCAGATGTCCTCGTCGATGCCGCGCAGGCCGGCCAGCATCAGGCACATGATCAGCCCGGTGCCTTGCCACAGCGCGGCGATCAATATGCCGTAGATGACGATGCTCGAATTGTAGAGCGGATCGAAATTGAAGCTCGTCCAGCCGAGGTCGCGAACCACTCCCTGAATGCCGAAATCGGGATTGAGCAGCCATTGCCAGACGAGGCCGGTGACGATGAAGGAAAGCGCGAAGGGATAGAGAAAGATGGTGCGGAACGTGTCCTCGAAACGGATCTTCTGGTCGAGCAGGGCGGCGAGCAGGAAGCCGATTACCAGCGAGAAGACGAGCGACAGCACGCCGTAGATCAAGAGATTCTCGATCGAGACGAGCCAGCGCGGCGTCGCCCACAGCCGGTAGTACTGGTCGAGCCCGACGAAATGCAGCCGCGGCAGAAGCTTCGAATTGGTGAAGGAATAAAGCACCGTCCAGGCTGTGCCGCCGACGAACACCACCAGCGCGGTGAGGATCATCGGGATCGAGGCGACCTTCGCATTGAGGTTGCGGAAGAGTTGGCTCGGGCGTTCGCTCTTGCTCATCGGTGCAGCCATGCTGGATCGGGTAAGGGCGGCAAGGTCAGCACGCCTCGCTCCCGGCCCTGCGGTGGCCGGGTCGGGAGCGAGACGGCTCGTCGGCGGTCAATCGGCCGAGGCGATGATGTCGGCGAAGCGCTTCTGCGCCTCTTCGAGCGTCATGTCGGGCTTGGCGAAGAACTCCGAGAACAGGTCCTCCTTCTGCTTCTGGCTGTCCTGCGAGAGCAGTTGGTCCGTCCAGGGCATGACAGCGCCCTTGGCCAGGATGTCGAGGCCCTTCTTCATGCAATCATTGGCCGCGTTGAGGTCGACGTCGCCGCGCACCGGCAGCGAGCCTTTCTTGAGATTGAAGGCGACCTGGGTCTTGGGATCGAGCAAGGTCTCGGCCAGCACTTCCTGCGCCTTGGACTTGTCGGGGTCCTTGAGCAGCGGGAAGTAGAAGGCGTCGCCGCCGGTGGCGATGACCTCGTTCAGGCCAAGCCCGGGAAGGCAGGTATAGTCCTTGCCGGCGGTCTTGCCGGCGACCTGGAATTCGCCCTGCGCCCAGTCGCCCATGATCTGGCCGCCGGCCTTGCCGGTGATGACCATGTTGGTCGCCTGGTTCCAGTCCTGGACATTGGTGTTCTTGGCCATCTTGCGCGCATCGTCGGCCGCCTTGAAGACCTTGGCGACTTCGGGACCGGCGGCGAACGTCGCATCCTTGTCCTTGTAGACCTTGAGGAAGGTGTCGGTGCCGCCCACTGCGGCGAGCAGTACGTCGAAGGCGCCCGATGCCTGCCAGGCCTGCCCGCCGACCGCGAGCGGGACGATGCCGGCCTTTTCCAGCGCCGGGGCGGCGGCGACATATTCGTTCCAGTTCTTCGGCACCGGCACGCCCGCCTTCTCGAAGGCCGCGTTCGACAGCCACAGCCACTGCCAGGAGTGAATATTGACCGGCACGCAATAGATCTTGCCGTCGATGGTACAACCGTCGAGCAGGCTCTTCGGCCGCACGACCTCGGTCCACTTGCCCTTGGTGGCGACATCGGTGAGGTCGCGCATCAGGCCTGCCTGCACCAGCTCTTCCGCCTGCCGGCCGTGATTGAACTGGGTGGCACCCATCGGGTCGCCGCCGGTGATGCGGCTGATCATGATCGGCCGCGCCGTGCCGCCGGACCCGGCGATGGCGCCGTCGACCCAGTGGTTGCCGGTTGCGTCGAAGGCCTTGGCGAGTTCGGCGACCGCCGCGGCCTCGCCGCCGGATGTCCACCAATGGGTGACTTCCAGATCGGTTGCGGCCGCCGGCCCGGCAAAATTCAACGCCACCGTCGCCGCAAGCGCGGCGGTCAGGAATTTGTATCGCATTTCGGTTTCCTCCCAGAATCTGAAACGTTACAGGTTTTCGATACGGCAATTGCAAGATATGCGCAACCCTTCCCTTGAAAGTCAGTTCGATATTTTTCGAGCCGCGAACAAAATCCTTTCGGGATGGAGCCCGTTGTGCAGCGCAATACGCAAAATCCCACATGGCAAGACAGAAAGCTCGCAAGAAGCTTGCTCCCAATGCCTTTCCTGCTGATTCCCAACGCTTTTCGGCGGCGAGCCCATGCGGACTTTCGACCTCGGCCACAGCCTGGTCGAACACCGGTCGTGACAATCTGTAACGTTTCAGTATAGGCTTGTTCAGCTAAGGAGACGCGCCATGGGAGCGACGGCGGCGATTGCCGGCCTGGCCGGCGGCTGCTAAGCGCCTGACGGGGCGGGACGAATGGACAGACGGCGCACGGACAGCGATGACGAGACGTCGGCCAGGGAGCGGCCGACGCTGAAGACGCTTGCCTTCATGACCGGGCTCGGCGTCACCACCGTGTCGCGGGCGCTGAAGGACGCGCCGGAGATCGGCGCCGAGACCAAGCGCCGCGTCCAACTCGTGGCCAAGCAGATCGGTTACCGGCCGAACCGCGCCGGCGTGCGCCTGCGAACCGGCAAGACCAACGTCATCAGCCTCGTGCTCAACACCGAGCACGAGATCATGAGCTTTGTCTCAGACATCATCTACGGCGTCACCGAAGTCATCGCCGATACGCCCTACCATCTGATCGTCACGCCCTACTCGCGCTCGCAGGATCCGCTGGATCCGGTGCGTTATCTGGTGGAGACCGGCTCCGCCGATGGCGTCATCATTTCGCGCACCCAGCCCAACGATCCAAGGGCCCGCTACATGCTGGAGCGCGGCATACCCTTTGCAACGCACGGCCGCACCGATATGGGGCTCGTGCACCCCTATCATGATTTCGACAATTACGCCTTCGCGGCCGAGGCGGTGCGCCATCTGGCCGGCTTGGGCCGGCGTCGGCTGGCTCTGGTGACGCCGCCGGTCGGCCTGACCTATCACGGCCACACCGTGAACGGCTTTGCCGACGCGCTGAGCGAAGTCGGCGCCTCGGAGGTGCCGTTCAACACCGTTTCGATCGACCACTCGATCGAGCAGATCAGGATGAGGACCGCGCAGCTGATGCGGCGCGACATCAGGCCGGACGGCATCGTCAGCAGCGCCGCGGCCGCCACGCTTGCCATTGTTGCCGGCATCGAGGACGCCGGGTTGAAACTCGGCCGCGACATCGACGTGGTGTCGAAGCAGTCGTCGGAACTGCTGCATCTGTTCCGCCGGGAACTGCTGATCGTCAACGAGAACTTCCGGCTGGCCGGCTCCGAGCTAGCCCGCGCCGTGCTCGGCTGGATCGGCGGCGCGGCGCCCGGCTCGCTGCAGTCACTCAGCGCGCCGGGCGAAGTTGTGGCCTATCGCGGCTGATTGAAGCCCCGCCGCCAGAGCAATTCCCGCGTAGCTTTCCTAAGGCATTGCCCAAAAAACAAAGAGATAGAGCGGTACGCCGTTCCGCGAAACGCTGAACCGCTAGCCGGCGGCGCCGCTCCCCCAGGGTCCATGGAAGGCGCCCTTGTCATCGATACGCTCGAAGCCATGCGCACCGAAGAAATCACGCTGTGCCTGGATCAGGTTCGAGGTCCCGCGGCCCTGGCGATAGCTGTCGAAATAGGCAAGGGCCGAAGACAGCGCCGGCACCGGCGATCCGGCTTCGGAAGCCCTGGCCACGACGCGCCGCAGTGACGGATGCGCCTCCTGCATCATGGTGATGAAGGCCGGCGCCATCAGGAGATTGGTCGAAGCGCCGCCGCGGCCGAAGGCTTCGGCCATGGTGTCGAGCATCTGCGATCGGATGATGCAGCCGGCACGCCAGATCTTGGCGATGGTCGGCATCGGCAGGTTCCAGTTGAACGCCTTCGAAGCGCCGCTCATCACGGCGAAGCCTTGCGCGTAGGCTGATATCTTGCCGGCGAACAGCGCCAGTTCCAGATCCTTGAGCAGGTCTGCCTTGTCGCCCGAAATCCTGGTGACGCCGATGTTGCCATAGGCTTTTTCCGCCGCAAGCCGCTCGTCCTTGATCGATGACAGGACGCGTGCCGCCACCGCCGCCTCGATGGCGGTCGCCGGAATGCCGAGTTGCTGTGCCTCGATAACGGACCATTTGCCGGTACCCTTCTGGCCGGCGCGGTCGAGGATGATGTCGACCACCGGCTTGCCGGTCTTGGGATCATCTGACGCCAGCACCTTGGCGGTGATCTCGATCAGGTAGGAGTTGAGCCGGCCCTTGTTCCAGCCGGCGAATACGGCGCCGATCTCCTTCGGCCCCATGCCCAGGCCGTCGCGCAGGATGCCGTAGATCTCGCCGATCATCTGCATGTCGGCATATTCGATGCCGTTGTGAATGGTCTTGACGAAATGGCCGGCGCCGTCGGTGCCGAGCCAGGCCGCGCATGGCTCGTCCTTGAACTTGGCGGAGATTGCCGTCAGCACCTTCTCGACGCGCTTCCAGGACTCTTCGGTGCCGCCGACCATGATCGACGGCCCGTGGCGCGCACCCTCCTCGCCGCCGGACACGCCCATGCCGATGAAGGTGAGGCCGGAGCCCGCCAGCTCGGAAAAGCGCCGCATCGTGTCGCGGAAATTGGCGTTGCCGGCATCGATGACGATGTCATTATGGGACAGCACGCCGCGCAATGCGGCGATCTGTTCATCGACCGGCTTGCCGGCCAGCACCATGATGATGATCGGACGCGGCGGCCGGATCGCGGCGGCAAGTTCTTCCAGGCTGTAGCAGGGGACAACCATATCCCTGAGCGCGCCGGCATTCTCGACAAAGGCATCCGTACGCGCCTTGGTGCGATTGAAAACAGCGATGCGGTGCCCGTGCTCGGCGATGTTGAGCGCCAGGTTGGAGCCCATCGTGCCAAGGCCGATCAGGCCGATTTCGGCTTTTTCCATGTTTCTTCCCTGCTTTCGGATCTTGTTTGTTCGAGCCCGCGATTGCCCGGGTTTTTGCCAAGATGCATCCTGCCAGGATGATTGACGGGCCTTCAGGCTCGCGTCAACCGCCTCGCCGAATTGTGTTGGACAGCCATCACGGCCTGATGTCTACCGGCGCCTCGATCTTCACCATCTCGAAGTCGGAGACCAGTATGTCGATGCGCGCCGTCCACCGGCCAGGGACCGGGATGACGAGATCGTCGACACGCCAGCTGCCGTCGCCGGGCTTTGTCGCGGCCCGCTTCAGCGGCTCGATGCCGGAGTCCGGCTTCGACAGCACCAGCGTCACCTCCTTGGCGTCGAGCGGCCCGAAATCGCCGGTCATGATGATCATCGAGGCGGCGACCGGCCCGGCATGGCCGGGCGTGATGCTGAGGTCGGCCATCGCCTTCAGCGCGTGGATATGAACCGACACCGGCTGCGCCGCGGCAATCGCCAGCGCCCGTGGCGGCGGCGTGAAGCGCCAGCCGGCGGCAACACCGAAGATGGCGAGTACGATCAGTATTTCGACGCCGATCGAACGGGTGAGCCTGCGCCGCACTTCCGTCGCCCCCGCCTCGGCCATTGCCGTCAACCTCCAGCGGTTGACGGCGGCGAGCGTGAACAGGAAGACCAGCAGCGCAAGCTTGACCAGCAGCAGCCGGCCATAGGCGGTGTTGACCAGCGCTGCGGGTGTTTGCACCTGGATGACGGCCAGCACCACGCCGGCGGCGGCAAGCAAGGCCACCACCGGCATGATAGCGGCGGAGAACCGGCGAAGGAACGTGACGGCTTCGGCATCCTGCCGTTTCAGCGCGAGTCCGAGCGGCGCCAGCGCGCCGGCCCAGAAGGCAATGCCCGCGCCATGCAGGAACACCATCGGCCGCGTCAGCCATTGCGGCTCGGCGGCACTTGCGTGGCCGCTGGCGGCGAGCGCGAGACCCGTTCCGGCCAGGCCGGCGAGCGCGAGGGGCCTGGCGGCCGCGCGCGGCCCGGCCAGCGACAAAAGACCGAGCCCCAGCGCGATCAACGCGATCAACGCCGTCCAGCCGAAGCTGGTACCGAGACCGGCGGTCCAGATGGCCGGCTGCGCCATATGCGAGAGCGGCGCGCCGAGCGCATCCAGCCCTTGCAAGCCAAGCGACAGGGGTGCCGCGACCAGCCCGCACAGGATTGCGGCGGCGACGAAGCGCTGTCCGGCGCGGCCACTCCGCGCCAGCCATGCGAGAGCGAAGGCGCCGCCGACGCCGAGGAACAGGCCGATATAGAGGCAGACCTTGCCGATCCAGATCGCCGAGCGCAATTGCCAGTCGACGGCTTCGGAAACAGCCGGCGGCTGGCTCGCCGCGCCGATGGAAAACAGCAGAGAGCCGCCGACCGGATGACCGTCGGCGGAAATCACTCGCCAGCTCAGCACATGCGTGCCCGATCCAAGTGCCTGCGGATCGTCGATCACGACGGTCTGGTCGCTGAGGCGGAAGGACGTCAGCGGAACGGGCGTGCCGTCGGGCTTCACCAGCGTCAGCACCAGTGGCGAGACCGGTTCGCTGAAAGTCAGCGCGAATTGCGCCGGGGCCTGCGACAGCACGGCGCCGTCGGCCGGATCGGTCTTGATCAGCGCGGCGTGCGCAAAGGCCTGATTTGTCGTGGCCACGGCAATCAGCATGGCCAAGGTCAGCAGCCCTATGGCAGCTCGGCCGATGAGCTTGCCGGTCGCGCGAACCGTCCTGGAAGGGAATATCACCGTCATGTCATTGCCATGAAATGCGGCGCGCTCCTGACAATGGAGCGCATCGCGAGAGCTTACTTTTTCGGCGTGAGCTCGATGCCGGGCGCGGGGTTCTCCAGGGCGTCTTCGTCCTGCCCGGCCGCCGGGATTTCGATCCAGCGGTCGGCGGCGCCACCGCACTCCTGCACCACCGGGAAATAGAGTTTCTGACCCGCCGGGAGGTCTGCCGTCAGCATCGCACGGAAGACGAACTCGTCGTAGAATTCGTCCGGCAGATTGCCGCCGCTCCAATCGACCTCCTTGACGCCGTCGGCCACCGCCTGGCCGTAGAGCTGGTAGGATTTCTCGTACTTGCCCTTCTTGGTCTGCAGCGTCCAGCCGGGCTTCGGCATCGGCTTCACCGCGATCACCCCTTCCGGGATCTGCACGCGCACGGCGGTCGTCGCCTTGCCGTCACAGCCATGCGGCACCCGCAGGATGGCCTTGTAGGCCGAACCGACCGCCGCTTCCTGTGTTTCGAGCGTGACATGCGCAAAGGCGGCACTGGTCCCCAGCGCCAGAAGCGCGCCGGCCGACAGAAGATACTTGTTCATGATGGTCCCTCTGAATTCAATATGGATGGCGCGGTCAATTGGCGTGGTCGTCCATGCCACCGCCCATGCCTTCGACAGCGAACTCGACGTTGACGGCGCCAGCCTTTTCGAAGGTCAGCGTGGCTGCGAATTCTTCGCCCTGCTTGGGTTGCCGCTTCAGGCCGATGAACATCAGGTGATAGCCGCCGGGCGCCAGCGCCACCTTGCCGCCGGCCGGGATTTCCAGGCCTCCCGTCACCGGCCGCATGGTCATGACGCCGTCCTTGACGCCCATTTCATGCAGCTCTGCTTTTTCGGAGACGTCGGAGGAAATCGACAGCAGCCGGTCGGGTGCATTGCCCTTGTTGGTGATGGTGAAATAGCCGCCGGCCACCTTGGCGCCTGTAGGTGTCGCGCGCGACCAGGGATGCTCGATTTCGAGATCGCCGGCCTTGAATTCATGCGCGCAGACGGCCTGGGCACCGAAGAACAAGAGCACAAACGCCAGCACGGCAAGGCCGACACGTTCATTGAAACGGCGCGGGAATTTGGTGCGGCCGCCCGAAGGAGGCGCCGCGATATGAAAAGCTTGGGACATGGTTTGCTCCATGAATAGGGGATCGCGCCGTTGGCCGGTCGCGAACGATTCGTTCTTTGGATGAAAGCACCGGCGGAAGGTTCCGCCGAGCGTACAGCAGGCTCAGGCCGAAAGCGGCGGCGCGCGCGGGTTCGACGGCGACCGCTGGCGCGCGAAATTGAGATGCGTGGCCGCCGGAAAGATGAAAACGACGGCTTCGAACGAAAGCGAGGCCAGCGCAAGCCCGGCATCGGGTGGCGGCGCAAAGGCCGCTGAAACCATGCTGCAGCCCAGCATGCAGCATGCCGGCAGATGCGACGGATGCGGGCCGCCATCGGGAAGCTGGGCAGTGCCCTCGTGGGTGCAGATGACGTTGCCGAAGGCGTCGATTTGCGAGGCGGCCGGTCCGGTGGCGAAGGCGAATGCGCTCAGCGTCGACTGAAGCAGCAGCAGGTAGGCCGCGACAAGCGCGACCGGAATGCTCCACCGTCTCCCCTTTTTGGTCAAATGACTTGCCTGTTCAAACCATCTGCATCTTCAAGCGATCACCGGAAGATGTCTACCACGGCAGCAAGAGACGGAAAATCGGCAAATCGGTGCTGCGGCAACGCGGCGCGATCAGGGCCTCTGTGGATGCCGGCTCTCGGGGATCGAGGTCAGCAGCGTCTGGCGCGCCGACTTCAAATGCTTGCGGCAGGCGGCATCGACCTTGCCCAGGTCGCGTGATTTGAGCGCCGCGATATAGGCCAGATGCTCGCCGATCGCGATTTCGTTGCGCTCGCGCTCCTGCGCCTTGTTCCACTGGTAGTGGTAATGGAAGATCATGGCGATGACATCATAGAAATCGACGATGAAGCGGTTGTGCGAGGCGCGGTGGATCAGCCGATGGAAGCGCTCGTCGAGCTCCGAGAACTCGTTGAAGCGCGTGGCGATGTCACGGGCGAGGCCGCGGTGTTCCTCTTCGAGATTGTCGAGATCGGCCCACACCGCGCTGTCCTGCGGCAGTGCGGTGAACGCCGATGCCGAGCGCAGCTCGAACATCTCGCGGATTTCCGTCAACTCCAGCGCGAAGGCGCGGGTGAAACCCTTCAGCACCCAATGGCTGTTACGGCGCTTCTCGATCAGGCCGAAGCGGGAGAAGCGGATCAGGAACTCGCGCACGCTGGTGGTGCCGACGCCGATCTCGCGCGCCAGTTCGAGCTCGTTGATCTGCATGCCGGCCTCGGCGCCGCCGGCGAGCAGCCTGCGCATGAACGACCGCTCGATGATCTCGGCCAGTGTGTCGGTCTCTTCCTCGGGAAAGAAATCATCGGGGCGCGTTTCACGCAGCACCGTCTTGGCGCGCTTGTTCCAGGCGATCAGTCCGGTTTCTTCCATGCGCGCAAGGATGCTGCGCACCGTGGTGCGGCTGACGCCGAGCAGCGTACCCAGTTCCGGTTCCGAAGGCAGGCTGCGCGTCTCGTCGAGCAGCCTGAGGCACCTGTTATAGGCATCCTTGTAGACGTTGTTGCTCTTCGACATGCCCTGACCCATCGCTGGCCGGCGCTTGCGGCGGCCGGCTTGAAGCGCAATATGACGTTCCTATCACCTTCGAAAGCGGAATCGCTTTGCCGAGGGCTCGCTTACCGGTTGCAGCGCCGCTACTCATCCAGCCGCACAGGAACTGCCGGAAAAAACAATTGACGCAAAACTGTTTTTTCACGATAAAAGACATTAACTCTTAACAAGCGCGTGTCAATCCGCGCCTCCCAGGATCACCCCAGGAAACGCCCGTGAACGCCTCCAACTCAATTCTTCTGTCCCCAGCCGACAATGTCGCGGTCGCCAACGGCCGCATCGAGACCGGCACCGCGCTGCCCGGCGGCGCGCTTGCCGCCGCCGTCATCGAGCCCGGCCACAAGGTGGCGATCAAGCCGATTCCCGCCGGGTCCGCCGTGGTCAAATATGCCCAGGCGATTGGCCGCGCCACGCAGGACATCGCGCCCGGCGAGCATGTCCATTCGCACAATCTGGTGTTCGAGGCCGGCCGCCTGCCGGTGGTGCCGCCAAGCGAGGCCGAGCATGCGACCGAGGCCGACCGCGCCCGCACCTTCATGGGTTATCGCCGCGCCGACGGCCGCGCCGGCACGCGCAACTTCATCGGCATCATCGCCAGCGTCAACTGTTCGGCGACCGTCTGCCACGCCATCGCCGACGCGGCCAACCGCACGCTGCTGCCAAAATATCCCGGCATCGACGGCTTCGTCCCGATCGTCCACGGCCAGGGCTGCGGCATGAGCGCCACCGGCGACGGCATGATGGTGCTGCACCGCACATTGGCCGGCTATGCCCGCCATCCCAATTTCGGCGGCGTGCTGATGGTTGGGCTCGGCTGCGAGGTCAACCAGCTCACGCTGTACGGCCAGAAGGGTGCGGCCGCCGGTAAACGCCATTTCAACATCCAGGATGCCGGCGGGTCGCGCAAATCGGTCGAAAAGGCGATGGGCGTGCTGGCCGAGATCGCCGAGGAAGTCGGCCAGCTCAAGCGCGAACCCATCCCGGTAAGCGAAATCGTCGTCGGCCTGCAATGCGGCGGCTCCGACGGCATGTCGGGCATCACAGCCAATCCTGCTCTAGGTGCCGCGGTCGATATCCTCGCCGGCGTCGGCGGCATCGGTATTCTCTCCGAGACGACGGAAATCTACGGCGCCGAACATCTGCTCGCCTATCGCGCCGCGACGCCCGAGATCGCCAAGAAACTCGACGGCTACGTCAAGTGGTGGGAGGACCACGTCGCCAAGCACGGCGCCTCGATCGACAACAACCCCTCGCCCGGCAACAAGCGCGGCGGCCTCACCACCATCCTGGAGAAATCGCTGGGCGCGGTCGCCAAGGGCGGCCAGACGCCGCTCAACGGCGTCTTCGGCTATGCCGAAAAGGTCACCGGCAGCGGGCTGGTGTTCATGGATACGCCCGGCTATGACCCGGTTTCCGCCACCGGCCAGGTGGCGGGCGGCGCCAACATCATCGTCTTCACCACCGGCCGCGGCTCCTGCTTCGGCTGCCGGCCGACGCCGTCGATCAAGGTCGCCACCAACTCGACCATGTATCATCAGATGGAAGAGGACATGGACGTCAATTGCGGCGTCATCGCCTCCGGCGAGAAGACCATCGCCGGCATGGGCCGCGAGATCTTCGAACTGATCGTCGAGACGGCCTCCGGTCGCAAGACCAAGAGCGAGGATTTCGGCTACGGCGACAACGAGTTCGTGCCCTGGCATCTCGGCGCGACGCTCTAACTCTTTGAAGTCGCGCAGTCCGGAAAGTGGCCGCGAACTTTCCTGGAATGCTGCGGCTTGAGGTCTTGGAATCTGCCGCGCCGGATAATGGCGGGCAACGGGGAGGTTGTGCATGGAAAAACGCCGCATCGGCCAGACGGCGCTCGAGGTCACCGAAGTAAGCTTTGGCGGTGCCGCGATCGGCGGGCTCTACCGCGCCTGTTCGCGCGAGGCGGCGATGGAAACGTTGCAAGGCGCGTGGGAGGCGGGCCTGCGCTATTTCGACACCGCGCCCTTCTATGGTTTCGGCCTGTCGGAGCGGCGTTTCGGCGACTTCCTGCGCTATAAGCCGCGCGATTCCTATGTGCTGTCGACCAAGGTCGGGCGCCTGTTCCGGCCCGTTCCGGAGGATCAGGTTCCCGATCACTCCTATGTCGATCCGCTGCCCTTCGCGCTCGACTACGACTATTCCTATGACGGCATCATGCGCTCGGTCGACTTCAGCTATGCGCGGCTTGGTCTAAACAGGATAGACATCCTGTTTGTGCACGACATCGGCGTGTACACGCATGGCGTCGAGAAGACCAAAATGCACTTTCGCCAGTTGATGGACGGTGGGCTCAAGGCGCTCGAAGAACTGAAAGACTCCGGCGTCATTTCCGCCTACGGGCTCGGCGTCAACGAAGTCCGGATATGTCTCGACGTGATGCGTCGCGCGCCGCTCGATTGTATCCTGCTCGCCAGCCGCTATTCCTTGCTCGATCGCAGCGCCGAAGCCGAACTTTTGCCGCTCTGCCGCGCCCGACAGACTTCGCTGGTCATCGGCGGTGTGTTCAACTCCGGCATATTGGCGACCGGACCGGTGCAGGGCGCCCATTTCGACTACAAGCCCGCCAGCGGTGACGTGCTCGACCGCGTCGGCGCGATGGAGCGGATCGCCGCCGAAGGTGGTTACCCGCTCGCCGCCGCCGCGTTCCAGTTCCCCCTCCAGGAATCCTCGGTCGCCACCGTGCTGACCGGCACCGCCAAGCTGGCGAACCTGACCCGCAATCTCGAACTGCTCGATGTCGACGTGCCTCAGGCGGACTACGCCAGGTACCGCCCTTACACCGTGGTGCAGGAATTGGCATGAAGCCGCCGGCCCGCCCGGGTGAAGGTGCGATCGCGGGGCTTCACGATCCCGCGAACCGGAGAAGGAACGGGCATTCTATATTGACTAATTTATGGAATTAATATTCCATACGTTAGTCACGCGAAACGGAAGCGTCGGGCAGAGAGCAAGGCGCCAGTGCGGTCATGACCGCCAGGCCCAGAGGATGGCACAAACACCGCTTGCATCGACCGGATCGATGCACTATCAAAATAGTGTAACTGTTTTTTATTGATAAAGTTCTGTTTGGCCGCGCCTATCCGAACCGAGCTTCCGTATCGTTCACCGGGCGACTTAGGGAGGAATTCCATGAAATTCGTGACCAGCATTCTTAATCGCCGCGCAGTCATGGCGCTGGCAGCCGCGTCGATGCTTGCCGGCGTCATGCACTCGGCGCCGGTTTCGGCGGCGGACGTGACCATTCCGATCATCGTCAAGGACACCACGTCCTTCTACTGGCAGATCGTCCTGGCCGGGGCCCGCAAGGCCGGCAAGGATCTCGGCGTCAACGTGCCGGAGCTCGGCGCCCAGGCAGAAACTGACGTCAACGGCCAGATCTCGATCCTCGAAAACGCCGTCGCCAGCAATCCGGCGGCGATCGTCATCTCGCCGACCGAGTTCAAGGCGCTCGGCAAGCCGATCGACGAAGCCGCCGCCAAGGTCAAGGTTATCGGCATCGATTCCGGCGCCGACTCCAAGGCCTTCACCTCCTTCCTGACCACCGACAACGTCCAGGGCGGCCGCGTCGCCGCTGACGGGCTCGCAGCGGCCATCGGCGAAGCCAATGGCGGCAAGATCGAGGGCGACGTTGCCCTGATCACCAACACGCCTGGCGCCGGCTCGCTCGAACAGCGCAAGCAGGGCTTCATCGAACAGCTCAAGGCGAAGTATCCAGGCCTGAAGCTGGTCGCCGACAAATATGCCGACGGCCAGGCCACCACCGGCCTCAATATCGCCACCGACCTGATCACGGCCAATCCGAACCTCAAGGGAATTTTCGCTTCCAACCTGATCATGGCGCAGGGCGTCGGGCAGGCTGTCGCCGAAAACAGCCTCGGCGGCAAGCTGGCGCTGGTCGGCTTCGACAGCGACGAGAAGCTGATCAAGTTCCTCAACGACGGCGTCATTTCCGCCCTCGTCGTCCAGGATCCCTACCGGATGGGCTATGACGGCATCAAGACCGCACTTGCCGCCTCCAAGGGCGAAAAGGTCGAGACCAATGTCGACACCGGCGCCAACCTGGTCACCAAGGCCAACATGAAGGATCCCAAGATCGACGCGCTGCTCAACCCGAAGCTCAACTGAGCATCGGCACGCGCAACTGTTTCCGGGGCCTCTGCGCCCCGGAACAACAGGGAGGATTGCCATGACGCCGACCGCGCAGGAACTGCATCCGGCCCCCGTGCTGGAGCCCGGTAGGACCATCCTCGAGCTGCAGGGTCTGGAAAAGCGCTATCCCGGCACGCATGCGCTGAAGCCTGTGACCCTGGCCTTCAAGGCGGGAGAGATCCACGCCATCGTCGGCGAGAACGGTGCCGGCAAGTCGACCCTGATCAAACTTCTGACCGGCGTCATCCCGCGCACCTCCGGAGAGGTTGTGTGGGAAGGCAAGCCGGCTGCCCTGGCGACGCCGCACGAAGCCATGGCGCTCGGCATCAACGCCGTGCACCAGGAAGTCGTGCTCTGCCGCCACCTGACCGTCGCCGCCAACATGTTCCTCGGCGAGGAGAACTCGCGCTTCGGCATCCTCCAGCAACGAGCCATGGTCAGGGAAGCGCAGAAGATCATCGACGGTCTCGGCTTCGACCTGCCGGCGCATGTCGTGCTCGGCGATCTCACCATCGGCCAGCAGCAGCTGATCGCCGCCGCCCGAGCCACCGTGCGCGGCACCAAATTCCTGATTTTCGACGAGCCGACCGCCTATCTCACCCGCAAGGAGGCCGACCAGCTGTTCACGCTGATCCGCCGTCTGAAGGGTGAAGGCGTCACCATCATCTACATCAGCCATCGCATGGAGGAGGTGTTCGAGCTCGCCGACCGCGTCTCGGTGCTGCGTGACGGCACGCTGGTCGGCACCCGCAACATCGCCGAGACCAGTGAGCCGGAGCTGGTCAAGCTGATGATCAACCGCTCGATCGAGCAGATCTATCACAAGGAGCATTTCACGCCGGGCGCCGTCATCGCCGAGGCGCGGAACCTGTCCGGCAAGGGTTTCGAGAATGTCTCTCTGTCGGTGCGCGCGGGCGAGATCGTCGGGCTCTACGGCCTGATCGGAGCCGGCCGCAGCGAATTCGTCACCACCCTCTACGGCCGCCACCGCAAATCGGCCGGCCAGGTGTTGTGGGAAGGCAAGGAGGTGCAGGTCAACTCCGAGCACGACGCCATCAAGCTCGGCATGGCGCTGGCACCGGAAAGCCGCCGCGACCAGGGCCTGTGCCTCAACCTGCCGGTTGCATTGAATCTCAACCTGCCGATCTACAAGCGCATATCGAAAAATCTGCTGATCTCGTCTGCGCAGGAGAAGGCCGAGGCGGACCGGCAGATCGCCGACCTCAGGATCAAGACGCCGACGCGCGGCGCGCTGGCCTCCAGCCTGTCGGGCGGCAACCAGCAGAAGATCGTCATCGGCAAGTGGCTGGCGCACGGCGCCAAACTGTTCATCTTCGACGAGCCGACGGTCGGCGTCGATGTAGGCACCAAGGCCGAGATCTACCGGCTGTTCAGTGTGCTGTTGTCCAAGGGCGCGGGCATCATCCTGATCTCGTCCTATCTGCCTGAGGTCTACGAACTGGCTGACACGCTGCATGTGTTCAGGCGCGGCAAGCTGGTGGCCACGCATGGTTTCCGCACCGCCGATCACGAGGACATTCTGAGCCAGGCCCTGGCCGAGAAACAAGAAAAGACGGGAGGACAGACATGAGCACCGAGGCGATCCCTGCCGAAAAGCCGAAGCGCAACTACAATGCCCTGTTCGGGCTGACGCTGCTTGGCCTGCTGCTTCTGATGTGGGTCATCCTGGCGGTCGCCACGCCGTCCTTCGCTTCGGCGCTCAATATCACCAACCTGCTGCGCCAGGGTTCTCTGATCGCCATCCTGGCCGTCGGCCAGACCTTCGTCATCATCACCGGCGGCATCGACCTTTCCGTCGGCGCCATCGTCGGCTTCGCCACCGTCATCGTCGCGCTGCTGATCAATGCCGGCTGGCCGGTCTGGATCGCGGTTCTGGCGACGCTGCTGGTGGGGGTCGCCATCGGCCTGTTCCACGGTTTCGGCATCGTCAGGATGGGCCTGCCGCCCTTCATCATCACGCTGGCGACCATGACCTCGCTGCGCGGCATCGGTCTCCTGATGACCAATGGCAATTCGATATCGATCAACAGCGACGCGTTCCAGGCGTTTTCGCGCGGCTCGCTGCTGGGGATCCCCTATCTGTTCTGGATGGTAATCGTGGTTGCCCTGCCCTCCTACGTCTTCCTGCACCACACGCGATGGGGACGCTATCTCTTCTCCGTCGGCTCGAACGCGGAAGCCGCGCGCCTCTCCGGCGTCAACGTGCCGCGCACGATCTACATGGCCTATGTGCTGTCCGGCCTGTGCGCGGCCTTCGTCGGCGTGCTGCTCGCGTCCCGCATCGGCATCGGCAATCCGACGCAGGGCGACACCTACGAGCTGCAAGCCATCGCCTCGTCGGTGATCGGCGGCACGTCGTTGTTCGGCGCTATCGGTTCGGTGCACGGGCCGCTGATCGGCTCGTTCATCCTCTCCACCATCAACAACGGCGCCAACCTGCTCAACGTCAACACGTTCTGGCAGCGCGTCATCACCGGCATGTTGATCATCGTCATCGTCTACTTCGACGGCCTGCGCCGCCGAGGTGGCAAGTAAAATCGATCGCCGGCCGGGTCGAAAATCGGCCGACGATTCCATGAACCGACTGGATTGAAGCATGAAAGCCGTTGTCTGCCGTTCGCCCGGCGACCTTGTCGTGGAAGACCGTCCCGCGGCTGGCTCGCCGCCTCCCGGCTGGGCGCTGGTGGCGGTCAGCCATGTCGGCATCTGCGGCACCGACTACCACATCTTCGAGGGCAAGCATCCCTTCCTCGCCTACCCCCGCATCATGGGCCATGAAGTGTCGGGGACCATCGTCGAGGCGGGCGAAGGCGTTGGTCTTGCCACGGGCGAGCCGGTCATCCTCAATCCCTATCTGGCGTGCGGCAAATGCATCGCCTGCCGGCACGGTAAACCCAATTGCTGTGTCCGGATCGAAGTGCTCGGCGTGCATCGCGACGGCGCCATGTGCGAACAGATCCTTATCCCGGAACAAAACCTCTATCCAGCCAACGGCCTGTCGTTGGCCGATGCCGCGGCCGTCGAATTCCTGGCCATCGGCGCCCATGCGGTGCGGCGCTCGCGTGCCGATCCCGGCGCACGGACGCTCGTCATCGGCGCCGGACCGATCGGGCTCGGCACCGCCATCTTCGCCCGCATCGCCGGGCTCGACGTGACGCTGCTCGACATGAGCAGCGAAAGGCTCGGCTTCGCCGCCAATGAACTCGGCTTCAAGACCCTCGACGGGTCGCGCGGCGCGGCATCCGATCTGGTCAGCGAAGCGACATCAGGCGAAGGCTTCGACGTGGTCTTCGACGCCACCGGCAACACCGGCTCGGTGCAGTCGGCCTTCGCTCATGTCGCGCATGGCGGGACATTGGTGCTGGTCAGCGTCGTCAAGGACGACATCGCCTTTTCCGACCCCGAATTCCACAAGCGCGAGATGACGCTTGTCGGCAGCCGCAATGCCTTGCGGGCCGATTTCGACCACGTCGCCGCCTCGATCCGCGATGGCGCCGTGCCGCTGGCCAAGCTCGTCACCCACCGCACCACGCTTGCCGACACGCCACGTGACCTCGCCCGCTGGGCGCATGAGAAATCCGGCCTGATCAAGGCCGTGATCGAGGTGGGGGCATAAGATGGCAGGCGGTGAACCCGGCCTGAGTTGACGACGCCCCGCGCAGGTCGACCCCCAAACGCCAAGCCGCTGACAACCGAGCTGGTCTGGTACCAGCGTTAGTATAAGGCCGACACGCCCTACAGCGCCGACAGTTTCAGCTCCACCCGCTCCGCCGGGAAGCGCGCCTCGGCGAATTGGATCGGCCGGCCGTCCGGCGTCATGTTGACGGCCACCGTGACCAGCACGATGCCGCCCGGCTGCAGATCGAGGTCGGCAAGGTCGGAAGCATCGGCGTGACGCGCCGACAGCACCGTCGATTGCCTGAGATAATCGTCTATGCCGAAACGCTTGAGCGATGCGGTGATCGACCCGGTCTCGGCCATGGCCACATCGATGCCGGCGAAGCGCCTGGCGTCGAACCAGCCGGAAGCGCGCGACACCGGCTTCCCATCGGCCTCGCCGCGCGTCTCCAGGCGAATCACATCCGATCCCCTGGCAACGCCCAGGGCTTCGGCGACGCGCCGGCTGGCGGGCTCGACCGATGAGGCCAGGAGCACGATGTGCCGCTCCGACGCCTGGCCCTGCAAGCCGGTTGAAAATCGCGTGCGCGCGCCGATCGGATAGGACAGCCGCTTGCGCGACAGCACGAAAGTGCCGCGCCCCTGCTCGGCCCGCAGTACCCCGTCTTGCACGAGCGCCGCGATGGCGCTGCGCACCGTGTGACGGTTGACGCCATAGCGCTCGGCCAGCGCCACCTCCGGCGGCAGCGCGGCATTCTCGGCGAAATCGCCGGCAGCGATCGATTGCAGGATTCGGTCGGCGATCTGGCGCCACAACGAGACGCCGCTGCGCCGCTCGATACCGTCAGCCACGTGTTTTCCGTTCACGGTTTCGCCCCTGGCCGGCCCCTGTCACGCACCCGTCATGGACTCGCGTTAGGTAATGGGTATAATTCGTATGGTTGTCTATATCAATAGACAAATTAGAAGCAAGGATGTTGCTCATGCGAGGACAGGAAGCGCGCGACCAGGCCGAACGCAAGGCGGCCATGGCAACCCTGGCGCAGTCCAGCGGCGACGACATCGTTCGCCTCTGGAACGAATCCGGCCTGCCTGCCGAGGCCGAACTGCTGCGCGGTCCCGAGACCGGCCTGGTTACCATGCGCGGCCGCATCGGCGGCGGCGGCGCGCCGTTCAATGTCGGCGAGGCCACCGTGACCCGCGCCACAGTGCGCCTGCCGTCCGGACAGGTCGGCCATTGCTATGCGCTCGGCCGCGACAAGCAGAAGGCGAAGCTGGCGGCCATCGCCGACGCGCTGTGGCAGGACCCCGCCCACCGAGAGGCGGTCGAAGCGGGCCTTCTCGCGCCGCTGCGGGCTGCCTTGACCACGGCACGAGAAAGGCGCCGCGCCGAAACGGCGGCAACGAAGGTGGATTTCTTCACCATGGTTCGCGGAGAAGATTGATGGATATCGCAGCGCAATCGATCGAGGGCGGGTTCGCCGATCCGGTGTTCAACGCCCAGACGGTGTTTCGCGCCGTCACGGACGCAATGGCGCGGCCGGGCAGCGTGCAACCCTTGCCGGCCCTGGCCCGCCCGCCGGCGCCGCTTTCGGCGACATCGGGCGCGGTTGCGCTGGCATTGTGCGACAATGACACGCCGCTCTGGCTCGACCCGGCCCTGCATGCCTCGGCAGCGGTCATGTCCTGGCTCGGCTTTCACAGCGGTGCGCCGCTGGCCAACACCCCGGCCGACGCGCATTTCGCGTTTGTGGCCTCGCCGGCCGAGATGATGGCGCTCGACGGTTTCTCGCAAGGCACGCAGGACTATCCCGACCGCTCGACCACATTGATCCTGCAGGTCGGCGATCTCACGTCAGGCACGCCGCTGCTGCTCGAAGGTCCTGGCATCGAGAAGACGGCGACGATCGCGCCGGCCCGCATGCCGCGTCATTTCATCGAGCAGTGGAAGCAGAACATCAACCGCTTTCCGCGCGGCGTCGACATCATCCTGGCGGCACATGACAGCCTCGCCTGCCTGCCGCGTACGACACGCATCAAGACGACGGAGGCCTAGCGATGTATGTTGCGGTAAAAGGCGGCGAAGCCGCGATCGCCAACGCCCACAGCCTGCTCGCTGACCGTCGGCGCGGTGACCGCTCGGTACCGGCACTGCGCCTCGACCAGATCGTCGAACAGCTGGCGCTCGGCGTCGACCGGGTGATGAGCGAAGGCTCGCTTTACGATCGCGAACTCGCCGCACTCGCTATCGTGCAGGCGCGCGGCGACATGATCGAGGCGATCTTCCTGGTGCGCGCCTACCGCACCACGCTGCCGCGCTTTGGCTATACAAATGCCATCGACACCGCCACCATGCTGGTCGAACGTCGCGTTTCGGCGACCTACAAGGACCTGCCCGGCGGCCAGTTGCTTGGGCCCACCTTCGACTACACGCACCGGCTGCTCGATCCCGAGCTTGCCGCCGGCGCCGATGTCGCCGCGCCCTTGCAGCGCGAGACGGAAGCGCAGGCGATGCCGCGCGTCTCGGCGATCCTCGCTCGCGAAGGGCTGATCGAGCCGGACGGAGACATGCCGCAGGACCATGTCCCCGGCGACATCACCCGCGAGCCGCTGGAGTTCCCGATGGCCCGCGACATCCGCCTGCAGGCACTGTCGCGCGGCGACGAGGGGTTCCTGCTGGCGCTCGGCTATTCCACGCAGCGCGGTTATGCCCGCAACCATCCCTTCGTCGGCGAGATCCGCATCGGCGAGGTTGAGCTGGAGCTCGACGTGCCCGAACTGCCTTTCGCGGTGCCGCTCGGCACGGTGCGCGTCACCGAATGCCAGATGGTCAATCAGTTCAAGGGCTCGGCAAAGGCACCACCGCAATTCACCCGCGGCTATGGCCTGGTCTTCGGCCAGAGCGAGCGCAAGGCGATGGCCATGGCACTCTGCGACCGCGCTCTTCGCGCAAGCGAACTCGGCGAGGACGTCGTCGCCGCCGCCCAGGACGAGGAATTCGTCATCTCGCATTCCGACAACGTCCAGGCGACCGGCTTCGTCGAACATCTGAAGCTGCCGCATTATGTCGACTTCCAGGCCGAACTCGACCTCGTGCGCCGCATGCGCGCCGAGTACGACGCCCGCGAAAATCCCGGCAAGATTGAAGAGAAGAAAGAGGCCGCGGAATGAACGCGCAACCGACCGACATCGCCAGCTACAACTTCGCTTATCTCGACGAACAGACCAAGCGGATGATCCGCCGCGCGATCCTCAAGGGCATCGCCATTCCCGGCTATCAGGTGCCGTTCGCCTCGCGCGAAATGCCGATGCCCTATGGCTGGGGCACCGGCGGCGTCCAGGTTACCGCTTCGATCATCGGCCCCGACGATGTGCTGAAGGTCATCGACCAGGGCGCCGACGACACCACCAATGCGGTCTCGATCCGCGCCTTCTTCAAGAAGGTCGCCAATGTCGCGGTGACGACCGACACGGCCAGCGCCACCATCATCCAGACCCGACACCGCATTCCCGAACATCCGCTCGCCGCGGGCCAGGTGCTGGTCTATCAGGTGCCGATACCCGAGCCCCTGCGCTTCCTCGAGCCGCGCGAGACCGAAACGCGCAAGATGCATGCGCTGGAGGAATACGGCCTCATGCATGTGAAGCTCTATGAGGACATCGCCAAGCACGGCCGCATCGCCACCACCTATGCCTATCCGGTGAAGGTCGAGGGCCGCTATGTGATGGACCCGTCTCCGACGCCGAAATTCGACAATCCCAAGATGCACCGCTCGCCGGCTTTGCAGCTGTTCGGCGCCGGCCGCGAGAAGCGCATCTATGCGCTGCCGCCCTTCACTGATGTGGTCAGCCTCGACTTCGAGGATCATCCGTTCGAGGTGCAGACCTTCGACCAGCCCTGCGCGCTATGCGGAGCCGAGAACGTCTATCTCGACGAGGTCATCCTCGATGATCACGGCGGCCACATGTTCGTCTGCTCCGACACCGACCACTGCGAGAAGCGGCGCAGCGCCCCTACCTCCTCCTTGTGGGGAGGTCGCGCCGAAGGTGGGGGTAGCGACCCATCGGCAGCCCCCACCCCGGCGCTGCGCGCCGACCCTCCCCACAAGGGGGAGGGTAAGGAGATACAATGACCGAAGAACCCTTGCTGCGCGTTTCGGCGCTCTCCAAATTCTACGGCTCGCGCGTCGGCTGCGACAACGTCACCTTCGATCTGTGGCCGGGCGAAGTCTTGGCTGTCGTGGGCGAATCCGGCTCCGGCAAGACGACTTTGCTCAACTGCCTGTCGACACGACTGTTGCCCTCATCCGGCACCGCCAGCTACCGCATGCGCGACGGCCAGTTCCGCGAACTCTACCGCATGAGCGAGGCCGAGCGCCGCTTCCTGATGCGCACCGACTGGGGCTTTGTCCACCAGAATCCGGCCGACGGCTTGCGCATGACGGTGTCGGCCGGCGCCAATGTCGGCGAGCGGCTGATGGCGGTGGGCGACCGCCACTACGGCAAGATCCGCGCCACCGCCGTTGACTGGCTGTCGCGCGTCGAGATCGAGGAAGACCGCATCGACGACGAGCCGCGCGCCTTTTCCGGCGGCATGCGCCAGCGCCTGCAGATTGCCCGCAACCTCGTCACCGGCCCGCGGCTGGTGTTCATGGATGAACCGACAGGCGGCCTCGACGTCTCGGTGCAGGCGCGCCTGCTCGACCTGCTGCGCGGCCTCGTCACCGATCTCGGCCTCGCCGCCATCGTCGTCACCCATGACCTCGCGGTGGCGCGGCTTTTGTCGCAGCGCATGATGGTGATGAAGGACGGCCGCGTCGTCGAAAGCGGCCTCACCGACCGCGTGCTCGATGACCCGCGCGCGCCCTATACGCAATTGCTTGTTTCTTCGATTCTGCAGGTCTGACGATGGCGCCAGGTCACCCCCCTCTGGCCTGCCCGCAAACGAGTAACGATTGGAGTACCTTCTGATGCCGACGCCTCTCGTTGTCTCCGATCTCGCCAAAAGCTTCACCATGCATCTGCGCGACGGCATCAAACTGCCTGTCGTCGCCGGCGTCTCCTTCTCGATCCGCGCCGGTGAATGCACCGTGCTCGGCGGACCGTCCGGGGCCGGCAAGAGTTCGATCCTGAAAATGCTCTACGGCAATTACGCCGCCGACGAAGGCCAGATCATCGTCAGGCACGAAGACGGGCTGATCGACCTTGCCAGCGCCAGCCCGCGCACCGTGCTTGCCGTGCGCCGCCAGACCATCGGCTATGTCAGCCAGTTCCTGCGCACCGTGCCCCGCGTATCGGCGCTCGACGTCGTCGCTGAGCCGCTCGTAGAGCGCGGCGAGGATCGCGAAGCAGCAAGAAGCAAGGCGCGCGCCCTGCTGGCGCAGCTTAACCTGCCGGAAAAACTCTGGGCATTGCCGCCGGCGACCTTCTCCGGCGGCGAGCAGCAGCGCGTCAACATCGCGCGCGGCTTCATCACCAGGCACCCGATCCTGCTGCTTGACGAGCCGACCGCTTCGCTCGACGCAAGGAACCGCGATGTGGTGATCGAACTCATCGCCGCCAAGAAGGCGGCAGGCGTCGCCCTGCTCGGCATCTTCCACGACCATGATGTGCGCGAAGCGGTGGCCGACCGCATCATCGACGTCACCGCCTTCGCCCCGGGAAAGCTCGCCGCATGAGCAGGAAATTGTCGGAGACGCCGCTGGTTCATCCGACGGCGGACGTGGAGAATTCGAGGCTTGGCCGCTGGACCGAAATCGCCGATCGCTGTCGGGTTTCGGAAAGCGAACTCGGCGACTATTCCTACATGATGCAGGACTGCGCCGTCTGGTGTGCTACGATCGGCAAGTTCTCCAATATTGCGGCAAGTGTGCGCATCAACGCCACCAACCATCCGACCTGGCGGCCGACGCTGCACCATTTCACCTACCGCGCCTCGGACTATTGGGACGATGCCGAACATGAGAGCGAATTTTTCGCTGAGCGCCGTGCCAGGCGTATTTTCATCGGTCACGACACTTGGCTCGGCCACGGCTCGACGGTCCTGCCCGGCATCACCATTGGCGACGGTGCCGCGGTCGGCGCCGGTGCGGTGGTATCGAAGGATGTCGCTCCCTACACCATCGTCGCCGGCGTGCCGGCAAAGCCGATCCGCGAGCGCTTCGACCGCCGCACCGCCGAGCGCTACCAGGCGCTGGCCTGGTGGGATTGGGACCATGCAAGGCTGCGCGCCGCACTCGACGATTTCCGTCAGCTCGAGGCCGAAGCTTTCCTGGAAAAATACGATGGATGACGGTGGTGAATGGAATAGGGCTGCTCACCATTCGCATCCCTTACATAGAGTTCGGACAGGGGGCTGTCTTCTCAAGCCGCCTGCCTTCCGCAGCTTCAGGGACGTGGAGCATTTCGAGGAACTGATGGTCCTGGCCTGATCGCGCACGACACGGCTGTGGGTGGTAACAAAACTGACATCAATCCGACACCGCAGGTTCATGGCGCTGCGCTAGCGAGGGTCAACAGGACCTTCAACCGCGACTGGACGGGAACGCACCATGTCAGCCACGCTCGAAATCCGCGGCGTCACCCGACGATTTGGCAAGAACACCGCCGTTAACGATGTCAGCATCTCGATCCCGCAGGGTCAGATGGTCGGCGTCATCGGCCGTTCCGGCGCCGGCAAGTCGACCCTTCTGCGTATGATCAACCGCCTCATCGATCCCAGCCATGGATCGATTTTCTTCGACGGAGCCGAGGTCTCGCAATTGCGCGGTTCGCCGCTCAGGCGCTGGCAGCGCGACTGCGCCATGATCTTCCAGCAATTCAACCTTGTGCCGCGCCTCGACGTGCTGACCAATGTGCTGCTCGGCCGGCTGAACCATCGTCCGACCCTGTCGAACCTTTTCGGCATGTTCTCGCGAACCGAATGTGCGCAGGCGGTCGCGGCCCTCGAGCGGCTCGACATCGCCCGTACCGCGCTGCAGCCCGCCGGCACCTTGTCGGGCGGCCAGCAGCAGCGTGTCGCCATTGCCCGCGCCATGATGCAGCAGCCCCGGGTGATCCTGGCCGACGAACCGATCGCTTCGCTCGACCCGCTCAACGCCAAGGTGGTGATGGATTCGCTGCAGGACATCAATTTGCGCGAAGGCATCACCGTGGTCACCAACCTGCACACGCTGGACACCGCCCGTACCTATTGCAACCGCATCATCGGCATGGCCGCGGGCAAGGTCGTGTTCGACGGGCCGCCGGAGGAGCTTAACCGCGAGGCCGTCCGTCTCGTCTATGGCGCCGACAGCAATGGCGGCGAAATCTCCGAGGCCATCACCTCCACCAGCGTTGCCTTCAAGCAAAAGATCGCCGCATCTGCCGGACCGCTCGAACCCGCGTTCCCGGGTTACTGAGAGCGGACATGGATCGCCAGCCCGCGTCAGGGCACCCGTCAAAATCACCAACGCCGCCGGCGCGGGGCCGGAACCTACAGGAGAGAAATCAGATGTTCAGGAAGATGGTTTTCAGCGCCGTTTCGGTGCTCGCAATGGCCACCGGCGCGGCGCATGCCGCCGATATGAAGGAATTCCGCGTCGGCATCCTCGGCGGCGAGAACGAAACCGACCGGCTGCGCAACTACCAGTGCCTCGCCGATCACCTGAAGGCTGAATTCGGCTTCGAGAAGGTCTCGCTGTTTCCGGCCGCTGACTATGACGGTGTCATCCAGGGCCTTCTCGGCGGCACGCTCGACTTCGCCGAACTCGGCGCTTCCGGCTATGCCAGCGTCGTCCTCAAGGATCCCAAGGCGGTGACCCCGATCCTCACCACCCAGCAGACCGACGGCGCGACCGGCTACTATTCGATCGGCCTGGCGCTGAAGTCTTCCGGCATCACCGACATCAAGTCGGCCAAGGGCAAGAAGCTCGGCTACGCCGATCCGGATTCGACCTCCGGCTATCTGATCCCGCTGACGCAGATTCCGAAGGACACGGGCGCGTCGAACGAGACCTTCTTCGCCTCGACCCAGTTCAATGGCGGCCATGAGAACAATGTGCTCGCCGTGCGAGACGGCAAGGTCGACGTGGCCGTGGACGATTCCTCCGGCATCGGCGACTTCAAGGACGGCTACACCTCCGGCACCTTCCACAAGGAAGTCGCCAAGGGCGCCGTCGACCCCAACGACTTCGTCGAGGTCTGGCGCTCGGGCCTGATCCCGAACGGTCCGCTGGTCGTGCGCACGGCGCTCGGCGACGAGATGACGGCCAAGCTGGCGGCCTTCTTCACCGACCTGCCCAAGAAGGACAAGGCTTGCTTCGAAGGCGTCGAAGGCGGTGATTTTACCGGCTACGTTCCGGTGAAGGCGGATTTCTACAACGTCATCGTCGAAGCCCGTAAGGCAGCCATCGGCGGCTAAAGGCAGAAGTCAGGAAGGGCGGCGTCGAGAAAACGCCGCCCTTCTTGCATCTCCGACCATGACCCTTTCCCTGACAGCTCCTTCCGGCGCCACGCACCAGATGGCCGACGCCTGGCGTCGCCAGACCTCCTTGCGCCGGCTCTACACCGCCATCGGCGTCGGCCTGCTGTTGGTCGCACTCGGCGGCACCATGTGGTTCGCCGACGATGCCAATGCCGGACACTTCTTCGACCGGCTTCCGCACATACTGGATTTCCTGAGCTGGCTCGTTCCCAAGGACTGGAACGATGTCTGGCGGGCGCTGTTCGACATCGCCTCCCCCCATGACACGGGCACGCAGGAATTCAACTTTCCGCTCGGCCGCGCCTATGTCTGGGGCGGCTTCTACATCCCCGAATATTTCGAGCTGATGCTGACCACGCTTAACGTGGCGCTGGTCTCGACATCAATTGGTTTCGTCTTCGCCGTGCCGTTCTCCTTCATCGCGGCGCGCAACCTGACGCCGCATCCGCTGCTGCGGCTTGTCGTCAAGCGCTTCATGGAACTGCTGCGGGCTTTTCCCGAGATCGTCATCGCCGGCCTGTTCGCGGCCATCGTTTCGATAGGTCCGATCGCCGCCATCATCGCCATCGGTCTGCATTCGATCGGCGCGTTGGGCAAGCTGTTCTATGAGATCAACGAGAATATCGACATGCGCGCCGAGGAAGGCCTGCGGGCCGTCGGCGCCAACTGGTTCGAACGGGTACGCTTTGCCGGCCTGCCGCAGGTGCTGCCCAATTTCATGTCGTATACGCTGCTCAGGATCGAGATCAACGTGCGCATCTCCACCATTATGGGCGCGGTCGGCGGCGGGGGTATCGGCGAGGAGCTGAAGCTGTCGATCTCGCGCGGCTTCGGCGCCAAGACGATAGCCTTGGTGCTGCTCCTGTTCACGACCATCTTCATCGTCGACCAGTTCTCCGCCTGGCTGCGCCGCAAGCTGGTCGGCGAACAGGCCTTTGTGATGAGCGCCTGATCATGACCGCCGCCGAAATTCAGTCGATCGAGGAACGCTTCCCGCAAGTGTTCCGCCGGCCGTTCCACAAGCGCTTCGGGCCGCTGCTGCTGCTTGGCGGCATCTTGCTCTACCTGCTCTACGCGCTGTGGTTCTTCAATCTGCCGCAAGTGCTGCGGGAATCGCATTGGGAGCGGCTGCCGCTGTTCCTGACCCAGTGGATCAGTTACGACGTGCAGCCGATCTTCCGCCTCGACGAGCCGCAGATAACGGCCAAATACCCCCGCTTTTCTGTACTCGGCCCCAATCCCCACCCGGATTGGGTCAAGACCAACGCCGACGGTTCGGTGACGGTCCTGATCGACGGCACGGCGAAGTCGGTCACCTTCGACAAGGCACGAGCAACGATCGTCGCCGCTGGGACGAGCGTGGCGGTGGCGCTGGACAGCGGCAAGCCGCTGGTCTCGGGACCTGTTCCCGACTGGGTCACCGTGCATGAGGATGAGGTCGTCGCCGACATGGGCTTCGCCGGCGAGGTCCGCGTCGCCCCCGATCGCGTCAGGATCCGCAAGCGCTTTCTCGGCTGGGCGAACTTCGTCTTCGACACACGCTCGCCCTTCTTCGGAAAATCCGCCGGCGAGGTGGTGTCACTGATCACGTCGGGCCCCGAGCTGAAAGCGGGTACCTCCAATCTGGCGCTCGCCGGCAACAACATCTGGAACAATGCGCAGTGGCAGCATGGCGATGTCTGGACAAAGCTGTTGCAGACCATCGTCATGGCCTTTCTCGGCACCGCGCTCGGCGGCATCGTCGCCTTCCCGCTCGCCTTCTTCGCCGCCCGCAACATCACCCCCAACCGGCTGGTCAACCAACTGCTCAAGCGCTTCTTCGACTTCATGCGCTCCATCGATATGCTGATCTGGGCACTGTTCTTCACGCGCGCCTTCGGACCGGGTCCGCTGGCCGGCAGCGCCGCGATCTTCTTCACCGAGATCGGCACGCTCGGCAAAACCTATTCCGAGGCGCTGGAGAACATCGATGACAAGCCGCGCGAGGGTGTTGTGTCGACAGGCGCCAACCGTCTTCTGGTGCAGCGCTACGGCGTACTGCCGGAAGTGGTGCCGGTGTTCATCAGCCAGACGCTCTATCAGTGGGAATCCAACACCAGGGGCGCGACCATCATCGGCGCCGTCGGTGCCGGCGGCATCGGCCTGAAACTGTGGGAAGCGATGCGCACCAATTCCAACTGGGCCAACGTCTTCTACATGGTGCTGCTGACGCTGGTCGTGGTCTTCATCTTCGACAACATTTCCAATTTCCTGCGCCGCAGGCTGAGCCGGACGATTCATGACTACAACAGGTTGCAGGCCGAACTGGGCTAACCTTGTGACGCATAAGCGCGGGCATCGTATGGTGCCGCGCCAAGGGTCGACCCCCACTCCGTCGAGCTGCGCTCGACACCTCTCCCCCGATCGACGGGGGAGAGGAATGGCGCCAGGCCGTCCTGGCTGACGCCTGTCGCCCTAGGCCGAGGCTTCTTTCTATCCGCCAAAGGTCGCCGACGCAGGTCTTGTTCGCGTCACTATCGCCCGACCAAGGCACCTAGGCGGCCTTCTTCCACCCGTTCTTGATATGCTTATATCCATCCCGATAAACCGCTTCCGGGCTCTCGGAAAAATCGCGCCACACCTTGGTCGCCGCCGCGAGATCCTTCAGCGAACGTCCAAACGCCTCGATCGTCAGCCAGTCGTCGTAGCCGCTCTTGCGGATGGCCGAGAATGTTTCCTTCCAGGGGATGTTGCCGCGCCCCGGCACGCCGCGATCGTTCTCCGATATATGGATATGCACGACATTCCTGCGATGCTTCGTATAGGCGCCGATCGGGTCTGCCTCCTCGATATTGGCGTGGAAGGTGTCGTACATCGCCTTGATGTGCGGCCGGTCGATGGCATCGATATGCTCCGACAGGTCGGCCATCGTGTTGAGGAGATAGCATTCGAAGCGGTTGAGCGCCTCGAGCCCGATGGTGACGTTCCGCTTGCCGGCATGATCGCCGATGGCGCGCTGCGAGGCGACGGAGCGTTTCTTCTCGGCCGCGGTCGGGCCGGACCCGGAAAAGGCGCCGAGCGTCGAATGCAAGGGGCCGCTCAGCGTTCTGGCGCCGAGGGCATCTGCGCAATCGATCGCCCATTTCATGTAGTCGACACCGGCCTTGCGCGTTGCCGCATCGGCCGAGATCAGGTTCATCGCCGGATCGCCCATCGCTGAAACGGCGGTCCGTTCAAGCCCTATGCGATCGAGCAGCTCGCCGAGTTTTCTGTAGTCGTCCGGCATGCCGGCAAAGATCGGTATCTCGACGCCGTCGAAGCCGGTGGCCTTGATGTCGCGAAGCAATGGCTCGTGCTTCTTCGATACGGCCGTCGTCCACAAGAACATGCACATGCCGATTTTCATCGACGCCCCTCCCCAAAATGATCCCCCGCGAGGTCAATTTAAAGTTTCGTCCACGCTCCATTCTTCTTCGACGATTTCACGCAGGCCTCGATGAAGGCCATGCCCTCCACGCCGTCCTGAATGGTCGGGAACACGACGTCCTTGGCAGGTTTGCCGCCCTTGCGCCGCGCGGCGCGGATGGCGCGTGCGGCCTCCTGGTAGATGTTGGCGAAGCCTTCGAGATAGCCTTCGGGATGGCCGGAGGGAACGCGGCTGACACGGCCCGCCACCGGCAGCGCGCCGGCGCCGTTGCGGGTGATCAGCTGCTTGGGCTGGCCGAACGGCGTATACCAGAGATAGTTCGGATCGGCCTGCACCCATTCCAGCCCGCCCTTCGAACCATAGATGCGCAGCTTCAGCCCGTTCTCATGGCCGGGCGCCACCTGGCTTGCCCAGATCATGCCTTTTGCCGCATGCGTCTTGCCGACCGGCTTGAAGCGCAGCATCACGTTGACATTGTCGTCGAGCTGCCGTCCCGGCACGAAGGCGTCGAGATCGGCCGACAGCGTGTCGAGTTCCAGCCCGGAGACAAAGCGGGCAAGATTGTAGGCATGCGTGCCGATGTCGCCGAGCGCGCCGCCGGCACCGGCCTGCTTGGGGTCGGAACGCCACGCCGCCTGTTTTTGACCGGTGGCGGCAAGGTCCTCCGTCAGCCAGTCCTGCGGATATTCCGACTGCACGATGCGGATGTCGCCGAGCACGCCCTTGGCCACCATCTCGCGCGCCTGGCGGATCATCGGATAGGCGGTGTAATTGTGGGTCAGCACGAACACCTTGCCGGTCTTCTCGACGATCGCCGCGAGCTTCTTTGCCTCGGCCAGCGTCGTCGCCAGCGGCTTGTCGCAGATGACATGGATGCCGGCTTCAAGAAACGCCCTGGCCGCCGGCACATGCACATTGTTCGGAGTGACGATGGCCACCGCCTCGATGCCATCCGGGCGCTTTGCCTCGGCCTTGGCCATCTCGGCATAGGACGCGTAGCTGCGCGAAGGGTCGAGCCCGAGCTCGGCGGCAGAGGCCTTGGCGCGCGCCGGATCGGACGACAGCGCGCCGGCGACCAGCACGAACTCATTGTCCATGCGCGCCGCGATCCGGTGCACCGCGCCGATGAAAGCGCCTTGCCCGCCACCGACCATGCCATAGCGGATCGGGCCGCCTCCCGTTTCCGACTTCGATGCACCGACCATGTCGTCTCCCTCGTGTCTGAGATACCTCCCCCTCGAGGGAGAGGGAAAACCCGCGCTAGATTCCCATCATGGCGCGCAGCACCTTCTTATCCGTGGCACCGCCGGCGAAATCGTCGAACGCCTTCTCCGTCACCCGGATAATGTGGTGCTGGATGAAGGGCGCGCCTTCGGCCGCGCCATCTTCCGGATGCTTCAGGCAGCACTCCCACTCCAGCACCGCCCAGGAATCATAATTGTACTGCGTCAGCTTGGAGAAGATGCCGCCGAAATCCACTTGTCCGTCGCCCAGCGAGCGGAAGCGGCCGGCGCGGTTCGTCCAGCTCTGGTAGCCGGAATAAACGCCTTGCCGCCCGGTCGGATTGAACTCGGCGTCCTTGACGTGGAAGGCCTTGATGCGCTCGTGGTAGATGTCGATGAATTCGAGATAGTCGAGCTGCTGCAACAGGAAGTGCGACGGATCGTAATTGATGTTGCAGCGCTTGTGGCCGCCGACCGCGTCGAGGAACATCTCGAACGTCGCCCCGTCGAACACATCCTCGCCGGGATGGATTTCGTAGCCGACGTCGACGCCATTGTCCTCGTAGACATCGAGGATCGGCTTCCAGCGCTTGCCTAGTTCTGCGAACGCCTCTTCGATCAATCCGGCCGGCCGCTGTGGCCAGGGATAGAGGTAGGGGAAAGCCAGCGCGCCGCTGAAGCTCACCGAGACGTCGAGCCCGAGATTGCGCGACGCCTTGGCCCCGAACTGCATCTGTTCGACCGCCCATTGTTGCCGCGCTTTGGGGTTGTTGTGCACCGAAGCCGGCGCAAAGCCGTCGAACTGCGCGTCATAGGCCGGATGCACCGCCACCAATTGCCCCTGCAGATGCGTCGATAGTTCGGTGATCTCAACGCCGGCGTCGGCACAGATGCCCTTCACCTCGTCGCAATAGGCCTTGGAAGACGCAGCCTTTTGGAGGTCGAACAAGCGCGCGTCCCAGGTCGGGATCTGCACGCCCTTATAGCCGAGGCCGGCCGCCCATTTTGTGATCGATGCAAGCGAATTGAACGGCGCTGCATCGCCCGCGAACTGCGCCAGGAACAGTCCAGGGCCCTTCATCGTCCTCGGCATCGGCATCCTCCCTCATTGTTGTCGCGCCCGAGCATAGCGCCGATTGAAGACAGAGCCAGCCACTTTGGTCTGTTCTCAACGGTCACTTGCGTGCATTGTCATTCTGGTATTACCAAACGTGGCGATTTGGTCAAGCCTTGCCACTCACATTCAGAGCCCTCCACCGTGCCACGGGAGGGCAGCATAGTCCAATATAATCAATGGAGTAATCCAGACATCAAGTTGCCATCGCACAGTTCTTGCCGCGCGTGGGAAATTGCTGTAGACCTCGTCTTGGGCCCAATTGGTCGAACCAGTTTGCGAAGAAATGCTGGAACGCCTTGGGGAGGAACCGTCCGTCACATCCGGTGACGGCATGTTGCAGGCGAACCATTAGGGACGATCCGGGAAGGACAGACCATGCATCTTTCGACGCACAACTGGATGCGCGCGGAACCGTTGGAGACGACGCTCAAGCGCATCAAGAAATTCGGCTATGAGTCGATCGAGATTTCCGGCGAGCCCGACCAATACAAGACCAAGGAGACGCGCGCGCTCCTGAAGGAGCACGGCATACGCTGCTGGGGCGCCGTGACCTTGATGCTGGGCGAACGCAACCTTGCCGCCCGGGACCAGGGCCAGCGCGAGCGCTCCGTGCAATACGTCAAGGACGTGTTGACCATGGTCAGCGAACTCGACGGCGAGATCATCACGCTGGTTCCCGCGACCGTCGGCAAGGTCGTGCCGGACGGCACCGAGGAAGAGGAATGGAAGTGGGTGGTCGATGCCACCAGGGAGTGCTTCACCCACGCCAAGAAGGTCGGCGTCAAGATCGCGGTCGAGCCACTCAACCGTTTCGAGACCTACCTGTTCAATCGCGGCGCCCAGGCCCTGGCATTGGCCGACGCTGTCAGCCCGGAATGTGGCGTCTGCCTGGACGCCTACCACCTCCATATGGAGGAATTTAACGTTTACGACGCGATCCGTAAGGTCGGGAAGCGCCTGTTCGACTTCCATGTCGCCGATAATAACCGCTTCGCCGCAGGCCTTGGCCAGATCGACTGGCCGAAGATCGTCGCGACCTTGCGGGAGGTCGGCTATGACGGGGCGCTGACCAACGAGTTCGTCGCGCCTGTCGACCGCACCCCGGCCGCGCCCTACCCCGACATGGTCGAACGCCACCCGGTCGACATCTCGCCCGAGCAGCTCAAATTCATCCAGGATCACGGCTCCAGCGTGCTGACGGAAAAGTTCTACACCGACCAGATGCGGATCACTGCCGAAACGTTGCTGCCGCTGATCAAGTAGCCGATCCGATTGGGAATGAGCCCTCCCGCCATCCGGCGGCAGGGCCGGGGAAGACCATGCGCATCAAAAGCGTCCAGGCCTGGTGGATTCGCATACCGATCGAGGCGGCCAAGCAGCACCGCAGCGATTTCGGTCAGGTGACGACCTTCGACGCCGCCATCCTGCGCATCGAAACCGATGACGGGCTGGTCGGCTGGGGCGAAGGCAAGAACGCCGCCGGCAGCGCCGGCAGCTATGGTGCGCTCGTCCATATGCTGAACCGCGAGGTCGGGCCGCAGCTCGTCGGCCGCGATCCGGCCGATATCGGCATCATCTGGGAAATGCTCTACAACGGCGTGCGCCACGACAGCGCGGCGCGCGCCGGCCATGCCATGCCGCAGCTGGCGCGGCGCGGCATGAGCGTGGCCGCCATCAGCGCCGTCGACATCGCGCTCTGGGACATACTGGGCAAATCGCTCGGGCAGCCGGTCTGGCGGCTGATCGGTGGGCGCAAGCTCGATCGCATGCCGGCCTACGCCTCGGGTGGCTGGGCGTCCGCCGACGCGATCGGCGACCAGCTCAAATCCTATGTCGCCAGGGGCGGCTTCAAGGCGCTGAAGATGCGCATCGGCGCCATGGATGGCGCCGCGCATGTGTCGGCCGCTCGCGTTCGCGCCGCCCGTGAGGCGCTCGGCCCCGACGTCGAGTTGATGGTCGACGCCCATGGCACCTATACGGTGGCGGAGGCCAAGCGTTTCATCCATCTCGCCGGCGATCTCGACCTTGCCTGGTTCGAGGAGCCGGTGATCGCCGACGACAAGTCCGGCCTTGCCGAAGTCCGTGCCTCCGGCGCCATACCGATCGCCACCGGCGAAAGCGATGCGACCCGCTATGCCTTCCGCGACCTCGCCGTGCTCAAGGCCGCCGACATCTTCCAGCCCGATCCCGCCTTCTGCGGCGGCATCAGCGAGGCCATGAAGATCGGAACCATCGCCAGCGCCTTCAACCTGCGCTTTGCGCCGCATCTATGGGCCGGCGCGCCCTGCTTCTTCGCCGGGCTGCATGTCTGCGCCGCCTCGCCGTCGAGCTTCACCGTCGAATATTCGCTCGGTGCCAATCCGATGATCCACGACCTTGTCGAAGAGACTGTCGAAGCCAGGGACGGTATGATAGCGATCCCCGAAAAACCCGGATTGGGATTCACCATTTCGGAGCGATTCCTGGAGGCGCACGCGCAACGCAATTGACGATGAAAGAAAACAACCTTCTCGCGGAGCTTGCCGCCTATCTGTTCTCCCATTCCGACAAGGAGACGGGCCGAACCCCGTCGGAACGCGAACTGGCGGAGCATTTCGGCGTCAGCCGCGGCCAGATCCGCGAGGCGCTGGCCATTCTCGAGGCCATGCGCATCGTCGAGCGCAGGGCCAAGTCCGGCATCTATATCGACACCAAGCAGGCCAGCGTCGAGGCGCTGGCGCTGTTCGCGCGCGCCGGCCTGCCGCTCGATCCCTTGCAGATCTACGAGACGGTCGAATTGCGCAAGATCCATGAGATCAAGGCGGCCGAACTTGCATGCTCGCGTGCCACCGAGGAGAATTTCGAACGGCTGCGCGAGATCCTGAAGGCCTCGGAAGAACGCATCGCGGCAGGTGAAGGCCTCGCCAAGGAGGACCGCGAATTCCATCTCGAGATCGTGCGCGCCACCAAGAATGGCGTCTTCCACAACATCTGCAGCGTTTACTATTTGATGGGCGAGCAGCGCCTGCCGATCTACTTCAACGATCCGGAGCGCAGCGTGCGCTCGCATGCCGAACACATCCAGATATACGAGGCGCTGCTGCGGCGCGACGGCAATCTCGCCCAGGCGCTGATGAGCGCCCACCTGCAGGGCGCGGAAAGCTACTGGAAGGGGCTGATCGAAGGCCTCGGGGCGGCGCCGCAAAACCCGACGCTCGAACAGGCCTGACGGGGATGACGCGCATCCTGTCGACGCACAGACTGCATCCGCGCGCCGCGGCCATGCTGGCGGGGGCGGGTGAGCTTGTCGTCGCCTCGGCCATCGATCCGGGCACGCTGGCCGCCGAGGCGAGGAATGCCGACATCGTCATTGTGCGCGCGCCCCTGCCGCCACTGTTGTTCGAGGGTGCCACCAGGTTGCGGGCAGCGATCCGCCATGGCGCCGGGCTCGACATGATCCCGATGGAAGCAGCGACCGCGGCAGGTGTGCTGGTCGCCAACGTGCCGGCGGTCAACGCACGCTCGGTGGCCGAGCATGTGATGTTTGCAGCCCTCGCCCTGCTTCGGCAGTTTCGTGTCGTCGACCGCGACCTGCGCGCCAAGGGCTGGCTTGCCGGTCGCGAGCACGCCAATTCCAACATCGAGCTCGCCGGCAAGACGATCGGCATCGTCGGTCTCGGCGCCGTCGGACAGGCCGTTGGCCATATCGCCGCGCATGGGTTCGACCTGAAAGTGGTCGCAACGACCCGCAGCATGCAGCCGGCGCCGGACAAGGTCGGCTTCCTGTCGATCGACGCGCTGGTCGAGCAGAGCGACATCATCGTCCTGTGCTGTCCGCTGACGCCGGAAACGCGCGGCCTGATCAGCCGCGAACGCATATCGCGCATGAAACCCAACGCGCTGCTGATCAACGTGTCGCGCGGGCCCGTCGTCGATGACGACGCGCTGATCGAGGCCTTGCGGGAGCGCCGCATCGGCGGTGCCGCGCTCGACGTGTTCTCGACGCAGCCGCTGCCACCGGATCATCCCTATTTCAGCTTCGACAATGTCGTCATCACCCCGCACATGGCCGGCATCACCGAGGAATCGATGATGCGCATGGGCGTTGGCGCGGCCGGCGAGGCCCTGCTGGTGCTGGCAGGCAAATTGCCGGTCAATCTGCGCAACCCGGAAGTGGTCGGGCACTATCGGCGACGGTTTCCCGCCGACAGCTAGACCATCGCCGTTTCGCCCCAATTCTTCGCGACGCTGGAGCCATGTCCGTTCTCCGCCTCGCATTCCTTTGCCTTGCCACCACTTCAGCGGGCCTGCTGCCCTCGCTCGCCGCGGCCAAAAGCAGCTATGTCTATTGCGACAACGGGCTGCGCTGCTTCAAGGCTCCCTGCCCATCGAACAGCGTGCTCGACCTCGCCACCGGCAAGATCATCAAGGGCGTGTCGATCGACACCGGCGGATTGCCGACGAAGGACAAGGCGATGGTCGAGGCGTCGGATGCGCTCTCTGCCGGCAAGATTGTCGTCAGGGGATCGATCGAGCGACGCACCCAGACCATCACCGGCAAGCAATACAGCCTGCCGTGGCTGATCGCGACGGCCGTCGAGCGCGCCGCCAAGGACAGCGAACGCAAGCACTGCTCTTCACACTGACATTCGGTTCAGTCCCGATCAGCCGCCCAGCAATCTCTCCACTTCAGCGGCGATGCTCAGCAGACGGCGGTCATGGCCGTGGCGCGCCACCAGCATCAAGCCGGCCGGCAGCGCCATGCCTGGTATCGGCAGCGAGATCGCGCAGAGATCGAACTGGTTGGCCACCTGCGTGTTGCGCAGCAGCAGGCCCTCCGTGCGATCGCGCAGACCGGCATCTTGCGCCAGGGAGACGATGGTCGGCGCCGTCACCGGCGTGGTTGGCAGGGCCAGCACATCGACCGACGTCAGCCGCTCATCCGTGGCGGCGGCCAACGCAGCACGGCGACGCAGTGCCCTGATGTAAACCGGGGTCGGCAGCATTGCCGCCCGCGACAAGGGTCCGCTCACATGCGGGTCAACCGGCACCGGAGCGCCTGCCGCCAACCAGTCTGCATGCACTTCAGCCCCTTCCATCGCGGCGATCGAACCACGTTTTGTGACCGCGCGAAGGTCCGCGATCAGGTCGTCGATCGACAGGTCCGCGACCCGTGCGCCGGCCTGCTCGATCTTGCCGAGGCAGCGCTCGAACGCTGCTGCCACCGCGCCTTCAGTCTCTCCGAAAAGCACGCCGCGCGGGAGACCGATGCGCAACCCCGCAAGGGCGAGTGGCGCCGGCAGCGCCAAGTCCTCGCCCGCCATCACCGCATCGGCTGCGGCGCATTGCGCCACGGTGCGGGCGAGCGGGCCGACCGAGTCCAGCGTGGCCGACAGTGGAAAGGCGCCTGTGAGCGGCACCCGCCGCGCCGTCGGCTTGAAGCCGACGACGCCGTTGAGTGCCGCCGGAATACGGATCGATCCGCCAGTGTCGGAACCGATGGAGATTTCGCTCGTCCCCTCGCCGACGGAAACGCCGGCGCCGGAGGAAGAGCCGCCGGGAATGCGGTCGGCATCGGTCGCGTTGCCGGGCGTGCCATAGTGCTGGTTGTCGCCGATGGCGGTAAAGGCGAACTCGGTCATGTTGGTCTTGCCGATGATCACCGCGCCGGCTTGCCGCAGCCGGCGCACAATCATGGCGTCGCCAATTGCCGGCGCAGCATCCTTGAGCAGCAGCGATCCGGCCGTGGTCGCCTCGCCGCAGACATCGAACAGGTCCTTGATCGAAATGATCGTTCCGTCGAGCGGTCCGAGCCTCACGCCGGCCCTCCGCCGCGCGTCGGCGGCATCGGCTGCGGCTCGCGCGGCTTCGATATAGAGTTTCGTGAACACACGTTCTTCACCGGCACGGGCGGCGAGACGCGCAAGGATAGTTTCCAGGTGATCGCGGACGGATTGCATCTTCGGTGTCGGACTCCGGACCTCTGGGACGTCTTAAGCTTAGCAGCCAGCGCGTGGCGTGCCGAGACTTAACCCGGCGCGGGCGGTTTTGCACCCCTGGCGGACGCAAGGAAGAGAACGATGCTCTACAAAGGCAGCTGTCATTGCGGCAAGGTCGCTTTCGAGTTCGAGGCGGAACTGACCGAAGCCGTGCGGTGCAATTGCTCGATCTGCTCGCGCAAGGGCGCCTTGCTGTGCGCCGTTCCGCATCAGGCGCTGCGGGTGCTGGCCTGGAGCGACGAGATCGGCACCTACACATTCGGCAACTGCGCCATCGCGCACCGCTTCTGTCGCACCTGCGGCATCCATCCTTTCGCCGAGGATGTGCGCGAGGGGAGTGAACGCAGCGCCTACATTAACGTCAACTGTGTCGCCGATGTCGATCCGTCCGCCTTGTCGATCTTCGACTTCGATGGGCGTTCAGCCTGAATTTCGCCGGCAGCCTGCCGCGTCTGCCTGTCAGCGACGCCGCCATCGCAAAGGCAACGGCCCGAGAACCATGATGGTTCTCGGGCCGTTGCGCAAGTCAGGGATGGTTGTCGGGAGAGCCTACCCGGCGCGTTTTGGGCCGAGCAGGAACACCACGACGGCGGCCAGCAAAGTCGCCGCGCCGCAATAGGCGAAGGCACTGGCGACGCCGGCATGATCGACCAGCAGGCCGCCAAAGACGGCGCCGAGCGCAATCGCCATCTGGAAGGTCGCGACCATCAGGCCGCCGGCGCTCTCGGCCTGATCGGGCGCGGCCCGCACCAGCCAAGTCTGCAGCCCGACCGGCACCGCGCCGAAAGCAAAGCCCCAGGCCGCGACCGCGGCGGCGGCGACCGCCGGCGAAGCGCCGAAGACCAGCATCGAGGCGGCGGCCGCTGCGATCAGCAGGGGCGCCAGCGCGACGGCGGCCTTGAGATTGCGTTCGGCCAGGATGCCGCCGGCGATATTGCCGAAGAAGCCGCCTATGCCATAGGCCAGGAGCACCAGCGAGATTGTCTCGATGCCGAGCATCGGGATCTTCTCGAGGAAGGGGCGCACATAGGTGAAGCCGGCAAAGTGCCCCGAAGCGACCAGCAGCACGACCAGCAGCGCCACCCTGATGGACGGGCGTTCCAGCACCTCGAGCAAAGTGCGGAAACTTGCCACGCCCATCGGCGGCAGTTTCGGAATGGTGGCCACCTGCACCAACAACGCCAGCGCGGCGACGACCGTGGCGATCATGAAAGCCGTGCGCCAGCCCCAGATATCACCGACATAGGCGCCGACAGGGGCGGCGGTGACGGTGGCCAGCGAAACGCCGGTCAGGATGATCGACATGGCGCGTGGCATCAGCCGCATAGGCACCAGCCGCAACGCCATGGCCGCCGACATCGCCCAGAAGCCGCCGAGTGCAACGCCGAGCACGACGCGGGCAAGCAGAAGCATGGACAGCGACGAGGCAAAGGCGGCCAAAAGGTTCGAGGCGATCAGAAACGCGGTCAGCATCCACATCACCAGCCTGCGGTCCATGCGCCGTGTTATGATCGCCATTGTGGGGGCGGCAATGGCGCCGACGATCGCGGTCGCGGTGACCGCTTGTCCCGCAACGCCTTCGCTGACGCCGAGATCGCTCGCCATCGGCGTCAACAGGCTGGCGGGCAGGAATTCCGCCGTGACGAGACCGAAAACACCAAGCGCCAGCGAGACGACGGCGCCCCATGCCGGCTCGGTTCGTTCCTCCTGATCGACAGTGTTCAATAGGGCGGCGTCGACGACGCCCGTCGCGGGTTCGGCCATGGGCAGTCTCCGATGAAGTTGCAGCGCAACATTTGGCTGCACTGCAACATAGGGAGTGACGACCTGGAGTTTCCATGCTAGAAACACCATTATGTTTGACCGTTCGTCCAAAATTTCGACCACTGGCGATCCGCTGACCGACATATTGCGCGGGCTGCGTCTCGACGGCGTCGACTACGCCCGTTGCGAAATGCGGGAGCCTTGGGGCATCCAGTTTCCGGCCCAGGCAGCGGCGCGATTCCACTTCATCGGCCGCAAGGGCTGCTGGCTGATGCAGCCCTCGGGCGAGTGGGTCGAGCTCAAGGCGGGCGACGCGGCACTGCTGCCGCGTGGCGCAGCGCATGTGCTGGCAAGCGAACCGGGCACCAAGGCTTGGCCGATCCAGGGCTACGCGGCCGAAGAAGTCTGCAAGAACGTCTATTGCATGTCCAATGAAGCCATGTGCCCCGATGGTCGCTGTCCGGGCACGCTGCTGTTTTTCGGCAGCATGTACTTCAACATCGATGGCCTGCATCCCCTGCTCGGCATGATGCCTGATGTCATGCGCGCGCATGAACTCGAAGCTTATGAGCCGGGTATTCCGCATCTCCTGGACTCGATGGCGCGTGAAGTGACGATGGAGCGCGTCGGCTCCGGCGGCATTCTGGCGCGGCTCGCCGACGTCCTTGCCGCCACCGTGATCCGCTCATGGGTCGAGCGCGGCTGCGGCGATTCAAGCGGTTGGATCGCGGCGGTCAGGGACCCGGACATCGGGCGCGTTCTGGCCGCCATCCATCTCGAACCGGACCGCGACTGGACAGTCGAGGCGCTCGCCAGGATGATGGGCGCCTCGCGATCGGGCTTTGCCGAGCGTTTTGCCACCATTGTCGGCGAGACGCCGGCCAGGTATGTCACCCAGGTGCGCATGCACCAGGCCCGGCAATGGCTGGTGCGCGATCGCCAGAAGATTTCCGTCGTCGCCACACGCCTGGGCTATGAGTCGGACGCCGCCTTCAGCCGGGCCTTCAAGCGCGTCATCGGCTCGGCTCCCAGCCACCTGCGTGCCGAGGAACATGCAGAGATCCGCCAGGCCGGCTGAAGCGCCAGGCCGTGACTCCAGGCTGGAGCAATTCCGTCCGGAATTGCCCGAAGAGGTACAGCAGTTCAGCGTTTCCGTGGGACGCTGAACTGTAGGAATCGGCATGGACTTGACCTCGCCCAACGACACTGTGCCGGCCCCGGGGGGTGCGTTGACCGAGATCTTGCGCGCGCTGCGGCTCGAGGGCGTCGACCATGGCCGCTGCGAACTGGGCGCGCCTTGGGCCGTGCTCTTTCCGGTGCAGAAGGCGGCGCGGTTTCACTTCATCGGCCGTGCCGGATGCTGGCTGCTTTCGCCACCAGGCGAATGGATGGAACTGAAAGCCGGCGATGCATTGCTGTTGCCGCGCGGCGCCGGGCATATCCTTGCCAGCGCACCCGGTGTACAAGCCGAGCCGCTCGAAAGCTACAGCGTCGAGCCCCTGCAGGACAATGTCTACGCCGTCTCGAACGGCGGCCATGGTGCAAAAACCCTGCTGTTCTGCGGCAGCATGGACTTCAACCACGATGGCTCGCATCCACTGCTGGCCATGATGCCGGATATGCTGCGCGCGAAGGAGCTGATGGCCGGCGAGCCAGGCATCCCGCATTTGCTGGAAGCCATGGCCGACGAGGCGACGAGGAACCGGGCCGGCTCCGGCATGATGCTGGCGCGGCTGGCCGATGTATTGGCCGCAGCCATCATCCGCTCCTGGGTGGAGAACAGCGCCGGTGACATCACGGGTTGGATCGCGGCGATCAAGGATCGGGACATCGGCCGCGTGCTGGTCGCCATTCATCGGCAGCCTGACAGGAACTGGACCGTCGAAGCGCTGGCCCGCGAGATGGGCGCCTCACGGTCGGCTTTTGCCGAACGTTTCACGGCCGTCGTCGGAGAGACGCCGGCAAAATATGTCGCCGGGGTGCGCATGCATCAGGCAAGACGATGGCTCGAGGAAGAAGGGGTGCGGGTGTCGGTGATCGCCGCCAGATTGGGCTATGATTCGGAAGCGCCGTTCAGCCGGGCCTTCAAGCGCATCGTCGGCAGCGCGCCCAGCCATTTGCGCGCCGCGGGCGGCGGCTCGGGAAAAGGCTAAATCAACGCTGTTTGCAGTGGCGATTTCCGGCCTGGATGAATTGCCAAGTGTTCCGGACAGAATGCCATTCCCGGCTTGGCCATTTGCAATAGCTTGTCATCCAACAGACGAGCGCCGGCGGCAAGTCGGCCCGAAGAGGAGAAGCGATGCCAAGTCACTTAAAAATCCTGACGCTGGCCGCAATGCTCACTGTCCCCGGCCGTGCCTTCGCCCTTGAGGACAGCTATCTGCCGGCCAACAAGATTCCCTATGTTTCCGAGGCGCCGGACCGACCGCAGCGTCTCGGACCGCTATGGGGAGAAAGGGCCAAGGGCCCCGCGGGTACCTTGCTGAAAGTCCCGGGCAACTGGCACGCCCCTGTTCATGCGCACACCGCCGATTATCGCGCCGTGGTGATCCAGGGCCTATGGGCGCACTGGCAGATGGACGGCGGCGAGGCGAGCAAGGTCGAGCTGCCTCCCGGATCCTACTGGACCCAGAAGGCCAATGAGATGCATGCCGACGCCTGCCTCTCGGAGACGGAATGCGTGATCCTGCTGATCAACACCGAGCCCTATGAGACCTATCTGCCGAAGTAGAGGTGCGGGACGGCTGTCCGGCCGGCATTGCTGCGGGGGCTCAGAACTCGGGTTCACAAGACCTGACCACAGCCAGTCCCGCTGTGCCAGTTTCCCATGATAGGAATTTTTTCTTGACTGGGTGAAGGCAACTATGGTAGATATTTGGTTATGGTGCTGAGTTGCGCCAGGGACCCGCCGCACAGGCGGGTTTTTCCGTTCAATGCTTCATCAACAGCGCACCGACGAAGGCTCCGGAGGGACCCGTTAACCCGGATTCCTTGCCCTGCCGCAAGTCGGGCTTTTTGTTTAGGGCGCTGTCCGGAACATCGCATTCGCGATATTCGCCTCATCCGGCGTGCCGCAAACTCACGCCGCTGCCCTTGTCGAACAGCACCACCTTGTCCGGATTCCAGGCAAAGCGCACCGGCTGCTCGATCGCGACATCGGTCCGCGCCGGCACCGTGGCGCGCAGCGTGGTCTCGCCCACGCGCAGCGTCAGGATCTTTTCCACGCCATGGTTTTCGACGTCGTGGACGCGCGCCTCGACCGGCGCACCGCTCTCGAGATAGACGTCCTCGGGGCGGATGCCGAAGACGAGCGGGCGACCGTCGGTCGCCGCACTCGCCTTGGCTCCCCCTGAAAGCGGCAATTCGAAATTCAGCGGCGCCATGACCGCACGATCGTTGACCACCCTGCCGTCGATGAGGTTCATCGGCGGCGAGCCGACGAAGCTCGCCACATAGGTGTCGCGCGGATTGTTGTAGATCTCATGCGGCGTGCCGGTCTGGACGATGCGGCCATGGTTGAGCACGCCCACCTTGTCGCCCATCGACATCGCCTCGATCTGGTCGTGGGTGACGAACAGGAAGGTGGCGCCGAGCTGCATCTGCAGGTTCTTCAGTTCCGTGCGCAGCGCCTCGCGCAGCTTGGCGTCGAGCGCCGACAGCGGCTCGTCCATCAGGAACACGCGCGGCTTGCGCACGATGGCCCGGCCGATCGAGACGCGCTGCATCTCGCCGCCCGACAGCCGGTCGGTCTTGCGGTCGAGCAGATGCTCGATCCTGAGCGTCCGCGCCGCGCGATCGACGCGGTCCTTGATTTCGGCGTCGGGCAGCCGCCGGATCTTCGGCTTCAGCGGGAATTCGAGGTTTTCGCGCACCGTATAACGCGGATAGAGCGAATATTGCTGCAGCACCAGCGCCACGTCGCGCTCGGCGGCGCCCCAGTCGGCAACGTCGATGCCGTCGATGAAGACCTGGCCCTCGCTCGGCTTTTCCAGTCCGGCGATCAGCCGCAGCGTCGTTGTCTTGCCCGCGCCCGTCTCGCCGAGCAGGACGAAGAACTCGCCATCGGCGATGTCGAGGTCGAGCCCGGTCAGGGCCGTGTGATTGCCGAACGTCTTGGAGATGTTCTTGAGCTGGATATGGGCCATCAGAGTCTCACTCCGAGCGACTTGCCGCTCGCCGCGTCGAAGAAATGCGCCTGTGTCGGATCGATCCTGGCGAACACCCTCTCGCCGGGACCTGAAATGAAGCCGCTCTTGGTGCGGGCGCGCAGCATCTTGGAGCCGACTTTCAGGTCGACGATGTCGAACGAGCCGAGCGGCTCGACGATCTGCGTCTCGACCGCCATGAAGCCCTCCGCCGCCTCACGGCTGATGAGGACGCCTTCCGGCCTGATGCCGAGTGCCAGCCGGCCGCCCGCATGGCCGTTCAGCTTCGACAGGAGCGCGCGCGGGAATTCGAAACCGGTTGGCGCATCGCCCACCGTCACCGAGGCCGACGAGGCTTTTTCGGCCACCGCCGCGTCGGCCACGTTCATCACCGGACTGCCGACGAATTGCGCGACGAAGAGGTTGGCCGGGTGCGAATAGACCTCGTCGGGGGAGCCGACCTGCTGGAGAACCCCCTCATGCATGATGACGATGCGATCGGCGAGGCTCATCGCCTCGATCTGGTCATGGGTGACGTAGATGGTGGTCGAGCCTTGCTTGATGTGCAGCCGCTTGATCTCGGCCCGCATCTCCTCGCGCAGCTTGGCGTCGAGCGCGCCGATCGGCTCGTCCATCAGCATCGCCTTCGGCCGCCGCACCAGTGCCCGGCCGATCGCCACGCGCTGCATGTCGCCGCCCGACAGCGCCGACGGTTTCTTGCCGAGCAGGTCCGTGATTTGCAGCGTCTTGGCGACCGAGCGAACTTCCTGGTCGATTTCGCTCTTGCTCTTTCGCGTGGCGCGCAAGGGAAAGGCGATGTTCTCGTAGACGCTCATATGCGGGTACAGCGAGAACGACTGGAAGACCATGGCGATGTCGCGATCGGCGGCCTTCAGATGCTGGATGGGCTTGCCGTCGATGAGGATGTCGCCCTCGTCGATCGTCTCCAGCCCGGCAATGGCGCGCAGCGTCGTCGTCTTGCCGCAGCCCGACTGACCGAGCAGCACGATGAACTCGTTGTCTTCGATCCTGAGGTTGAGGTCCTTGATGACCTGGACGGCGCCGAAGAACTTCTGGACGCCGCGAAGCTCGATCTGGGTCAATGCTGCGCTCCCGGATTTCGCTGCGGATCGCCTGACTGGCCGGTTCCGGCTTCCTCTTGCGGTGCGATCTTGGAGGTGATGTTGAAGCCGATCAGGCCGATCAGGATGATGGTCAGCCCATAGCTGTGCAGCAGCAAGTTCCAGGGCTGGCAGAGCGCAACGATGCCGAGCACCATCAGCACCTGGCTGCCTGGTTCCAGATATTTCTGGTTGATGGCGCGAAAGCTCATTTGCGGATCGCTCCGAAGGACATGCCGCGCAACAGGTGATTACGAAGCAGGAAGGTGAAGATGGCGACAGGAAGCAGGAACAGGAAAGTGCCGGCGGCGATCACCGTCCAGTCCGGCAGCCCGGAGCCGACCTGGCTCGGGATGAACGGCGGTGCGGTCTGGGCGCGGCGATTGGTCATGATCAGCGCGAAGGCATATTCGTTCCATGCCGTGATGAAGCAGAACACGGCCGTCGCGGCGATGCCGGTGGCGGCTTCGGGCAGCACGATCTTGAAGAAGGCTTCCATGCGCGTATAGCCGTCGACGAGCGCCGCTTCCTCGTACTCCTTCGGGATCTCGTCCATGAAGCCCTTCATCAGCCAAACCGAGAAGGACAGGTTGAAGGCGGTGTAGAGGATGATCAGCCCGATATGGGAATCGTTGAGGCCGACCGCCCGGTACATCAGGAACATCGGGATCGCCACCACCACGGGCGGCAGCATGCGGGTCGAGAGGATGAAGAACAAAAGGTCCGCCTCGCCTTTGACCCTGAAGCGCGAGAAGCCATAGGCGGTGAATGTACCCATGCCGACCGCCAGCACCGTCGAGGTGATCGCGACGATCAGCGAATTCATGAAACGGTTCGGATAGCCCGACCATTGCACCTGGCCCTTGCCGTCGCGCACGATCTTTTCCCCGCCGTCGAAGACGACGCGTTCCCACCAGGGCGCCGCCGCGTATTCTTCGGGCGAAGGCGGGCTGCGCAATTGCGAGCGCTTGGTGAACAGCTTCACGAAGGGCGATATCTCCGGCTGGAACACGACCGTCGGCGGGATGGTGGTGGCAAGGTTGCGCGGCTTGAACGCCGTCGAGGCGATCCAGTAGATCGGTGCCAGAAAGATCACTGTCGCCACCAGCACGGCGACGATTGCGACGCGGTTGAGGGCGATCTCGGAAGAAGTGCGGACGGCGGCCATCTCAGCGCTCCTTCACTTTGTTCAGATATTTGACGTAGATGTTGGTGATGGCCAGCACCATGATCAGCACGATGTAGGCGAGCGCGCAGGAGCGCCCGGTCTGCCATTCCTGGAACGCCATCTTGTAGAGCCGGATCGAGATCAGTTCAGCCGTCGGCTGGGTGGTCAGGATGTAGGCCAGATCGAAGGTCTTGAACGCTTCCATGGTGCGGAAGATGACGGCGATCATCAGGATCGGCGCGACCAGCGGCAAGGTGATGCGGAAGAAGGTGTAGAACGGACCGGCGCGGTCGATAGCGGCGGCTTCGTAGAGGTGCTTCGGCACCGCCGAGAGGCCGGCCAGCGACAGCAGCATGACGAAGGGCGACCACATCCAGATGTCGGTCAGCGCCACCGCGTAGAGTGCCATCTTGGGGTCGGCCAGCCACTCGAAATTGCCAAGCCCAAGCGCATAGTTGATGACGCCCCATGACGGATCGTAGAGCAGTTTCCAGAACAGGCCGACGACGGCCATCGACAGCATCATCGGCAGCAGCAGCAGGGTCGTCAGCAGCCCCTTCAGCGGAATATCGCGGTTGAGCAGCATCGCCACGCCGAAACCGACCAGCAACTGTCCGGCGACCGAGATGATCACGTATTTGGCGGTGATCGCGAAGTTGGACCAGACATAAGGATCGCTGAGCAGGTCGCGGTAGTTCTGCAACCCGACGAAATTCGCCGGCGCGTTGGTCGAGGCGCGGAAATCGGTGAAGGAATAGCCGAGCGAATAGATCAGCGGAAAGATGTTGAAGACGATCAGGAACAGGATCGTCGGGATGATGAAAAGATTGCGGATCGAAATATCGCTAAGGCCACGCGCGGCCGCGCGTGAAGATCTGTCCAGCGTGGTGATCATCGTGGTCGCCAAGACCCTGCTCCCGCTTGAAGAAAAAGAAACGGAGGAGGCATGAGCGCCCCCTCCGTGGGACATGAACGATTATTGGCCGCGGCCGTATTTCTTGAAGGTCGCGTTCCAGTCGGCGGCCAGTGCGTCGAGCGTTTCCTTGGCGGTGCCTTCGCCGCCGATCATGTAGGGATAGACGCGCTGGTTGAGCTGCTGGAGCAGTTCGGCATATTCCGGCACCGCCCAGAAATCCTTCACCTTGAACATGGTCTCGTAGAAGGCCTTGTTGTAGGGCGTCGCATTCTGGAACTCTTCGGACTTGAGCACGGCTGCGCTGCAGGTGTAGCCGCCGAGTGCCGCCCACTTCTTCTGGGTCTCGTCCTTGATGAACCATTCGAGGAACTTCATCGCCTCGTCCTGCTTCTGCGAGTAGGAGACGACGGAGATGCCCTGGCCACCGAGTGCGGCGAACTGGTCGCCGTTCGGCCCGGGAGGATTGGCGAAGAAGCCGGTGTTCTTGGCGTTCGGGTTCGACGCCTCGTTGATCAGCGAGGGGAAGAACGCGAAGTAGTTCATGCTCATCGCGGCCAGGTTTTCGGTGATCGCCTGGTTGTCCTCGACGAAGAACGACTTGGCCCAGCCCGGAGGCGTGAACTTGTAGAGCTCCTTATAGGCGTCGAGCGCGGCGACAGCCTTGTCGGAGTTGATGAAACCGTCGACCTTGTAGGTCGAATAGTCACCCAGTTCGCCGCCATAGGAGAACAGCGCGTTCTCGAAGCCCATCGCCATCGCGTCATAGGAATTGTCGGTGTAGATGGCGATGCCGTATCTCTTCTGGTCCGGCCGGTGGAAGAATTCGGCGATGTCGCGCAGCGCCTTGAAATCCTTCGGCACGTCGAGGTCGTAGCCGTATTTGGCCTTGAAGGCTTCCTTCTCCTTCGGATCCTCGAACCAGTCCTTGCGATAGGACCAGCCGACGGCGTCGCCTTCGAGCGGGATGGCCCAGTACTTGCCGCTGTTGCCGGGATATTCGGCGTAGTACTTCACCGTCGCCGGCGCCATCACCTCGCCGAGCTTGTGCTTGTTGAAGAAGTCGGTGAGGTCGACATAGTGGCCACCGGTCGAGCCGGCGCCGAGCCACTGCGAGTCGCCGACGACCAGGTCGTAGGCATCGCCATGAGCGTTGAACTCGGTGAAGGCCTTGGTCTGGAAGTCGGCCCAGGGCGTGGTTTCCACCGTGATCTTGACGCCGGTTTCCTTCTCGTACTCGTTGCCGAGTTCCTGGAGGTAGTTGGCCGGATCCCATTCCGCCCAGAAGATGGTGAGCGATTTGTCCTGGGCGTAGACGGATGTTCCGCAGGCAAGTGTCAAGCCGATACCAGCAAGCAAGCTGGTCACTATCTTGCGCATGATGTTTCCTCCCTTGTGCGCATTCTACCGTATCAAGCGAGCCGGCAAACGGGGCCGGCCCTGGTAGTTCCTCCCTTGGTCGCGCCTTCCGGTTTGGAGCCTCCTCGCCCGTCCGGAAATGGATCGCAGCCCTCACTTTCGATCCGCTTTTCTCCTTTGATCTGGTATTACCAATTTTGAAGCTCCGTCAAGCCCTTTCTTGAGCAATGGTGACAGCTCGAAGTCTCGAATTCCAGCCTTATCTGCCTGTTTTTCCTAAATTTTCCTACTCATTGATAGACATCGGCCTTGTTCATGCTTCAGCATTGCGGTTAATATCGGCAACCAGTGTGCAAATCTGGTAGAACCAGATACCTGCTATTTCGTGACCCTTGTTGGTTCGATCGCTTGTGCTTCGGAGACTGATTCCGCGATCGCCGCGCGCACCAGGGCGACCGCCGCCCACTGGGCAACGGACATCGTCCGGCGACCGTCCAGTCCCCAAATGTCCTTCAGCACGATAAGCACCTCGACGCCGAAGATCAGCGACAGCGCCTGCGCCAGCCGCTTGAGGTCGCGCGGCGGCAGCCGGCCCTTGAGCGGAGCGAGCGCGTCCTGAAGCAATTCGACGCGGTGGCCCCGCTTGAAGGCCGGTTCGCTTCCCAAAGTACCGGCCTGGCGCCGCGCCCACTGATCGAGCGACAGTTTCAATGCCGCCTTGAAGGTCGCCTCGAAAGCCTCGATGCGCGGCATGGCCGTGTCGAAGAGCTCGGCAACGCGGCGCTCGGCATCGGCAGAGGTGGATTTCCAGGTGAGGATCGGCCCGAGCCCCTCGTTAACCACTGCCTGCACCAGTGCCGCCTGGCTCGGAAAATACCGGTAGGCGGTGGCGCGGGACACCTGCGCCGCCTCGGCAACCTCGCTGACCGAAGGTGTTGCGCCTGCCTGCATCAGCCTCGTCGCCGTCTCCAGCATCAGCCGTTTCGTGCGCGCGCGGGGTCCACGCTCTGGTCCCCCGGCGGTGTCGTCGCTTGCTGCGGCTTGTTGACGTGAGACATCCATACCAATATGATACGCGCGTCTCAAAAAATTGCAATGACCTCCTCGTTTTCGGAATGGCTAGGTTGACGCTCTGTAGAGCACCGAGCCTCTGGGTGACTTGGACCGGCAGAGGGAGGCATCGATGAAGCGCATTTATGTGGTGGGCACCGCGGACACCAAGGGTGAGGAACTCGCCTTCCTGGCCGACGCGATCGCCGCCACGGGTGCCGCTGTCTGCCGGGTCGACGTCGGAACGCGCGCCGCGAGCGTGCCGGTCGACATTGCCGCTGGGGATGTGGCAGGCCACCATCCCGGCGGGCGAGACGCGGTGCTCGCCGGCGACGACCGCGGCGCTGCGGTCGCCGCCATGGGCATCGCCTTCGCTCGCTTTGCCCGATCGCGAAACGACATTGCCGCCATGATCGGCATCGGCGGCGGCGGCGGCACGTCGATCGTCACCGCAGGCATGCGCACGCTGCCGCTCGGCCTGCCCAAGATCATGGTTTCGACGCTCGCTTCCGGCGACACCGCGCCCTATGTCGACATCTCGGACATCATCATGATGCCATCGGTGACCGACATGGCCGGGCTGAACCAGCTCTCGCGTGTCGTTCTGTACAATGCGGCCCAGGCGATATCGGGCATGGCCGCCAGACCGCCGCCGCCGCCCGAGGGCAAGCCGTCGATCGGCCTCACCATGTTCGGCGTCACCACGCCGTGCGTGACGGCAATCGCGGATCAGCTCCGTTCGACCTATGACTGCATGGTCTTTCACGCCACCGGCACCGGCGGCCGCAGCATGGAGAAACTGGCCGACAGCGGCCTGCTGTCCGGCGTCATCGACATCACCACCACTGAGGTCTGCGATCTCCTGTTCGGCGGCGTGCTGCCGGCGACGGAGGATCGTTTCGGTGCCGTTGCCCGCACCGACCTGCCTTATGTCGGCTCGGTCGGCGCGCTCGACATGGTCAATTTCTGGGCGCCTGCGACCATTCCGGACCCTTATCGCGGGCGGCTGTTCTACGAGCACAACCCGAACGTCACGCTGATGCGCACGACGGCGCAGGAATGCCGCAAGATCGGCGAATGGATCGGCACAAGGCTCGCCCGCTGCAAGGGGCCCGTGCATTTCCTTGTCCCGGAGAAAGGCGTCTCGGCGCTCGACATCAAAGGCGGCGCCTTCTTCGACCCGCAAGCCGATGCAGCCCTGTTCGAAGCCATTGAGCGCACGATCAAGCCGAACGCGACGCGCCGGCTGACACGCCTGCCGCTGCACATCAATGATCCCCGATTCGCCAAGGCCGCGGTCGCGGCTTTCCTCGAAATCGCCAGACAGTGAGATCCAAGACATGCCGGCAATACCGCGCAAGGACATACTGAAGAAATTCAGGGGGATGATCGACAAGGGCGTGCCGATCGTCGGCGGCGGCGCCGGCACCGGCCTGTCGGCCAAGGCCGAAGAGGCCGGCGGCATCGACCTCATCATCATCTACAATTCCGGCCGCTACCGCATGGCCGGTCGCGGCTCGGCCGCGGGCCTGCTTGCCTATGGCAATGCCAATGAGATCGTCAAGGAGATGGCCTACGAGGTGCTGCCGGTGGTCAGGAAGACGCCGGTGCTGGCTGGTGTCAACGGCACCGATCCGTTCGTCATCATGCCGCTGCTGCTCTCCGAGCTGAAGACGATGGGTTTTTCCGGGGTGCAGAATTTCCCCACCATCGGCCTGTTCGACGGCAGCATGCGACAGAGCTTCGAGGAGACCGGCATGGGTTTTGGGCTCGAGGTCGACATGATCGCCGAAGCCCGCAAGCTCGATCTTCTGACCACGCCCTATGTCTTCAACCCGGACGAGGCGCGCGCCATGACCAGGGCCGGCGCCGATATCGTCGTGGCTCATATGGGCGTGACGACGGGGGGCTCGATCGGCGCCACCTCTGCCAAGTCGCTCGACGACTGCGTGGTCGCCATCGACGCGATCGCCGAAGCGGCCCGTTCGGTGCGCAAGGATGTCATCCTGCTTTGCCATGGCGGGCCGATCTCGATGCCGGACGACGCCCGCTACATCCTCGAACGCTGCAAGGGGCTGCACGGCTTCTATGGCGCGAGTTCGATGGAGCGGCTGCCGGCGGAAGCGGCGATCGCCCGGCAGACCGCCGATTTCAAGGCCGTCACGCTTGGCGGCCTGAAGACGACCACGAAGAAAAAGAAGGGATCATGAGAATGACCGACAAGAGCAAGGTGTTCGTGTACCCGAAGGATGTCAGCGCCTTCGGATTCGACTGGGGAAAATTGTCGCTGACGGTCGCTCCGGAAGTGAACGGCGCGACCCGTTTTTCCGGCGGCGTCGTCGACCTGCCCTCCGGCAAGGGCCATACCCGTCATAACCATCCGGGCGCGGAGGAAATCATCTTTGTCATTTCGGGCCATGGCGAGCAGATGGTCGAGGACGAGCAAGGCAATCCGGTGGTCGAGAAGGTCGGCCCCGGCTGCACCATTTACGTGCCGGAGAGCCGCTTCCACTCGACGCTCAACACCGGCGACGGGCCGATGCAGCTGTTCGTCGTCTATTCGCCGGCAGGGCCGGAACTGGGATTGCGCGAACTGCCGGATTTCAGGTTGCTGCCGGCCGGGAACTCCCCTCGCTCGCGACTTTGAGGCGCCCTTCCGATATGCTATCGTCCAGCATGCCTCCTTGAGAGAGAAGCGATGACGCGTTTCAGTCCCCAGGAATTCGTGGAAAAGCTCGCAACGGGCAGCCTGCCGGACGGCAACCCGGCCATGACGGTTGGCGGTATTGTCAAGGCCAACGACGCCGACCCGTCAACGCTTCTCTTTTCGACCGATTTGTCCTGCGAATCCTGGATACCCGTGCCGCTGAGCTTGATCCAGACGGTCGAGCAGGTACGGACGGTCAACTGCAAAGACCATAAGCATCCGCTGGTCAAGATCGCTTTTACACCGCCCTCGCCGGATCAACGTGACATCAATGCCCTGCTTATGATCATGGCCGGGCTTCAGAGCCAACTCTCCTGGTTCCATCGCAACGCCAAATCCGGCAGTCCGTGGGCGTCAACGTTTGCATCCGATTGCGCCGTCGTCTCCGCATCCGAGGGGCTTACCATATGCTGCACCCAGACGATCGACGGAAGATTGGAAGTCGTCTGCACTGGAATGGTTTAGTGCCTGTCGCGCAAAAGTGACTTCTGTTTAGCGGCAACGGCAAAGCGCCGCGCATGAATTCGTTTCGACGCGACGCGCCTTAGAGACAATCGAGACCGGCACGCTCATTTGTAACGTGGCAGGTTACATGCTACCCCGGTTCCATGCCCGACCCCGATCCCCGAACATCACATAGCCGGTATCGGTAACCGCCACCGTATCCTCCAGCTTGATGAAGCCGCGCGTCGGGTGAAGCATGGTCGTCTCCACCGATAGCACCATGTTCCTCTCCAGCGGCTTGCCCGCATAGGTGCCTTCATAGGTCACCGGATGGTTGGTCATCAGGAACGGCGCCTCATGCGTGATCAGCCCCATGCCGTGAGCGAAGAAATCCGTGTAGGGCGCGACCTTGGATTTTTTCAGCACGCCTTCGGCATGGGAAATCATGTCGCCGCCGAGCGTGCCCGCCTTCACCTTCGAGAACGCCGCCTGCTGCACCGCCTCGACTTCGGCCAGCAGGTCCTCCAACTCGGCATCCGGGTCTCCGAGAACCCCCATGCGGCAGAGGTCGCCGATATAGCCATGATAATTGCCGCCGGAATCGATCGACAGCACTTCGCCCTTCTTCCACGCTTGCGGCGACGCCGCGCGGTTGTGGCTGGAGCCCAGCGTCAGCAGGCAATATTCGAAATGCGCGCCGCGATTGGTCTCCTCGCGGCGAAGCTGTTCGATCATCTCGCTCTTGGTCGTGCCTTCGCGCGCCCATTGGATGGTGGCCAGCATGGAATCGGTGATCAGTTCGGAAGCGATACGCAGTTTCTCCAGCTCGGCCTCGGTCTTGATGGCGCGCATGCGCTCCAGCATGCCGGTGGCATCGACCAGCTTGGCGTCGGGGAGCGCTTTGCGGATCAGGGCATAGGCGTCCGACGGCAGGAAACCCGGCTCGATGCCGATGCGAGCGTCGCCCTTGCCGATCTTGCGCACATGCTCGACAGCGAGATTGGCGGCATCGAGCGTGCCCCAGCAGGCGGCATGCAGCGTCGGCGTCCAGAACGGGTGGTTCTGGTGTTCGCCACCCTCCATGCGGTTGCCGATATAGGCGGCGTGGTCCGGTCCGCCTTTTTCGTAGATCACGATCGGCAGGTACCGGCTGTGGCCGATCGCATCCATGGCGGCGAAGAAGATGAACTTGTAGCCGCCGAGCAGATATTGGGTGTTGTGCTTGGATGTCGCGAGCAGGACGTCGATATCAGCCTCTTCCATCAGGCCATCGACCCTGGCGTGGTCGAATGGGATGTCGCCGACGGCACTCTTCCCCGGAGCTATGTTCATTGTCTCTCTCCCTGAATGTCCGCGCGGATCGGCTGGACCGCCGGATGCCCGATCCCGTTAGGTCTTCCGACTTCGGGTCAAATCTGCACCATTTTCGCCCATCTGGTCCAGCCAGAAACAGGCTCGCCCAGCTGAATGGCCGTCGCCGGTGCCGATAATGTGAGGTGCATCGGATGACCTGGTCTTACCAAGCCAGGTCTATCGACCACTCTCCCGTAACTGGTCCAGCGAACAAAAATTTCAAAGCCACGCCACGATGCGCCAATTCCGTCTCTGGCGAAAGCCACGGCAAGGCCCATAATCAAACGTGCATGGAAACGCCCGAAAGGCCTCCATGGAAGATATGAGATAGAGGGGGAATAGGATGATGCCGGAGTTCAGGATTTCACGCCGCACGGTGCTTGCGGGCTCTGCCATGCTTCTGGCCTCCACCGCGATGCCGGCCTTGAGCTCGGCCCAGACGCCGAAGAAGGGTGGCCGCCTGGTGCTTGCGGCCGATTCCGAGCCGCGCAACCTCAACCCGGCCATCGTCGCCTCCAACGGCGTCTTCTTCATCTCCAGCAAGATCGTCGAAACGCTGGCCGAGGCCTCCTTCGACGGCAAGGACGGGCTTGCGCCACGGCTGGCGGTCAGTTGGGAAGGTGCCGCCGACGGGCTGTCGGCGACCTTCAAACTGCGCGAGGGGGTCAAATGGCATGACGGCAAGCCGTTCACCTCGGCCGACGTCGCCTTCTCGGCGCTGCAGATCTGGAAGCCGCTGCAGAATCTCGGCCGCACCGTGTTCAAGGATCTGGCCGCGGTCGATACCCCTGATGAATTGACCGCCGTGTTCAAATTCGCCAAGCCGACGCCCTTCCAGCTGATCCGCAACGCTCTGCCGGCGCTGAGCAGCGTGGTGCCGAAGCACATCTACGAAGTCGGCAAGATCGAGGACAATCCGGCCAACAACGCGCCCATCGGCACCGGGCCGTTCAAGTTCGCCGAATACAAGGCCGGCCAATACTATCGGCTGACGAAGAACACGGATTATTGGGGCAAGGACGAGCCCTATCTCGACGAGATCATCTACCAGGTGCTGCCCGATCGCACTTCGGCGGCGAGCGCACTGGAGGCCGGAGAGATCCAGCTCGCCGCCTTCTCCGCCGTGCCGCTAGCCGATCTTGACCGCATCTCGAAAGTGCCAGGCCTGAAAGTGATCACCAAGGGCTATGAGGGACTGACCTACCAGCTCGTCGTCGAGATCAATCATCGTCGCAAGGAGCTCGCCGACCTGAAGGTGCGCCAGGCGATCGCGCATGCCATCGACAAGGATTTCGTCGTCAAGACGGTGTTCCTCGGCTATGCCGCCACCGCCACCGGCCCGGTGCCGAAGAACGACCCGCAGTTCTATACCGCCGACGTCCCGACCTATGCCTTCGACGTCGCCAAGGCCAATGCGCTGCTCGACGAGGCGGGTTACAAGAAGGGCGCCGACGGCAAGCGCTTTTCGCTGAAACTGTTGCCGGCTCCCTATTTCAACGAAACCAAGCAGTTCGGCGACTATCTGCGCCAGGCGCTCGCCGCGATCGGCATCGACGCCCAGCTCGTCAACAACGATTCCGCCGCGCATATCAAGGCCGTCTACACCGACCACGCTTTCGACCTCGCCGTCGGCCCGCCGGTGTTCCGCGGCGACCCGGCGATCTCGACCACCATCCTGGTGCAAAGCGGCATTCCGGACGGCGTGCCGTTCTCCAACCAGGGCGGCTACAAGAACGATGCGCTGGACGCGCTCATCGCCAAGGCGTCCGAGACGCTCGATACATCGGCCCGCACCAATCTTTACAAGGAGTTCCAGAAAGAGGTGGCCGCCGACCTGCCGCTGATCAACGTCGCCGAATGGAGCTTCATCAGCGTCGCCCGCGACACTGTGGGCAACATCGCCAACAATCCGCGCTGGGCGGTATCGAACTGGGCGGACACATATCTGGAATCGTGACAGTATTTCGCGGATGAACGTTCGCGAAATCATCGTAGGCGTTGAGTTCTACGAGGCCCCCCTCTGTCCTGCCGGACATCTCCCCCTCAAGGGGGGAGATTGGCAACTTGTCTGTCCCGCGAATTTTCCGATGTTGGGGATTGGCGAAGCCAAAAATGACAGCCAATCTCCCCCCTTGCGGGGGAGATGTCCGGCAGGACAGAGGGGGGTGCCCAGGCGCGGTCCTAACCAACGTATCGCCAACCCATCGAGGGCCGCATGAACCGCGCCCTCACGCTCCTCCGCCGTCGCCTCGTCGGCAGCGTCTTCGTGCTTTTGATCGTCGTCATCGGCACGTTCCTGCTGCTCGAGGCCGCCCCGGGCGACGCGGTCGATGCCTATATCGTCTCTACCGGCGGCGATGCCGGCATGATCGAGCTGTTGCGCCATCGCTGGGGCCTCGACCAGTCGGAGCTGACGCGGCTCGCCAACTATCTCTGGGCGCTGCTGCATCTCGATCTCGGCCAGTCCGTCACCTTTTCGCGGCCGATCCGCGACGTGATCCTCGAGCGCCTGCCGACCACGCTGTGGTTGATGGGCAGCGCCACCGCGCTTTCCTTCGGCCTCGGCTCGGCGCTGGGCATCTATGCCGGCGCCAGGCCGGGCAGTTTTCGCGACCGTTTTCTCTCCATCGGTTCGCTGGCGCTCTACGCGGTGCCGGGTTTCTGGCTCGGCCTGGTGCTGATCGTCGTCTTCGCTGTCGACCTGCGCTGGCTGCCGATCGGCGGCATCGAGACCATCGCCTCCGGCAAGGCCGGCCTCGACCGCGCCGCCGACATCGCCATCCATCTCGTCCTGCCGGTCTCAGCCCTCGGCTTCATCTACCTGGCGCTCTATTTGCGGATGATGCGTGCCGGCATGACCGAGGTCTGGCGGCAGGATTTTGTGCTGGCCGCCCGCGCCAGGGGCTTGTCGCGCCCCCGCATCGTGCTTGCCCATGTCGCCCGCAATGCGCTGCTGCCATTGGTCACGATGCTCGGCCTGCAGTCGGCGCAGATGCTGGGCGGTAGCGTCGTCATCGAGAGTGTCTTTGCCGTGCCCGGTCTGGGTCGGCTGGCGCAGGAGGCAGTGGCCGCGCGCGACACGCCCTTGCTGCTCGGCATCATTCTCGTCAGCGCCGTCCTGGTCATCGTCATCAATCTTCTCGTCGATGTCGCCTATGCCTTTCTCGACCCGCGCGTCGGCGCCAGCGAGGCCGGCACATGAGCACGCTCCGCCGCTTTCTGCGCACGCCGGAGGCGGTCGCCGGCGCCATACTCCTGGCGGCATTGTGCGCCATGGCCCTGTCGGCGCCGCTGCTGTTTCCGGGCGACCCGCAAGCCATCGCCGGCCCGGCGCTGCTGCCGCCCTTCCAGGACTGGTCGCTGCCGCTCGGCACGGATCGCCTCGGCCGCGACGTGCTGGCCGAGCTTTTCCACGGCGCTCGCACGTCGCTTGCCGTCGGCCTTGCGGCAGCGGCCGCCGCACTGGCCATCGGCTCCGTGGTGGGCACGGTGGCCGGGTTTGCCGGCGGCCTCACCGACGAGGTGCTGATGCGCGTCACCGATGCCTTCCAGACCGTGCCGGGCTTTTTGCTGGCTCTGGCCTTCGTCAGCGTGGTCGGCCCTTCGATCGGCGTCGTCGTGGCGGCAATAGCGCTCGGCACCTGGACCGGGCCCGCGCGCGTGGCCCGCGCGGAAGTGCTGTCGATCCGCGAGCGCGACTACGTCGCCGGCGCGCGCGTCATCGGCATGCATCCGCTGGAAATCGCCTTTCGCGAGGTGCTGCCCAATGCCTTGCCGCCGGTGCTGGCGCTGTCCTCGGTGATCGTGGCAGCGGCGATCCTCACCGAGGCGGCTTTGTCCTTCCTCGGCCTTGGCGACCCCAATCGGGTCACCTGGGGCGGCATGATAGCGGAGGGCCGCGCGGTGCTGCGCACCGCGCCCTTCCTGTCGATCGCGCCCGGCATAGCGCTGGTCCTGACGGTGCTCGGCGTCTATCTCGCCGGTGAAGGCATCGTTGAAACCACGGCGATCAGAAGAGGCCTGTCGTGACCGCGCTGGCTTCGATCCGCAACCTCGCGGTGACCTACCGCCGTGACGACGGCGAGGTGGTGGCGCTGAGGGACATCAGCCTCGACATCAAGGCTGGCGAGCGGCTGGCCGTCATCGGCGAAAGCGGTTCGGGCAAAAGTACGCTGGCTTTGGCGATTGCGGGGTTGTTGCCGGCGAGCGCCAGGATTGACGGACGTATCGATTGGGTTTTGCCAGCGTTGGGTGCGAAGGCACCCCCCTCTGTCCTGCCGGACATCTCCCCCTCAACGGGGGAGATTGGCAGCTTCGCCGATGGCTCCCCTACACCATTGGGGATTGGCGAAGGCCGAGATGAAGGTGCAATCTCCCCCCTTGAGGGGGAGATGTCCGGCAGGACAGAGGGGGGCCTCATAGAACGCAGCGTCCAAAAGACCACTTCCAAACCAAGCCCCACACCCCTCCTCGGCCGCGATATCGGCTTCATCTTTCAAGACCCGTCCGCCAGCCTCGATCCTGTCATGATTGTCGGCAAACAGATCGCCGAAGTCTCCCGCACCCATCTCGGTCTCACATGGCCTCAGGCATACGCCAGGGCGAAGGACCTGCTCGAACGCGTCCGCCTGGCCGACCCGGACTCCGCCCTGCGCGCCTATCCGCATCAGCTGTCCGGCGGCCAGAAGCAGCGTGTGGCGATTGCAGCCGCGATCGCAGCCGGCCCAAGACTTTTGATCGCCGATGAGGCGACCAGCGCGCTCGACACCATCGTGCAGGCCGAGATCGTCGCACTGATCCGGCGGCTGGTGGAAGAAGACGGCATGACGCTGCTGTTCATCAGTCACGACATTGCGCTGGCCGCCGAGCTGGCGGACCGCATTGCGGTGTTCCGGCATGGCGAATTGATCGAACTTGGCGCCACGCAACAGATCGTCAGTGCGCCAACTGAAGCCTACACGCGCGCGCTGCTCGAGGCCCATATCGGCCTCGACGCCGAACCGCTGCACCACGGTGTGATGGCATGAGCGCCCCTGTGCTGGCGGTTTCCAACCTTACCAGGCATTACCGCCGTGGCGGCAAGACAGTTACCGCGGCCGACGACGTTTCTTTCGAAATCGGGCCCGGCGAGACGCTGGCGCTGGCCGGACCCTCCGGCAGCGGCAAGTCGACGATCGCCCGGCTGGTGTTGCGGCTGATCGAGCCGGATGCCGGCCGGATCGAGTTTGAAGGCCATGATTTCCTGGCTCTGGGCGGCGCCGGCTTGCGTGCGCGTCGCGCTCGCTTGCAGATGGTGTTCCAGGATCCGCTTGCCGCCTTCAATCCGCGCGCCACGGTGGCGCGCGTGCTTGACGACCCTTTGCGCATCCACGGCGTCGCCTCCCGTTCCGAGCGCCCGCGCCGTATCGCCGCCCTGCTGGAGCGCGTCGGGCTTACGGCGGAGCTCGCCTCTCGCGCCATCCACGAAATCTCGGGCGGCCAGCGGCAGCGGGTGGCGATTGCCCGCGCCATGGCCACGAAACCCTCGCTGATCGTGCTCGACGAAGCGGTGTCGGCACTCGATGTTTCGGTGCGCGGACAGATCCTCGATCTTTTGCTCGACCTGCAACGCCAGGAACGGATCGCTTATCTCTTCATTTCGCATGATCTCGGCGTCGTCAGGGCCGTCGCCCACCGCGTCATCCTTCTCGACGGCGGGCGGATTGCCGAGAGCGGCGATGCCCGCGCCGTCATCGATGCGCCGCGATCGGCTATCGGCAAGGCGCTCGTGGCAGCCGCACCAAAGCTCAGAAGAACCACGCAGGAAGCATCATGATCGACCCCGAAGCCAGAGCCGAGAAACTGTCGCGCGAACTCGATTCCGCATTCCGCAACCGGGCCGACCTCTATCGCCTGTTCCTGGATGAGTTGACCGGAGAGCTGGGCGCCGAAAGAGCCGAGGCGATAATGACCCGGACCATCGAGCAGCGCGGCAAGGAAGTGGCAGCAGCCGCCTTCGCCGGATTCGGTCCCAACGACGCGCGCTCAATCGGCGAAGCTTTCCTGTCGGTCAGCCCGGATGACGGCCGGATGTATCCGACCGATGTCGAACGCGGGCCCGACCGCATCGCCTTCAAGGTGAAACGCTGCCCCCTCAAGGATGCTTGGGTCGAGGCCGGCGTCGGCGAGGAAAAACTCGCGACGCTCTGCCGCATCGCCGGCGCCTTCGACCGTGGCCTGTTCGAGGCGACCGGCGTGCGTTTCGACAATGTCACCTGGACGCCCGGCCACGGCAGCGGCTGCTGCCACATCGCGCTGACCAACCGCGATGCCGGCTAGCAATCGACGGCCTTAGCCGCCGACCATCAGCCTGACGACCTCGTCATGGTTGGTCTCGGAAATCTTGCGCTCGCCGGCCTGGATCCCACGCCGCAGCACGACGATGCGATCGGAAACGGCGAAGATGTCCTGGAGATTATGCGAGATGAAGATCACGCCGCGCCCTTGCGCCTTGAGCTGATGGATGAGCGAAATCACCTTGCGCTGCTCCGGCACGCCGAGCGCGGCCGTCGGTTCATCCATGATCAGGATCTGCGCGTCCCAGTAGACGGCGCGGCCGATGGCCACGGCCTGCCGCTGGCCGCCGGAGAAATTGCTGACCGGCGCGTTCAACCGGCTGACGTGAAAGTCCAGCCGCTTCATCGTCTCCCTGGCGGCCTCGGCCATGGCCTTGCGGTCGAGCACCGGCAGGAAGCCGAACGCCTTGCGCATCGGTTCGCGGCCGAGGAAGATGTTGGCACCGATCGACAGATTGTCGGCCAGCGCGAGATCCTGGTAGATCGTCTCGATGCCCTTTTCGCGCGCCTCCTGCGGCGTGGCGAAAGCCACCGGCTGACCTCTGAGCAGGATTTCTCCGCCCGTCGGCTGGAACACGCCCGATATTGCCTTGATCAGGGTCGTCTTGCCGGCGCCATTGTCGCCGGCAAGCGCCACCACTTCGCCCGGCCGCACGGCCATGGAGAAATCGTTGAGCGCCCGTACCGCACCGAAGTGCTTGGAAAGGTTCCGGACTTCGAGGAGGGGCTCGGTGCTATTCATCCTGACGGGCTCCACTGAACCGGCGCTGCGCCTGGTCGATGAGAACGGAAATGATGATGACGACGCCGACGGCGATGAACTGCCAGAACGGCTCCACATTGACGAAGACCAGCCCGTATTGGATGACCGCGATCACCAGCGCGCCGGCGACGGTGCCGAAGATGGTGCCGGAGCCGCCGAACAGGCTGGCGCCGCCGATCACCACCGCCGCGACGCTGTCGAGCAGCAGCGGTTCGCCGGCCTGCGCTGCCCCCGCCGTGAAGCGCGCGGCATAAAGCGCGCCGCCAAGGCCGGCGCACATTGCCGACAGCACGTAGAGCCGCAGGATGTGGCCCCTGATGTCGATGCCGGCGCGGCGCGCCGCCTGCACATTGGCGCCGATGGCGTAATTGTGCTGGCCGAAACGGGTCTGGCTGAGCAGATAGTGCATCACGACGACGAAGACAGCAGCGATCATCACCAGATAGGGCACGCCATGGAACTTGCCGTTGCCGAGCAGTGCGAACCAGGAATTCTGTACCGGCACTGTCGTGCCGCCGGCAAGCAGGAAGGCGACACCGCGGGCGACGCCGAACATGCCGAGCGTGCCGATGAAGGGCGGAACCCTGAGCCGCGAGATCAGCAAGCCGTTGATGACGCCGGGCACGCCGGCCACGATCACCGCGGCAAGGATGCCGGCCAGCATGGCCAACGGCAACGGAATGGCGGCGCCCGCCATGTTGGTGGCATGCGCGGCGATGACCGCGGCAAGGCCCATGATGAAGCCGAGCGAAAGGTCGATGCCGCCTGATATGATGACGAAGGTCTGCCCGGTCGCCAAAAGCAGCGGCGCCACGGCGAAAATCGCGATGGATTGCAGATTGAACGGATTGAGCACGAAAGTGGCGCCGAAGGCGCTCCGCGACCAGATCTCGAAACAGATGATCAGGCCGGCGAGAAACAGCCAGGCGCGCCCCTCGGCGATGCGTGCGATCCAGCTCCTGGCGGGATCGCCGTGGTCAGCCTGGGGGGCGACATGCTTCTCGGCTGGCTGTGCTGGTGATGTCGAGGTCATGAGTACTCCGCGGCGCGGCTGCCTTCAAACAGGTCCCGCCCTGGCGGGACCGGCACAGGCTCCTCCCGGCGCACCGGGAAGAGCCAAGCTGGTCCGGACTTACTCGGAGTAGAGATACTTCGAGATGTTCGGATCGGCGATGTTGGACTTGTCCATGATCGTGAAGCCGGTGCCGATCGTGACCGGGATGGATTGGCCGGTCAGGTGGGCATAGGCCGAGACGACGCCGAAATAGCCGATCTCTGCGGGATGCTGGGCGATCGCCACATCCACAAGGCCGGTGTTGATGTTGTCGACGATGCTGGTCGGAGCATCGAAGGCAACCACTTTGACGGTGCCCGTCTGCCCTGCCTGCTTGACGCCATTGGCGGCGCCCAGCGCCGAGAACAGATTGGCGCCGAACACGCCGACGAGGTCGGGGTTGCGCGCGAACACCGCCTGCAGCTGCGAGGCCGCCTTGTTGGCGTCGTCGTCATTGAACTGGGTCTCGAGAACGGTGATGCCGGGATGGTTGGCCATCTCCTTCTTGAAGCCTTCCTCGCGCTGGTCGGTGGTCGAGATGCCGGGCTTGACGTTGGAGACGTAGACCTTGCCCTTGTCGCCGACGGCCTTGGCAAGCGCCCGCGCCGCGATTTCGCCGCCCAGCACATTGTCCGAAGCGATGTAGGCCAGCGGGAAATCGGCGTCACCCGCTCCGGTCTGATAGGCGCCGGTGCCGATGAACGTATCCACGGTGATGACCGGAATGCCTGCGTCATTGGCCTTGCGCAGCGGCTCGACCAGCTGGACCTTGTCGGTAGGCGCGATCAGGATCGCGTCCGGCTTCTTGGCGATGACCGCGTCGAGCACCGGCACCTGGGTGACCGGATTGAACTCAGGAGCGCCCTGGAAGACCAGGTTCACGCCAAGGGCGTCGGCCGCGGCCTGGGCGCCCTTGCGCATGGTGATGTAGAAACCGTCGGTGGTCAGGCCCGGAACGAGCGCGATGGTGTATTTCTTGTCCTGCGCCTGCGCGGGCGCGATAAGCACCGTCGCGCTGACGGCGAGAGCCGCGAGCGCGGCAACGATCTTCTTCATGACATCCTCCTCATTGTGTTGGCAGATCTGCCGTTGCAAGTGACATCGAATGGCCGTCGTCCGCTTGGGACAAGACGGCCGGGAACGCCTGTTTGCTTTTCGCGGGCAGCTCCTCCCAAGCGCCCTCCAGTCGATATGTCAGCCGGTCCAGCCGACCGGCACGATAGCCACGGTCACTTCCTCGCCTCCGCGAGGTCAGAGAACCACGGCACCCGGCATGCATTGCACGCCAAGTTCACAAACTTGTAACACTTTGCAGAAATAAATTGCAACTCGGTTTTCCGGGTCGCAACGCCGGATTTTTCACGCAACATCCGACTGCTCCACAAAGTCCCGCCGAACTATTGCCTCGACTTCTCGGCGGCACAACCGATTTCGTAAAATCGCCCTCGCGAACTGGAATGCGGCGGCGGGGCGGCGGGCGGCACTATCGCGGCGGCAGGGTAGCGAGGATGGCTTGCGCCGTCTTCGTATCCGTTATCACGGCGTTGATCAGCCGGGCGCGAGCGGCGCCGATGATGGCCGTCGCCTTTTCCGGCGACGCCGCGACACCGATCACCAGCGGCACGGCGCGGAGCTGCGCCGGCGACATAGCGATCATCCGGCCCTCTCCTTCCCAGGCGATCAGCGCGCCATCGGCATCGAAATAATGCCGAAGGACATCGCCGGCCGCATGGACCAGCGCCTGCTCGCTCGGCGTGGCGGCGCTCGCCTCGGGTGCATTGATGGCATGCGGCAGGCCGATGCCGACGATCGCCACATCGGTCCTGTCCCACAGCGCGACGGCATCGCTGATGGCGGCATCACCAAGGAAGACTTCACGCAATTCACTGGAAGGCAGATAGGGCGCATGAATGAAGTGCGGTGTCCCGCCGAACTCCTCGGCGGCGAGGCGGACGAATTCGTTGACCTGAAAATGCGCCGCGTGCTGCTGCATGCCGCCGGTGGCGGCAACGGTCAGCACGCCCGGAATGCGCGGCAGGCCGGCGCGGATCACCTCGCGCACCGCGCGCCCCCAGCCGATGGCGACCACGGAGCCGGCCACCAATTGCGCCTGCTTGAGAAGGCCGCCGAGCGGGCCGGCCAGCGCCGTCAGCGCGCCTGCGGCCGGCGTCTCGACCACCGCTGCGTCACGCAGGCCTAGCCTATCGATTAGCTGTCCGGTGATCTCCTCAGGTGCCGCCAGATCGAGAACCTCGATACGGACGATCCCTTCCGCCCGCGCCCGCTGCAAGAGGCGCGATATGGTCGCGGTGGAGACGCCAAGCTGCCGCGCGATATCGACCTGCGACATCTCCGCCTCGTAATGCAGTTTGGCGACCGTGTGCAGCATCGTGCGCGATGCGGTCGCATCCTGAATGGGAGGGACAGCCAGCTTGCAATTCCTTTCAGCAACGTGTTACACACGTATACGCCGATGGGAGTTATCGCGCAAATCCGACGAACTCGCAACTTGAGGCCGTCCTGCCCAGGCGCCGGCAAGGTGTGCTTTTCCGGGCAATGGACGGCGCATCAAGACGGCAATTCTCCCCTGCCGGCAGGCGGGCAAAAACTGAACATTCTTGTTTCCACGGGATCCGCGCCCTCGGCCAGAGAGCGCCAACATCGGACAGAGACCATGACAAAGATGACCACCGCGGAGCTGCGCGGCTATCAGCAGATATGCGGCAAGGACGGGGCCATGCTGGCCATCGCCTGCGACCAGCGCGGCGGCATGCGCACCTTGCTGGCGTCGGATCCGGCCGAACAGGCCAGGATCACCAACGACATGCTCGGCGACACCAAGGCCGACATCACGCGCTACCTTGCAAGTGCCGCGTCCTGCGTGCTGCTCGACCCGCTCTGCGCGGTGCCGCGGGTTGTCGAGGAGGGCGTGCTGAACCGCGATACCGCGCTGCTTATCGGCCTCGACGCCTCGGGTTTCGACGTCTCGCCTGAAGGCTATCGCCTGTCGCGCCTTGTCCCCGGCATCGATGCGCGCCGCGTGCGCGAACTGGGTGGCACGGGCGGCAAGATCATGGTGTATCTGCGGGCCGACAAGCCCGAAGCGAATGAGCACAACATTGCCATCCTGCGCCAATGCATCGCCGATTTCGGGCAGGAAGATTTGTTGCTCGTCGTCGAATTCCTGACCTATCAGCTCGAAGGCGAAAGCCCTGAAGATTATGCGGCGAAGACGCCGTGGCTTGTCGAGGAAGGCACAAGGATCTCGCTGGAGTGCGGGGCGAAGGTGCTGAAGCTTCCGTATCCCGGAACGCCGGAAGCCTGCGCCAACATCACGAGAATGGCCGGCGAGGTGCCGTGGGCGGTGCTTTCGGCCGGCGTCAACCACGCCACCTTCCTCGGCCAGGTCGAGATTGCCATGCAGAACGGCGCCTCCGGCGTCATCGCCGGCCGCTCGCTGTGGAAGGACTGCATCTCGCTCGATCGTGACATTCAGCGCGAAAGGCTTAAGGCCATCGCGGTGCCGCGATTGCGTGAGATCCAGGCGGTGATCGGGTATCACCGGCGCAAGGCCGCCGCCTGATATCTGCGTTGGATCACCGGCACGTGCAGGACGTCATGCCTCTCAGCATAGGGATCGATATAGGCGGCACCAATCTGCGGGCCGCCCGCATTTCGGGCACCGGGGAAATCCTCGAACGTCTGTCCGAAAAGAGCGCGCCGGACCCGCAGCTTGTGCTCTCGCGAATCGCCGGGATGGTGCGCCGGCTCGATACATCTGAGGTTTCGGCCATCGGCATCGGTGTTCCCGGCCGCGTCGACGCGCATCGCCGCGCGGTCCTGTCCGGCGGCTATGTCAATCTGGCCTCCGTCTCGCTGGCGCAGTGCCTGGAGGACATGGCCGGCAAGCCCGTCGTCATCGACAATGACTGCAACATGGCACTGGTCGCCGAGATGGCGCTCGGCGCCGGCCGGGGCCATCACGACGTCGCCATGTTCACCATCGGCACCGGCATTGGCGGGGCCGTCGCTCAAGATCGGCGGATCATGCGTGGCCGGGCAACGGCAGGGCAGCTCGGCCACATCACCGTCGACGTCAATGGCGAGATCTGCGCCTGCGGCCGGCACGGTTGTGTCGAGACCACCAGTTCGGGCACCGCGCTTGGCCGTCACATCGCGCGGGCCGGCTTGCGTCCCGACCTTTCGGTCGACCAGCTCTTTGCCCGCAACGCCGCCGGAGACGTCCAGGCGCGCGCTATACTCGAAGCCTGGGCAATGCCTTTGCGTGCCGCCATCGATACCAGCGTCGCCATGTTCGACCCCGGTGTCGTCCTGCTCGGCGGCGGTCTTGGCTGGGCGGCACACAAGGCGCTCGGCCGCGCGCCGGCCCTGGCGCCGTGGTACCAGTGCCCGGTCGAGCCGGCGCAGCTCGGCGACGACGCCGGCGTGATCGGGGCGGGATTGCAGGCGCTGGCCGGAACAGACATGGCGACAGCGCCGATTTTTGGCCGGCATTTTGTGCAAGCCGGCGCGGCCAGGCGCGCCGTGCTGGTCAACGGCATCCCGGCCAGCGGCAAGAGCACGGTGTCGCGCGGCATCGCCGACCGCATGGGATGGCCGTTGCTTGCGCTCGATACGATCAAGAATCCGTTTCTCGAAGCGCTCGGCGGCGGCGACCGCGCATTCAACCGCACGCTCGGCCGCGCCAGCTATCAGGCGATCTGGTCAGTCGTCGGCGAAGCCCCAGCGGGCTCCACATTCATCGTCGACGCCTGGTTCGGTTTCCAGCCGCGCGAGCTGCTCGAGGATCATCTCAGGAATGCCGGGGTCGAACAGACCGTCGAAATCTGGTGCCATGCGCCGGGCGAGGTTTTGGCCGAACGCTATGGCGCCCGGCTCGGCCAGCGTCCCGCCGGCCATCCAGGCGCGGCCTATATCCCCGAACTGATCGAACTCGCCAGGCGCGCCGAACCGCTGCGGCGCGGCCCGCTCTTCGACGTCGACACGACGAAACCGATCGACTTCGATGCCATCATGGCATGGCTGCGAGCGATGATGACGGGCGACGTTTAGAACGTTGATGGACAAGAAGCAGCTGGGCTCGCCAACTCCGAAAGCCGTTTCGCTTTCGAGCTGGCCAGGCCTGCCTAGTCAATAACCGACGGTGAAGCGCTGCTTTATGTAGGCGGGCTTCTCGATCTCGTCGACCATCGCGATGGCGTAATCCTCGAAGGAAATGCTGCTGCCCTTGTCCGAAGCCAGAAGCGTGTCCTTGCCGAGGCGGAGCTTGCCGGTCCGCTCGCCTGGGATGAACATGGCGGACGGCGACAGGAACGTCCAGTCGAGGTCATCGATGGTCTTCAGCTTGTCCAGGAAGTCAGCGCCCTTCTGCGCCTCGGCCTTGTAGATGTCAGGAAATTCGGGCGTGTCGACCAGCCGCTTGCCAGGCGAGACCTCAAGGCTGCCCGCGCCACCGACGACCAGGTAGCGCTTCACGCCGGAGGCTCGCACCGCGGCGATCAGCGTGTCGGCATCGCTGTCGAGGAAATGCACCGAACTGATCACCACATCGTGGCCGCGGATCAGCTTGGCCAGGCCTTCCATGTCGAAGACGTCGCCCTTCCTGGCCGCCACGCCAGGCAGCGCCGCGATTTTTTCAGGATTGCGGGCGATGCCGGTGACCGTGTGGCCACGGCCGGAGAGTTCCTTGAGCAGGCGCGAACCGACTGCGCCCGATGCGCCGATGAGAGCGACTTTTGCCATGTCTTTTCCATTCCTTGTTGGAGGTCGGTTGGGGGTCACGCGGCCGCGATATGAGCGAGGAGATTGTCGAAACTGCCGAACAGCGCGTTCGAACCGATGAGGCGCGGCGCATCGTTGCTCATGATGGCGAGCGAAGGCACGCCGTTGGAATGCAGGCGCTGGAACAGCGCGCGGCCTCGGCCGACCAGTTCGCGGTGAGCTGTCAGCAATCCTTCGGTTGGCGCCTTCACCAGTTCGCCGGCATCGGCCATGCCGGCGTCGGCGAGCACCTCGGCGACACCGCCGACCGTGACGATATCGCGCCCATCGACATAGCGCGCGTTCTGGATCGCCTTCAGCGCGGCGAGCCGGCGGTCGGGATCTTCGAGGCCCGCCGCGGTGATCGCGAGGGTCGCGGCATGGGAATCCAGCAACGTGCCGCGAACATTCAGCACGTTGTCCCGATAGCCCTGCGTGAAAACCTGTCCGGTCAAGCGCTCGATGCGCTGGTCGTTCGCCCAGGCATGGGCGGCAAAACCGTCATCCATCGGCCGGGCGCCTGCCCCCGAAAACAGGCCGGTCGGCAAGAGCTCGATGCGCACGCCGCTGGCGGACAGTTTTTCGAGCATCGGGCTTGCGCCATAGCACCAGCCGCAGAGCGGATCGAAAAGGTAGGTCACTTCTGGATTGCCCACGATCGTCCGGTCTCCGTTGCCGTGGCGTTGGCTGCCGCATCCGCCAGACTTCTTGGCCACATGTGGCAGGTGGCGGTCTTGCAATAAATAGCGTCCAATAATACAGACTGTCTGATCCAATCAGACAAAGCGCATGACCGAACTCCTGAATCTCAATCGGCTCGTCTATTTCACCACGGTGATGGAGACAGGCTCGTTCACCACGGCGGCGGACCGGCTTGGCGTAGCCAAGGCCGTGGTCAGCCACCAGGTCGGCAGGCTTGAACAGGAATTGGGCGCGACGCTCATGCGGCGCACGACGCGGCGTGTCATGCCGACCGAGGAGGGTCGCCTGTTCTACGACCGCGCGATGATCATCCTGCGCGAAGCCGAAGCGGCCTATGGCGAGATCTCGCACGGGGCGATCGAACCCAAGGGAATGCTGAGGCTGACCGCGCCGCTCGACTATGGCACGAAGATCGTTGCGCCGGTCATGGCCGCCTATCTCCGAACCTATCCGCATATGCGCGTCGAGGCGATTTTCGATGACGCCGTCAGCAATCTGGTGGACGAGCAGATCGACCTCGGCATCCGCGTCGGCTGGCTTGCGGATTCGTCCAATCAGGCGCGGCGCCTGGGCACGATACAGCAGGTCGTGGTGGCGAACCCGAGCTTCGCCGCAAGCCTGCCGCCCGATGTCACCCCGCGCCAGGCAAGATCGCTTGCCTGGGTCGGCAACGCCCAGCTGCGCGGCATCGGCCAATGGCTGTTTTCAAGAGAGGGAGAAACGGTGTTGACCGAACTCAACCCGGTCATCATGTGCGACAAGAGCCCGGCGGCTCTTGCCTGCGTGCTCGCCGGTATCGGATTGGGCGTATTTCCCGACTACAGTGTCGGCGACGATATCGCCGAGGGGCGTCTCGTGCCGGTATTTGCCGACTGGATGTTGCCTGCCGGCGGCATCCATGCCGTTTTCCCTCCGGCCCGGTTCCGGCCAGCCAAGGTCCGCGCCTTCGTCGATTTGCTGGCGGCCGCCGAGAAGAAACGCTCGCGTCTCGTCGAAACGGCCTGAGGCGGCGAGCACCGCCCGCCAGCTCGAGGCTGGCGGGCTGATCGCTTTGGTCGCCGGGGCGCTCACCGATAGGTCGCAAATAGATACTCAATCCGCTCGCACGGCGCGGCCACCGGATGCGATACTGGCAGGCGAGATCATATTCGGCACCAGAATGTCATTGCGGCGCGCGAAGGCGATCAAGGTCGCCCGCACGGTTTCCGCATCGATCTCACCGGCAATGCCGGCTTTGCAAGCGTTGAGGGCGACGGCATGGGCGCCGTTTCGGCTGGCAACGGGCCAGTCCTGCAACACGGCATATGCTTCCATCGCAGTCTCGATCGTTACCGGAAGCCCCATTCCGACCAAGATCGTCACGGGTTCTTCAAAGCGCATCTGTGCCATGATTTAAACCTCCATTCGATGGCAAACGAACCGAAGCATGTCGGGCAGCCTGGTGCGCGAAGACAGGTCGGCGCGGATAGGGCGGGTGCGCCGGTGTCGTCGGATTTCCGGCGGCCGCGAGCCTGATCTCGGCTGGCTCGACCGGGCTTGGCTTGAGCACTGGCGAGCCTCGGCCAGGCGCCGGTAGCGCCCTATGCGCCCTGGCGAGCGCCTCGAGCCAGGCAAGGACGGAAAGCGGCGGAAGCGCCCGCCCATCGAGCCAGGCGGCGACCTGGCTTTGCGGGCAACCAAGCTCGTCGACGAGGTCTGCCGCTTTCCACCTCAACGTTTTCAGGCATTCACGCAATTGGCCCACGATCATGTCGGTCCTCTTCCCAACCGGACATCGGTCCATCGTTTGCTGTGGGGCTCCGATGATCGCGTCCTCCATCCCTGGTTGAGCCGCCGGAGCCTTCCGAGGCTGCCGACACATGCTGCGCGGCCAGGAACATCAGCGTCGACGCCGCCGTACGGCGGCTCCAGCCTGCGGACTCGGCCATGTCGAGAACGCGCATCAACAATGGCCCCAGCACGCTCCTGCATTCTGCCTCGTAGGCGAGAAATTCGTTTGCCGGATGCGTGGGCGCCGAAACCGAACCGATACCGGTCATAGTGGTCTCTCTCCAAACTTTCCCCGGGAAGCGCCCGCTCCCACTTCTGGGAGCGGGCGGCCTCCAAGCGTCCTAGAAGTCCATGCCCGCGCCGGCGGGCATGGCAGGGGTCGCGGCCTCCTTCTTTGGCTTCTCGGCTACCATCGCCTCGGTGGTGACCAGCAGGCCAGCGACGGAAGCGGCATCCTGAAGCGCGGTGCGCACGACCTTTGCCGGATCGATGACGCCTTGACCGTAGAGATCGCCGAACTCGTTGGTCTGGGCGTTCCAGCCCCAGCCGAACTCGCTCTTCTCACGCAGCTTGCCGACGATGATCGAGCCCTCGGCGCCGGCGTTCTCCGCGATCTGGCGCACCGGGGTCTCGATCGCACGCCGCACGATCTCGACACCGGTCCTCTGGTCGGCATTGTCGATCGGCAAGGCATCGAGCGCCTTGGCGGCCCGGAGCAACGCGACGCCGCCGCCCGGGAGTACGCCTTCCTCGACCGCCGCACGGGTCGCATGCAGCGCGTCGTCGACACGGTCCTTGCGCTCCTTCACCTCGACTTCCGTCGAACCGCCGACACGGATGACGGCGACGCCACCGGCGAGCTTCGCCAGCCGCTCCTGCAGTTTCTCGCGGTCGTAGTCGGAGGTAGTCTCCTCGATCTGCGCTTTGATCTGGGCGATGCGGCCCTGGATCTCTTCCTTGCGGCCAACGCCGTCGACGATGGTGGTGTTTTCTTTTTCGATCACCACTTTCTTGGCGCGGCCCAGCATCTGCAGCGTGACGTTCTCGAGCTTGATGCCGAGATCCTCGCTGATCGCCGTGCCGCCGGTGAGGATGGCAATATCCTCCAGCATCGCCTTGCGGCGATCGCCGAAGCCGGGCGCCTTGACTGCCGCGACCTTCAGGCCGCCGCGCAATTTGTTCACGACCAGCGTGGCGAGCGCCTCGCCCTCGACATCCTCGGCGATGATCAGCAGCGGCTTGCCCGACTGCACGACTGCCTCGAGGACGGGGAGCATGGCTTGCAGGTTGGACAGTTTCTTCTCGTGGATCAGCACGTAGGGCTCTTCGAGCTCGACGCGCATCTTGTCCTGGTTGGTGATAAAGTACGGGCTGAGATAGCCGCGGTCGAACTGCATGCCTTCGACCACCTCCAGTTCGGTCTCGGCGGTCTTGGCCTCCTCCACCGTGATGACACCTTCATTGCCGACCTTCTCCATCGCCTCGGCGAGGAACCGGCCGATCTCGGGATCGCCATTGGCCGAAATGGTGCCGACCTGGGCGATCTCATCGTTTTTCGTCACCTTGCGAGCGTTGGCCTTCAGTTCGGCGACGACCGCCTCCACGGCCTTGTCGATGCCGCGTTTCAAATCCATCGGATTCATGCCCGAGGCAACGGCCTTGGCACCTTCCTTGACGATGGCTTGGGCCAGAACGGTCGCGGTCGTGGTGCCGTCGCCGGCGATGTCGTTGGTCTTCGAAGCGACTTCGCGCACCATCTGCGCGCCCATGTTTTCGAACTTGTCTTCCAGTTCGATCTCCTTGGCCACCGTCACACCATCCTTGGTGATGCGCGGCGCGCCGAAGGATTTATCGATAACGACGTTGCGGCCTTTGGGACCGAGCGTCACCTTCACCGCATTGGCCAGAATGTCGACGCCGCGCAGCATCTTCTCGCGGGCTTCGGTATGGAATTTCACTTCCTTGGCAGCCATTGGATCACTCCTTCAATTTAGGCAGCTTTCGTTGACTGATAACTTGGCAAGAAGCCGTCAGGCGGCCTTCTTCACGGTCGCGGTCTGCTCGATCACGCCCATCACATCGCTTTCCTTCATGATGATCAGGTCTTGGCCGCCGAGCTTGATCTCGGTGCCGGACCATTTGCCGAACAGAATGCGGTCACCCACCTTGACGTCGAGCGGCTGTAGCTGCCCGGCTTCGTTTCGGGCGCCGGGGCCGGCGGCGATCACCTCGCCTTCCTGCGGCTTTTCCTTGGCTGTGTCGGGAATGATAATGCCGCCAGCCGTTTTCTCCTCGGCTTCGATGCGGCGGACCAGGATACGGTCGTGCAATGGGCGGAACGTCATGTCGTTCTCCTTCAAGGACAAACAGTTTTTGAGGTTCCTCCGCGCCGGACCGGCAATATCGGCCCGGCACGAGGTGCCGCGACCCTTGTTCAGGCATCGCGCGCGCATATCGAGCTAGTTTTGGAATTTTCCGGTTTCAAGAGGTTGGCGCAAAAATTTTGGCACTCGTCGCACGAGAGTGCCAACGCGTTGTTATCATGCAGGAATTCTCACCAAGTCGACGATTTCACCGCTTGAATTTTGGTAGAGGGCCAACAAGATTATCCTGGCCGGCGCTGCCGAAGCACAGCCGGAAACTGGACGCTATCGAGGAGTTTTTGCAGACGGAGGACAACGATGGACCGACAGAAATTTTCGCCGATCATGCCTTCCCTGACTGACACGCCCGACACCTCGCTTGACCGGCTGCTTTCGCCGGCGAGGCACTTCAAACATCCTGACGAGGTATTGGAAGACGACGCGCTCGACCTCTGGGAAAAGCGGGCGATCCTGTCGTCTTGGGCCTCGGATGCCTGCGCGGTGGAGTCGATGCCGGAACTGCGCCTGCCGCCGGGAGTCGAGCGGCCGGTTTCCTTCGACCACGTCATGGAGGCCTTGTGCAAGCTCGACATCGACGTGCCGGCGCCGCGGTCCACGCCGGATGAATTCCGGCACGACTTCGCCAGGATGAATGCATGAGGTCGTAAGCGAAAGGAGAAACATATGGTGACTGCGGTCAGCAGAGAATTCCGCCTGCAGATGGATGGCTACGGCCTGACCACGGCCGAGATTCACTATCATATGCCTGACTACCCCAACCTGCTGCAGCTCTATGTCTGGCAGGAATACGACCTCGCTCCCGATTTCCCGGAGCTGAAGGGCTTCCTTGGCTATTGGGAAAGCGAACTGGACGGCACGCTGCATTCCGTGCGCGTCGCACATCATCGTCTAATCACACCGTCGGAATGGCGCGCCGTTGACGGCATCGTTGCCATCCATTGAGCGGATCACATTGAGCGGATCAAAAAACCTGAAGCGCGTCGCCTGCAACGCGGCGCGCTCAAAGGCTCGATTGAGCATACCTAAAATCAGAGTTCCCGAGCAGGATGAGTGATGGGATTCGTGTCATCCTGCTCTGACAGCCATCGGCTGGGCCGTCCTTGACATCGCCGCGGAACGGAATTGCTGGGGCGAAGCGGAGCGGCCCCTCGTCAGGCCGGCTCGCTTGGCCGCCTTCAAGAAGGCCTTGTAGGCGGCACGCCCGCTGCGCCAGCCATCCAGCGCATCACGGCATGCACGGCCGGCGGCGCGCCAGCTTGGTCCGCGCGCCCATTTCGGCCATTGTTGATCCAGGCATTCCAGAGCCTCGAAGCTGCTGGCGACCTTGCGTGGGGCGTCCGACAATTCGAGGGTAATCGGCTGGGGAAACCGAATATCGTTCATCACTTCCTCCGTTTTTTGACGTCTTTTTGCGAGTAAGCAATCGGATGGCGTCACCGGCGACCGTCCATCCGTGATCGAGATGGTCAGCCGTTCAGGCCGCGTCAAGGGCCGCCGGAATCTCGACGAGACGTTCGATCAGGCCTCTTGACGCCACGCCCGTCAGTTCCCAGATCGATTCCGCCGGCGCCGGAAGGGCCGGCAGGTCAAGGAGTGCCGCATCCTTGGCACTCCTCGTACCCATGTTGCTCAGCGAAGGAGGATATGGCTATGAGAACCGCTTTCGACTTTTCACCGCTCTATCGGTCGAGCATAGGCTTCGACCGCATTTTCGACCTGCTGGAGAATGCCAGCCGCACGGCGAACGTCGACAACTGGCCGCCCTACGACATCTCCAGGACCGGTGACGACGCCTACCGCATCACCATGGCGGTAGCCGGCTTCGGTCAAGACGAATTGAGCATCGTGCATGAACCCAACATGCTCGTCATCGCCGGCGAGCGTGCCGGAGAGGACAATGGCGAATACCTGCATCGCGGCATCGCCGGACGGCCGTTTGAGCGACGCTTCGAACTTGCCGACCATGTGAAGGTGACCGGCGCCGGCCTCGTCAACGGTCTCCTGACCGTCGATCTTCAGCGTGAGATTCCCGAAGAGATGAAACCGCGCAAGATCGAGATCGGCACCAGCATGGCCAAAGCCAAGGAAAAATCCGCGGCAAAGCCCGTGCAAGTGGAAAAACAGGCCGCGTGAGGCAATTCGGGTCAGGGCTTCCACCAACCGGACGCCGGTCGCCCGGTGGTGGAGACGCAAGCAAAGAGGAGAAAGACAATGAGCGTACGTGATCTCATTCCTTTTGGCCGGGAACGCGGACAGGTGCCCAGCCTTTTGCGCGATGGCGAACGTGATCCGTTCATGTCGTTGCACCGCGAGGTCAACCGTCTTTTCGACGATGTTTTCCGTGGTTTCGGTTCGGGGCTGCCGTCCTTGTCTTCCGTTGCCGCCGACGGCGCACGCTGGCCAAGCGTCGAGATCTCCGACACTGGAAAGGAGGTCCGTGTCACGGCCGAAGTGCCCGGCATGGAGGAAAAGGACATCGAGGTCCTGCTCGATGACGACGTGCTGACCCTGAAGGGCGAAAAGCGGTCCGAGACCGAGGACAAGGAGCGCCAGTTCTCCGAGCGCTATTACGGTCGTTTCGAGCGCCGCATTCCGCTCGGCATCGAGGTAGAGCAAGACAATGTCGAAGCGCGCTTCAGGAACGGCGTCCTGACGGTTACATTGCCGAAGACCGCGAGAGCGCAAGCGCAGGCAAAGCGGATCGAGATCAAGAGTTGAACCACCTATGCCGGCGGTGGGACAAACCCACCCGCCGGTTCTGGTCGAGACGGCAGTATTGACGGCTTACACTGCGGACGCGATCGCTTGCTGGCTGGATTATCTTCGGCGACAGGTCTGCCTTTTGTGCGGTGGCCCGCTGAACGCTTTGGCTTGGCTTGGCTTGGATTTCTTTTTGACCTTGGGCGTCGGCTTTGGGTGTTTGCTGGGCCTGTGATGAGGGTTCTCAAATCAGCGGGCGGCCATCAGTCGGATACAAGAACAGCCCGGGGTGAGCCGGGCTGTTTTGATTTGGTTGCGGGGACAGGATTTGAACCTGTGACCTTCAGGTTATGAGCCTGACGAGCTACCGGGCTGCTCCACCCCGCGCCACCTATGAGCAAGCGTGAGCTTGCTTCGACCTCTGGAAGCAGGTGTTTTCTGCTTCGATTTCTGGAAGCAGGTGTTTCTGCTTCGATGTTTGGAAGCGGGCGATTGCCTGCTTCGCGCCGCCAAATTGAAAGGGCCGCTTACGCGGCCCGTTGTCCCGTTGGCGGGCCTGTTCGTGAAGAGAAGATTTCACATCCATCCGATTGGATGTGAGTTTAACGTGCGTTTGGCAGACCTGGCAGCGACCTACTCTCCCGCGTCTTGAGACGAAGTACCATCAGCGCTGGAGCGTTTCACGGCCGAGTTCGGAATGGGATCGGGTGCAGCCGCTCCGCCATAACCACCAGGTCGGCAAAACGCACGTTATTCGAGAAGCTGGGTTAGGGATTGGGCAGAAGGCAATAGTGAATAGGGGATGCCTATTCACTATTGGCTCGTTGCTCTTCACCTGTCTTTTTGTGCCTGAGCGACATCCACAGTTTGCTTTCGGGCAAAGCCCGCAAGCGCGACTGCGCGTCGCCGGTCGTCCGGCGCCCTCGCGGAGCATAGGCCCGTAAGGGCCGCTCATGCGTGAGCGCTGGCCAGACCATCGTGTTTCACGATGGGCATAAGGAATGAGAACGATCAAGCCGATCGAACTATTAGTACCGGTAAGCTTCAAGCGTTGCCGCTCTTCCACACCCGGCCTATCAACGTGGTCGTCTTCCACGGTTCTCAGGGAATACTCGTTTTAAGGTGGGTTTCCCGCTTAGATGCCTTCAGCGGTTATCCCGTCCGGATATAGCTACCCTGCTATGCGGCTGGCGCCACAACAGGTCCACCAGAGATCCGTCCATCCCGGTCCTCTCGTACTAGGGACAGATCCTTTCAATATTCCTACACCCACGGCAGATAGGGACCGAACTGTCTCACGACGTTCTGAACCCAACTCACGTACCGCTTTAAATGGCGAACAGCCATACCCTTGGGACCTGCTCCAGCCCCAGGATGCGATGAGTCGACATCGAGGTGCCAAACAACCCCGTCGATATGGACTCTTGGGGGTCATCAGCCTGTTATCCCCGGCGTACCTTTTATCCGTTGAGCGATGGCCCTTCCACGCGGGACCACCGGATCACTATGACCGACTTTCGTCTCTGCTCGACTTGTCAGTCTCGCAGTCAGGCAGGCTTATGCCATTGCACTCAGCGAACGATTTCCGACCGTTCTGAGCCCACCATCGCGCGCCTCCGTTACTCTTTAGGAGGCGACCGCCCCAGTCAAACTACCCACCATACATTGTCCCGGACCCGGATAACGGGCCGCGGTTAGACATCCATAGTGATAAGGGTGGTATTTCAAGGGTGGCTCCACCTGAGCTGGCGCCCAGGTTTCAAAGCCTACCACCTATCCTACACATGCCACTACGAATGCCAATGTAAAGCTATAGTAAAGGTGCACGGGGTCTTTCCGTCTAACCGCAGGAACCCCGCATCTTCACGGGGAATTCAATTTCACTGAGTCTATGCTGGAGACAGCGGGGAAGTCGTTACGCCATTCGTGCAGGTCGGAACTTACCCGACAAGGAATTTCGCTACCTTAGGACCGTTATAGTTACGGCCGCCGTTTACTGGGGCTTCGATTCAGAGCTTGCACCCCTCCTCTTAACCTTCCAGCACCGGGCAGGCGTCAGACCCTATACGTCGCCTTGCGGCTTCGCAGAGCCCTGTGTTTTTGATAAACAGTCGCTACCCCCTGGTCTGTGCCACCCTCCTCTGCTTGCGCAGAAAAGGGTCACGCTTCTTCCGAAGTTACGCGTGCAATTTGCCGAGTTCCTTCAGCATAGTTCTCTCAAGCGCCTTGGTATACTCTACCAGACCACCAGTGTCGGTTTCGGGTACGGTCTATAAGGAGGAGCTATTTCCTGGAACCACTCCGCTGCCCGTTC
>NZ_VFUS01000002.1:410000-412500 GCF_006441005.1 Mesorhizobium sp. B2-5-3
GGCATGACAACCTCCCGGAAAGAGACATGGGATCACGGCACGGATTTAGCAATAGATGTCAGATATTAGCAATATCGCCTCGGTCGGGCCGTCGCGATCGGGGATAGCGCCTGCAGCCGATAGGTGGGATCTGCTCCTCGCGATCCCTCCGGGACAGCTGGCGCTGAAGCCGGCTGAGATGGAATCCTGCCGGCTGAATCCATTTTGCATTTTCGTGGCTGGCCTCGGCTCTGGGAAGCCCAATTTTCCGCCGCGCGAGCTGAGAGCTCGTCTTGGCCCCGAGGCATGGAACGACCGAGGCTTGGCCCTGAACGCTTTGGCTTGGCTTGGCTTGGCTTGGCTTGGCTTGGCTTGGCTTGGCTTGGCTTGGCTTGTATGGTTCTGGCGGGCGGATTGTGTTTGGTTTTGCGGGCTTTGTTTTTGACCTTGGGCGTCGGCTTTGGGTGTTTGCTGGGCCTGTGATGAGGGTTCTCAAATCAGCGGGCGGCCATCAGTCGGATACAAGAACAGCCCGGGGTGAGCCGGGCTGTTTTGATTTGGTTGCGGGGACAGGATTTGAACCTGTGACCTTCAGGTTATGAGCCTGACGAGCTACCGGGCTGCTCCACCCCGCGCCACCTATGAGCAAGCGTGAGCTTGCTTCGACCTCTGGAAGCAGGTGTTTTCTGCTTCGATTTCTGGAAGCAGGTGTTTCTGCTTCGATGTTTGGAAGCGGGCGATTGCCTGCTTCGCGCCGCCAAATTGAAAGGGCCGCTTACGCGGCCCGTTGTCCCGTTGGCGGGCCTGTTCGTGAAGAGAAGATTTCACATCCATCCGATTGGATGTGAGTTTAACGTGCGTTTGGCAGACCTGGCAGCGACCTACTCTCCCGCGTCTTGAGACGAAGTACCATCAGCGCTGGAGCGTTTCACGGCCGAGTTCGGAATGGGATCGGGTGCAGCCGCTCCGCCATAACCACCAGGTCGGCAAAACGCACGTTATTCGAGAAGCTGGGTTAGGGATTGGGCAGAAGGCAATAGTGAATAGGGGATGCCTATTCACTATTGGCTCGTTGCTCTTCACCTGTCTTTTTGTGCCTGAGCGACATCCACAGTTTGCTTTCGGGCAAAGCCCGCAAGCGCGACTGCGCGTCGCCGGTCGTCTGGCGCCCTCGCGGAGCATAGGCCCGTAAGGGCCGCTCATGCGTGAGCGCTGGCCAGACCATCGTGTTTCACGATGGGCATAAGGAATGAGAACGATCAAGCCGATCGAACTATTAGTACCGGTAAGCTTCAAGCGTTGCCGCTCTTCCACACCCGGCCTATCAACGTGGTCGTCTTCCACGGTTCTCAGGGAATACTCGTTTTAAGGTGGGTTTCCCGCTTAGATGCCTTCAGCGGTTATCCCGTCCGGATATAGCTACCCTGCTATGCGGCTGGCGCCACAACAGGTCCACCAGAGATCCGTCCATCCCGGTCCTCTCGTACTAGGGACAGATCCTTTCAATATTCCTACACCCACGGCAGATAGGGACCGAACTGTCTCACGACGTTCTGAACCCAACTCACGTACCGCTTTAAATGGCGAACAGCCATACCCTTGGGACCTGCTCCAGCCCCAGGATGCGATGAGTCGACATCGAGGTGCCAAACAACCCCGTCGATATGGACTCTTGGGGGTCATCAGCCTGTTATCCCCGGCGTACCTTTTATCCGTTGAGCGATGGCCCTTCCACGCGGGACCACCGGATCACTATGACCGACTTTCGTCTCTGCTCGACTTGTCAGTCTCGCAGTCAGGCAGGCTTATGCCATTGCACTCAGCGAACGATTTCCGACCGTTCTGAGCCCACCATCGCGCGCCTCCGTTACTCTTTAGGAGGCGACCGCCCCAGTCAAACTACCCACCATACATTGTCCCGGACCCGGATAACGGGCCGCGGTTAGACATCCATAGTGATAAGGGTGGTATTTCAAGGGTGGCTCCACCTGAGCTGGCGCCCAGGTTTCAAAGCCTACCACCTATCCTACACATGCCACTACGAATGCCAATGTAAAGCTATAGTAAAGGTGCACGGGGTCTTTCCGTCTAACCGCAGGAACCCCGCATCTTCACGGGGAATTCAATTTCACTGAGTCTATGCTGGAGACAGCGGGGAAGTCGTTACGCCATTCGTGCAGGTCGGAACTTACCCGACAAGGAATTTCGCTACCTTAGGACCGTTATAGTTACGGCCGCCGTTTACTGGGGCTTCGATTCAGAGCTTGCACCCCTCCTCTTAACCTTCCAGCACCGGGCAGGCGTCAGACCCTATACGTCGCCTTGCGGCTTCGCAGAGCCCTGTGTTTTTGATAAACAGTCGCTACCCCCTGGTCTGTGCCACCCTCCTCTGCTTGCGCAGAAAAGGGTCACGCTTCTTCCGAAGTTACGCGTGCAATTTGCCGAGTTCCTTCAGCATAGTTCTCTCAAGCGCCTTGGTATACTCTACCAGACCACCAGTGTCGGTTTCGGGTACGGTCTA
>NZ_VFUS01000002.1:417500-561337 GCF_006441005.1 Mesorhizobium sp. B2-5-3
CACCAAGGTCGGCGACCGCGATGTCATCCACACCATGCCTTTCGTGCAGATCAAGATGGCATTGGCGGCTGGCCATACCACCAACCGGCCCTACCCGCCCTTCGATCCGATGCAGGTGTTCGGCGACGACGGTGACGATGCATCGGCGCAACCGGCGACGGCCGCCGCTGCGCCGGGCCAGATCTACGGCACCAAGGTCGAAAGCGAAATGAGCCTGAAGACCGTCGACTTCCCCATTGAAACGGCTTCCTTCGATGAAAAGAGCGACCTTTCCGCCGATGAGGTGGAAAAGGTAGTGCGCGAGGCCGGCACCGATCTCAGCGACGGCGCCGTCCAGGTCGCTTCGCTCCACTATGTCGACCCGCAGCGATTTGGCGAGGCGTTTGCCGAGAGCATGGCCGGCTCCTACGACGTCAGGATCGTGCCGGAGAACGTTTCGGTCGCGCCACGTGCCAACGCCGATGACCAGGCACCGGCCTTCGCCGAGGAAATCATCCCTTTCACCAAGGACCTCGCCATCACGGAAGCCTTCGCAGATTCGGGCTATACGGGCGAGGACGCCGCCGGCATGGCCGAGGCGATCACCAAGCTCTTGAACGCCCCGGCGCTCAAGGCTGGAACCGTGCTGCGTGTTGGTCTCGAGGTCCATGGCGACGCCGCCAAGGTCGTGCGCACCAGCGTCTACGATCGGACCCAGCATATCGTCACCATAGCGCTCGACGATCGCGGCCAGTATGTGCCGGCGCAGGAACCGGAGCCCAATCCGGAGTTGCTGACGGCGTTCGATGATTCGTCGGCGCCAGTGGTGGTGCGCGGCAACCTGCCCAACGTCTATGACGGCATCTACCGCGCCGCCTATTCCTACGGCATGTCCAAGGCCATGACGCAGCGGCTCATCAAGCTGTTGGCTTCCGATGTCGACTTCCAGTCCCGCCTCAATCCGGCCGACCGTCTCGAAGTGCTGTTCTCGCAGCCCGACGGCGACGACCAGACCTCGGACAATTCCGAACTGCTTTACGTCTCGGCGACCTTCGGCGGGCAGACGCGCAATTTCTACCGCTTCCAGATGCAGGACGGCAGCACGGATTATTTCGACGAGGACGGCTCGAGCGCCCAGCAGTTCCTGCTGCGCAATCCGTTGCCGGCCGGAAAGTTCCGCTCCGGCTTTGGCGCGCGCAGGCACCCGATCCTCGGCTATGTCCGCATGCATACCGGCGTCGACTGGGCAGCCCCCATCGGCACGCCGATCATCGCCGCGGGCAATGGCGTCATCGAGAAGGTCGGCTGGGCCGGCGGCTATGGCAAGCAGATCATCATTCGCCATGCCAACGGCTATGAGACCTCCTACAATCACCAGAGCGCTTTTGCCAAAGGCATCGAACCGGGCGTTCACGTCCGCCAAGGCCAGACCATCGGCTATCTCGGCCAGACCGGCCTCGCCACCGGCCCGCATCTTCACTACGAGCTGATCGTCAATGGCACCAAGGTCGATCCGATGCGCGTCCGCCTGCCCGTCGGCAAGGTGTTGAAGGGCGAGGACCTTGTCGCCTTCAAGCGTGAACGCGAGCGCATCGACGACCTGCTGAAGCAGGAAGACAGTGATTCGCTGAAGGTCGCGAGCGCCAAGATCGAAGGATAGTTCCTTCGATCCACCCGTCAGTCGCGAGGGTTTTCGGCGGGCCGGCGCCATGGCAATGATTCGCCTGAAATCGTCATCCAGGCGATGACAGCCGAAAGCAGGCAAAGCAGCGCCGTTACAAAGGAAACAGCCGAGAATGCGGCGTCGCTGGCGGCAAGCCGTGCGGCGTCGACAGCCGGGGCCAGTCCGGTCGTCGCCGGTTCACCGAACCCCGGCACGCCGGGCAAGGCGCTGCCATCCAGGGCCTTCGCGTAGACCCAGGCGGCAAGCGACCCCATAGCCGCAACCGCAATCAGGCCGCCTATGCGCGAGACGGCATTGTTGATACCGGAGGCCGCGCCCGTATCCTTGTCTTCCACCGCCGTCATGATCGCGGTCGACAGCGGCGACACCACCAGCGCCATGCCGAACCCCATCAGCGCCATCAGCGGAAATGTTCCGGTCCAGAAATTGTGGATACCGGCATGCGTCAACAAGCCAAGCCCGGCGAAGGCGAAGGCAACCACCAGACTGCCGCTGGCGATCGGAAAACGCGGTCCGATCCGGTCGGACCACTGGCCGACAGGCCCAGACAGCAGTGCGATCAATGCAGACAGCGGCAGGAAGATGAAGCCGACCTCGGCCGTGCTCAGCCCCCAGCCGGCGATCAAAAGCATGGGCAGGTAGAAAAGATTGGCCGACAGCGCGAAATAGAGAAAGAAGGTCGCGAGATTGGCGCCGGCGAAGGCGCCGATGCGAAACAGATTGAGATCGATCATCGGCTCGCGCTGCCGGCGCTCGTAGAAAATGAAGACAAAAAGCAGGACCACGCCGGCAACGATTGCCGAACCCGACATGAATCCGGCAGCCTCCGCGTTCATCGCCGTCAGCCCGTAGGCCAGCAACCCGAAGGCCAGTGTCGCCAGCGCCGCGCCGCCAAGATCGAGGCTGCGCTTTTCGGTCGGCCGATCCGCCGGGATCTTGGCGAGCAGCAGGTAGATCGAAACCAGCCCAAGCGGCAGGTTGATGGCAAATATCGCACGCCAGATTCCATTGCCAAGGGTCGACAACACGAAACCGCCCAGCACCGGACCGAGTGCCGTGGTCAGCGCCGAAGCGGCGGCCCAGATGCCGATTGCGCGGCCGCGCTCCTTTTTAGGATAGGCCTTGGCGATGATGGCAAGGCTTCCCGGCACCATGATCGCAGCGCCGACGCCCTGGATTGCACGAAACGCGATCAGCACCGCCGGATTGGGCGCCAGCGCGCAGGCCAATGAAGCGGCGATGAACAGCGCGATGCCGGCGACGAAGGCGCGGCGCAGGCCGAAGCGGTCGCCCGCAGCACCGCCGGCAAGGATGAGCGCCGAAAGCGTCAGCCCATAGGCATTGGATATCCACTGCGCTTGCGCCAGGCTGGCGCCGAGATCGACGCGGATTGCCGGCGTGGCGATGGCAAGGATCGAACCGTCGATGAAACCAAGCGCTGAAGCCAGGATCGCGGCGATCAGCACATAGCGCCGCTGCGACTGCGGGCAGAACGTACCGTTGGCGGTCGGCGGCGGGACGGCAGCGGCTTTGCTCGGTGAATGCATGCAACCTGCATAAACCCGCGGCGCGCCTGCAACAACCAGCCAGCGGTCCCGGTCGTTGAAACCAGCTGCGCAGCCACCTGGCCGCATTGGCAGGTGCCGGCCCACGCAGGTGCAAACAAGCGCCGGCATGCTAAGCTTTCACGCGGCATCGGACGGAGCCGATCAGACAGGGGAGAAAATCGATGAAGCGACCGCTCGAACCATCCCAGTCCGGGCTCCACCGCGTTGTTGGCCTGACCGACGGCGTCTTCGCCATCGCGCTGACCCTGATCGTTCTGGAGATTCGTGTACCGACGCACGAGGCGATCCATTCCGAAGGCGATCTCCTCGACGCCGTCCTGGCGTTGGCGCCGCGCTTCCTGACCTATGCGCTTTCCTTCCTGACGCTGACCATCTTCTGGTTCGGCCAGCAGGCGCAGCATGGGTTGATCACCAGATCCGACAGGCGGCTGGCAACGCTCAATTTGTGCTTTCTCGCCTTTATCGCCCTGCTGCCGTTCTCGACCGATCTTCTGGCCGACTTCCTCGAATTCAGAACCGCGGTCGCCGTCTATTGGCTCAATCTGCTGATGCTCGGCGTCACCCTGATCGCCAGCTGGCGCTATGCGGAGAAAAATGGCCTTCTGGCGGATGATGTCGACGTCGAAACGAAACGCACGGTCTACCTGCGCATCGTCAAGGCGCAGCTTCTGTGGGCGGTCGGCGCCCTGCTCTGTCTGGTCACCCCGCTGCTCAGCGTCGGCTTCATTCTCATGGTGCAGCTGATTTATGCCGCGACACCGAGCGCGAAATGGTTGCGCAGGATGATCGGGTAGAGCAATTCCAGGAAAAACGTGGCGGTTTCCCGGGAAAAGCGCGCAGCGCTGGAGCGGCTCGGAAGTCCATCGAACACTGAACCGCTCTAACCAGCGACGAACGCCGCATCGTCTCAGTCGACGAATTCCACCGTCACGCCGGGCGAAACCAGCTTGGCCAGCTCGCGGGCATCCCAATTGGTTAGTCGCACGCAACCATGGCTTTCGGTCTTGCCGATCTTCGAGGGATCCGGCGTGCCATGGATGCCGTAGGTCGGCTTGTCCAACGCGATCCACACCGAGCCGACAGGGCCATTCGGGCCGGGCGGAATGGTCAGGACCTTATTGTTCTCGCCCTGTTTGAAATTGATGTTGGGGTTGTAAGTGTAGTTCGGATCGAGCGCGACACGGGACACGGCATGAATGCCGGACGGCGACGGCGTGTCGGACGAGCCGATGGTGGCGGGATAGGCCGCGACCAGCTTGCCCGCCGTATCATAGGCAAAGACCTCTTTCTTGCCCTTGTCGGCGACGATACGAGCCACCGGCGACGACACCAGTCTGCCGAAATTGGCAACCTTGATGATCGTTCCGGGACGGTTGAAATTGGCCTCCGGGTTGAGCGCCTTGAGATAGTTCTCGTCCATGTGGAAGCGCTCGGCAAGCGCTTCCGTGACCGACGTATAGCCCATGCGGTCGAGCTGCGCCTTCTGGCTGTAATCTTCCGGGATCGACGCAACATAGGGACCGGCCGCATCCTCCGGCGTGATCGTGTAGTTGGCCAAGGCATCGCCGCCCGATTGTGCAAGGGCCGCCTGGATGCCGACGGCGTCGGTCGATCGCAGATTGCTGCCGGTGATCTGGTTGTAGGCAGCCAGCGCCTTGTCGACATTCGAACCGAAGCGCCCGTCGATGACGCCAGGCGAAGCGCCGCCGCGATCAAGCAGCACCTGCAGAGCCGCGACATCCTGGCGTGCTCCGAGCGAAAGCGACGGGTCGACCACAGTCTTGCCGCCTGCTTTCGGCGGTAATCCCGCTTCGTCTGCAGGCGCCGGCTGCGCGGCGGGAGCCGTGGGCTGGACCGGCTCTATCGAGGCCTCGTTCAGCGGCTGGCGCTTGACGGAGGGCGGCGTTGCCGGCTGGGGCGCTTCCGGATAGTTGTCGTCGTAGACGCCGTCGCCGCCGGGGGCCGGCGGGTAGGCCTCGACGGAATTGTCGCCATAGGGATCATATTCCTGGACGGGCGGCGCGATGACCCGGCCTTCGTCTTCCATCTGCCTGCGGCGGAAGCGTGCCATGTCTTCCGGATCGTCGAGATAGTAGCGGTCGTCGTCGGCGGGAACGCGGCCGAGTTCGCGCAGCCGTGTCTCGCGGCGCAGCGCGCGTCGGTCGAGCCTGGTCTGCGGCGGTTGGATGGCGACGACCTTGCCCGTGTCCGCATCGACGATGACGCGGTTGCCCCTGGCGTCGTAATAGATGTCGAGATTGCCGTCCTGGGCCAGCAGGATGCCGCCGTCAGCGGGGCGGACGACCCGCGGCGAAGCGTCCTCAGTCGGCGCGGCGAACGCGCTTGAAAACGCCAGTCCGGCCGCAAGTGCCGAAAGGGTGAAGATCGTCCGCAACATGGTGGGCAAACTCTCCGGTCCGTAATTGCCGTCGCAGGCGGCTTTCGCGCGTAGCGAATCCTTCGCCAGCGAACCACCGCCCGACCATAAGGTTCCAATATGAACCGGGCATGAAGATGGCGGTTTTCCGGCGCCTCGACGAATATCAGCTAAATGCATATCGTCCAAAAGCGGCCCGGTTTGGGGCGAACGACATGCATAGAACCAAGAGCTAAAGCGCGTCGCCTGAATCCGTCGAACGTGACGCGCTTTAGCCTCAGGCAAGTCCCAGTTCCCTTCGCGCCTGCTTCGTCAACTTCAGGGCGACAAGACGATGGCTCTCGCGCAGGTAGTCCTTCAGCGCGCCATCATCCATGCTCTTGCTTGTCTGGCGCTGGATCCATTTCATGCCGCGCGAGGCAAGATAGGGTGCGGGCCGCAAGCCCGGCTGCTCCTTCAGCACATCATAGGCAATGTCGGAACATTTGAAGGTGATGAAAGGGTCGCGGCCCTCGCTCCAGCCGCCGATCGCAAAGACCTTGGCGCCGACCTTCCAGACATGGGCGCCGCCCCACTGGACGACATGCGATGTGGCGGGCAGCGAGGCGCAGAAGCCGTTATAGTCGTCCAGCGTCATGCGTGCTCCTGCCGAAAGACGCGAAAAGGCCGCGCGCCCGTCCTGGGCGCGCGGCGTTCAATCATGCTGCCGCTTCGGTCGCGACGACCGTCGGCTTCGAACGGAAATTCAGCCGGTCGGAGCCGGCGGTCACCTTGACGGTCGAGCCGTGGAGAATCTCGCCGAGCAGGATCTTCTCAGCCAGCGGATCCTGCAAGTCTTTCTGCATCACCCGCTTTAACGGCCGCGCGCCATAGGCAGGGTCGTAACCCTTGGATGCCAGCCAGTCGATCGCCTCCTGGTCCAGCGACAGCGTGATCTTGCGGTCGACCAGCAGGTTTTCCAGCCGCTTGAGCTGGATTTCGACGATGCGGCCCATATCCTGCCGGCGCAGCCGATGGAACAGGATCACCTCGTCGACGCGGTTGAGGAACTCCGGCCGGAACGACGCCTTGACGACGTTCATCACTTCGTCGCGAACCTGGTCGACATCCTGGTCCTCGCCGAGATTGACCAGGTATTCGGCGCCGAGGTTCGACGTCATGATGATCAGCGTGTTGCGGAAGTCGACCGTGCGGCCCTGCCCATCGGTGAGCCGGCCGTCGTCGAGCACCTGCAGGAGCACGTTGAACACGTCGGGATGCGCTTTCTCGATCTCGTCGAACAGCACGACCTGATAGGGCCGGCGCCGCACCGCTTCGGTCAGCGCGCCGCCTTCCTCATAACCGACATAGCCGGGAGGCGCGCCGATCAATCGGGCAACCGAATGCTTCTCCATGAACTCCGACATGTCGATGCGCACCATCGCGCTCTCGTCGTCGAACAGGAAGTTCGCCAGCGCCTTGGTCAGTTCGGTCTTGCCAACGCCGGTCGGGCCGAGGAACATGAACGAGCCGATCGGCCGGTTCGGATCCTGCAGGCCGGCGCGAGCGCGCCGCACTGCCTTGGAAACCGCTTGCACCGCCTCGCCCTGGCCGACGACGCGCTTGCCGATCTCGTCTTCCATGCGCAACAGCTTGTCGCGCTCGCCTTCCAGCATCTTGTCGACCGGAATTCCGGTCCAGCGCGAGACGATGTGGGCGACATGATCGGGCGTGACCACTTCCTCGACCATGCCAGCCTTGCCGTCCTGGGCCTCGGCTTCCTTCAGCTTCTTTTCCAGTTCCGGGATCTTGCCATAGGCAAGCTCGCCGGCGCGCTGGAACTCGCCCTTGCGCTGGGCGATGGCCAGTTCGTTGCGCGCCTCGTCAAGTTGCTTCTTGAGATCGGCGGCGAGCCCGAGCTTCTGCTTCTCTGCCTGCCATTTCGAGGTCATCTCGGTCGATTCCTCCTCAAGGCTAGCGAGGTCCTTCTCGAGCCGGGCAAGCCTGTCCTTCGAAGCCTCGTCCTTCTCGACCTTCAGCGCTTCACGCTCGATCTTGAGCTGCATGATGCGGCGGTCGATCTCGTCCAGCGCTTCGGGCTTGGAATCGACCTGCATGCGAAGCCTCGAAGCGGCTTCGTCGACGAGGTCGATCGCCTTGTCCGGCAGGAACCGGTCGGCGATGTAGCGGTTGGACAGCGTCGCCGCCGCGACCAGCGCCGAATCGGAAATGCGCACCTTGTGGTGCTGTTCGTATTTCTCCTTCAGGCCGCGCAGGATGGAGACCGTGTCCTCCACCGTCGGCTCCTCGACGAAGACCGGCTGGAAGCGGCGGGCGAGTGCGGCATCCTTCTCCACATGCTTGCGGTATTCGTCGAGCGTGGTGGCGCCGACGCAGTGCAGTTCGCCGCGCGCCAGCGCCGGCTTCAGAAGGTTGGACGCATCCATGGCGCCGTCCGCCTTGCCGGCGCCGACCAGGGTGTGCATCTCGTCGATGAACAGGATGATCCCGCCGGCAGCGGCAGTGACCTCGGAAAGCACGGCCTTCAGCCGCTCCTCGAACTCACCGCGATATTTGGCGCCGGCGATCAGCGCGCCCATGTCGAGCGCCATCAGCTGCTTGTCCTTCAGCGATTCCGGCACGTCGCCATTGACGATACGCAGCGCCAGGCCTTCTGCAATCGCCGTCTTGCCGACGCCCGGCTCGCCGATCAGCACCGGATTGTTCTTGGTGCGGCGCGACAGCACCTGGATGGTGCGGCGGATCTCGTCGTCGCGGCCGATGACCGGATCGAGCTTGCCGGCGCGGGCATCGGCGGTGAGATCGCGCGCGTATTTCTTCAGCGCGTCATAGCCCTGTTCGGCATTCGCCGAATCGGCGGTGCGGCCCTTGCGGACATCGTTGATCACCTGGTTGAGCGCCTGCGCGGTAACGCCGGCCTTGGCCAGTATGTCTGATGTCTTGGCCGATTTCTCGACTGCAAGCGCCGTCAGCAGCCTTTCGACCGTGACGAAGCTGTCGCCGGCCTTCTTGGCCAGTTCCTCGGCCGTCGAAAACACCTTGGCCAACGGCTGTGCCAGATAGAGCTGGCCGTTGCCGCCCTCCACCTTGGGCATCGCTTCGAGTGCCGTCTCGATGCCGAGCTTGACGTCGCGGACGCTGCCGCCGGCGCGCTCGATGAGCGACGCAGCCAGACCCTCGTCGTCATCGACGAGCACTTTCAGGATATGTTCGGGGGTGAATTGCTGGTGGTTGCGCGAGAGCGCCATGGTTTGCGCGGATTGGATGAAGCCGCGCACGCGCTCCGAGTATTTCTCGAGATTCATACCTGTCTCCTTCCATCACCGGCCCGCTTTGCGGCACCGGATCAGTTTGCGGTGACGGACCCGCCCGTGAGAGCCGGATCCAGTTGAGGCTGATATGGTGCGCAACCCGCGAACCCTCAAGACGTCTCGATGGCTGCGAAAGCATAATATTCCACGGCCGCGCAAAACGAAAACGGCGGAGATTTCTCTCCGCCGTTCAATGCATGGAAGCGTCGCCGCTCAGTTGTCGATGTCGGCGACCGCGGTGTCGGCGTTGCCATTGTCCGTCGGCGCCGCGACCACCTCGCCAGCGTCGGCATTGTCGTTGCCGCTGGTGATCTGGTCGGCATTGCCGCGCGGGCGGCGCGGACGCCTCGGACGACGGCTGGGACTAGTCTCCGCGGCCGTCTCATTGAGTTCGGCCTGGGCTGCGAGCCCGGCCGGCGACAGGTTCTCGAACAGCGGCGCCGCCTGCTCGACCGGCGCGGCGGATTCGGCTGGCGTGACGGCCTCGGCCTGTTCGGCCGTCTCGTTGCGCTGCTGCTGGGCACCCTGCTCGGCGGACGAACCATAATCGCCGCGCTGGCTGTTCTGGCCATAGCCGCCATTGGGGCGGCGGTCGCGATGGCGTCCGCCATTGTTGTCGCGGCCGCCACTGTTGCGCCCGCCATTATTATCACGATCGCGATTATCACGATCGCGGCCGTTTTCCCGGTTCAGCGCGACTTCGGCCGGCATGCCTTCGATAACCGGCTGCGGACCCGCGCCGTGGTTGATCACCGGAACCGGCGCATCCGCAACGTTGTTGCCGGCGTTGCCGACATTGTCGAACTCGTCGCGATCCTCATCGCCATCATCGTCGAATTCGTCGCGATTCTGCTGGACGTTCTGGATCGGCATCTGCGCCTGCGCGGCGGCAATGATGCGATTATAGTGCTCGGCGTGCTGGAGATAGTTCTCCGCCATCACCCGGTCGCCGGAGCTTTGCGCATCACGGGCAAGGGTGGCGTACTTTTCAGCGATCTGCTGAGCAGACCCACGGATCTTCACGTCCGGGCCGTTGCTCTCGTAGTTGCGCGTCAGGGGATTTGGCCCCTTGCGGTTGTTGTTATTGTTGTTGTTGCCGCCGCCGCCATTGTTGTTGCGACCGCGCATGCGCCTGTTCTGCTGTTGTGGCCTCATTCGACTCTCTTCATATTGAAATTTTCGAAAACTCTTCACGAACGGTGGCGCTCATGCAGCCAGCCGTTTCGTTTCTTCACCGGCGTTCGCCCGCATCAATTGCGTTGGCGCCACGTGCCATCCTGTTCCGGTTACATCACTTGCCGGACGATTCCCGCACGAAGCTTGGGCGTCGTTTGCGCAAGAAGGCAGCTATTTCCAAGGAAAACCGAATCGCTAAGAGCACTGCCTGCTTCGTCTCATCCGGTTAACGCGACCCTAGCCGCATTCCCCGGCATTGCCAAGCGGTTTTTTTCGCACTGCGTCAAGGCTTTCCCCGTTGAAAGACAAGAACCCTGTCGTTTCCGCCGAGGTCGCCGAACGCACCAGCGACCGCATAGCCGGACGAGCGAAATATAGCGGTGACCTCGATGTGCTGTGTGTAGCCGATCTCGACCGCAATCCTGCTTCCGGCTTCTAGAAACTTAGCCGCCTCAGCGGCGATGACCCTGTAAGGGGCCAACCCATCCGCGCCGCCATCCAGGGCCAGGCGCGGGTCGAAATCCCGGACTTCATCCTGCAGATTTCCGATGTCCTCCGATCGTATATAGGGAGGGTTTGCGACAATTACATGGTATCGACCAGAAACTTTTTCAAACCAGTCGGACAGCAGCGCCGTGAACCGGTCGCCAAGCCCCAATTGCGCGGCATTGCGCGTTGCCGTCCTCAACGCCCCTTCCGAGAAGTCGACCCCGGTGGCAATCGCTGCCGGCACGGCGCTGAGCAGCGCCAGCGCGATGGCTCCGCTGCCGGTTCCCAGATCGAGGATGCGGCACTCGCCCTCGCGCATGACGGTTGCCCTGACAAAGGGCAGTATGGCCTCGACCAGCGTTTCGGTGTCGGGCCGCGGCTCCAGCGTTTCCGGCGACAGCGACAGCCGCAACCCGTAGAACTCCCGATAGCCCAGGATGCGGTGCACGGGCTCGCCGCCCGCGCGGCGCCTCAAGGCGCGGTCGATCTGGACAAGAGCGGCGGCATCGACCGCATGTTCGGGATCGGCAATGGCCTGCGTGCGAGTCGTACCTGAAAAGTGCTCCACGATCAGTCTTGCATCGAGCGCCGGATTATCGACCGCCGCCAAGCGCGCTCTCGCTTCCCGCAGCAGCGGCCTCAGCGCCTGGGGCAAAGGATCAGCCATCGAGGCCGATATCGGCGAGCAGCTTCGACTGGTGGTCGGCGATCAGCGCGTCGATGACTTCGTCGAGTTCGCCCATCATCACCCGGTCGAGCTTGTAGAGCGTCAGGTTGATGCGATGATCGGTGACGCGGCCTTGCGGAAAATTGTAGGTGCGGATGCGCTCTGAGCGGTCGCCGGAGCCGACCTGAGACTTGCGCGATTCCGAGCGCTCCTCGTCGGCCTTGCTGCGTTCCAGGTCGTAGAGCCGGGCCCGCAGGATCTGCATGGCCTTGGCCCGGTTCTGGTGCTGCGATTTCTCCGCCTGCACCACCATGATGCCGGTCGGCAAATGGGTGATGCGCACCGCCGAATCGGTGGTGTTGACGTGCTGGCCGCCCGAGCCCGACGCGCGCATCGTGTCGATGCGGATGTCTTCGGCCCGGATGTCGATGTCGACTTCCTCCGCCTCCGGCAGCACGGCCACCGTGGCCGCCGAGGTGTGAATGCGTCCGCTGGCCTCGGTCGCGGGCACGCGCTGCACCCGGTGGACGCCGGACTCGAATTTCAGATGCGCGAAAACCCCCTTGCCGGAAACCGTGGCGATGATTTCCTTATAGCCGCCGGCATCGCCCTCGCTGGCCGATACCGTCTCGAACCGCCAGCCACGCGAAGCGGCATAGCGCTCATACATGCGAAACAGGTCGCCGGCGAACAATGCTGCCTCGTCGCCGCCGGTGCCGGCGCGGATTTCCAGGATGGCGTTCTTGTCATCGGCCGCATCCCTGGGCAAGAGCAGGATCTGGATGTCCTTCTGCAACGCCTCAATGCGCTCATCGACGCCTGGCAGGTCGGCCTCGGCGAGCGCTCGCATCTCGGCATCGGTGCCCTTGTCGGCGAGCATCGCCTCGAGATCGGCCTGCTCCTGCTCGGCCGCACGCAAGGCTCTGACTTTGGCCACCATCTCCTGGAGCTCGGCATATTCCGATGCCATCTTCACATAGGCATCCGGCGCCGGGCCGGCCGACATCTGCGCTTCGAGCATCTCGAAACGCTTGACGACTTGATCCATGCGGTCGCGGGGAAGGGAGATCATTGTAAAGGTGCTATAACGGAATTGAGCGGTCGTCGGCAAAGGCCTGCAGCAGCGCCCGCATCGGCAGCCCCTGGACCGGCGCCATCAGATTGTCGTCAAAGAACGCTTTCAACGCCTCCAGCGGCAATTCGGTCAGCATCGCCTTGACCGGACCGATCGAAGCGGGCGACATCGAGATAGAACGGAAACCGAGGCCGACCAGCGCCATTGCCGAGATCGGTTTGCCGGCGAGTTCGCCGCAGAGTGTGACGGGCGTGTGGTTGCGGGCACCGGCATCGGCGATGGTCTTGAGCACCCGCAGGAACGGCGTCGACAACGTGTCGAAGCGATCGGAAAGCTGCGTGTTGCCGCGGTCGACCGCCATCACGAACTGGAACAGGTCGTTCGAGCCGACCGAGACGAAGTCGACCGCCTTCATCAACTCGTCAAGCTGGAACAGGAGGGACGGCACCTCCAACATTGCCCCGAGCTTGAGGCTGGTCGGCAAATGATGGGCAAAGCGCGACAGATGCCGCACCTCGCGGTCGATGATTTCGCGCGCCTGGGCGATCTCGCCGAGCTCGGTGACCATCGGCAGCATCAGCTTGAGCTCCCGCCCGCCGCAGGCTTTCAGCAGGGCGCGGATCTGGGTGCGCAGCAATCCCGGACGGTCCAGCGTCAGGCGGATCGCCCGCCAGCCGAGCGCCGGGTTCTCTTCCTGGATGGCGCCTTTGAAATAGGGCAGCACCTTGTCGCCGCCGATGTCGATGGTGCGGAAGGTCACCGGCTTGCCGCGCGCGGCATCGAGCACGTCGCGGTAGAGCCGCTCCTGCGCCTCGGCACGGGGAAAGGTCGAGGCGACCATGAACTGCAATTCGGTGCGGAACAGGCCGATCCCGGCGGCACCCGACTCGGCCAGTTGCGGCAGGTCGACGGCAAGCCCGGCATTCATCAAAAGGTCGACCGCAATGCCATCCTTGGTCACCGACGGCTTCTTGCGCAGTTCGCGGTAGACTTCCTGCCGGCGCGCCCGGAACCGCACCTTTTCGGCATAGGCGGCTTCGAGATCCGACTGCGGACGAAGATGAATCGCGCCTTCCTCACCGTCGACGATGATGGCATCGCCGTTTTCCGCCATGGAAACGGCGCCCTTCATCTGCCCGGCGACGGGAATGCCCATGGCGCGCGCGACGATGACGACGTGGCTGGTGGCGGCGCCATCCTCGAGCACCAGTCCGCGCAATTTGTCCCGGGGGTAGTCGAGCAGTTCGGCGGCGCCCATCGAGCGGGCGACAATGATGGCATCCTTCGGCAGCGAGGCCGCGACATCGTCAGGCCCGCGTCCCATCAGCTGGCGCAGAAGCCGGTTGGCGAGGTCGTCGAAATCGCTCATCCGCTCGCGCAGATAAGGATCGGTCATGTGCAGCATGCGCGCGCGCATGTCGCTCTGCACCTTTTCGACCGCAGCTTCCGCCGTCAGGCCGTTGCGGATCGCCTCTTCCAGCCGCCGGACCCAGCCGCGGTCGTTGGCGAACATGCGGTAGGCTTCCAGCACCTGGCGATGCTCGCCCTCGAAGGCGACGTCGCGGCGCTCGAGCATGTCGTCGATGGAAAGCCTGAGCGAGCCGAGCGATGCCTCGAGCCGGCGGACTTCCTCTTCGCTGTCCTCGTTGAACAGGTTGGTGACGACGATGCGCGGTTCGTGCAGCACGACATGGCCGAGCCCGACGCCCTCGTTGAACGACAGGCCGGTGAAGCTGACCGGGCGGCGCAGGTCGAGCTCGAGGCCGGGCCGCGTCAGCCGCGCCAGATCGCCGGTGGCGATCATCTCGGCGATGACCATGGCGGTGGTTTCCAGCGCCTCGACCTCGTCGTCGCGATAGTGGCGCATGGTCTTGTTCTGCACCACCAGCACGCCCAGCGTGCGCCCTGCCCTGAGCACCGGCACGCCGAGGAAGGAATTGTAGATCTCTTCCCCGGTTTCCGGCAGGTAGGCGAAGGCCGGATGTTCCTGCGCATTGGACAGGTTGAGCGGCCGCGCGCTGGCGGCAATCGTGCCGACCAGACCTTGCCCCAGCCTGAGCTGCGCCAGGTGCACCGCGTTCGGGTTCAGGCCTTCGGTGGCGTAGAGTTCGAGCACGGAATCGGCGCGCAGCACATAGAGCGAGCACACTTCGGCGACCATGTTGGAGGCGATGTCGCGCACGATGCGGTCGAGCCGCTCCTGCGGCTCCAGCGGCTCCTGCATGAGCTCGCGGAGCCGCTTCAGCAGAACGCGCGGGCCACTGGCCGGGTCACGCATCGCGGCTTCTTCTCCAATAGGCTTCCTGCCGGCGCAGTTTCGGCCGCCGCCGGCACGCACGCAACAACTGATTCAGTCTGCTACTGCTTATCCAGACCGTAGACGGAATGCAAAGTGCGAACCGCGAGTTCCGTGTAAGGACCGTCGATCAGTATCGAAATCTTGATCTCGGAGGTGGTGATGGCGCGGATGTTGATCGCCTTGTCGGCCAGCGCCTTGAAGGCGGTGGCGGCAACGCCGGCATGGCTTCTCATGCCGATGCCGATCACCGAGACCTTCGACATGCCGGCTTCCGACTGCACGACGTCGTAGCCGACATCGGCCTTCAGCCGGTCGAGCACGGCCAGCGCTTTGTCGACGTCTCCGGAGGGCACCGTGAAGGTCATGTCGGTAAGCTTGCCGTCCTCGGAAATGTTCTGGACGATCATGTCTACGTTGATGTTGGCCTCGGCCAGCGGCCCGAAGATGCCGGCGGCAACGCCCGGCCGGTCGCCGACACGGCGCAGCGAAATCTGCGCCTCGTCCTTGGCATAGGCAATTCCGGTGACGACCTGCTGTTCCACGATCTCTTCCTCGTCGCAAATAAGCGTTCCGGGCGGATTGAGCAAATCCCCCATTCCGGGCGCGTCGGGATCGTCGAAGGACGACCGCACGAAGGTACGCACCCTGTGCACCATGGCAAGCTCGACCGATCGCACCTGCAGAACCTTGGCGCCGAGTGAGGCCATTTCAAGCATTTCCTCGAACGATATCTTGGCCAGCCGCCGCGCCTTGGGCTCGATGCGCGGATCGGTGGTGTAGACGCCGTCGACGTCGGTATAGATGTCGCAGCGGTCGGCTTTGACGGCGGCCGCGATCGCCACCGCGCTGGTGTCGGAGCCGCCACGACCAAGCGTTGCGATGCGGTTGTCCGGTCCGATGCCCTGGAAACCTGCGATGACGGCCACCTGGCCCTCGCCGAAGCGCTTGACCAGGAAAGCGCCGTCGATGTCGAGGATGCGTGCCGCGCCATGCGCGTTGTCGGTCTTGATAGGGATCTGCCAGCCCTGCCAGGAGCGGGCGTGCACGCCCATGTTCTGCAAGGTGATCGCCAGGAGGCCTGCCGTCACCTGCTCGCCGGACGCAACCACGGCATCATATTCGCGCGCGTCGTGCATCGGCGAGGCCTCGCGCGTCCAGCCGACCAGTTCGTTGGTCTTGCCGGCCATCGCCGAGACCACCACCGCCACCTCGTGGCCGGCATCGACCTCCCGTTTGACGTGACGCGCCACATTGCGGATGCGGGCGATGTCGGCGACGGAGGTTCCGCCGAATTTCATCACGATGCGCGCCATGGAAGCGAAATGCCTTTGACTGAAGCCGGCTCTGCGCCGAAAAACCGAGGAAAGCGCCCGGCTGGCGCCGGCCGCTGAATGCGCGGCCTCCTTAGCCAAAACATCCAGGCTTCGCAAGCGACGGCTCATAAGAAGAGCGCCGCGCGGGCTGAACGGTAACTTCATTTTGCGCAGGGCCCAACCGGCAAGGCTCACACGGCGACGGGCGTCAGCCCAGGCGCACGATGCTTTTCCACAAATGTGGATAGTCGAGCACGAAGCCGAGTGGAGAGACCTCCAGAACCGCCTCATAGCCGAATGCCGGCGCGGCATAGGCGTAGCGGGCCGCGTCGAGGCGCCGATAGGTCTGCTCGAGCCGCATCATTCTGAGCTCGGGAAAGGCCAGATAGGCGGCCGGTGCCGGCGTCGCTTCGCCGACGGCGAGCGCGAACCGGCGGATCGCCAGGAGGTTCGAAGCCGGCGTGAAGCCGAGATCGACGTCTATCAGGCCGGCCACCTCCGGCTGCGGCTCGCCATTCAGCGCCCAGGAGCCGTCGGCGCGGCGTTCGATCCCCAGGGAAAGCTCTTGCGGGCCGAGAAAGCCCTCGACCCGTGCCGAGCGCGTGTGCCAGACGGCATCGCAATCCACCTCGTAGGCGATGCAACACGGCTTGTCGTCTTGCAGGAAGATGGCCTGCCCCTTCAGGCGGTGCCCGCCGGGCCGCTGCGAGAGCATGCAGGAATCGTGACCTTCAAGGTCGAGCCTGCGCCAAAGGATCGATGCGGTCTGAATCACGGCCATCTCCTTTTCTCAACACGATCTTCCCTTTTTCGCACGCCGCCGCTTTTTTGTTTCGGCCGAGGTGCTCCCTGAGCTGACACGTCCTGACAGGGCGCCGCCGGCAATAGAGGGCGCTTGTCGGCGGTGCCGGCCTCGCACTGTCAGCAGGCGAAAATGCAGCCTTGACTTTCCCTCCCCCACGCCCGACTTGCTAGCGTCCGAGGAGACCAATCGATGCCAGAGCCCCGACGATCGACGATCGATGCCGGAGAAGTGGAGCGCTTTTCCGCCCTTGCCGCCGAATGGTGGAACCCGAACGGCAAGTTCCGGCCGCTGCACAAGTTCAACCCCATCCGGCTTGCCTACATACGCGACCAGGTGGCAACGCGCTTCGGCCGCGATCCGCGCGCGGCACGGCCATTCGAGGGCCTGCGCTTTCTCGACATCGGTTGCGGCGGCGGCCTGCTGTGCGAGCCAATGGCGCGGCTTGGCGCCGAAGTGGTCGGCGCCGATGCTTCCGCCACCAATATCGAAGTGGCCAAATTGCACGCCGCCGAAGTTGGCGTGACGATCGACTACCGCGCCACCACGGCCGAGGACCTGGCCGACGCCGGCGAAAAATTCGACGTTATCCTCAATATGGAAGTGGTCGAGCATGTCGCCGACATCGACCTGTTCGTCGCCAAATGCGGCGAGATGGTCAAGCCCGGCGGCATCATGTTCGTGGCCACGATCAACCGCACGCTGAAGGCGCTAGGGCTGGCCATCATCGGCGCCGAATATGTGCTGCGCTGGCTGCCGCGCGGCACTCATCAGTTCGGCAAGCTGGTGCGCCCGGAAGAGCTGGAAAAGGCGCTCAGCGGCGCCGGCCTGACCGTCATCGACCGCACCGGCGTCGTCTACCACCCGCTTGCCGACCGCTGGCAGCGGTCGAAAGACATGGACGTCAACTACATGGTGCTGGCGGAAAAGGGCACGGTCTGAACCGGCTCACGCCGCCTGACTCTGCGCCTTCGCGCTGGGCCGGCTTTGCGCCTTGGTGGTGATGAACACGCCGGCCGTGATGATGACAGCGCCTGCCCAGGTCAGCAGCTGATAGTGTTCGCCGAGGAAGATCGTGCCCGCGAACAGCCCGACGGCCGCCGCCACATAGCCGATCTGGCTGAGATAGACCGGGCCGCCCACCGCCTGCAGCCGGAAGAAGAAGGCAAACATTGCCGAAGCCGACGCCATCTGCGCGACGACCACAGGCGGTACCGCGCCCAGCGGAACAAACGCTTGCCAGCCGAAAAGCGTCAGGATGCCGAGGAGAAGCAAGGTCGCCGACGCCAGATGGCTGCCCACGGCAAGCTCGATCGGGCCGGTTCCTTCGGGCCAGTCGACGGTGCGGTAGATGTTGCCCGCGGCAAGGCTGACCGGGATCAGCAATCCGATCGTTACCCAGAAATAATCGGCCGGTTGGCCAGCTTCGCCGCGTGTGAGCGCGACCATGACCGCACCGATGAAGCCGACCGCAATGCCGATGACGCCGAGCAGGTTGGGGCGCCGAACGCCAAGCAAGATCGAGAACACGAGCGTGATCACCGGCGATAGCGTGAACATGATGCCCGTGTATCCCGCGCCGAGATGCGGGATGGCCGAAAACATCAAGAGGTTGGGAAAGGCATAGGACACCGCCGCCGTGACGAAGAAATAGCGCAGCTTGCGCGCCGTAAGCTTGATGCGCTCGCCACGCAGCAGGAGAGCCAGCAACAGCACGCCGCCGGCGCCGAGCGAGATGACGAAGGCCCAGACCATGGCTGGAACGCCGGCGGCGGTCGCAAGCTTGCCGAACGGCAGCGTGAGGCCAAGCAGGCCGCCCGTCACGACCAACAGGCCAAGCGCCGAATCCCAGAGAAATTTCATCTGATGGTCCTCGTCATCGTCGCCGGCACTTGGCCGCCACTTCATTTTCCGATAAGATAACGAAAAGATTCTTAACGTCAAGATACATGGCAGAGTAGATGGACAGGGCGGCAAAGGCGATCGAACAATGGAACAGGGAGCGGCCGGACCTTGACGTCTCGCCGATGGGCGTGATCGGGCGGTTGAATGAAGCATCCTCGCTGATTGCCCGCGAGCGCCTCGCGCCGTTGTTTGCGCGCTATGGATTGCAGGCCGGCGAATTCGACGTGCTGGCGACGTTGCGCCGCTCGGGCGCGCCCTACGCGCTGACCCCGACCGCCCTTTACGAGGCGACGATGGTGACCTCGGGCGCCATGACCAACCGGCTCGACCGGCTCGAAACCTCAGGGTTGATCGTGCGCGGTCCGCACCCCAATGACCGGCGCGGCATCGTCGTGCGGTTGACTGAAAAAGGTCTCGCTTTGATCGACGAGGCCGTTACGGCCCACGTCGCCAACGAGCACGAGATTCTTTCCGGCCTGACGCAAGCCGAACGGGAAACGCTTTCGCGCCTGCTTGAAAAATTGATCGGCAGCGTAAGCTGACCGCTCAGTTCCGATCCTCCGGAAACACCGGGATCGGCATGAACTCGACGCCGTCCTCGGCCAGACTCTTGGCCTCCTCCAGCGTCGCCTCGCCATAGATGCCGCGCGGGTCGGTCTCGCCGAAATGGATCTTGCGCGCTTCCTCGGCGAATTTGTCGCCGACGTAATCGGCATTCTCGCGAACCTTCTCGGCCATTGCCTTCAGCTGCGCCAGCGCCTGCTTCTGCGCCTCGCCCATGGCGAGCGCTATCGTTTCCTGCTTGCGCGCCGTCGACACGGCCGGCGCCATCAGGGCTTTCTCCACCTTGTGCGAGCCGCAGGTCGGGCAATCGACGAAGCCACGCTTCTTCTGCGTGTCGAAATCGTCATTGCTGCGGAACCAGCCCTCGAACTCGTGATCGTTTTCGCAGATCAGGGAGAAGCGGATCAAGAGGCCGCTCCCCTGAGACGCGATGCCTCGGACGAACCGGCATTGATAGCGAAATCCCGCGCATTTTTCAGATTGGGGATCTTCTTGCGAGCCGCCAGCGACTGCGCGGAGTCGATCTCGGCGACGATCACCGCCGGCTCATTGTGCGCCGCCTCCGCGATGACGCGGCCCCACGGATCGACGATCAGCGAATGGCCATAGGTTTCGCGGCCGTCCTCGTGAAGGCCGCCTTGCGCAGCGGCCACGACATAGGCGCCGTTCTCGATGGCGCGGGCCCTGAGCAGCACGTGCCAATGCGCCTCGCCGGTTTGGCGGGTGAAGGCGGCGGGCACGGAAAGCAGGTCGGCGCCGGCTAGCGCCTCGGCGCGGAACAGTTGCGGAAACCGCAGGTCATAACAGACGGCAAAGCCCAGCTTGGCGCCTTCGATGGTCGTGACGACCGCCTCCGTGCCGGGCTCGTAGGTCGCGGATTCGCGCCAGCTCTCGCCATTGTCGAGATCGACGTCGAACATATGGATCTTGTCATAGGAGGCGAGCGTGGCGCCGTCCGGACCGAACAGCAGCGCCCGGTTGGCGAGCTTGCCGTCGGCGCGCAGGATGGCGGTCGAGCCGATATGCAGGTGGACGCCAAGTTCGCGGGCCAGTCGGCGGGCGGTCCCGACGATGATGTCCTTGTCCTCTGAGGTGAAAGACGCGGCCTTCTTGTCACGCACCAGCGCTCCGGTCATTTCCGGTGTCTGGATGTAGCTCGCCCCCTGGCCGGCTGCCTCGCGCACCAGCCGCTCGAGCTCGATTGCGTTGCGCTCCGGCCTCTCCCCCGAACGCATCTGGATCGCGGCCGCCTTGAAAACACCCATCGTCATATCCTCAATTCGTCGAGCCATTGGCGAGCAACTTGTCCAGTCGGCCTTGCGCCTCCAGCTCGTGGAGGTCGTCGCAGCCGCCGACATGCGTGTCGCCGACGAAAATCTGCGGAAAGGTTGTGCGGCCATGGGCGCGCGAAATCATCTCCTGGCGCAGTTCCGGTGAAAACGACGCGTCATGCTCCGTATAGGCGATGCCCTTGCGCTCGAGCAGCCGCTTGGCGGCCGTGCAGTAGCCGCACATCATGCGTGTATAGATGGTGACGTCGACCATGACGAATTTCCACTGTTTGTTGCCGACTTATATAGTCGTGGACTCGTCGGCCCGAAAGTCCCCCGGCAGCACGCGTGCGAAGGTCAGCACGTCGACGGCGCCGGCCCCTGCTTTTTTCAGCGCCTTGCTGGCGGCGCGAACCGTGGCGCCCGTGGTGTAGACGTCGTCGATCAAAAGCACGCGGCGGCCGGCGATCTCGATTTCCGCTTCAGCAGGCACGCGAAAGGCGGCCCGCACATTCTCCTCGCGGTCCTTGCGCTCCAGCCCGACCTGCTGGCGCGTGAGCTTGACACGCCGCATGGCCGAGGGTGCGAAAGACAGGCCGCTGAGCTCGCAGACCGCCCTCGCCAATTCCGCCGACTGGTTGAACCGCCGCCTGAAGAAGCGGCGCCAGTGCAGCGGCACCGGCACCACCACATCCGCCTCGGCAATGAGGTCAGCGCCCGCGCGCAGCATCCAGCGCGCCATCCACGGCGCCAGGTCGGTGCGATCCTGGTACTTCAGCCCCTGCACCATCTGGCGGGCGACGCCGGAATAGGCGACGGCCGCCCGCGCCCGCTCGAAGGGCGGCGGATCGGCGATCGCCTCGGCGGACAGAAAGCCCTCGCCCATATGGTGGGTGAACGGCGTGCCCATCACCGGGCACCAGGGCCGCTCCAGGAGGCGCAACTTCGGCCAGCAGGCGCCGCACAGAACGCCGGGCTGCGAGACATGCCTGCGGCAGCCGGCGCAGACAGGCGGGAACAGGATGCGCGCCGGCCAGTTCGCCGCCGACCGTGCAAGGTTCCTGATGTCCAGAGGCTTGATCTTGGGCATGGGATCGGCCACGTGGTGGGTGCTGTGCGCCACTATATCAACTCCATCGGGGAATGGACAAACAAAGGATCTGCCCGTTTGCTGCCGATAATGGACACCTCACTGTGGCTGGCGCACAAGCAGCGCGCGCTCGATCATCCGGTCGGCGGCGCGGACTTCCTGATGCGGCGCAGTGCCGACGATCTTGCCGACCGGCTGGGTGCCGTGGAGCGCAGGTTTAGCAAGGCAGCGGTGCTGTTTTGCCAGACGTCGGCCGCAGCCGACATCCTCGCCGCGAGCGGCAAGGTGGCGGACATCGTCCGTGTCGAGGCGGATACGGCTTTCCTGGGCAATTCCGCCGGCATGGTAGCGCCGCTGGAAACCGTGCCCTTCGAGCCGCAAAGCCTCGACCTGGCGGTGTCGCTTCTTTCGTTGCAGGCCATGAACGACATTCCCGGCATGCTGGTGCAGATCCGCCGTGCGCTGCGTCCGGACGGGCTTTTCCTCGGCGCCTTCGCCGGCGCCGGCACGCTCGGCGAATTGCGTGAAAGCCTGCTGGCGGCCGAGACCGAGCTTCACGGCGGCGCCAGCCCGCGCGTCATTCCGTTCACCGACGTTCGCGACGCGGGAGCGCTGCTGCAGCGCGCCGGCCTCGCTCTGCCGGTCGCCGATGTCGAGACGGTGACGGTGCGCTATGACAGTCTTTTCAACCTGATGGCCGATTTGCGCGCCATGGGCGAAACCAGCGCGCTTGCCGATCGCAGCCGGCGGCCGGGCACACGCCAGCTGTTCGCCCGCGCCGCGCAAATCTACGCCGAGCGGTTTTCGGATCCCGACGGCCGCATCCGCGCAAGCTTTTCGATGGTCTGGATGTCCGGCTGGGCGCCCGATGCATCGCAGCAAAAGCCGCTCAAGCCGGGTTCGGCCAAGATCTCGCTGAAGACTGTGTTGGAGCAGCCCAAGGGGCAATGACAGTGTCCGCGGACGCGGACAGCCAGATCAGGGTGCGAAAGCGTTGGCAAGCCTGCTGCCATTGTCGCTGAACAGCCAGGTGATCGCGTTGAAGACCTGGCTGATGCCGCCGACGATCGTCAGCGACAGTACGGCGACGATCAAGCCGTATTCGACGGCCGTGGCGCCCTTTTCATCGTTCAGGAAACGCAGCAGCACTGTTTTCATCACGTCGATCCCTCTTGCCGGAACCATACCGCCGACCTGTTAAGAAAGGTTAACGGCACAGGCTTAATAGGCGATGAAACCGCCGCCTCTGAAAATGTCTTGGACCCGATCAGCAGTCGCCGCTGGTCCGGCCGTCGGATCGGATGATGCAGACCGAATCGGGCTGCGGCTGAAGCACGCTGCGGCGCACCGTATAGGTATCGCGACGAGTGATCGAACCAGTGGCAGTCATGTCGAGACCGCTGGCAAAATTCCGAGCCGATTGCGAGCGCGTCTGGCTCTCGAGGAAGGGCGTTGCGATCAGGGCCAGCGCCACCGCGGCCGACCCGAACAGCAGCGTGACGCGCAACACGCCCATGCCCGCATCCGCGGCGCGAAAACTGCGGTCGGGCCGGATCGAATCCCAATCCCTGTCTAGGCTCATGCTGTCGCTCCCCAGAAAATCGCCGGCACGGCCGCGACGAGGCAGCCTTGCATCAATTTTTCATGATGAGATAAATCTTCCATTAATGCTGGTTTATGCGCCCCGCAGCTCCGCTCAGCCACAGGCCGCTAGCGGTTCTGTTCGCCTACAGGAGGTCGATCAGGAACGGGATCAGCGGAGCGTCGGCCGGCGGCATCGGGTAGTCGCGCATCTGCCTGGGCCGCACCCATTTCAGCGCCTGCCCCTCCTTCGGCTGGGCGATGCCGCGAAAGCGGCGGCAGATGAAAAGCGGCATCAAAAGATGGAAATCGTCGTAGCTATGACTGGCGAAGGTGAGCGGTGCCAGGCACGGGATGTCGGTCTCGATCGCGATCTCCTCATAGAGCTCGCGGATAAGGCATTGCTCCGGCGTCTCGCCGGGCTCGACCTTGCCGCCGGGAAACTCCCAGAGCCCGGCAAGCTGCTTGCCCTCGGGCCGCTGCGCCAGGAGCACGCGCCCGTCGGCGTCGACCAGGGCGCAGGCGGCGACCAGGAGCAGGCGCTTGCCGGCGATCGTCACATCATTCATGCCCGATTTCACCCATGAACAGGCGGCCGGCGGTAGTGGTAGCGATAGACCTCGTCGAAGCCGAGAGAATGATAGAGCGCCAGCGCCGGCACATTGCCGGCCTCGACCTGCAGCCAGGCTTCCCGCGCGCCGCGCAGCCGCGCCCATTTCAGCGCCGACAGGATCAGGTTGCGGCCGTGGCCCTTGTTGCGTGCCGACTTGTCGGTGGCGACCTCGAACAGGCCGGCGAGATCGCCGTCATGGACGCAGATCAGCGTCGCCAGTGGTTCCGCTCCAGCCTCGAGCGCGAACAGCCCGGCCTCGGGCTGGATGGCGCCGATGATCTCCGACAGGCCTGGCCGCAGCGACGCGTCCGAGCCGCTGACCTTGAGCGACGCGCCGATGAAGCGGCTGATGTCCTTCAACGGGATCTGGTCCATGGCGGCGTCGAGTTGCGCATCCGCCAGCGGCAGCCGCATCACCAGCGATTCGTCGAACCGACTCCAACCCTCGCGGTCGAGATGGCTGGCCAGATCCGGCCCCGATAACGGCGACATGCGGAAGGTCAGCGGACGGCCATAGGCATCGAAACGGCGGCTGGCGCGGCCGATGCGGTCGGCGATGTGCTGGGTGTCGCCGGGATCGAGCGGATTGACCGAATTCAGCCGCTTGGCCGGATGTCCGGCCGTCAGCCGCACCACCCAGGTGCCGTCATAATGGACTGCCGCCGCGGGCCAGGCGCGGAACCCGGCCGCCTCATAGCGGCGCACTGTCGCCAGCATGCTGGCCGGATGTTTGGAAACCAAGTCCGTCAGCTCCGGTAGTCGCCATTGATGGCGACGTATTCCTTGGTGAGGTCGCAGGTCCACACCGTCGCCTTGCCGCGGCCGATGCCGATATCGGCGCGGATGCGGATGTCGTCGCGCTTCATATACGCCGAGGTCGCTTCCTCCGAATAGGCCGGATCGCGCTCGCCCTCATGCGCCAGCCTGTTGTCGCCGAACCAGATCGACAGGCGGTCGCGGTCAGCCGGCTCGCCGGCCTTGCCGACGGCCATGACGACGCGGCCCCAATTGGCGTCCTCGCCGGCGACCGCGGTCTTGACCAGCGGCGAATTGGCGATCGAGAGCGCGATGCGCTTGGCCGAGCGCGCCGATTTCGCGCCGGTAACGGTGACTTCGACCTGCTTGCGGGCGCCCTCACCGTCGCGCACCACTTGCAGCGCCAGCGACTTCAGCACTTTGCCGAGCGCACGGCGGAACGCCCCCAGACGGGCATCCTTGGGGTCGGTTACCTCCGGCGCGCCGCGTTTGGCGGCCTTTCCGGTGGCGAAGAGCAGCAGCGTGTCGCTGGTGGAGGTGTCGCTGTCGACGGTCACCGCGTTGAAGGTCTTGGCCGTGCCGCGCGACAGCAGATCCTGCAGCACGGGGGCGGCGATCGGCGCATCGGTGGCGACAAAGGACAGCATCGTGGCCATGTCGGGTGCGATCATGCCGGCGCCCTTGGAAATACCGTTGATGGTGACATCGGTGTCACCGAGCTTGACGGTCTGCGTCGCCACCTTCGGATAAGTGTCCGTGGTCATGATGGCTTTGGCCGCCTCGGTCCACAGGTCGGGCTTGCCGTTGCTGACCAGACCAGCCAGCAGATGGCTGAACTTGGTTGTGTCAAGCGGCTCGCCGATGACGCCGGTCGAGGCCAGGAACACCTCGCCTGGCGTGCAGCCGGCAGCCTTGGCTGCCGCTTCGCCCGTCAGCGCGGTGGAGTCCCGGCCCTTCTTGCCGGTGAAGGCGTTGGCGTTGCCGGAATTGACGACGAGCACCCGGGCCTTGCCCGCGGCAAGGTTCTGCCGGCAGAAATCGACTGGCGCCGAGGGGCATTTCGACTTTGTGAACACGCCGGCGACCGCCGTGCCGGGCTCGAAGACCATGGCCAGGAGATCGGTGCGGTTCTTGTATTTTATCCCCGCTTCGGCGGTGGCGATGCGCACCCCCTCGATCTCAGGCATCTTGGGGTATTTCTTCGGCGCGAGCGGCGAAATCGTCGTGGACATGGAACCTCGGACGGGAAAAATCGGCGGAGAAACGCCGGTTTGCCCGATACGGCGCGCCCGCGCAAGGCGTTTTGGTGGCGGCGTGAGAACCGGAATTGGCCTTGACCGGTTCGCAGCCGGCTCCGTTGCAGTTCGCTGGCACCGCCCTGCCCAGGTTGCGATCGTTGCGACTCGGTGCGGGCGCGCGGCCGGAGTTGGTCAGCACCATGGCGGCCTGCGCATCGTGCGGGAGACATGGCAGGCAAATGTCTCCTGCGTCAGCCGCCAAGAACGGGCCGTTTCGTTCCATCGTCGGATCACTTATATTGCCGGCCTAAACCGACGGCGAGGGCGACAGGATGGCCGAAGAGGCGGATACGGCGCGTAAGTCCATCGGTGCGCGGCGCAATCCCGACAGCGCGGAAGCCATTCTCGATGCCGCCGAGGCGGTGTTGGTCGAGGCCGGCTATGCCGGCTTCTCGATCGAGGCCGTGGCGCGGCGGGCGCGTGCCGGAAAGCCGACCATCTATCGCTGGTGGCCGAGCAAGGCCTCGCTGCTGCTGGAGGTCTACCAGCGCCAGAAACGCGTCGATGTTCCCGATACGGGAAGACTGGAAGAGGATCTCGTCGGCTTCCTCAAGAACCTGTTCGCGCACTGGCGCGAGACGTCGTCGGGCAGCGTGTTCAGGTCGCTGATCGCCGAGGCGCAGTCGGACGAAACGGCGGCCACGGCCCTTGCCGGCTATACCGGCGGGCGCCGGGCCCACACCGGCCAGATCATCGAGCGCGCCAAGGCAAGGGGCGAGGTCGCGGCCGATGTCGATCCGGCTGTGGCCGCCGACCTGGTGGCTTCCTATGCGTGGCGGCAGCTCCTGACCAACCGGCTCGACGAAGACGAGGCGACGATACGCAAGGTGGTCCGCTATCTCCTGCGAGGCATAGAGGGGCCCGACGGCTGAACTGACGCAACAAGGGCGCGGCGCCCTTTGGCCACCGCGCCCCTTTTTCGAAACCGTTCTGGTTTACTTGGCGCTTTCCAGCGTATCGACGGCCTTCTTCAAATTGGCGTCGGGAATTTCGACCTTGGCATCGGCGCGCAGCGACTTGACCAGCGCGAAATACTTGTCGCGGATGACCGCCTGCTTGGCCTGGTCCTTGACGTCGTCGAAGGCCGGCGGCTGCTTGGTGCGCTTGTCCTCGAGCTTGATCACATGCCAGCCGAACTGCGACTGCACCGGCTGCTCGGTGTATTTGCCGACCTCGAGCGCGAAAGCGGCCTTGTCGAATTCCGGCACCATCTGGCCAGGTCCGAACCAGCCGAGATCGCCGCCACTGGTCTTGCCGCTCGGATCCGAGGTGTGCTCGTTGGCGAGCTTCTGGAAATCGGCGCCGCCGTCGAGTTGCTTGATAATCGCCTCGGCCTCTTCCTTCGTCTTCACGAGGATGTGACGGGCATGCACCTCGTTGACCGGCGGCGTGTTGGCGATCTCCTGGTCGTAGCGGGCGCGGATCTCGGCGTCGGTGACCTTGTCGACGACGCCCTTCTCGACCATCTCGCCATGCAGCGCGCGCTGCTGCAGGAAGGCCATGCGGCGCTGGAAATCGGGATCCTTGTCGAGACCGGTCGAGACGGCCTGGGCGGCCATGACGCGGATCTCGATTGCGGCCGAAAGCGCCGCGGCGCGGCGTTGCTCGGCCGGGAGTTGCGCGAACTGCTGCGACAGCTCGCCTTCGGCAAGCACGAGATCTGCTTCGGTGAGGGGTTGGCCGTTGACGGTGGCAACCACTGTATTCGGATCGACCGGTGCCGCCGGTGCGGCCGGTGCCGCTGGTGGTGCCGGCTGGGCTGGTGCGGTTTCCTGCGCCATCAGCGGCGACAGGCAAAGAGCCGACAGGCCGACGGCCAGGCCGAGGCTGGCGAGCGACGCACGGCGGAACAACAAGGACATTAAGATGACTCCGATGAGGATGTGAAGGACGGGAGGCTTCCAGATCAGCCAGATTGTGGCCGAATTTGGCGCGACCGGCAGGGCCAGCGCGGCGTTGACATCAGTTGAGCCCCCTCTTATCTGTCCAACGACTTTGCGTCCAGAACCGTTTTCCGGGCGCTTTTTGCGTTGCCCGCATACAGGCGGCGCATTCACGTTGATTTGATGGGGCCGGCCGGCGCTCGTCTCAGTTTGAGAATTCTATCGAAAGGACCATTGGATGGTCAGTCTCGGCGGTCTCGCCCGTAAGGTTTTCGGCTCCTCCAACGACCGCAGGGTCAAGTCGACCCGGCCCCGTGTCGAGGCGATCAATGCCATGGAAAACGAGATGCGGGCGCTCTCCGATGCAGAGCTCGCCGGCCGCACGGAAAAATTCCGCCAGGACATCGCCAACGGCGCCAGCCTCGAGGACCTGCTGATCCCGGCCTTCGCCACCGCCCGCGAGGCGGCGCGCCGCGTGCTCGGCATGCGCCCCTTCGACGTCCAGCTGATCGGCGGCATGGTGCTGCACAATGGCGGCATCGCCGAGATGCGCACCGGTGAGGGCAAGACGCTGGTCGCGACCTTGCCCGTTTATCTCAATGCACTGGCCGGCAATGGCGTCCACGTCGTCACCGTCAACGACTATCTCGCCACCCGCGACTCCGAATGGATGGGCCGCGTCTATAAGTTCCTCGGCCTCTCGGTCGGCGTCATCGTCCATGGCCTGTCCGACGAGGAGCGCCGCGTCGCCTACGCCGCCGACGTCACCTATGCCACCAACAACGAACTCGGCTTCGACTATCTGCGCGACAACATGAAGTACGAGCGCGCCCAGATGGTACAGCGTGGTCACAACTACGCGATCGTCGACGAAGTCGATTCCATCCTGGTCGATGAAGCGCGCACGCCGCTGATCATTTCCGGTCCGCTCGAGGACCGTTCGGAAATGTACAACACCATCGACACTTTCATCATCCAGCTGCAGCCGCAGGATTATGAGATCGACGAGAAGCAGAAGACCTCCATCTTTACCGAGGAAGGCACCGAGAAGCTCGAGAACCTGCTGCGCGACGCCGGCCTGCTCAAGGGCGAGTCGCTTTATGACGTCGAGAACGTCGCCATCGTCCATCACGTCAACAATGCGCTGAAGGCGCACCGCCTGTTCCAGCGCGACAAGGACTATATCGTGCGCAACGGCGAGATCGTCATCATCGACGAGTTCACCGGCCGCATGATGCCCGGCCGCCGCTACTCGGAAGGCCTGCACCAGGCGCTTGAAGCCAAGGAGCATGTGGCAATCCAGCCGGAGAACCAGACGCTCGCCTCCGTTACCTTCCAGAACTATTTCCGCCTCTACAAGAAGCTTTCCGGCATGACCGGCACCGCGCTGACCGAGGCCGAGGAATTCGGCAACATCTACGGCCTCGAAGTCACCGAGATCCCGACCAACCTGCCGGTCATCCGCAAGGATGAGGACGACGAGGTCTACCGGACGGTCGAGGAGAAATACAAGGCGATCGTCAAGGAGATCCGCGAAGCCAGCGCCAAGGGCCAGCCGACGCTGGTCGGCACCACCTCGATCGAGAAGTCCGAGCAACTGGCCGAGCGGCTGCGCAAGGAAGGTTTTAAGGATTTCGAGGTGCTGAACGCCCGCCATCACGAGCGCGAGGCGGCGATCGTCGCCCAGGCGGGCAAGCCCGGCGCCATCACCATCGCCACCAACATGGCCGGCCGCGGCACCGACATCAAGCTCGGCGGCAATGCCGAGATGCGCATCGCCGAGGAACTGGGCGACATGCCCGAAGGGCCCGAGCGCGAGGCGCGGGAAAAGGAAATCTATGCCGACGTCGAGCGCCTGAAGGAAAAGGCGCTGGCTGCCGGCGGCCTCTACGTGCTCGCCACCGAACGCCACGAGTCACGCCGCATCGACAACCAGCTTCGTGGCCGCTCCGGCCGCCAGGGCGACCCCGGCCGCTCGAAATTCTTCCTGTCGCTGCAGGACGATCTGATGCGCATCTTCGGCTCCGAGCGCATGGACGGCATGTTGCAGAAGCTCGGCCTCAAGGAAGACGAGGCCATCATCCATCCCTGGATCAACAAGGCGCTGGAAAAGGCGCAGAAGAAGGTCGAGGCGCGCAACTTCGACATCCGCAAGAATCTTCTGAAATATGACGACGTTTCCAACGACCAGCGCAAGGTCGTGTTCGAACAGCGCATCGAGCTGATGGACGGCGAAGGCCTGTCGGAGACCATTGCCGAGATGCGCGAAGGCGTTATCGACGAGATCGTCGCCAAGGCCATTCCCGAGAACGCCTATGCCGAGCAGTGGGATGTCGCCGGGTTGAAGGCCGAAGTCGCCGAGTTCCTCAATCTCGACCTGCCGATTGAGGAATGGGTCAAGGAAGAAGGCATCGCCGAGGACGACATTCGCGAGCGCATCACGCAAGCCGCCGACGCCGCCGCCAAGGAGCGCGCCGAGCGCTTCGGGCCCGAGGTGATGACCTATGTCGAGCGCTCCGTGGTGCTGCAGACGCTCGACCATCTGTGGCGCGAGCACATCGTTAATCTCGACCATCTGCGTTCGGTTGTCGGCTTCCGCGGCTACGCCCAGCGCGATCCTTTGCAGGAATACAAGAGCGAGGCGTTCGAGCTGTTCCAGGCGATGCTGGGCAATCTGCGCCAGGCCGTCACCGCGCAGCTGATGCGCGTCGAACTGGTCCGCCAGGCTGCCGAGGCCCCGCCGCCGGAAGCCCCCGACATGTTCGGCACGCATATTGACGGTACCACCGGCGAGAACGATTTCGAAGGCGGCGAAACCGCCCTTCTGGTGCGCCAGGAAAGCAACGCCATCGTCGCCCCCGAAGACCGCGACCCCAACAACCCCGCCACCTGGGGCAAGGTCGGCCGCAACGAAGCGTGCCCCTGCGGCTCCGGCAAGAAATACAAGCACTGCCACGGCGCTTTCGCGTAAGGAAAACCTGCAGGGCTCACATTCCCGGATTTCTGATCCGGGCGAGATTCCTACGTGCTCAGATCAGCCCGGAATCGCGCGCGGCGGCGGTCGCCTCGCCACGCGAAATGGCGTCCAGCTTGCCCAGCACCGCCGAGACATGATGATCGACGGTCTTCGGTGAGATGGTCAGGTGCTCGGCTATTCTCTTGTTGGAAAAACCGCGTTCGATCAGTTGCAGGACCTGCATCTGGCGCAGCGTCAGGCCAGCTTGATTGGCGCGCGTGCTCTGCCGCGGTCCCCTTGCAATGTTATTGACGCCATTCTGCCGCATGACGGCGCGGACGTGCTGGGCGACCGGCCGGGCACCGAGCCCCTCGAATATATCCAGGGCCAGGCGCAGGGCCGGCTCGTCGCCGCGCAGCAGGGCGAGCGCCTGCTCGAACGGAGCACCCAGCCGGGCCCACAGCGTCGCGGCACCGTGCCAATCGCCGGCGAGCAGCAGGCGATAGGGCTCCGCCATGCCGGTCGTATCGCCAGGGTCGCTTTCAGGCGACAAGAGCAGCCGCCAGACGGCCAGTTCGGCGAACATCGCCCTCGTCGGCGACAGGCTTTCTGCCAGCTCGATCAGGCGAAGCGCCTCACTGGCGTCGCCTTGCCCAAGCCATGCCAGTTCGGCCATCGACGCCGTGTAAGGCACCAGCCGCTGCAGCTCCATTCCCCTGTCCAGGAACCGCTTCATTTCCTCCAGCACCGGCCCAGCCGGATCGCCTCGCCTTATGCGCAGTTTCGCCAGCGCGACCAGGGATGGGTAACGCACCAGGGCTGTCGTTGCAGCATCGTCGATGACGTCGAGAGCCATGGCCGCCGCATCGTCCCAAAGGCCGCGTCGCAAAAGCAGCTGCGCCTGCACGCCCCGCATATAGTCGCGCCAGGTCGCGAGGTCGTTCTCAACGCAATAGGCAATGCCGCGGTCGAGAAAGGATTGCGCGCGCACAAGATCGAGCTGGTTCATTTCGGCGCAGGCGCAATTGGTGAAGCCGCGTGCCGCGTGCTCCTGGAAATTCTGCACGAGTGCGATTTCAAGGCTGCGGGCGAGGTGCAGCCGGCCCTTGGCCAGGTCAAGCCACTGCTCGGCCGAACCAAGATTGTTGAGCGCGTGGCAGATTATCTCCGGCTTGTTCAACCGTTCGGCCAGAGCGACTGCCTTGCCGCCAAGCAGCAGCGTCTCATCGAGCTTCTCGGCCAGCATCGCCAGCTGCGAGAGATTGGAATAGGCCATGGCAAGCTCCGGACTGGCAGGCGCCTGTTCCAGCAGTTCCACTGCCTGGGCCCCGAACAGGTCCGCCTGTTCGCGGTCACCCACCAGATAGGCGAAGCGCGACAGGCATCTGAGGCTGTCGCCCTCCCTGAGCGTGTCGCCCAGCGCCTGCTGTAGCCGGCGCGCCTGGCTCTGCGCCTCGATGGCCGCATCGATGCGGCCGATCAGATGGCATTCAAACGCATATCCTTCGTAAAGCCTCGCCCGGTCGCTCATCGGCAGGCTGTCGGCATGCCGCAAGGCGACCTCGTAGTAGCCGGCGGCATCGCGATGCGCGCCGACGCGGGAAGCCTCGCGCGCTGCGAGCGGGGCAAGCTCGCGCACCGCCTCAAGATTCTGGGCCTCCACCGCATGGTGCACAAGCCTTGCGGTAGTCACCTCGGCGTTTTCCTGCAGTGCGGAAAGCGCGCGTTGGTTGAATTCGCGCCGACGGCTCGAGGTCAGCGCCATCTCGATGGCGCGACGGGCGATCTCGTGCCGGAAGGCGTAGCCATCGCCGAGATCGTCGAGCAAGCCATTCGAGACACATTCCGCCAGCTGGCCGGCGCTGGCGACGCCACAGAGGCCGCGCAGCGCCCAGGCATCGGCGCGGCGTGGAAACACAGACACCGCGTCGAGCATCGAGCGCGCTCCCTGCGACAGGCGCTCGGCACGCGCCAGCACGGCGTCGCGGACGCTGGCCGGCGGGATCATCTCGCTTTCGGCAGCCAGCAATTCGGTGACGAAGAAGGCGTTGCCCGCGGTGGCGCGATAGATTGCGCTGCCGTCGCGGTTGGCTGCTTCGGCAAGCGACAACACCGCCGCCTCGCTGAGCAGTGGCACTTCGATGCGCTGGACGTTGCCGGCTGGAATTTCGCCGAGCACCCGGCGCGCACGCATCTGCCCTTCGCTGCGGTCGGTGCGTGCCGTGAACAGCACCAGCATATGCGTGTTGGTGATGCGCCGGCCCAGGAAACGGACGAAATCCAGGGTCGCGTCGTCGGCCCAGTGCATATCCTCGATGACCAGCAAACCCGGCCGAGACCTCGCCTCGAAAACCTCGAGAGCGTCTGAAAACAGGGGCAGCCGCTGACCTTGGCGGTCGTCGATTGCCCGGGGCAGTGCCCACTGCGCGTCCCGGGCCAGATCATAGAGCGGTCCCAGCGGATCGGGAATCGACAGGTCCTCGCAAGCGCTGCGGAATATGGAAACGTGCTGCCCGGCACGGGTTACGAACGCCTCGACGAGTGCCGTCTTGCCGGCGCCGGCCTCGCCCAGCAATGCCGCCACGCGGCCGCGACCGCGCGCGGCCTCCGCGAGCAGTTCCTCCAACTGATCGAGTTGTGCCTGCCGTTCCAGAAGCATCGTCACTGGCCCATAAGTATCGTCGTCCCTCGACCCTTCTCCAAAATACCCCCGCTTCGGTATCCGCAGTGTGGCTCCCAGACCAAACGTCGAAAACATAGGGAATCGTCCCGCGCAATATGGGGAAAGGCTCCGATGTGCGCTTTCGACGATCGTGATTTTTCTCCAACCGCGCTCATTTCGAGCGTGAATCAGTCACAAAAGGAAGCCACTCCATGCCTCGCTATCTGATCGAACGGACATTCCCCGACGGGCTCAACGTGCCGACGAACGACGTCGGCGCGACGGCGCTCGGCGGCATCATCATGCGCAACGCCGAGAAGGGGGTCACCTGGCTGCACTCCTTCGTGTCGCCCGACAGGAACAAGAGTTTCTGCATCTACGACGCCCCCTCGCCGGAGGCGATCCGCAGCACGGCGCAGAAGAATTCGCTACCGGTGGACAAGATCACGGAGGTGAGGGTCCTGGACCCTTACTTTTATCGCTGACCCTATGGACCAAGGATGGAACAATGAGCGTGAGATCGTCCTGGGCAGCGATGGGTGTCGGCTTACCGTGCTGTTTCCTCCCGAAACGGCAGCCGCCGTCGTGGCGTTCGACCATGCACCCTCCCGGCGTGGTCTCGCATCGCGGATTGTGTCCGCGCTGCTCGCGCCGTTGCGAAGCCGGCGCAGGCGCCTGCCACCGCAAGACGATTATTTAAGGCGGGACGTCGGTCTGCCGGAGCACGAGACGCAGCGGGACTACTGGGAATACTGGTGGTGGCATCAATGAGACCGCCGCCCGGCTAGAGACGGACGGATCGGACCCGTCCCGCAACTGACGATCCAACGCGCAGGCAGGGCAGCAGGGCCTTACTGGCCGGTCCTGCCGCCTGCGCGTCACCAACAACCAATGGAGAATAAAATGAACGTCAATTTCTGGCGCCTTGCCGCGCTGTCCATCATGGCGATCGCCGCCACTGCCGCATCTGCGGAGAGTGGCAATCGGCTGGCAGCCGAGGTGCGGGCGGCCAACGGCCGCTTCGTGAATGTCGCGGCGGCCACCGCCGAGGGCTATGCGCCGATTCCCTGCGCCAGCGGCATCACCGGCGGCGCCATGGGCATTCACTACGTCAATGGCGCCTATCTCAAGGACGATGCCGTCGACCTCGCCAAGCCGGAGGCCGTGATGTACGAGCCGATGGCCGATGGCAAGCTGAAGCTGGTGGCCGTCGAATATATCACCGCGAAGGGTCCCGCGTCGCTCGAAGGCCAGCTGTTCAACTTCGACAGCGCTCCCAACCGCTACGGCCTCGGCCCCTTCTACGAACTTCATGTCTGGGCCTGGAAGCCGAACCCGACCGGCGCCTTCGCCGACATGAACCCGAATGTCTCATGCGACGCCATGAAAAAGGCCGACTGACGGCACCGCCTGCCGGAACAGTGCCGGCAGGCCTTTTACGCGTCGCGAGGAGAAACCATGCCCGAGATAGCTATCTTCCTGGCAAGGCTGCGCGCCCCACCATGGCGGCTGATGGCCATCCTCGCTTGGCTGGCGCGCGGACGGCGCCTCCGACATGAGCGGCGTCACCTGGAGGCGATGCCCGATTTCATGCTGAAAGACATCGGCATCAGCCGTTCCGAGATCGACTATGTCGCAACTCACGGCGAAGCGCGCCGCTCTTAGGCTTGGCTGGGAGTTGGAACGACAGAGCGCCTGTCTCCCACTTGCGGCATGGAACCCACACCGGTCGTCCTCGCTCGCCCCTCTGCCATTGTGCATGCCTCTCCCACCCACCCTTTCTTAAGGTGTCTCCGCTACACCAAAGCCTGAAAAGAAGCGGAAAACGGAGAACAATCGGGGTGCGCTTTTCCGCGGCCACGACAGCCGGGCGGTTCTTGCCGCAGCGTTTGGCGCTGCGCGTGGAGCCGTTGCTTGGCCGCGTCGACGCCGTGCTGTTCACCGCCGACGAGCGCGGCGAGGCCGGCCGCATGTCGGTCATTGCCTTTTCCATCCGCATCGTCAGCGCCGTCATCGCCTTCGTCAGCCAGGTGTTGATGGCACGCTGGATGGGCTCGTTCGAATACGGCATCTTCGTCCTTGTCTGGGTGACCATGGTCATCGTCGGCAATCTCGCCTGCCTCGGCTTCCACACCTCGGTCATCCGCTTCATTCCCGAATACCGCGAGCGCGGCCTCATCGACGAGTTGCGCGGTATCGTCGTGGCCAGCCGCCTGTTCGTCCTGATCGCTTCGACGGTCATCGCCGGGCTCGGCGCGCTCGGCGTGTGGCTCGCTTCGTCATGGACTGAAAACTACTATGTCCTGCCGTTCATCCTCGGCGTCATCTGCCTGCCGATGATAGCGCTGTCGGATCTGCTGCAAGGCCAGGCCAGGGCGAACAGCTGGGCGCTGTTCGCCCTGGCGCCGACCTATCTGATACGGCCCGTGCTGATCCTGCTGTTCATGGCGCTGATGCTTTTCGCCGGCTACGCGCCCGACGCGAAGACCGCGATCTTCGCCTCGATCGCCGCCACTTACGTCACCACGCTCGCCCAGCTTATCGGCGTCACCCGGCGCATGGAAAAGCAGATTCCGGCCGGGCCGATGAAGGTGCATTTCGCACAATGGTTCATTGTCTCGCTGCCGATCTTCCTGGTCGAAAGCTTCTTTTTCCTGCTCACCAATGCCGACGTGCTGATGGTCGGCGCCTATATGGACCCCAACGACGTCGCCGTCTATTTCGCCACGGTCAAGACACTGGCGCTGGTGCATTTCGTCTACTTCGCCGTCAAGGCAGGCGTCGCTCAGCGCTATGCCCAGTTCACCCATGGCGAGCCGGAAAAGCTCGCCGCCTTCGCCCGCGAGACGGTGTCGTGGACCTTCTGGCCATCGCTCGCCATGGCGCTGCTGGTGCTGGCGCTTGGCAAACCGATGCTGATGCTGTTCGGTCCCGAATTCACATCGGGTTATCCGCTTCTGTTCCTGCTCGTCTTCGGCGTCGTGGCGCGCGCCGCCGTGGGCCCGTGCGAAAGCCTGCTCACCATGAGCGGCAACCAGAATGTCTGCGCCGCCGTCTATGCCATGACGCTGGCCTTCAACATTGGCCTGAACGTGGTGCTGATCCCGCTCTTCGGCCTGTGGGGCGCCGCAATGGCCACCGCCTTCGCCATGATCTTCGAGGCCGGCGCGCTGTCCTTCACGGTCTGGCGCAAGCTCGGCATCGTCATGGCGATCTTCGTGCCAGCCAAAGGAGCCGCGTGATGGCCGCCATCCCCTTGCTCGAGGAAACCAGCGGCGGCCCCGCCGGCGCCATGGTGTCCGGCCTTGCCGGACTGGGGCGCGACACCGACCCGGCCCATATCGAGATCCTCGCCAACAACCGGCCCGAGCGGAAACTGGCCATCTATCCGGCGTCGGCCGGGTTCGACCTCGTCGAGGAGCTGGATTATCTGTGCGCCCGCACCATCGAGCCCAACGTCTTCTTCAACCCGCGTTTCCTCGCGCCCGCAATGCCCCGGCTGGAAGACCGCGAGGTGCGTCTGGCCGTCATCCGTGACGGCGATGAATACCGCAACCGGCTACGCCTTCTGGTGCCGTTCTCGGTGGAGCGGCCGGTGGTGCCGCTCGGGGTTCCGGTCATGCGCACATGGTCGAGCCCGTTCGGCCCGCTCGGCACCCCGCTGGTCGACCGCGACGATCCGGTCGGTGTCCTCGAGGATTTCTTCTCGATGCTGTCGCGCCCGCATCTGAAGCTGCCGAAAGTGTTCGTCCTGCCCGACATCAGGCTCGACGGCGCGGTGGCGAGCCTGGTTGCCACTGTGGCCGAAACGCGTGGCCTGATGTTGGTCACCACCGGTCACGCCCAGCGTCCGCTGCTCGAGAGCGAACGCGACGCCGAGGACTATCTGAAGGCTTCGCTGCGCGCGCACCATTACCGCGAGTTCCGCCGCCTCAAGCGGCGGCTGGGCGACCTCGGCAAGCTTGAACATGTCGTGGCGCGCGGCCCCGACGAGATCCGTCACGCCATCGAGAGCTTCCTGACGCTGGAGGCGGCCGGCTGGAAGGGCCGCGAGCGCACGGCCATGGCGATCGACCGCTACCGCGCCGCCTTCGCCCGCGAGGCCGTGCACAGGCTGGCCGAGCAGGACCTGTGCCGCATCCATTCGCTGACGCTCGACGGCCGCACCATTGCGTGCCTGATCGTCTTCGTCGAAGCCGGCGTTGCCTACACCTGGAAGACGGCCTACGACGAAACTCTGGCCGGCTATTCGCCAGGCACGCTGCTGATGATCGAGGTGACCAGGCAGCATCTCGACGACCCCAACATCATGATGACCGATTCCTGTGCCGTGCCCGACCATCCAGTGATGAGCAGGCTGTGGACCGAGCGCAAGCCGATGGGCACGCTGGTGATCGGCCTGACGCCGGACGCCGACCGTCTCGCCCGCCAGGCGGCCTCGCAACTGCATCTCTACCGGGAGACCCGCAACATGGCCCGCCTGCTGCGCAACCGGATGAAGAGCCTGCTCAAGAGACGATAGACGCGCTCGCATCTTCTGGATCGCGTGGATGCTTGCTTCAAGCCTGAGCATTTGGTTGCTTCATGGGATAAACAGTCACTGTATTGATAGCGTTTATTCGCCAGCGCCTGCTTGAGCAACAGTCACAATCTTTCAACAAAGCGCGACAAAGGTGATGCGATTTTGGGTATAATTCATGTCGCTTGCCGGCGGCGCATCCGTTTTTCTTCAGCGCTTTTCCTCGTGGCGGACATCAGAATTAGCTAATTCATTCGAACATATAAAGGACATTCACGGAACTTAAGTGGTAACATAAGACCTTTGGGACCAGACCCTGGGACTTTGGTCCGCCTTCACGAAATCCGGCAGCGAGCATGAGGCTAATCTTCATTGCTCTTCAGGAACTTGAAACGGCCGACCAGATCTAACTTGAGCCACTCGTCCTCATTCTTCCCCGTCGCTTTCGGCGGTGGCGCGCGGATTGCGAGGAACAGGCGCTGAACGCGAGAAATCCACCTGCCGGAACCAGCGGGGGAGCCGCCAATGGGAAAGCTGCGGGCGCCAGAATCCTGGACGCGAAAAAGCCCGCCACGGAGCCCTACGGGGACGGTCTTGGGCGAGCGAGCGCCATGTCGAAAGTGTCCGGCAGATGAGGATGCGCGCCGGTCCGTCTCACCGAAGCCGTGGTCATCGCGTCGACCGGGAGAATAATCGACATGCGAGCATAGTGGTCCGGCCACAGCGGCTTTCCAAACAGGAAGAACACGATCGCGAGAAAACAAATCAGCAGCAGGACGGCGAAGGTGTTCGCGATGATCTCGCCAAGCTGCATGTCTTTCTCCCCGAAGTCGGACACCCGCCGCTCGCAGCAACGGCGGGCGTCCAGGGACCGTCGATGAAGGGACTTTACTCGACGGCTTCCACGCCAATGAGGAACGGCGGCTTATGTTCAGGGTTTAGGACCAATGCGTCGATGCTTCGGACTTCAGTCCCAATTGCGGGTCCGAGGAGAAGGAGACAGTCTGCCTTTCGCACCGGCTAAGCCCTCCACCCAAGGTACCTGACAGCCGGGAGCACAGCCCGGCCTGCTCGCCAAGTGCCGAACCTACCGCCAAAAGCAGGCCGGGCTCCTTCTGTCGATAGTCAAGATCGTCGCCCAACGGGGAAAATGACCAGCTACAAGGTGGAGGAAATCCTGGGCGAGAGAATTATCGGCACGCACGAGGTGGCGGCTTCAAGTCCCGCAGGGGCTGCCAGACGGGCAACCGGTCATCCGATGCAACCCCGCATTCCAGGCGCGCTGTTCGTTCGGGTCACCAGATCGGAGGACGGCACGGTCGCCGAATTCAGCTTCGCGGGATTTCCTTGTTGAACCCGGATGTCGTCGGATGGGACGGCACGAGTGGCGTTTCTTGCGACTATGGCCGGTGTCTACGCCGACCCATTGGCGCGGTTCGGCGTTGATGAAACCGCCGGCTCACCCTAACCGTTTGTTTTCACGTGGATTCCGAAGCTCGTCGATGAAACCGTTTTGACCCGACTTGCACCAGAATTGCGCTAGCGTCCCAGCGGCTGTCTGGATGCCGAAACCAATTCGTCTTCGTCCCTGATCCCGGCCATGTAATTCGCGATTATGCGGGATGAAATCGCTTCGCGTTGCTGGGCCGATCGGGCGTCGAGCTTCAGCCTGTCGAACACGCGGCCAAGCAGGGCCACTTCGGAGGAATCGAAGACGCCAGCCTCCTGAGCTTTCTGACGAATCGGCATGAGTTCCTCCCTTCAGATAAATAAGCAACAACTGATGCAAGGGGCAATCTCAAGGCCTGATATATCCACACCGAGGAACGGTCAGGCGGCCAACATAGGTCCTGAAGCGTGAAAGCGGCTACCGCATTGGACAGGCCGTCCTGCACCCTGCCGAGCCGCTCCCGGATGTCGCTCTTGCGATATCGGCTTTAAGCGGCGCACGACAAACTCGAGCACCATATCCGCAGTGCCGAAACGCCGATCGGGAAATTAGCGGCAGACGCATCGAAGCGGCGACTGAAATGGTGCCCCTAGCCGGGCTTGATCGACCAAATCGAACCGGACTTTGTGGCGCGGTATTCAGTCGGCAATTCAACAGGATAAGGGAGGTCGCCCCCTGAAGCTTCTAAGCTTCGTCGTACCTGAATGAGTAGCGGTGGTCGTACCTCAGGTCAAGGGCCATCTAGCCCCTGGCTGGCTACGAACGCGATCCGCTCCGGGCAAGAGAATGCCGGCAAATACTTTGATGATCCGGTAAGCAGAATGTGCAACATTGCTTCGGGGGGAGTAATGAGCGGCACCTCGAACTTCTTGTTTCTGGCAACTCACGACCAGCGTCTTGCCACGCTCGGGGCGTTTGCGGAACGCTATTTCCGCGACGATCCTTCCACTGCGATCTTCAAGTTGCGGCAGTTCGCCGAGTTGATGGCCAAGTTGATTGCCGCGAGCCATGCGGCCTATCGCGACGAGCGCGAGACCTTCAACGATCTGCTCCGAAGGCTGTCCTGCGAGCGCATCATTCCGAGAGAGGTTGCCGATCTCTTCCACGCGCTGAAGAACGTCGGCAACGATGCCGCTCACGAGATCAAGGGCTCCCACGGACTTGCCCTGATCGCTCTGAAGAACGCTCGGTCGCTGGGTGTCTGGTTCCACTGTACCTATGGCAGGCAGCCCGGCTTTAACCCTGGTCCCTTCATCCCTCCGGCCGAGCCGGTCGACGCCACAGCGCCACTGCATGAAGAGATCGAGGCGCTGCACCGGAAGATCGCGGAGAGCGAGGAGGCAATCACCATCGCCCGCCGCGACGCCGAGGAGCAAGTCCGCGTCCGCGAGACGGTCGAGGAACGGTTCAAGCGCGAGGCCGAGGATCGGGCGGTATGGGAGCAGCTTGCCCACCAGAGCGAGACCGAGAAGTCAGCCCTTGTTGCAAGGCTCACAAGCCTCCAGGCGGGGCTGGCGGTTCCGCCTCAGTATGGGTTCAACGAGGCGGCCACTCCCTTCCCTGCGTTCGAGCCAACGGAGAGCGAAGCCTATCAAGCGGCATTCGCCGCCAAGCTCGCCAGCATTCAAGCCGAGGCCGCAGTCGCGCCACGCTCCGAAGTCGCCAAACTGGTCGAACGTGGCGAGGAAGCCGCCACCAAGATCGAACTCGACGAGAGCCAGACCCGCGCTCTTATCGACCAGCAGCTTCGGGATCGTGGCTGGGAAGCCAACACGAAGACACTGCGCCATAGTGCCGGTGTCCGCCCCGCCAAGGGCCGCAACATGGCGATTGCCGAATGGCCGACCGCCAGTGGCCCGGCCGACTACGCTCTCTTCGTCGGCACGACGCTGGTCGGCGTGGTGGAGGCGAAACGCCAGCGCAAGAACGTCTCAGCAGCCATTGACCAAGCCGAACGCTACTCGGCCGGGATCGGCGACAGCGGCGATTTCGTCAAGCCGGGCGGACCATGGGGCGAGTATCGCGTACCCTTCGTCTTCGCCGCGAACGGACGCTCGTATCTGAAGCAGATCGAAACCGCGAGCGGCGTCTGGTTCCGCGACACGCGGCGCAGTGCCAATCATCGCCGCGCGCTGGTGGACTGGCTGACACCAGAGGGATTGGCCGGGCTTCTGGAGGTCGATCAGGACGCCGCCATCGCCGCCTTGAAGACCGAGCCGTTCGAGTTCGGTTTCCCGCTCCGGCCCTATCAGGAAGGGGCCATACGGGCCGTAGAGACTGCCTTGGCAGCCGAGCAACGCTCAATGCTGGTGGCTATGGCGACCGGAACCGGCAAGACCAAGCTCGCCATTGCTCTGCTCTACCGGCTGCTGTCGGCCAAGCGGTTCCGTCGCATCTGCTTTGTCGTCGACCGTAGCGCGCTCGGGCACCAGACCGAGGGCGAGTTCTCTACCACTAAGGTCGTCTCCGGCAAGACCTTCGCCGAAATCTTCGGCCTGAAGGGCCTGCAGGACGTGACGCCGGAGCTGGAGACCAAGGTCCACATCTGCACCATTCAGGGACTGGTCAAGCGCGTGCTGTTCGCCGACACCCCCGAAGCCCCGCCGGTCGACCAATACGACCTGATGGTCATCGACGAGTGCCATCGTGGCTACCTACTGGACCGCGAGATGTCCGACGCCGAGTTGAGCTTCCGGGGTCAGGACGACTACATCTCGAAATACCGGCGCGTGCTGGAGTACTTCGACGCTATCAAAATCGGGCTGACCGCCACGCCCGCGCTGCACACCACCGACATCTTCGGGGACCCGATCTTCCGTTACTCCTACCGTGAGGCGGTGATCGACGGTTACCTGATCGACCACGAGCCGCCGATACGCATCGAAACGGCCTTAGCGCGGGCAGGGATCAAGTTCGAGAAGGATGAGCAGCTCGACCTCCTAAACACCCAGACCGGCGAGATCGACCTCGCCCGTGCCCCCGACGAAATTCGCTTCGAGGTCGATCAGTTCAACAAGCAGGTGATCACGCCGGAGTTCAACCGCGTCGTCGCCGAGGAGCTGGCGAGGCACATCGACCCGGCGCTTTCCGGCAAGACGCTGATCTTCGCTGCCACCGACGCCCATGCCGACATCGTGGTGAGCGCAATCAAGAAGGCATTTGCCGATGCCTATGGCGAGATCGACGACACGGCGGTGAAGAAGATCACGGGCAGCGTGGATAAGGTGCAGAACCTGATCCGGTCGTTCCGCAACGACGCCAATCCACAGATCGTGGTGACGGTCGATCTGCTCACCACCGGCATCGACGTGCCGAAGATCACCAATCTCGTGTTCCTGCGCAGGGTCAACAGCCGCATCCTCTACGAGCAGATGATCGGGCGGGCGACACGCCAGTGCCCAGAGATCGGCAAGGACGTGTTCCGCATCTTCGATGCCGTGGACCTCTACCCGCATCTCCAGGACCTGACCGACATGAAGCCGGTCGTGGTCAATCCCTCGATCACTTTCGAGCAGCTCGTGCGCGAACTGGTCGAGGCGACCGAGGATGCCCATCGCAACACGATCCGCGAGCAGCTTGCCGTGAAGCTGCGCCGTCGCCTGAAGAAGCTGCCCGAGGAGGCCCGACAGAAGTTCGAGGCGGTTGCGGGCGAGACGCCGGAGGCAATGCTAAGGCGTCTATTGGCCGACGATGCTCCGGCACTCGCGGCATGGTTGAAGGATCGTACCGCCGTCGGCCCGATCCTGGACTGGCAGGGCGATGGCGACAACCCGCGCTTCGTCCCGATCTCGCACCATGCCGATGAGGTGGTGGACGTCACCCGTGGCTATGGTGAGGCGAAGAAGCCGCAAGACTTCCTCGATAGCTTCTCCGCCTTTGTTCGCGGCAACGTCAACACCATCGCCGCGCTGAAGCTGGTCGTGACGCGCCCGCGCGATCTGACCCGCGCCGACCTGAAGGAGCTTCGTCTCGCGCTCGACCGCAATGGCTATTCCGAAGCCAATTTGCGCCGGGCCTGGGCGGACGCGAAGAACGAGGAGATCGCCGCCTCGATCATCGGATTTGTCCGCCAGGCCGCCATAGGGGACCCGCTGAAGCCCTATGCCGACCGGGTGCGAGCCGCCATGCGAACCATCACGGCGAGCCGGGCATGGACCGAACCTCAGAAGCGGTGGCTGAAGCGCATCGGTGAACAGATCGAGAAAGAGGTCATCGTCGACCGCGAAGCCATCGACAAGGAACCCTTTATCGCCGATGGAGGGTTCAACCGGCTCAACAAGGTGTTCGGCGGCGGGCTCGAAACCCTGCTCGCCGAGATCAACGAAGAATTGTGGAAGAAGACCGGCTAGGGGTTCGCAGTGTCGTACATTCCAATCATTGCTGCGCTGCTGGGTGCGTTGGGAGGAGCCGTTGGCGCAGGATTTGCCGCTTACTTCTCGGCCCGCGCAGCATTTCGGAATGTCCAAGCTACGAACATAGCTCAGGCGACTTTCAAGAAAGCGGAGTTTCGGCAGACGTGGATCAACTCCCTGCGAGATTGTATGGCGGAGTTTCAAGCGTACGGAACCACCCCGAATGTCGACCCTCGAAACGAGCGGGAGTTCTATCGCTTGGGAACTAAGATCGAGCTTTTGATGAATAGAGCAGACCCGGATTTCGAGGCACTCCACGATGCGATGTATGGCTATCTGGCCGCAGACGGTCTGTCGGATAAATACCGATTGAACGCGGCTTACGTCGAGCTGTGTCAGCGGATCTTGAAGCGTGAATGGGAAGTGCTGAAGAGCGAGCTTGAAAGGAACACCACAGCATGACCAGCACCACCGACATCGTCGCCAAGCTCTGGGGCCTCTGCAATGTCCTGCGTGACGATGGCGTCACTTACAACGAGTATGTGACCGAGCTGACTTACCTGCTGTTCCTGAAGATGCTGGCAGAAGTCCGGGATCAGAACGGCGCTCTGCGTGAGAACCGCCTGCCGGACAATTACCGCTGGGGCTTGCTCGCAAAGCGCGAGGGCATGGAGCAGCTCGATTACTACAAGGCAATGCTTCTCGATCTCGGCAAGGCCAGGGACGGGCTTGTCCGCGCGATCTTCATCGACGCCCAGACACGCCTCCGCAAGCCTACAAACTTGAAGGCGCTGACCTCCAACATCGACCAGTTGGACTGGTTCTCGGCCCGCGAGGAGGGTCTGGGCAACCTCTACGAAGGCCTGTTGGAGAAGAACGCCTCCGACAAGAAGTCCGGCGCCGGGCAGTACTTCACGCCGCGCCCGCTGATCGACGCCATCGTGCGCCTCATGAAGCCGCAGCCGGGTGAGACAACGCAGGACCCGGCCGCCGGCACCGCAGGCTTCCTGGTCGCTGCCGACCGTTACATCAAGGATCACACCGACGACCTCTACAAGCTGCCGGAGGCGCAGGCCTTCTTCCAGCGACACAACGCCTTTGTCGGGGCCGAGCTTGTGCCCGACACGCACCGGCTCTGCATGATGAACCTGCTGCTGCACGGGATCGAGGGCGGCGTGGAGAACATCGACACGCTGTCGCCGGATGGCGAGGCGCTGCCGAGGGCGGACCTGATCCTGACCAATCCGCCGTTCGGCACCAAGAAGGGAGGCGGTCGCCCGACCCGGTCCGACTTCTCGGTTACGGCTGACACCTCGAACAAGCAGCTTGCCTTCGTCGAACACATCGTCCGCGCCTTGAAGCCCGGTGGCCGTGCTGCCGTGGTGGTGCCCGACAACGTGCTGTTCGAGGACAATACGGGCCGCCGCCTCCGCACATGGCTGATGGACCTTTGCAGCCTGCACACGGTCCTGCGCCTGCCGACGGGCATCTTCTACGCGCAGGGCGTCAAGACCAATGTTCTGTTCTTCCAGCGGGGCAAGACCGACAAGGGCAGCACGAGCGCCGTCTGGGTCTATGACATGCGGGCCAATATGCCCGCCTTCGGCAAGACCCGCCCGCTCACGGTGGCTGACTTCGCCGAGTTCGAGGCCGCCTACGGCACCGACCCGAATGGCGGGGCAGAGCGCGAAGATCAGGGCGAGGAAGGCCGCTGGCGCAAGTTCAAGCGCGAGGCTATCGCTGCCCGGAACGACAATCTCGACATCGCATGGCTGCGCGACACTGAGGTCGAAGCCGAGGAGGCGCTGACCGAGCCGGAAGACATCGCCGCTGCGATCATCGGCCATCTTAAGGCCGCTCTTGAGGAGATCGAGGCGCTGTCGGAAGAGATCGGGCCGGATAGCGTCGAGGAGGCAGCTGCCATCGCGGAGGCTGCGGAATGAGCGAGGAGCGATGGGAAGTACCGACGTCTTGGGCGTGGGCCTCTATCGGTGAGATAGCCAACGTTGTAGGTGGCGGTACGCCGTCGACCGGCGACGACAACAACTTCGTCGAGCATGGCATTCCGTGGCTAACGCCCGCTGATCTTACAGGATATCGGGACGTTTACATCTCCCGTGGGCGTCGTGACCTTAGCGAGAGGGGGTATCGGACCAGTGCAGCCCGCATCGTGCCGGCGGGAACGGTATTGTTCTCATCGCGAGCGCCTGTTGGGTATTGCGCCATTGCGGGTGGAGAGATCAGCACAAATCAGGGGTTCAAGAGCTTCGTTCTAAAGAACGGGCTAAGTCCAGAGTACACCCGGCACTACCTTCTGGCTTCGGTGGACTACGCTGAAAGCAAGGCGAGCGGGACAACCTTTAAGGAGTTGTCGGGCAGCCGCGCCGCCGAACTTGCGGTTCCGGTTGCACCGATCCCCGAGCAAACGCGGATCGTGACGAAGATCGACAGCCTCACCGGCAAATCGAGACGCGCCCGCGATCACCTCGATCACATCCCCCGTCTCGTCGAGAAGTACAAGCAGGCCGTGCTGGCGGCGGCCTTCACAGGGGACTTGACGCGGGAGTGGCGCGAGGAAGGCCCACTTACATACGATGATCGCGGCATAGACAGGCGCCTCATGAACCTCGGCGTCCTGCCCGTAGGATGGTCGTGGACCTCAATGGGCGCCGTAGCACAGATCGGTGGCGGTCTGACTAAGAACGCTTCCCGCAGCTCCTTGGCACTTCGTGTGCCGTACCTTCGCGTCGCTAACGTCTATGCCAATGAGCTACGGCTGGATGAGATCACAGAGATCGGTTGCACCGAGGGTGAATATCAGCGAACGCTGTTACAGCCCGGAGACCTCTTGATCGTGGAGGGCAATGGGAGCCTCGACCAGATCGGACGTGTCGCGCTTTGGAAGGGCGAGCGGCCGGGATGTACGCACCAGAACCATCTGATCCGCGCTCGCATGGGAGACGATGTCATACCGCCATACACGCTCTTCTGGCTGCTTTCGCCGCAGGGGCGCAACTCTATCGAAGCAGTGGCATCGTCGAGTTCAGGCTTGCATACCTTGAGCGTCTCCAAGGTCAGCGGCCTGCCAATTCCGATTTGCTCCAAGGAGCAACAGGAAGAAATCGTCCGTCGCATCGAGGTCGCCTTCAAGTGGATCGACCGTCTTGCAACTCATACGGCAAGCGCCCGCAGGCTGATCGACCATCTCGACCAATCCGTCCTCACCAAAGCCTTCCGGGGCGAACTTGTACCGCAAGACCCGACCGACGAACCCGCCAGCGTGCTGCTGGACCGGATCAGGGCAGGACGCGACGTAGCTCCGAGGGGAAGACGCGGACCGCGAGGTCGATAGTCGAGCTGGTTGTAGCCGGCTCTTTGGGCGATGACTGGTCGGCGATCCTCGTGATCAGGATCAGCGAGCGGACACGAGAGCCACCAGAAGTGCAACTCATGGTCACCTGCTTCACGCTGGGTCGCAATGACGGCCCTTTTCTGGTCGACCTGAGCATTCTCGACACCTTAGAAGACAACCATTTCCCGGCGAGCAGAAGCGAGCCCCACAGAGGGCGACGAGAGGACGACCATCATGCCCTCCTACCGGACGGTAGGCACTCATGATCTGACCTCTCCCTTCACTTCCGATTGGCTCGCTCCGCTCGCTTTGTGATGGTCCTCCTCATCATCCTGTCACCTTCAGCCAATTCTTCACCTCATTTCACGTCGGCCTTCGGTCGCCATCGTTCCGAAGGTTCCGAAGTGTGCCGTGAAGCGTCCTTGAAGGGACGAACCCCAGGTGGGAACGATCTGTGGTCTTCCCGTCCGGGGTCTTCCGCACATGCGGAGCCAGCAGGTCACCTTAAGGTGTATATCTTAGCGAAGACCCGGAATTGTTTGACACGCGAGCGCCTTGGCGTGGTGTGACACAATCTGCCGGGACTTTCCGAGGAGCCGGGCTATTTCGGCCGGGGTCTTGCCTTCATCGAGAAGGCGCCGGACATCTTCCCGAAGTGTCGATGGGCGGCCGCGCTTTGGCTTCGGCTTCTCAACTGGCTTCGGCCAACGAGCATCGAGCCACGCCACCCCCTCAGGAGACAGGACATCGAACTCAATCCCCGCTCGGGACTTCATCCGTCTGCCGAACCCTGCCTGAATTGCCCATGTGGCGAGACGGACCGTGGTCCGATAGTCGGGCTTGGTGTCGCCTAGCCAGTCGCCATCGCTCTCGCCCTGCGCAACCACGGACGGGATCATTCGGACTTCGATCTCCGGCTGAAGCAGATGAAGGCCGAGCATCACGTCCCGAGCCTTCCGAGGACCCATGCCCTTCGATTGCGCGTAAGCAGAGATTACTAGCCATTGGTCGCCGATTTGCCCAAGGTCGTTCGAGCCGGCGTCGAGAGCGTCGATGCGAGAGGCTCCGTCCAGCGAGGCCTGGGTCGCCCCGAAGTTGGAATAAAGCGCCCGCCTTGCCTTTCCCCGATAGACCCGCTGCACGATCTCCTTGAAGTCGATAGGCTTGCCCCCGACGAACCTTCGCCCGGCCATGAAGATAGACCAGTCCCGGTTCACCCCAAGCGACCCCGGCAGCAAGCGAGAGCGATAGCGGTCCATCGCCTCATGGTCTGAGGTGCGGCTCGGCTCACCAGCTCCAGCCTCGGCCTCTAAGCCTCTCCTGCGTCGCTCATTGGCGCAGAAGACGCACTCGCAGGTCATCCATTCAGTCGACGATCTGGGCTCGGCCTGAGGGACCTCGGCCGTTGCCATCGCGCCCACCTCCTCGGCTCCTATCATCGGTTCGACGACTGCCTGAAGAGGTCCGAGCCCCGATGCTCGACAAGAAGCTCGCAAGCCTTCTCCAGCGCGTCGCCCATGTGCCGCAGCACGCGTCCCCGGGGCCTCGGATAGACGTGCAGCTCGGTCGCGGTCGGACCCTCGCCCCACCGCTTGTGCGTCCCAGACGCCATCCGATGGACGAGCTTGGCGGCCTGCACCTGCTTGAACTCGGCTTTGCGCTCGGCCTGCGGGTCGTTGCTGATGATCATCTCGACGGCCAGCCACACGGCGACCACACGGCGTGGGTCGGTGTCGGCCTTCCGTAGCCGCGCCCAGGCGGCCTTTGCACGATCCTGTGGTGACAGCCCACGCAGCCGGAAAGCCTCTACGTGGGGCCCTGCGGTCCGCAGAAGCGTCGCCACCCGATCGACCGCATTTGCCACGTAGGTGTCGCTCTGGTTAACCTCAAGCCAGGCCTGGGCGGCGGCCCGATAAGGGTTGATCTCCTGCGCCCTATACGAGGCTCTGTAGGGGCTTCCGTGGCGGGCATAGTGATCAGCATGAGAACGGCAGAACCGCGTGTCCAGACCGTCGCCTGTGCCAGCACGAGCAGGTCTGCTGCACCCGACCACACGGCATCGGGTGAACATCGCGCTGGGCTCATTCGCCCGGCCTTTCAAATCGGCCTTCCGCTCACGTTTGGCCGTCCAGTTGGTCACGTCATCATCCTCAAAGTAGCCACCCCGCATAGGCGGAAGGGCAAGCGTCTACTGCAGCACGATCTGCGCGGACAAGCGGGCAATGTGTCCCAGCCTCGATTACTTAGCGGCGGAGTTCGCCAATGGATCGCCGGCAGGCGTAACTCGCTTTGCCAGCTTCGCCAGTGTCGACCGCGAGCAGTTGGTGGCCCGCACAATCGTGTTCCAGCTCTGCCCTTTCCGCAGCATGTCCAAGATGGCCTTGTTGCGCTCTGCGTCCTCGGGGCGTCCCTTCATGCGCCCCTCGGCCTTCGCCTTCGCGATCCCCTGAGCCTGGCGGCGGCGGCGGTCGTCATAGTCCTTGCGCGCGATGGCGGCGAGCATGTCGAGCAGCATCCCGTTAATTGCATCGAACATCCGCCCGGTGAAGGCATCCTCGCTCTTCATCATCATGTGCGAGGTCGGCAAGTCCAACGCCACCACCTTCACCTCACGGTCCTTGATCTCTCGCTTGAGCAGCTCCCAGTCCTTGTCAGACAGGCGGCTCAGGCGGTCGACCTGTTCGGTCAGCAGGATGTCGCCGGGCTTGCTGTCCCGCAGCAGCCGGAACAGCTCCGGCCTGTGCAACGATGCTCCGCTCTCGTTCTCCTCGTAGGTGGCCGCGATGGTCAGGCCACGCTCCCGACAGAACGCTTCAAGATCACCTCGCGCGCGCCCGGCGTCCTGCTCCTTGGTCGAGGCCCTGAGATAGGCTCGGATGAATGTCATGGTGCCCTCCAGTTCGATTTGACTGGTTCGCTAATAAGTGGTTCGATTTACCCGGTCAAGAGGCATTTATCGAACCTGTCTCGACCCGGTTCGGAAAGGGCACACCTTGGCAGACCAAGGCATTCTGTCGCAAAGCGCGGTCTGGATCACTCGCGGGCGAATAGCGCCTTGGCTGGCTTATGTTCCCAGGTTGGCGCATTAAGCAAGACTGCGGCTCTATCGGGTCGGTCCCAGATAGCCGATGACTGACCCCAGTAGAAGAAATGCGCCTTCTTACCGGTTGTGAGGACTTTTTCGCTGTCGGTGCCCACTTTCGTGTACAGCACGATAAGATCTCCGGCGGCCACCGGTTTGTACGTGAACCAATACGTGTACTGGAGACGTATGGTGACTTCGTCGTTCTCACCGAGACCTGATTGCGCAAGTAGGTAGTCCCCGACATCTGTCGACGACCTTACCCGGAGTGTAATCCGCTCGTGCGATAGTTCGCCTGCTCGTATGATGGATCGTAACTCTAAGTTCATTTGACCAGCCACTTGCTGAATGCGCCACCGAACACCAACGCTATGCCAAGCGCGAGCGCACCCTGCCCCGCCAATCCGGTACCCCAAACTACCGGAGCAAAACCCAGAAGCGCCGAACCCACTGCGATGGTGAGGGTGGAAAGGATGTCCCAGCCCGTCGACTTTGTTGCTTGCTCGGTGAGGATGGCGGCGCGCTTGTCCGCTTCGTAGAATTTATCGCGATAGCTTTGGGCGTCGAACAGTTCCCTCTCCAGCCTATCAAGGTCGTCAAGGAGCATCTTCTGAACGCCGGACGATTTCAGCTCTTCGTCGCTGAGTTCCCGGCGAAGACCAGTGAATGACCGCCGTCCTTTCGACTGGGGAGCTTCCTGCTGTGGAACGGCTGGAGGCGGCTCTTCGTCAGGTGCTGCTTTGTCGGTCATGTTCCTGCCCCCTGCAGCGATAGCTCGTGTGATGACACCGTCTCGCTCTCGCGTCCCATGGCTTGCTTATCAGATTGCCGCCCCCGCGCGATAGGTTCAACAGAGGGGGCACGGGGGGTCGGCGCGCGTGCCAGCTATCCGATCACCCGCGCAGATTTTTTGCCGGAGATTTCCGACGCCTTTTGGGCCGCTGTACCGTCTCTCCCGGCTTCCTGATCGCAGTCAACGGAATGGTCATGATTGCGCACTCGTCGCTGTCTTGCCCGGCTCGGGTGAACAGTTCATCCGTCTTGTCATCTCGGGCTCCAATCGGAACGCCCTTTCCCGTCCAGCCGCAGTCGCCACACACTGGGCGCTCCCAGGCAATCTCCGGCAAATCCTCCCGGTACCCTTCCTGCGGGGAAAGGTGAGGAGAGCCACATTCGGGGCATTTTTCAGGCACCTCGCGGGTGTGACGGATCACCAAGGAGGCGGCCAGACCCAGAGCGTGCTCAACCGCTGCAATCGCCGCTTCGGCGTCATGCCACGTGGCTGAGTGGGCATGGGTCAGCCAGTTTGAGAACACCCACGCCTCGGCCAACATCGTCTTGAAGAGGTGCCGTCGTTCCTGCTGGGCCGCTCCAGCAAGTGCAGTATTGCAGATCAGGTCAGTCCAAGCGCGAAAGTCAGCGCGCTTCGGAACAGGCTCCGTTGTCCATTCAGTGATGTCCTGAGCAACGCGGATAAATGCGAGAAGAACCTCACGGGCGCGCACCCCTATGGCTTGGTAGTCGGCCACATTCTGAGCCTGTCCCAATGCGTCCGTGGTCTCGGCCAGACGCTTGAAGATGTCTCCAAAAGGAATGACGCGCCTGTCCGACTTGCGCTGTTGCTGGGTGCGCGGAATACGCAGGCAGAGGCCCATGTGGAACGTGACCGCGAGGTCCATGTTGGGGAACTGCTCTTGGGAGTAGAGGTTTGTCGGATTGGTGATCACCCACCACCGGCCCCCGTTCGTGTGGACATCCCACACATCGTGCCGATGGCCGATAAGTGCCTCGGAATAAACCTTCTGCAGAAATGTCACCTTCGTCCTGGCTGGCGACTGTGACAGCAGATAACCGGCGACGTCAGCCTTCTCCTCCTCGGTTGCTGGCAACATGAGCGCGCTCGTTCCTTGTTTGCTGCCACAAGTCTAGCCGCCGCATTAAGTTATGCCCATAGCCCTCCGCATGGCCCTCGTCGCCGCCACAAGCCGTCCCTCTGCTCCACCATAACGCTTCCCTTCCCCGCCCAATGCATGGCCAAGAACCAGCTTCCGGTCAGCCTCTTCGACCTCCGCAATCTTGAGCTTGTCAGCCATGTTGTGCCGAAGCGAATGCACCCTCGCCAACTTGTCGTCGGTGATCTCCCGAACGTGCTTCATGAGCGCCGCTGAGGCTGATGTGTTGCCGCCTTCAACGCCATAGCGCGGGAACAGCATGTCACTTTCGCCTATCAACTTGAGGGCCGCGCGGGTCGCGTCGAGGGCGTCACCAACAAGCGGCACCCTGCGGATTGACGCCACGGTCTTGAGACCCCGCCGATCATGCGGCCTGATGTCGAGGTAGGGCATCTCGCCGTCCGCCGCGACGTCCACAACCCGGAGGCCGGTCACTTCCGCAAGACGGCAGCCAGTGCCCTCCAGCATCCTCCAAATAAGGATGAGGTCGGGTTGTCTGGACAGTCTCTCGATCCTGTCCCGGATTGCCGTCGCCTCCTCGACCGTCAGAGGCCTTCCTTCTTCATCTGCCGTGGGCCCGCCATAACGACCGCCCGCGAGGATCGGCAGCCCAGTGAAATGGTTCTTCAACTCGTGGAGGTCGGGGAACTCGGCAATCGCGTGGTTGATGATCGACCGAACGTCGTTGAGATAGCGGTCCACCGTCCCGGCAGCGACCCTGCCCTTAAGGTACGCTTGCACCTTGCGGGCCTCCTCACGCGAGATACTTGCGACAGTCGGCACTCGCCCCAGCGCCTCGACGATGGCGTCCGCCGCCCGTTCCGCGCGCTGCTCGTCCTTTTTCCGCTCCAGTTCGCCCGGCTCCCTCAACGCAAAGCGGTCCTGAAGATAACGCTTCTTGGCGTCCATGATGGTCACCGGAGGGGCCTTGGGGTCGGGCGTCATCAACACTCGGAGCAATGTTGCATCAGCCTTCGTCACCCCCGCCGGCTCGTCGGGCTCATCAACGTCGGTCGCATAGGCACCACCCGTCGCCCGGTAGCTGGGGCGGTACTGCTTCGCGACGCTATCGGCTATCAGCTCCCGCACCTCGTCGTCGGCATCGTCGCTGTCGTGATCATCATGGCGATACGGGTTGACCCCAAGGTCTCGTGCCCGATCCATCGCATCGTTGAATAGCTCGCGCGCCGTCTTGTCCTGCTGAACCTTCGCCGCCTTCGTCTTTCCGTTGAGGGCGTCCCACGCTTCGGCGAGCGCCTTCTCAACTTCTTTGTCAACCTTGCTGTAGGCCTTCGTAGCGGCGACAAGCGTCTTGCCCAGCGGCACGACCAACTCGCCCTTTCCAAGATGCTCTTTGAGCGCCCCCGGCACCGGGCGGCGGTATCGGTAGGACAGCGTCCCACGCTTCTTCCCCTGTCGCTCCTGCAAATACTTCATCGTCACGTTGACCATAACTGTCCTCTGTCGGTACCTTGCGTTGTACCTCAGGGGACTTCTAAGCCCTTGCTGCTGTTGAATTTCCTGGCTCCAAGAGGGTCCAGTGGTGCCCCTAGCCGGGATCGAACCAGCACTCCTTGCGGAACTCGATTTTGAGTCGAGCGCGTCTACCAATTCCGCCATAGGGGCTCAGGCCGGGCGGCCTGGATGGCGCGGACTATACGGTTGGAGGCCTGTTCGTCAACTGGCCTGTTGCCGATAGCCTGCGGAGCCGCGACCAAACCGCCCCTTTCGGTTTCCTGCGGGCACTGCCATTGTGCGGCGCGGAAAATCTTTCTAGACAGGCGTCGTGTCGAAGCGCCTGGCGTCCGGAAGAAGGAACGCGGCGCGCTTCGGGTCTTGGTTTCACGCATGCACCTGTTTCATCCATGCCCCTGGTTTTCTGCCTGCCCTTATGCCGGCCACGCCGTGCATGTGGGCGCCGTGCGGTAGGCATTTACGACATTAGGAGAGCCGATGCTTCGCGGACTGTACGACTGGACCTTGTCGCTGGCGGCGCGCAAATCCGCCGAATGGTGGCTGGCCTTCATCGCCTTCGTCGAGAGTTCCGTGTTCCTGGTGCCGGCCGACGTGCTCTATCTGCCGATGGCACTGTCGCGGCCTGATCGCGCCTATCGCTATGCGCTGATCGCCACCGTCGCCTCCGTGCTGGGCGGCATCGCCGGCTGGTTCATCGGCCACTACGCCTACGACGCGCTGGCGCGGCCCATCCTCGAATTCTACGGCAAGTATGACGAGTTCGAGGCGCTGCGCGTCTCTTCGGGCATCGGCTTCATCATCTTGATGCTGATCACCTCGGGCGCCGCCCATCTGCCGCCGATCAAGGTGGTGACGATCCTTTCGGGGGTCATCGGCGTCAATCTTTTGCTGTTCATCGCGCTGGCAATCGTGGCGCGCGGCGGGCGCTTCCTGCTCCTGGCCTGGCTGCTGCGCCGCTATGGCGAGCCGATCCGCGAGTTCATCGAAAAGCGCCTCGGCCTGATCGCGGGTGCGGCGGCAGCCGCCCTGATTTTGCTCTATATCCTGGTCAAATACGCCTTCTGATTCATGTCGCCCAAACCGCGCGGCGGCGTGGCGACATGGACCACAAGACCGGGCGAGCGGCGAACATAACGGACGAAAGACCCCATGACTGCGACCATGACTGCCAACACCGGACGCCAGCGGACCATGACGGCCCTGTTCCTTGCCGTAGCCATGGCCGCCACTGTCGGCTCCGCGCTCGCCTTCCAGTACATTGGCGGCTACATCCCTTGCCATCTCTGCCTGGAACAGCGCACGCCCTACTATATCGGCGTGCCGCTGATGCTGCTGGCGCTGCTTGCATCGGCGCTGCACGCGCCGGCATGGGTGGTGCGCGGCTTGCTGGCCATCGGCGGCCTGCTGATGCTCTATGGCCTTTATCTCGGCATCTATCATGCCGGCGTGGAGTGGGCCTGGTGGCAGGGCCCGGCCGATTGCACCGCGGGCGGAGGCCCGGTCGACACCGGCGGCAAAGGCGTCCTCGACGCGCTCGACAAATTCGTGCCCCCGTCCTGCGACAAGGCCGCGCTTCGCATTCTCGGCCTGTCGCTCGCCGGCTGGAACGCCATCGCCAGCCTTGTCCTCGCGGCCATCGCCTTCCGCAGCGCGCTTTCGCGCGACTGAGTCCGTTCAACCGAACGGCACGACAAGAGTTCGAGCAGAAATCCGGCGGGCCGAGTCGGATAGCGCGGCTTTCGACGTCCGAGCCAGGTCGACCCCCACTCCGTCTCGGCTCCGCCGAGCCACCTCTCCCCCGATCGACGGGGGAGAGGAATGGCGCGAACCTATTGCCTCAGGCTCCTTTCCTCTCCCTCCGGAGGGGGGAGAGGTGGCGCTGCGAAGCGGCGACGGAGTGGAGGAAGCCGGTCCTCAAAACGCGAAGCCGCTGATAAGTGAGCGCGGCCGAGCTGGTCCGATATCAGGGTATGTCAGACTATCATGGAGACAATCGCTTCAGACGGCCAGCGTCCCGAATTCTCGGACGATCTCAGGGTTCGAGTTCGACATCCCAGTACAGATAATCCATCCAGCTTTCATGCAGATGGTTGGGCGGGAACAGACGGCCATTATTGTGCAGGTCGTGCACCGTCGGCTGGTAGGGCTTCTGCAACGGCCACATCTTGGCATGGGCCGGCATCATGCCACCTTTCCTGAGATTGCAGGGCGAACAGGCGGCGACGACATTCTCCCACGTCGTAGCACCCCCGCGATGGCGGGGGATGACGTGATCGAAGGTCAGATCGTCGGGCGTGCCGCAATACTGGCACTGGAAGCGGTCGCGCAGGAAGACGTTGAAGCGTGTGAAGGCTGGATGCCGCGACGGCTTCACATAGGCCTTCAGGCTGACGACGCTCGGCAGCTTCATCGAGAAGGTCGGCGAGGACACCGCGTGCTCGTATTCGGCGACGATGTTCACCCGTTCGAGGAACACCGCCTTGATGGCGTCCTGCCACGACCAGAGCGACAGGGGGTAATAGCTGAGCGGACGGTAATCCGCATTCAGCACCAGCGCTGGAAGCCCATCCGGAGATACGGCAACCGTCACGTCGTTGGCCTCCTTGGTTCTCTAACCTGAATGGCGCGGATACTGTAAGCCCGACATGACAGGGATGTGAAGCGGATTGTCACGCGTCCGAAGGCACAAAAAAACGAGATTTTGATGCTTTTTCGCGTTTTCAGGCCGGGGGTGCGGCATCCCTGCCCTTCAATTCGCGATAATAGGACCAGAAAAGCCGCGATGCGACACCTCTCCATGGGCTCCATGATTCGGCGAGTTGGATCAGTGTTTTCTCCTGCGGACGCGGGTCGATGCCGAGCGCATGGCCGACGGCGGTCTGGAGCGCGACATCGCGCGCCGGGAAGATGTCGGGATGGCCTGCGGCGAACAGCAGATACACCTGCGCCGTCCACGGACCGATACCGGGCACCGCCGTCATGGTCGTGATTGCCTCGCCGGCGTCAAGCGAACACAAATGATGAAGATCGAGGCCGTCCGCCACCGCCTGGGCGGCGGCGAGGAGGCCGCGTTGCTTGGGTCGCGACAGGCCCGCCTCGCGAAACATATCCTCGCCGGCGGCAAGGATCGCCAGCGGCGTCAGCGGGTCGACCAGTTTCGTCAGCCGGCCGAAGATCGCATCGGCGCTGGCGCGCGACACCTGCTGCGAGACGATGATCGAGGCAAGGCTCAAGAATCCCGGTTGGGAAAGCCGTAGCGGCACCTCGCCCGCCATGCCGCGGATCTTTTCCAGCCTTGGGTCGATCGCGCAAAGCGCGTCGAGCCCCCGGGCGATGTCGTCCAATGTGGCGATACGTTGCATGCTTTCTTGTTCCTGAACCGGCCGCACGGTAGCAATTGGCAAAACCGCCGCACAACCCGATTGCCGCTCAAGAGATGACACTCCTGACATTCCGTTTCGCGCCCAGTCCCAATGGCGAACTGCATCTCGGCCATGCCTTTTCGGCGCTGCTCAACCAGAAACTGGCGCGAGCGGTCGGCGGCCGCCTGCTGCTGCGCATCGAGGATATCGACACCACGCGCTGCTCGCCGGAATTCGAGGCGGGCATCTTTGCCGACCTGAAATGGCTCGGTCTTGCCTGGGAACAGCCTGTACGACGGCAATCCGAGCACTTCGCCTGTTATGAGACGGTGCTTGACCGGCTGATCCGGGAGGACCTTGTCTATCCCGCCTTCATGAGCAGAAGCGAGATCCGGGCTTTCATCACCGAGAGCGAAAAGCGCGACTGGCCGCGCGATCCCGACGGCGTGCCGGTCTATCCCGCCGTCGACAAGGCTCTGCCGGCGAAGGAACGCCGGCGCCGCATTGCCGAGGGCGCTCCCTTCGCCTGGCGGCTGGATGTCGATGCGGCGATGGCACGCGTCGGCAAGGATTTGTCATGGAACGAATTTTCAGACGAATCGCTTTCCGCGACGCGCGTCGTCGAGGCCCGCCCGCGCGATTGGGGCGACGTGATCGTGGCGCGCCGCGAAATCCCGACCAGCTATCATCTCGCCGTCGTCGTCGACGATGCGCTGCAGGGCGTCAGCCATGTCGTGCGCGGCCAGGATCTTTATTCCGCCACCGGGGTACAGCGGCTGCTTCAGGAACTGCTTGGCCTGCCGCAGCCAGCCTATTTCCATCACCGGCTGATCCTGGGACCCGACGGGCGCAAGCTGTCGAAAAGCCTGAAGGACACCGGCCTTGCCGTCTTGCGCGAAGCGGGCGTGTCGGCTCACGATGTCAGGCGGATGGTCGGTCTCTGACGCAGGCGAAGGCCGAAGAGACAGCTTGCAGAAAAGGCGGCTGGTTGAATTCCGGTGATGCATGGATCAATCGTTTCGTTTTGCGCGCCGGCTTGAACCGGACTAGAGCTTCGCCACGGCTCAATTCTCATCAAGCGCGGTCCCCGGAAAATGCACAGCGTCAAGCGGCTCATCCCCGCCACTTTCGTCGTCCTGTGGGCGACCGGCTTCATCGGCGCCCGCTATGCCATGCCGTGGGCCGAACCGTTTACGTTCCTGGCTGCGCGCTTCGTCCTGGCGGCGGCGTTGTTCGCCGGCCTGGTGGTCGTGCTTGGCTCCAAGAGAGCCTCCCGCGAAGAGGCATTGCACGCCACCGGGGCCGGCATTCTGATGCATGGCGTCTATCTCGGCGCGGTCTTCTGGGCTATCCACAGGGGCATGCCCGCCGGGCTGTCGGCGCTGATTGTCGGCCTGCAGCCGCTGATCACGGCGGTGCTCGCCGGCAAGTTTCTCGGCGAGGCGATCCTGCCGCGCCATTGGGCCGGCCTCGCGGTCGGCCTGGCCGGCGTCGTCATCGTGCTCTGGCCAAAGCTCGGCGCGCTCGGCGGCGGCGTGACGTCAGCCACGTTGACGGCTTCGCTCGTCTCGGTGCTCGGCATGAGCGCCGGCACGATATGGCAGAAGCGTTTTGCTTCCGGCGGCGACCTCGTCGCCGCGACCATGTGGCAATATGTCGGCGGCGCTTCGGTGATGATCCTGGCTTCACTGGCCTTCGAGACCCACACGGTCGTCATCAACGGCGAATTGATCTTCGCCATGGCCTGGCTGGTGCTGGTGCTGTCGATCGGCGCCATCTTCCTTCTGATGGTGATGATCCGCGACGGCGAGATGTCGAAGGTCGCTTCGCTGTTCTATCTGGTGCCGGCGGTGACGGCCGTCATCGCCTGGGCCTTGTTCGACGAGCAGCTCAACGCGCTTCAGATTGCCGGCATGGCGATCACGACCTTCGGTGTCGGTCTGGCAACGGCGCGGCAGACCAAGGGAAGAATTGTAGAAATGAGGAATTGAGGAATTGAGGAATTGAGGAATTGAGGAAAATGGTGCCATCTGGCGCTGGGGGCTTCTTCTTCAATTCTCCAATTCTCCAATTCTCCAGTTCTTCAATTCAGCCGGTCATCCCACCCGCGCGCGTGCCTCGAGATAGCGGCTGATTGCTGCGTTGAGTTCGCCGCCGAGAATGAAGATCGCGGACACGATGTAGAGAAAGACCACCGCGATCATGATCGAGGCAAGCCCGGCATAGGTCGTCACATAGGACGAGAAATGGTCGAGATAGGTGGCGAAAATGGTCGAGCCGATCAGCCATGCGGCGAGCGTGAAGACGATGCCGGGGATCAGCGAGACGAAACGGCGCTTGCCGGCCGGCAGCCAGTAATGCACTGAAAACAGACCGCCGACTATGACGGTCGAGGCGATGACGTAGCGCCACAGCGTGATGGTGCCCGTATAGGGTTTTATCCACTCGAAATGCGCCTCGGCCAGCCGCGCCAGCAATGGCGCGAAGACCAGGAGCACGCTGATCGCCAGGAAGCCTGCCGTGGCGATCAGCACGAAGAAGATGCTCTGCACGCGGCGATAGATGATGCCGCGCGTCTCGGTGACGCGATAGGCTCGGTTGAGCGAGGTGCGCAGCGCCTCGATGCCGTTCGAGGCGAAATAGGCGGCCAGCAGCACACCGTAGGTGAGCAGGTCCGATCGTCGCACGGTGAGCACGTTCAGCACCTCTCGCGCGATCGGTTTGGCGATTTGCTCCGGCCAGGTGTCGAAGACCAGGTGCACGGCCGTGTCGGCGAAGGCTTGCGCGCCGAGGAAGCTCGCCAGCGTGGTGGCGAAGATCAGGAACGGAAACAGCGCCATCAGCGAGGTGATTGCCAGATGGCTGGCCATCGCCCAGCCGTCATCGGTGTTGAAATGACCGATCGCGTCGTAGAGCACGCGGCGCAGGGCGACGATATTCCGCAACAAGAACCGCGCTCCCCTTCGATTGTCTCGACGCCGCGAATATGGGAAGGGAATGCGGCAAATGGCAACCCTTGGTCATAAGACGAATCCGTCGGCACGCGCGTTGCGCGTCATCATCGTCACCGGCGCGTCGTCCGGCATAGGCGCTTATTGCGCGCGGGCGCTCAAGGCGGAAGGCTGGCGGGTGTTCGCCACGGCGCGCAAGCCCGAAGACATCGCGGCCCTGGAAAAAGAGGGAATCGAGGCGTTCTATCTCGACTATCGCGAACCTGCCTCCATCGAAGCGCTTGCGGCTTCAGTGCTGGAGCGGACCGGCGGCAGGATCGATGCTCTGTTCAACAACGGCGCCTATGCGCAAGCGGGCGCGGTCGAGGATCTGCCGGTGGCCGCCTTGCGGGAGCAGTTCGAGGCCAATTTCTTCGGCTGGCACGACCTGACCGGCCGGGTGGTGCCTGTGATGCGCCGCCAGGGCGGTGGCCGGATCGTTCATTGCTCGTCGATCCTTGGCCTGGTGCCGGTACGTTTTCGCGGCGCCTATTCGGCATCCAAACACGCTTTGGAGGCGCTGATGCTCTGTCAGCGCCAGGAACTGGCCGGCAGCGGCGTGCATGTCTCGCTGATCGAGCCGGGGCCGGTGAAATCGAAGATCGCCAGCAACGGACTCGCCTGGTTTCTCAGGAATATCGACCATGAGAATTCCGTGCATCGCGCGGACTATGAGGCGCAGTTGGAACGGATGCGCACCGGCGGCAGCCAATCGGCGCTGAAGCCCGGGCCGGAAGTGGTCCACAAGGCGCTTCGCCATGCACTTCTGTCGCGGCGCCCGCGCCCGCACTATGTGGTAACAGTGCCCGCCAAGGTCGGCGCCACGCTCAAACGCATCCTTCCGGCATCGATGCTTCACCGCCTGCTCGCCAAACGCGCCTGAACAAGAAAAGGACTGGAAACGCAAATGGCATCCGTCTTCAACATCCTTGCCATCCTGGTCATGGTCGCCGTGGTGATCGTGCTGGTCCGGGGTCTGATCAACATGATGCGCGGCGGTTCCGGCATGACCTCCAACAAGCTGATGCAGACGCGCGTCGTGCTGCAGGCCGTGGCGCTGGCGCTGATCCTGCTGGCAGTGTATTTCACCCGCAAATGAGGACACCGGCCGTTCGGGAGGCGACGTGGTCAAGCTCAACAAGATCTACACCCGCACCGGCGACAACGGCACCACCGGGCTCGGCACGGGTGAGCGGCGGCTGAAGTCCGATCTCAGGGTGGACGCCTACGGCACCGTCGACGAAGCCAACGCCTGCATTGGCATAGCTCGTGTTCACACCGCCCCAAGCCACCCGGCGATTGACGCCATGCTTGCCCGCATCCAGAACGATCTCTTCGACCTCGGCGCCGATCTGGCCGTGCCCGACGACGGCAAGCCGCTCGGCTACGAGCCGCTGCGCATCATTGCCGCGCAGACCGAGCGCGTCGAACACGACATCGATCTCCTCAACAACGACCTCCAGCCGCTCAAATCCTTCGTGCTGAACGGCGGCGCGCCGGCCGCCGCTGCGCTCCATCTCGCCCGCACGGTGGCGCGGCGGGCCGAGCGGCTGATGGTGGCGCTCGCACAGCATCCTGGTGAGCACGTCAACCGCGACGGGCTGAAATACATCAACCGCGTCTCCGATTTCCTGTTCGTCGCCGCCAGGGCGGTCAATGACAATGGAAATGCCGACGTGTTATGGGTTCCTGGCAAGAACCGCTGAACTATGCCAAGGCGGGAGAGGCCAGGCACCTATGTTCATCCCGCTCTACGACACCAACAGGCTGCGGCACATCAGGCTGCAATATGTGACGATCGCCCTGATCCTGGCCAACGCGCTGGTCTATTGCGCCACCGCGCTCGGGGGCGAGAATTTCACCAATGCCGCCGTGCTCGGCCTCGGCTTCATCCCCTCCGTGGTGCATGACACGGCAGAGCTCGACCCGCGCTTTATCGTCATTCCCGAAAGCCTGAGCTATCTCACTTACTCATTCCTGCATGCCGACATTTTCCACCTTGGCGGCAACATGCTGTTCCTGTGGGTGTTCGGCGACAATGTCGAGGACGCGCTCGGCCATATCCGCTATCTCATCTTCTACCTCCTGTGCGCCATCGCCGGAGCCGCCTTCCAGGGCCTCATCGCGTGGGACTCGCAGGTGCCGCTGATCGGCGCCTCCGGCGCCATCGCCGGCGTGGTCGTCGCCTACCTGATCCTCTATCCCAGGGTGAAGGTCTGGGTGCTGGCCTTTGCCCGCATTCCGCTGCGCATCCCGGCCTTCATCCCGCTCCTCCTGTGGGTGCTGTTCCAGATCGTCATGTTCGCCGCCGGTGGCGAGGACCAGATTTCCTGGGCCTGCCACATAGGCGGCATCATCGCCGGCGCCGTGCTGGTGCTCGTGCTGCGCAGCCGCGGCGTGCCGCTTTTTGCGGGCGCGGACGAAGAGGCCGCACCCGCCGACCAGCCCGCCATCGCCGTAGATCCGGCCGTAAACGAGCCGATTGCCGCGCAGCCCGTGCCACGCTGGGGTCGGGGAAGTGCCCCCGGCCCCGACTGAACCGATTGAGTGAATTGTCCGACGCCGTGGCATATTGACGTGCGGGTTCGCCGCAACTACGGAAGCGTTTCCGCCCGCCTTTGGCGGTTGAAGAGCAGAATTTCCATCCGGAATGTCGGCTTTCGACAACTCTGACAGGGTTCACGCTGGTATAGCGCGCCCCAACTATCTCAAGAGAGGTGACAGGAAAATGAAGATCCTTGTGCCCGTGAAGCGGGTTGTGGATGCGAACGTGAAGGTTCGCGTCAAGGCTGACGGTTCGGCGGTGGAATTGGCCAACGTCAAGATGGCGATGAACCCATTCGACGAGATCGCGGTGGAAGAGGCGATCCGGCTCAAGGAAGCCGGCAAGGCCGAAGAGATCATCGTCGTGTCGATCGGCCCGCAGCAGGCGCAGGAGACGCTTCGCACCGCGCTCGCGATGGGCGCCGACCGCGCCATCCTGGTCAAGACCGACGAGCAGACAGAGCCACTGGGCGTCGCCAAGGTGCTGAAGGGCGTGGTCGAGGCCGAGCAGCCCGGCCTTGTCATCCTCGGCAAGCAGGCGATCGACGATGATTCCAACCAGACCGGCCAGATGCTCGCAGCCCTTCTCGGCTGGGCGCAGGGCACGTTTGCTTCCAAGGTGGTGCTGGAGGGCGACAAGGCCAGGGTGACGCGCGAGGTCGACGGCGGCTTGCAGACGGTTGAGCTGAAGATGCCCGCGATCGTCACTGCCGACCTTCGCCTCAACCAGCCGCGCTATGCATCGCTGCCCAACATCATGAAGGCCAAGAAGAAGCCGCTCGACGAGAAGAGCCCGGCCGACTACGGCGCCGACGTCAAGCCGCGGCTGAAGGTCATCAAGACCGAAGAGCCGGGCGGCCGCAAGGCGGGCGTCAAGGTCAAGAGCGTCGCCGAGCTCATCGACAAGCTGAAGAACGAAGCCGGCGTGCTCTGAGATCGGAAGGAACAGATAAAATGACCATTCTCCTCATCGCCGAACACGACAACGCTACCCTTTCCGACCAGACCGCCAAGGCGCTGTCGGCCGCGCTGCAGATCGGCTCGGACGTGCATGTGCTGGTGGCCGGCAAGGGCGCCAAGGGCGCAGCCGACGCCGCCGCCAAGCTGAAGGGCGTGAGCAAGGTGCTGCTCGCCGAAGCCGACGAGCTTGCCGAGCGTCTCGCCGAGCCGACCGCGGCGCTCGTCGTGTCGCTGGCCGGCTCCTATGACACCATCGTCGCGCCGGCAACCTCGTCGGGCAAGAACGTCGCGCCGCGCGTGGCCGCTTTGCTCGACGTGGCGCAGGTCTCCGAGATCATCGAAGTGGTCTCGCCGGACACCTTCAAGCGGCCGATCTATGCCGGCAACGCCATCCAGACGGTACAGTCGACCGATGCCAAGAAGGTCATTACCGTGCGCACCGCCTCCTTCCAGGCGGCGCCCGAGGGCGGTTCGGCCGCTGTCGAAACCGTCAGCGCTGCGGCCAATCCGGGCCTCTCCTCCTTTGTCGAGAACAAGCTGTCGGAGACCGACCGTCCGGAACTGACCTCGGCCAAGATCATCATCTCGGGCGGCCGCGCGCTCGGCTCCTCGGAGAAGTTCCAGGAGGTCATCCTGCCGGTCGCCGACAAACTCGGCGCTGCCGTCGGCGCATCCCGCGCCGCCGTCGATGCCGGTTATGCGCCGAATGACTGGCAGGTCGGCCAGACCGGCAAGGTCGTCGCCCCCGACCTCTACATCGCCGTCGGCATCTCCGGCGCCATCCAGCACCTCGCCGGCATGAAGGATTCGAAGGTCATCGTCGCCATCAACAAGGACGAGGAAGCGCCGATCTTCCAGGTTGCCGACTATGGCCTCGTCGGCGATCTGTTCGTTGTCCTGCCGGAGTTGCAGAAGGCGCTTTGACGCCCTGCCGCAAAGCGTATTAAATTGTGAGGGGTGGGGTAGACGAAGTCGCCCCACCCTTTTAGTTTGCACCGCACAAAAAGCAGGCCGCAAAGGCCTTTTTCGACGGGATCGGTGTAATGAGCAAGATCGAAACGATCGGCATCATCGGCGCGGGCCAGATGGGCGGCGGCATCGCCCATGTCTCCGCGCTTTCGGGCTACAAGGTGCTGATCTACGATATATCGCCCGACCGTATCGAGAAGGGCATCGCCACTGTCAGCGGCAACATGGCCCGCCAGGTGGGGTCCGGCAAGCTCGACGAGAAGCTCCGCAATCAGGCGATGGCGCGCATCGCGGCGGCGCCATCCATGGCCGATCTCGCCGGTGCCGACCTGGTCATCGAGGCGGCGACCGAGGACGAGACGGTCAAGCGCAAGATCTACGCCCAGCTTTGTCCGCAGCTCAATCCCGAGGCCATACTGGCGACCAATACCTCGTCGATCTCGATCACGCGGCTAGCCGCGCAGACTGACCGCCCCGAGCGCTTCATCGGCATCCACTTCATGAATCCGGTTCCCCTGATGAAGCTGGTCGAACTGGTGCGCGGCATCGCCACCGAGGACCAGACCTTCGAGGCGGCGAAGACCTATGTGAAGCAGCTCGACAAGACGATCACGGTCTCGGAGGATTTTCCGGCCTTCATCGTGAACCGCATCCTTTTGCCGATGATCAACGAAGCGATTTACACGCTTTATGAAGGCGTCGGCACGGTCGATGCGATCGACACCGCCATGCGGCTCGGCGCCAACCATCCGATGGGGCCGCTGCAGCTGGCCGATTTCATCGGCCTGGACACCTGCCTGTCAATCATGCAGGTGCTGCATGACGGCCTGTCGGATTCGAAGTACCGCCCCTGCCCGTTGCTGGTCAAATATGTCGAGGCCGGCTGGCTCGGCCGCAAGACCGGCCGCGGCTTCTACGATTATCGCGGCGAGCATCCGGTTCCGACACGCTGACCCGCCAGACTGATCACGGCCTGGCCGCGCGGGTTTACGACGCGGCGGCCAGGGGCGTGGGCGTCTCGATTTCGACCCTGTCGTCCTTCGCATCGGTCTCCGGCGCCATGGACACGCATCCGCGACCGGCAGCCTTGGCCACGTAGCAGGCGGCGTCTGCCCTGGCGATGATCTCGTCGACCGCGCCGCAATCTGCGTTGATAGGAGCCAGTCCGATGCTGGCGCCGATCGAATGAGGACGGCCTTCCCAGGTGAAGTCGAGGCCCTGTATCGCATCGATGATGGATCGCGCCGCGATTCTGGCCCCGGCAGCCGAGCCCGACTTCAGAATGACCGCGAATTCGTCGCCGCCCAGACGCGCGACCATGTCCTGCGGACCAAGCACGCCACGCACGGCCTCGGCAACGCGCTTGAGCAATGCGTCTCCCGCCGCGTGGCCGCCTGTGTCGTTGACCAGTTTGAAATGATCGAGGTCGATGAACATGAACTGATGTCCGATCCCCTCCTTGCGGGCCTGATCGACCAGTTCTTCCATGGCGCGGATGAAACTCGCGCGGTTGGCAAGGCCGGTCAGCGCATCATGCGCGGCGGCGTGGGCAAGCTGGCGCTGCAGCGCCCGCGCATCGGTGAAGTCCTGAAAGACGATGACCAGTCCGCAGAATTCGTTGCGTTCGTTCATGATCGGCGACACGACCTGCCGGATGCTGCAGCGCGTCTCGTCGCGCCGGATGAGGACGGCGCGGCTGTTCTGGTCATCGGCTCCCTGGCCGCCGATCGCAGGCCGCGCCACGCCGATCCTGTGGCCGGTCTCCTCGTCGACCGCCCAATAGACATGGCCGAGCGTCTTGCCGAGGGCATCATTGCAAGAGACACCGGTCAGCTTTTCGGCGACAGGATTCATGAAGGTGACGCGGTTGGCGGCATCGGTGCAGATGACGGCATCGCCGATCGACTGGAGCGTCACTTTGAGGCGCTCCTTTTCGTCGGCCAGCATGGCCGCCGACACGGCGAGGCGCTCCTCCGCCTGCTTGCGCCGGGTGATGTCGGTCAGGCTGCCTATCGCCCTGATCAGCCGCCCCTCTTCGTCGCGCTCGATCGCCTTGCCGCGGTCGAGGAACCAGAGCCAGCGGCCATCCTTGTGGCGCATCCTGAATTCGGCCTCGAAGAACGGCGTGCGGCCTTCGAGATGGGCGCGGTCCGCCTCGGCCACGGCTTCGCGATCGTCGGGATGTATCATCGCCAGCCAGTGATCGGGGTCACCGTCGAGTTCCCCGTCGGCATAACCCAGCATCTTGACCCAGGTCGAGGAATAGTTGGTGCCGCCCCTGCGCTTGTCGAAGTCCCAGACGCCCTGGCCGGCGCCGGCCAACGCAAAGTTCCAGCGCGTTTCGGCCTCGGCGATCCGCGCCTCGGCCTGTTTGCGCGCATCGATGTCCTCTATCTGCGAGACGAGATACAGCGGCCGGCCGCTATTCCCGTCGCGAATGACGGAGCCGGCCAGCCGGGCCCAGACGGGCGTGCCGTCCTTCTTGAGATAGCGCTTCTCGAAATGAAAGGAATCGATCTTGCCGGCCTTCAGGTCTTCCATCGTCTCCCGCCCGATCTCCAGATCGTCGGCATGCGTGAGCTGGAAGAAGGTCAACGCCTCGATCTCGTCGCGGCGGTAGTCGAGCATGGCAGCGAAAGCCGGGTTGGCCTCAAGAATGCGCCCGTCGAGGCCGACGATGGCGACGCCGATGGAGGAATCCTCCATGGCACGGCGGAAGCGCTGCTCGCTCTCGGCGATCTGGCGGCGGTCCTTGCGGATGACGCGCGCGAACATGCAGGCCAGGAGAAGTGCGCCGGCTGCCACACCGACCGACGCCTGCACACATAATTCGAGCGTCTCGGCGCCGGGATCCAGCCGCGACAGCAGGATCGATGCCGTCATCGCCGCTGTCCCGCCCACGAGCAGAGCCAACCCCGCACGTCTGTGCGGCGCCGGCCCGATGATCCTTCGCATTGCCACGATTTGTACCACCCCGTGGGCAATCGCATTTCCCGTGAAAATCCTGACGGATCGATTTTAAGGAAAGGTTGCGTCGGGTATCGGCGATGCCGCCGGCCGGCAAACATTTGCCGGCATGATTAAGGATCGGTATGCGCGCGGGATGCAGCAGCGGGCGTCGCGCTACCAGCGCACGAAAAACCGGCCGCCGAGCGCGCCGAGCAGCGCCAGCGCGGCGATCGCGATCGTATACCAGGTGGCGACGAAAAGCGGCGAATCATCAAAGCAATGCGCGGCATAGAAGGTTGCCGCCAGCCCGCCGGCGAGCAGGCCCGCGGCCGTGCCGGCCAGCACCGGCCGTGTCGGCGCGCCATAGCGCAGCATCCACAGGAAGATGGCCAGTGGGCCGATGCCGATCAGCGGGATGAGCCCCATGCAGACCATCATGTTGGAACCGACGAGGCGCCTGCCCCAGTCGGCCTCGGGCACGGCGTAAAGCTCCAGCACCACGGCCACTGCCACGAGCACGGGCGCAGCCGCCATCCAGGCCGCCGCCTTGCCTGTCGATGCTCCCGGTGTCGACAATGCCCTGACGAAGGCGAAGGCGCTGGCGGCGAGCACGATGGTGAACAGGAACTTCGAAAGAAAGCGCATCGTATGTGCGGCAGCCATGAAGTCGGGGCGCGGACCGATCGTCATCATGAAAACCGCGCCCGCGATCACGGCGGCCACGCCGGCAGCCAGCCACCAGGCCGAGCGCAGCGGCATCGCCTTGCTGCGGGCGTCGGCATCAAGCGCCTTGATGAGATCCTCGGTCCTCATGTCATTCCCGCCCAAACCGCCCCTGCCCGAACCGCTTGGCAATGGCTGCAAGTCCGCGATGCAAGGAAACCCGCACCGCTGTTTCGCTGATGCCGAACTTGGCTGCCGTGTCGCCGATCGAGCGCCCCTCCACCGACACGGACGACACCACGGAGCGCTGTGCCGGCGGCAGGCCGTCGAGCGCCCGGCTGATGTCGCGTTCGCTGACGGTTTCCGTTTCCGGCTCGGCGAAGGTTTCGGCAATATCGTCGACATCGATCTCGATGCGCCGTCCGCGCCGCCGGAACGCGTCGATCAACTTGAAGCGCGCGATGGCATAGACCCAGGGCAGCACAGGTGCGTCCTGGCGCCAGGTGTGCCGTTTCACATGAATGGCCAGCAAGGTTTCCTGCACGACATCCTCGGGATCGACCCCGCCTTTGACGATCTTGCGCCTGGCAAAACCGCGAACCAGAGCGGCCGTCCGGTGCAGAAAGTCGGCATAGGCCCTTTCATCTCCCGCGATCGCGGCTCGCATCAGCCGGGAAAGCTCGGCCTCGTCCTTGCCGCTCACAAGAGTTCACTCCCCGATCTTCGCGCCTCGGCGCTGATTTGTTACGTGGCCGGCGAAATAATGTCCAAGGCAAACTACCGGCAAGTCACGAAAGATTGCGGGCGAACGCGAACTTGGGCTCGTCGACGGCGACTGTGTCCTGGACCGTCGGTCGCGCGCGGCCATCACGCGGAATTGTCCGCCTGGCATGGGCCTATGCCGCCAGCGGCCGATTGAAGCAGGCCAAAAATGTTGACTACACCTGTCATGTATCGATAGGTGCTGCGTGCCAGTTCAACGAGATCGAGGACGACGCCCATGAAATACGCTCTTTCCACCCTTGCCGGCGCCGCGGTGGTGGCGGTCAGCCTGATGGCTGGCCAGGCGATGGCTGAGGATACAGGCATCATCGTCTACAATGCCCAGCACGAGAGCCTCGCCAAGGAATGGGCCGACGGCTTCACCAAGGAAACCGGCATCAAGGTCACGCTGCGCAATGGCGGCGACAGCGATTTCTCCAACCAGATCGTCGCGGAGGGCACCGCCTCGCCCGCCGACGTGTTCCTGACCGAGAATTCGCCGGCCATGGTGCTGGTCGAGAATGCCGGCCTGTTCGCGCCGGTCGACGCCGACACACTGGCGCAGGTTCCGCAGGATTATCAGGCAGCGAGCGGCAAATGGGTCGGCGTTGCCGCCCGCAGCACCGTCTTTGCCTACAATACCACCAAGCTCAAGGCCGACCAGTTGCCCAAGTCGCTGCTCGACCTTGCCGATCCGAGCTGGAAAGGCCGCTGGGCCGCCTCGCCGTCGGGCGCCGATTTCCAGGCTATCGTCAGCGCGCTGCTGCAGCTCAAGGGCGAAGCCGCGACGGCGGACTGGCTGAAGGCGATGAAGCAGAATTTCACCGCCTATAAGGGCAACAGCACCGTGATGAAGGCGGTCAACGCCGGCGAGATCGAAGGCGGCGTGATCTATCACTACTACTACTTCGGCGATCAGGCCAAGACCGGCGAGAACAGCAAGAACGTTGCGCTGCATTATTTCAAGAACCAGGATCCGGGCGCCTTCGTCTCGACCTCCGGCGGTGGCGTGCTGGCTTCGAGCAAGCATCCCAAGGAAGCCCAGGCTTTCCTGAAGTGGGTGACCGGCAAGGGCGGCCAGGACGTGCTGAAGAACGGAACGTCCTTCGAATACGCGGTCGGCAAGGGCGCAGAGTCCAATCCGAAGCTGGTGCCGCTGGCCGACCTGCAGGCGCCGAAGATCGATGCCGCGACGCTGAACTCCAAGAAGGCCACCGACCTGATGACGGCGGCCGGCTTGCTTTAGTTGCCGTTCGTCCTAATAAGGACACCGGCCGTGCTCCCGCGGGAATTCCGCGGGAGCGTTTTGTTTTTTCGAGATGGCATTCGTCGATGACGACACGCTGTATTCCCGACCATGATCGTGGTCTTTCGATTGCCGCCGCCGGGCGGCAAGGGCGCGAAGTCTGAGCCGATGCAGTTCGCGGCCGACATTGCAAGCCCGGGCCTGCCGCCGAGGACGCGCCGCAGGGCGCGCCGGCGCGCTGCGTCATGGATCGTTGCCGCCGCTATCTTCGTTTCGCTGCTGGCCCTGCTGCCGCTTGCCTTCATCGTCTGGGTCGCCGTGCAGACCGGTTGGGAAACCGTCTCGGCGCTGGTTTTCCGGCCGCGTGTCGGCGAGCTTCTGGCCAACACCGTCCTGCTTGTCGCGCTCGCCGTGCCGATCGCCATCATCCTGTCGGTGGCGCTGGCCTGGCTGACCGAACGCAGCGACCTGCCCGGCGCCCGGCTGTGGGCCTGGCTATGCGTGGCGCCGCTCGCCATTCCCGCCTTCGTGCACAGCTATGCCTGGATCACCATGGTGCCCGGGCTGCATGGCTTGTGGGCCGGCGTGCTCGTCTCTGTCATAGCGTATTTCCCGTTCCTTTATCTGCCGGTATCGGCGGCCCTGCGCCGGCTCGATCCGGCGCTCGAAGACGCCGCGGCCGCACTCGGCCTTGGTCCCTGGCGTGTGTTCTGGCGCGTCGTGCTGCCGCAGCTCAGGCTTGCCATCTGTGGCGGCGCATTGCTGGTCGGCCTGCACCTGTTGGCCGAATACGGCCTTTACGTCTTCATCCGCTTCGACACCTTCACCACGGCGATCGTCGACCAGTTCCAATCGACCTTCAACGGGCCGGCCGCGAATATGCTGGCCGGCGTGCTGGTGAGCTGCTGCTTCGTGCTGCTCGGGCTGGAGGTGCTGGTGCGCGGGGAAGAGCGCTATGCCCGCGTCGGTTCGGGCGCCGCGCGCCACCAACAGCGCGCGCCGCTCGGCCGGGCGACCGTGCCTTGCCTGCTGCTGCTTGCCGCCACCACGCTTCTGGCGCTCGGCGTACCGTTCGTCACCATCGGACGCTGGCTTGCCGCCGGCGGCGCCGAGGTCTGGCGGCTCGACGAGATCGGCCTGGCGCTCGGCCAGACGTTGTTCCTGGCGCTCGCCGGCGCGCTGCTCGCCACAGTCGCCGCCATGCCGATGGCCTGGATCTCGATCCGCGCGCCGGGGCCTCTGCAGCGCTTGCTGGAGGGCTGCAACTACATCGTCGGATCGCTGCCCGGGGTCGTGATCGCACTGGCGCTGGTCACCATCACCGTGCGCATCGCCCTGCCGCTCTATCAGACCCTGTTCACCATCCTGGTTGCCTATGCCTTGATGTTCCTGCCCCGCGCCCTGATCAGCCTGCGGGCGTCGATCGCGCAGGCGCCGGTCGAGCTCGAGCGCGCCGCGTCCAGCCTCGGGCGGTCGCCGCTCCATGCATTGTGGTCGACGACGATCCGCCTGTCGGCGCCGGGTGCCGCCGCCGGCATGGCGCTGGTGGCGCTCGGCATCATGAACGAGCTGACCGCGACCCAGATGCTGGCGCCGAACGGCACCCGCACGCTGGCGATGGCATTCTGGTCCTACAGCGGCGAGATCGACTACGCTTCGGCAGCACCTTACGCCTTCATCATGGTGGCGATGTCGCTGCCCCTGACCTGGCTGCTCTATGTCCAGTCAAAACGGATGGCAGGACGATGAGCTTTCTCGAACTCAGGGGCTTGCACAAGCATTACGGCCCGGTCGCGGCGCTTGCCGGCATCGATCTCGACGTCGCCGGCGGCAGCCGCACGGCCATCGTCGGGCCGTCCGGCTGCGGCAAGACCACCTTGCTGCGGCTGATCGCCGGTTTCGAGGCGCCCGACCAGGGCAGCATTGTGCTTGACGGAAAGATGCTGGCCGACAGCGGCGGCGCCGTTCCGGCGCACCGCCGCGGTATCGGCCTGGTTGCACAGGACGGCGCCCTGTTTCCGCACCTGACGATTCGCGACAATATCGGTTTCGGGATGGACCGCCGGCTGGACAAGCGATCCGAGCGCATTGTCGAGCTCGCCTATATAGTGGGGCTGGACAAGGCGATCCTGAAGCGCCGCCCGCACGAACTCTCCGGCGGTCAGCAGCAACGCGTGGCGCTCGCCCGCGCCATGGCGATGAAGCCGCGGCTGATGCTGCTCGACGAACCGTTCTCGGCGCTCGACACCGGCCTGCGCGCCTCCATGCGCAAAGCCGTGGCGGAACTGCTCGAAGCCGCCGGCATCACCACCATCCTGGTGACGCACGATCAGGCCGAGGCGCTGTCCTTCGCCAGCCAGGTCGCTGTGATGCGCGAGGGCCGATTCTCGCAGGTCGGCACGCCGCGCGAACTTTATCTCAAGCCGAAGGACAGGATGATTGCCGAGTTCCTTGGCGACGCCATCATCCTGCCGGCGAAGATAGCGGGTGGTTTCGCCACGTCGCCGCTTGGCCGCATCGCCGTGGATACATCGGACAGCCGCGATGTCGCCCGCATCATGTTGCGGCCGGAGCAGATCGGACTGAAGCGGACATCGCGCGAGGGCATGTCGGGCACGCCGGACATGCTGTTTGGCGAGGTAACGGAATCCGAATTCGCCGGCTCGACCTGCACGGTCGCGGTGCGGTTGCTCAACAGCCCCGACCCGCCGGACGCCGCCGCCATCGGCAGTACGCCGCTGATCCTGCGCAAGTCCGGCATGGACGCGCCGGCGGTCGGTGAGATCGTCCGGCTCACCGTGTCGGGACAGGCGCATGTATTCGCCTAACCGGCCGACGGTTCGCTGATCAGCATGCAAGATTGGCGTCAGTCGACCCTCTTTGCAGCCTGATCGAACCAGTGAAGTTTCTCGGCCTTGGCCACGACGCGCAACTGGTCGCCGGGCTTGGCTGTTGCGCGCGCGGCCACACGCACGACGATGCGGTCGCCTCCTGCCGCACAGTGAAGAAAGCTGTCCGCTCCCACCGGCTCGACCGCCTCCACCATTGTCGGCAGCACGAGCGCGCCGGACGGTGCCTCGGCCGCGAAAGTGACATCGGCATCCTCGGGGCGGAAGCCAAGCGTGACGGCATTCGCAGGCGCAAAGTCGCTCGTCTTGCTGCCGGTCAGCGCCGGACCCGAAAGGGACAGAAGATTCATCGGCGGTGCGCCGATGAAAGAGGCGACGAACGTCGAGGCCGGCTTTTCGTAAATGTCGAGTGGCGCGCCCGCCTGCTCGACCAATCCGCCATTCATGACGACAAGGATGTCGGCCAACGTCATCGCTTCCAACTGGTCATGGGTGACGTAGACCGAGGTGACACCGAGCGAGCGCTGCAAGTTCTTGATTTCGACCCGCATCTGGCCGCGCAGCTTGGCATCGAGATTGGAGAGTGGCTCGTCGAACAGGAAGACTTTCGGATTGCGCACGATGGCGCGGCCCATGGCGACGCGCTGGCGTTGACCGCCTGAAAGCTCGCGCGGGCGCCGGTCAAGCAGCGCTGAAAGCTCCAGCACCTTGGCGGTCGAACGAACCCTGCTGTCGATCTCATCCTTGGGCGTACCGCGATTGCGTAGCCCGTAAGCCATGTTGTCGTAGACTTTCATATGCGGATAGAGCGCATAGTTTTGGAACACCATGGCGATGTCGCGCTCGGTCGGGCCGATCGTGTTGACGATCTTGCCGTCGATAGCGACCGTGCCGGAAGAAATGGTCTCCAGCCCGGCGATCATCCTCAAAAGCGTGGACTTGCCGCAGCCGGACGGCCCGACCAGCACACAGAGTTCCTTGTCGGGAATGGCAATGGAGACGCCCTTCACGGCTTCCACGCCGCCGGCATAGACTTTCTTCACGTCCCTCAGATCGACCGTCGCCATCGGCTTCTCACTTTTCGGTGTCGACCAGTCCGCGCACGAACCAGCGCTGCATCAGCACCACGACCAGGATTGGCGGCAAGATTGCCAGGATCGCCGTGACCATGATCAAATGCCATTGGGTGTCGGCATCGGCGAAGGAGACCATCTTCTTCAGTGCGATGACGATGGTGTTCATATCGTTGCTGTTGGTGACCAGCAGCGGCCACAGATACTGGGTCCAGCCGTAGATGAAAAGAATGACGAACAGCGCCGCGATATTTGTGCGCGACAATGGCAACAGGATATCGAAAAAGAACCGCCATGGGCCGGCGCCGTCGACGCGCGCCGCCTCGACCAGTTCGCCCGGGATGGTCATGAAGAACTGGCGGAACAACAGCGTTGCGGTGGCCGAGGCGATCAGCGGGATGATCAGTCCGGCATAAGTGTCGATCATACCGAGATCGACCATTATCTTGTAGGTCGGCAGGATGCGCACCTCGACGGGAAGCATCAGGGTGATGAAGATCAGCCAGAAGAACGTCATGCGCAGCGGAAAACGGAAGAAGACGATCGCATAGGCCGACAGGATCGAGATGAATATCTTTCCGACCGCGACGCCGAGCGCCATGATCGTGGAGTTGAGGAGCAGCCTGCCGACGGCGAGCCCGCCGATGCGGCCGACGCCGCCGAACAGCGCCTCGCCGTAATTGTTCCAGAACTCGCTGCCCGGCCGGAAAGGCAGTGGCGGCCTAAGGATGGTTTGCAGCGTCTGCGTCGAGGCAACGAAAGTGTAGTAGATCGGAAAGGCCACGATCAGTATGCCGAGGATGAGCACGGCATGTGCAAGGAAAATGCGAAACGGGGATTGACCGATCATCGCGCTCCTCAGCCGTAATGAACCTTCCGTTCCACGTAGCGGAACTGGATGGCGGTGAGCGCGATGACGATGACCATCAGGATGACCGACTGCGCCGCCGAATCGCCGAGGATCAGATTGACGAAGCCGTCATTGTAGACCTTGTAGACCAGTGTCTCGGTGGCCTTGCCCGGCCCGCCGCCGGTGACGGCGTGGACGATGCCGAACGTGTCGAACAGCGCATAGACGGTATTGACGACCAAAAGGAAAAACGTCGTCGGCGCCAAAAGCGGGAAGACGATGGTCCAGAAGCGCTTGGTTTCGCCGGCGCCGTCGATCGCCGCCGCCTCGATCAGCGTTTTCGGCACCGCCTGCAGCCCGGCGACGAAGAACAGGAAATTATAGCTGATCTGCTTCCAGGCGGCCGCCGCCACCAGAAGGATCATGGCGTCGGTGCCGTTGAGCAGCGGATCCCAGGCGACGCCCAAACGTCTCAGCAGATAAGACAGCGAGCCGATCGATGGATTGAACAGGAACAGCCACAGCATGCCTGCAATCGCCGGCGCCACCGCGTAGGGCCAGATCATCAGCGTGCGGTAGAGGCCTTTGCCGCGCACCACCTTTTCCGCCATCACGGCAAGGAGCAGCGCCACGCCCATGGCAACGATCACGGTCGCGAGCGAAAACACCACTGTGACCTTGATCGAGTTGAGATAGGCCGGGTCGGCAAGCACCTTGCGGAAATTGGCAAACCAGACGAACCTGCTCCTCAGCCCGAACGGGTCCTGCCTCAGCATCGACTGGTAGAGCGCCTGCCCGGCCGGCCAGTAGAAGAACACCAGCGTGATGGCAAGTTGCGGCGCCACCAGGAGGTATGGCAAGACTTTGTTGGGAAAGACGACGCGCGGGGTCAATGCGCCGCTCCGGCGTGGAAAGCCGAGCGGCACTCTACGGCGCTCACCGCTGCCCTGCCGGGCATCTCCCCCTCTTGGAGGAAGATTGGCAGTTCCTGCGGCAGCTGCCATTCTCCAGCTTTGACAATCGCCGAAAACGGTCGCGACAGCCAGTCTCCCCCCTTCAGGGGGAGATGCCCGGCAGGGCAGAGGGGGGCCTCGTAGAGCAAGGACTATAACTCGATAGGTTCGGACGCGCCCTAATTCCCCAGCGCTTCCTTGATCGCCGCGTTGCCACGCGTGACCGCATTGTCGAGCGCCTGCTGGGCGGTTTCCTGGCCGGCAAGCATCTTTTCGAACTCCTCGTTCTGGATGTCGCGCACCTGCGGCAAGTTCGGCAACCGCACGCCCTTCGAATTGTCGGTCGGCGCCTTGCCCGTCATCTGCAGGATCGGCGTCTCGCGACCGGGATTCTTGTCGTAGAAGCCGGACTTTTTCGTCGCCTCATAGGCGGCGAGCGTCACCGGCAGGTATCCCGATTTCTGGTGCAGATATTCCTGCACATCGGTCTTGGACAGATAGGCGAAGAAAGCCGCGACGCCTTTGTACTCCTCGTCGGACTTGCCGCCGAAGACCCAAAGGCTGGCACCGCCCGGCGTCGTGTTCTGCGGCGCGCCCTTGGCGTCGCTGTCATAGGGCAACTGGCCAATGCCGTAGTTCATGCCCGACTTGACGATGTCGCCTAGGCCGCCCGAGGATTCGGTGAAGATGCCGCATTCGCCGGCGAGGAATATCTGCTTGGCTTCGGAGGTGCGCCCGCCATATTTGAAGGTGCCGTCCTTGGCCAGATCGGCGAGCGCCTGGAAATGTTTGACGAAGATCGGCGAGTTGATCTTGAGTTCGACATCACCGCCGGCCAGGCCATTCTGCTGCGTGGCCCACGGCACATCGTTCCACGCCGCGAAGTTTTCCAGGTGTATCCAGGTCAGCCAGGTCGAGGTGTAGCCGCAAGCGGCGGCGCCGCTCGCCTTGATCTTTTTGGCATCCTCCCACACCTCGTTCCAGGTCTTGGGTGGGTTGTTCACATCGAGCCCCGCCTTCTGGAAGATGTCCTTGTTGTAGTAGAGGATCGGCGAGGAGGAGTTGTAGGGGAAGGACAGCATGGTGCCGTCCGGCGTCGAATAATAACCGACGATGCCTGGCAGATACTGGCTCTTGTCAAAGTCCATCCCGGCGCCGGTCAGCACCTCGGCCACTGGCTTGATCGCGTCCCGGGCCGCCATCATCACGCCGGTGCCGACATCGAACACCTGGATGATGTCAGGCGACTGGCCGGCGCGATAGGCGGCGATGCCGGCATTCAGCGTTTCGGGATAGGTGCCCTTGAAAACCGGAACAATCTGATAGTCGCCCTGGCTGGCGTTGAAATCCTTGGAAATCTTGTCGACGACCTCTGCGTTGGCGCCGGTCATGGCGTGCCACCAGCTGATCTGCGTGACGGCGAAGGCGGAGGTTGTGGAAAGCAGGGTCACGGCGACACCGGCCGCGAAGCCAAAGAACTTCATGTTTCGTCTCCCGTTCTCATTGCTTGTCATTGGCGAAAGGGGCACTCCCGCAATGGCACTATGTGTCGTTCGCGCGCAGCGGACAACGGTTTTGTTGCGGGCAGGCGCACTTCATGTCCGGCTAAAGTAGCGTTCACTTCCGGATGAAAGTGACCCGGAAAAGGATTGCATAGCGGCTTGCTGCTTGAATTGATGTACCAGGGACCTGTCTCGAGACGGTCAGCGACCTCACCGACGGACGGCGTCTAACAGCACATGACAACACTGACATGACAACGCTGAAAAAGGCGTCGGTTTAATGCTCGGTCGATGCGTGGAAATTCCCGTCCCGCGCTCAGCCTGACGGATTTGACATCGGCCAATCAGTCTGCTGGCCGGGAATGGGTCTGCCGCCGCTCAGTTCTGCTGCCGCTCGGTTCCAGAAGCGCGCGGCAAGTAGAGATGCAGGCTTGTTCCCTGACCGATTTCGCTATCGATTCGGACATGCCCACCGGATTGCTTGATGAAGCCGTAAACTTGGCTTAGCCCGAGTCCCGTACCCTGCCCTTCCGATTTTGTTGTGAAGAATGGTTCGAAAACGCGCGCCAGGGTGTCCTTGCTCATTCCACAGCCGGTATCGCGTACAGTCACGCGAACAAATGAAGCCGCCGCTGAACGCAAATCCTCCAGATCATTTGGAAAATTGCTGGTCTCAATCGTGAGGGTGCCACTGCCTTTCATTGCATCTCTGGCGTTCACCGCAAGGTTAAGAACGGCGATGTCGAGCTGGTTGGCATCGATAAGGATAGGGTCCAAGGCTGGATCCAGATTGCATTGCACCCGGATACCGCTCCCCAACGTCCGTTCCAGCAGCGTCGTCAGCCCCTTGATACGTTCATTGAGATCAATCTGTTCCGGGGCCAGGGATTGGCGTCGCGAAAAGGCAAGCAGTTGCTGTGTTAGCGCTCCTCCATTTTCGATCCGCCTGAACATCTCCTCGACCAGCAGAGTGACTTTCTCGTCCGCAGGATCTTTAGCGATCTGTTTCTCCAGAAGCCGAAGGCCAGACCCGAAAACGGCGAGTAGGTTGTTGAAGTCATGGACAATGCCAGCTGCGAGGCGTCCAATGGCTTCGAGCTTTTGTGACTGGCGTGCGTTTTCTTCTCTTGATCGCTGGGCCGAGACATCGCGCAGGCTGGCAAGCAATGCGGGCCTGCTGTCCCAGGTAACCTCGACCGTACGCATTTCCACTTCTGCCGGCTTGCGGCCGGAACGGTGAACGGTGATCTCGGCGATCTCTCCGGAGACGACCGGACGGCCGAGCGGAACGTGGAGGAGTTCGTCAAGCGGCTGTCCAAAAATTACGGCTGCCGCAGGATTGGCATAGAGCACTGTTCCGTCCAAATCGACCACCAGCATCCCGTCGGCGGTATTTTCGATCAACTGGCGAAAGCTGAGCTGGCTGATGCCAGCCGGAGATGTATCTCCGGGCGATTCCAGCATTTCGGCGGCGTTTTGCGCCGTATTCAAGGCGCTCTTCATGTCGACGTGTTGTCCACGGCGGAGTCGCCGAACACATCAGGCGCGCTGTCAAAGGGCTTTCCAAGATGCATACCGCCACTGTCGATGGTGAAGCGCCGTATCTGTTTGTCGTGTTCGCTGCCGCGCATTTTCAGCACCATCATGCCGCGATGCATGAATTCTTCCTGCTGAATGTAGCGCAACAGAATGATCGAATCGGTGAGTGTGGAAATATGCTGCTCGCTAGCGCTCTGGCCTCCGACAAGCGATTTGTTGGTAGCGGTGCAAAGGCCGGCAATTTCGCGCTTCTTTATGAAGGAGGTGACGCTGATCAAGAACTCACGAAACCCGGTTTCTGGCGCGATGCGTTCCAATGCCGACAAGCTGTCGATTGCCATGCGATCGGGTTTGAACTCCGCCACCAGTTCGCGGATCATCAGAAGGTGATCCGGCAAACTCTGCGCTTCCGGATAAAGGCAGACTACCTTCAGGCGACCATCCGCCTCCATCGCTTCGAAATCGACGCCCCAGCTACGCGCGTTGCGGAAAAGCTGGCCGCGGCTCTCCTCATAGCCGACGAGCAAGGCGCGTTCGCCCGCAGCCACTCCGCCTGCTAGAAAGTTGGTGACAAGTAGAGTCTTTCCGGTGCCTGTGGCTCCACTGACAAGGGTTACGCTGTCGCGAAAGAACCCGCCGCTGCACATTTTGTCGAGTTCGGAATTACCACTGGTGACCCGTTTCGTGCTTGATTGCTGCTCCAGGCGCAACGATGACAGAGGCACAGCTACGATGCCCTGTTCGGCGACCAGCGTTATGGGCACTTCGCCCTCAACGTGACGGCTGCCGCGCATTTTCAGGACTTCTATGGTCCGCCGACGGCGCTCGCGATCAAGGGCATTGCGAAGGATCACGACATTGTCTGCGACGAACTCCTCTATTCGGTGACGGGAGATTTCACCATATTCACTGTTGCGTTCCGCGGTCATAAGGACCGTCAGCCCTTCTTTCTTCAGCGCGGTCGCAATACGTAGAAGTTCGCGGCGCACTGCCGTCTGCTCGGCTACGAAATGATCGAAAAGTTGGGTAACCGAATCGAGCACGATGCGCTTTGCCCCGGCGCTTCGGCTCGCGTGCAGAATGCGGGTCAGAAGACCGGCGAGGTCGAAATCGCCCACAACCACCTGGTCCTGATCGCGCGGGCTCGCATCGACGAAAACAAGCTTGTCCGCCGCTCGCCAGCCGCGGATGTCCCAGCCGAAGCTCGCCATGTTTACCTCGATCTCGGTTGGCGACTCCTCGAAAGTGACGAAGACACCGGCCTCATTGAGACCGGTGATGCCATGCGCCAGGAACTGCGTGGCGAATACGGTCTTGCCGCTACCGGGCGTGCCGCCCACGATGGTGGTGCGTCCGCGCGGCAAGCCACCCATCACCAAGTCGTCAAAAGCCTCGATCCCTGTATTGACGCGTTCAAGAACCGGGTCGATAGAGATCTCATCCGTCGCGGTCATGAATATCATCCTTCTTGCGAAAACCGAAATAGTCCAGAACCTGAGCGATATTGCTGATGTCGCCCACCAGACGGCGCGGGGGATCGGCGGATTCGTCGGAGAGCGTCGGCGTTGCTAGTATCCCTGCTCGCTCCGCCTCATGAGGATGTTCCAGGATATCGAAGATCTGGATTTCAATGGATGCGCTCATCTCCTCGATTATATTCAGGCGGCTTTCCAGTGCCCGACGAGCACCGGGCGTGTCTCCGGCGATGTAGAGCCGGAGAAGGGGATGGGCCCCTGAAGCGGGCGGTTGTTCCGGGTTCATATCTCACGCTGGTTGCACGGGTTCAGTATCGACGTGCTCTACGCGACACGCCAGCAATTCAACCGCAGGGCTTTGTTGTCCGCCTTGGGCGATCTTCTAGCATTTCGCCTGGAGCCGACGCGCCACAGCTCGCGCTCGATGGGGCCTGGATCAGCACCCCTGTCACTTCTTAGACATTCGCGCTTTGCGCGTCTGCGCACTAGTGGACATTTCTCCGGTTATTGGGATATGGGCCGCAAGCGATCGTTCGGAGGAGTGTAAATGGAAGCCCGCGCCCACATAGACTCCGGCATGATCGGCAACAATCTTCTGCGGGCACTCACCGCGGCAGATTGGGCAATCCTCGAGCCTTGGCTGGATGAGTGGTCGGCCTCCACCGGAACACTGCTTTATGAACCTGGTGACACGGTTCGCCATGCATACTTCCCGAGAGGTCCCAGCCTGATTTCCTATCTCGTCGTGCTGAGCGACGGGCGTGCGATCGAGACGGCTCTGGTCGGACGAGAAGGGGCAATTGGCGGAGTTGTCAGCCAAGGCAGGCTCCCAGCTTACGCTCGCGCTGAAGTACAATTGGGAGGTTCGTTCTTCCGCATCGACCTGCTTAACCTTGAAGAGGCGAAGTCCAGGTCGTCGACGCTACGGAATCTGTTCGCGCGGTACGCGGACTGCCTGATGGCGCAGATGTTCCAGTCCGTGGCCTGCAATGCCGCGCATTCGATCGAGCAACGGACAGCGAAATGGCTGCTGGCCGCCATTGATCGGACGGGCACTCCCGATCTGGCGCTGACACAAGAACAGCTCGCCGTAATGCTCGGAGTCGGCCGGAGCTATTTGAGCCGCGTCATACGCGATCTGAAAGAACACGGTCTCATTGAGACCCATCGTGCCCGGATCGTCGTTCGCAAGGTCGACGGCCTGCGGTGGCTTGCTTGCGAGTGCAATGCGGCGGTCAGTCATCACTTCGACGAAGTATTGAAGGGCGTCTATCCCCTGCCGACCAACGGCTCGTCTGGCCGATAGCACAAACGGCTCGCCATATATGTCCTTAAGGTGAGTCCCTGGACGCCGAGGCTTGGACTACTATCTCGGCAAGCCGGCGCCGATCCAGGCATTCGACGAATTGACCGGGTCGGCTCAGGCCGCCGCGGATGGGCTGGGCGGAACCGTTGCGTGGTCAAGCCGCGCTTGCGCCCAGCCTTGTCCCAGCCTCTTCAAGACCCGAGCGCGGCCTCGACAAGCCGCTTGGCGTCCGGCCCCGACCACTCGGCCGGGCCGTTCATATGAGCGATCAGGCAGCCTTCGCCGTCGATCAGCATGGTGACGGGCAGGCCGAGCGCCAGGCCGCGCGTCTTGAGCTCGTTGAACAGCGCCATCGTCGAATCCCTGTAATAGCCGAGTGCCTCGACGCCGGTGTCCTTGAGGAACTTCTTCGGCTTCACGTCGTCGCCGGCATCGACGTTGACGGCGACGACCTGGAACGCATCGCTGCCTTTCTCCTTCTGCAAGGCGTCCAGCGCCGGCATTTCGGCGCGGCATGGCGCGCACCATGTCGCCCACAGATTGAGCAGCACCGTCTTGCCGGCACGGTCGGCGATGGTCATCGGCTTGCCGTCCGGGCCGTTGAAGGCGAGGCTCTTCATCGATTGCGGCGGATCGGCTGGCAAGAGCGCCGCGACCTCGCCGGTGGCGGCTGCGGCGATCTTCTTGGCGCGTTCGCTCTTGGCGGCGCAGGCGACATCGTCCTTGCTGTCGCCGACGGCGACTTGCGACGCGGCGTTGTTGCCAGACCGGCTCTCGCTGACATATACCGCGACCGCGCCGGCCAGCGCTCCCGCCACCAGGGCGGCGAGGATCAGGCGCGGGGCCGGGAAAAATCTGTTTCCGTCTGCCATTTTCTCAAAACTGCTCCGAGCACGGGTTTTATAGCCATGAGCGACAAGAAGACCAGCAACCAGATGTGGGGCGGACGATTTGCCTCGGGTCCGGCCGCGATCATGGAAGCAATCAACGCGTCGATCTCGTTCGACCGCAAACTCTATGCGCAGGACATCAGAGGTTCGATCGCCCATAGCGCGATGCTGGCGCAAACGGGCATTATTTCGGCGGCCGATCAAGAGAAAATCGCTCACGGCCTGAACACGATCCTGAAAGAGATCGAGGCGGGCACATTTGAATTCTCGACCAGGCTGGAAGACATCCACATGAACGTCGAGGCCCGCCTCGCCGAGCTGATCGGTCCGGCCGCCGGCCGGCTGCACACGGCCCGCTCTCGCAACGACCAGGTTGCAGTGGACCTCCGGCTCTGGGTCAAGGACGAGTGCTTTCGCGTCGCCGAGGCCTTGAAGGGCCTGGTCGGTGCGTTGCTGGAGCGGGCCGAGCAGCATGCCGCGACGGTGATGCCGGGCTTCACTCATATGCAGGCGGCGCAGCCGGTGACATTCGGCCACCATTGCATGGCCTATGTCGAGATGTTTTCGCGCGACCTGTCGCGGGTGCGCGACGCCGTCGAACGCATGGACGAGAGCCCGCTTGGTGCGGCCGCCCTTGCCGGCACCAGCTTTCCGATCGACCGCCACCAGACCGCCAGTGCGCTCGGCTTCCGCGAGCCCATGCGCAATTCGCTGGACAGCGTCTCGGACCGCGATTTCGCGCTGGAATTCCTGGGACTGGCGGCCATATGCGCCACGCATCTGTCGCGGCTGGCGGAAGAAATCATCATCTGGTCGACGCCGCAATTCGGCTTCATCAGGCTGTCGGACAGCTTCTCCACCGGCTCCTCGATCATGCCGCAGAAGAAGAACCCCGACGCCGCCGAACTGGTGCGCGGCAAGACCGGGCGCGTCACCGGCCATCTGGTCGGCCTGCTGACGGTGATGAAGGGCATGCCTTTGACCTATGGCAAGGACATGCAGGAAGACAAGGAATCGGTGTTCGATGCCGCCGAGACGCTCGACCTGATGCTGGCGGCGATGACCGGCATGGTCTCCGATATGACGGTGAACGCGGCGGCGATGAAGAAGGCTGCCGGCTCCGGCCACGCAACCGCGACCGACCTTGCCGACTGGCTGGTGCGCACGCTCGGCCTGCCGTTCCGGGAAGCGCATCATGTCACGGGACGGGCGGTGGCGCTGGCCGAAGAGAAGAAGCTGAGCCTGGAGAAGCTTGCGCTGGAAGACTTGCAGTCGATCCACCCCGGCATCACGAAGGACATTTTTTCGGTGCTGGCCGTGCAGAACTCTGTGAAGAGCCGCACCTCCTTCGGCGGCACCGCACCGTCGGAAGTCAGGAAGCAGATCCGCTACTGGAAAAAGCGGCTGGCCAAGGCGTGATGCCGGACATTGCGGCCAGCCATATCCCGGATATTGCAACCGCCAATATCCAGGATATTGCAACGGCAATATCCAGGGTGCAATGCGCCGAGAACTCGGCTAAAAGCAGCGGCGGAAAAAAGTTTCGGACGGATGGATCGATGACCGGAAGCAGGATTTTGGTGACACTGACGCTGCTTGCGGCGGTTGCCGCCGTTACGGCTTGCGGCAGAAGGTCCGGTCTCGACACGCCTTACGAGGCGGCCGTGCAGGCGCGCAAGGACGCCGAGAAGGCACACCAACCCGTGCCGCCGGAACCGGAAAAACCGGTCGCGGACAAGAAGTTCATTCTCGACCCGCTGCTCTAGAGCCGGTCAGAGCGGTTTAGAGTGCTAAACCCGCTCCTACCCTGCTCCAATTTTTCGGAACCACTCTCGTGAACCATTTCGACTACCGCGACGGCGTGCTTCATGCCGAGGACGTGGCGATATCGGACATCGCCGCAACCGTCGGCACGCCATTCTACTGCTATTCGACGGCCACGCTGACCAGGCACTACCACGTCTTCGTCCAGGCATTTGCCGGGCTCGATGCACTGGTCTGCTACGCCATGAAGGCGAATTCCAATCAGGCGGTGCTCAAAACCCTGGCCAGGCTCGGCGCCGGAGCCGACGTGGTGTCGGAAGGCGAGTTGCGGCGCGCGCTGGCAGCCGGCATCCCGGCCAGCAAGATCCTGTTCTCCGGCGTCGGCAAGACCGCGCGTGAGATGGACTTTGCGCTGGCAGCCGGCATCCTGTGCTTCAACGTCGAATCCGAGCCCGAACTCGAACTGCTCTCGTCGCGCGCCGTTGCCCTGGGCAAGGTGGCGCCGGTCTCGCTGCGCATCAATCCGGATGTCGACGCCAGGACGCACAAGAAGATCTCGACAGGCAAAGCCGAGAACAAGTTCGGCATCCCATGGCAGAAGGCGCGTCAGGTCTATGCGCGCGCGGCTGAATTGCCGGGCATCAAGGTCACCGGCATCGACACCCATATCGGCAGCCAGATCACCGAGCTGCAACCCTTCGACGATGCCTTCGCGCTTTTGGTGGAACTGGTCGGCGCGCTGCGCGCCGACGGCCATGCCATCGAGCATGTCGATCTCGGCGGCGGTCTCGGCATTCCCTACCGCGTCGACAACAACCCGCCACCGCTCCCCGACGCCTACGCGCAGATCGTCCGCAAGCACGTCACCAAGCTTGGCTTGAAGGTGATGTTCGAGCCGGGCCGGCTGATCGTTGGCAATGCCGGTATCCTCGTCTCGCAAGTGATCTTCGCCAAAGAAGGCGATGCCAAGAATTTCCTCGTCGTCGACGCCGCCATGAACGACCTGATCCGGCCGACGCTCTACGACGCTTTCCACGACATAAGACCGGTGGTGCTGCCCCCCGCCGACGCGCCGCGCATGACGGTCGATATCGTCGGCCCGGTCTGCGAGACCGGCGACTATCTCGGCCTCGACCGCGACCTGCCAAAGCTCAAGTCCGGCGACCTGATCGCCATCGCCACCGCCGGCGCCTATGGCGCGGTGCAGGCGGGCACCTACAACACCCGCCTGCTGGTGCCGGAAGTGCTGGTCGACGGCGATCGTTTCCACGTCGTGCGCCCGCGCCAGACCTATGACGAACTGATCGGCCTGGATTCGATCCCCGACTGGCTTGCATACTAGCTATAGCCGGTTCTGGATGAGCGCTCTTGTCTCGGCGATCCTGTCCTCGTCGCGGCGATAGAATGTCCATTGCTTGATGCGCTTGGCCCGTAACAGCCCTGCCTGCGTGAGCACACGCATGTGCTCGCTGAGCGTCGCCTGGGTAATGCCGAGCTTTTCGGCGATCAGCAGCGCACAGACGCCGTCCTCGACCAGATCGCCATCCGCCTGGGCCGGGAAATGCGCGCGCGGATCCTTCAGCCAGTCGAGGATCCGCAGCCTTCGTTCGTTGGCAATCGCCTTGAACACGTCAACCTCTTGCATTTAGGCATTTTGCCAAGTTACTAATTGCTGTCAATCCCAAGGAGATGGCCATGACCAACGGCAACACCATAACGCGCGAACGCATCGCGATGATGGAACCGCGCATCCGTCGCTATGTGCGCCACACGCCGGTGCTACGCGTCGACATGGCCGACTTCAACCGGCCGCCGCTGGCGGTCGATCTCAAACTCGAATGCCTGCAGCATTCCGGTTCGTTCAAGGCGCGCGGCGCGTTCACCAATCTTCTCGAGCGGCAGGTCCCCGGGGCCGGTGTCGTCGCCGCCTCGGGCGGCAATCATGGAGCGGCGGTGGCGTATGCCGCCATGCGTCTCGGCCACAGGGCGACCATCTTCGTTCCGGAGGTGAGCCCGCCGGCCAAGCTGGAGCGCATTCGCAGCTACGGCGCCGAGCTGGTCGTCGGCGGCGCCCGCTATGCCGAGGCGCTGGCCGCCAGCGAACGTTTCGCCGAGCAAACCGGCGCCTTGCAGATCCACGCTTTCAACCAGGAGGAAACGCTTATCGGGCAAGGCACGCTCGGGCTGGAAATCGAGAACGACCTGCCTCAGATCGACACTTTGCTGGTCGCCGTGGGCGGCGGCGGCCTGATCGGCGGCATCGCCGCCTGGTTCGCCGGCCGTATCCGCATCGTCGCCGTAGAACCCGAGGGCGCGCCGACACTCTATCGCGCCCTCGAGGCCGGCCATCCGGTCGATGCGCCGGCCGAGGGCATCGCCGCCGATTCCCTGGCGCCCAAACGCGTCGGCGAGATGATGTTCCCGATCGCCGAGGCCTTCGTGGAACGCTCCATCCTGGTCAGCGACGACGAGATCGTCGTCGCCCAGAAGGCGCTGTGGGACCGGGTGCGGATCATCTCGGAACCCGGTGGCGCCGCGGCGTTCGGCGCCATCCTGTCCGGCCGCTATGCGCCGGCACCCGGCGAACGGCTCGCCGTCCTGGTCTGCGGCGCGAACGCAAACCCGGCGAAATTCTGATCGCTGCGCCTTTCTCTCCTTCACGTTTTTCAGGAACTGCCTCGCCTTCGCCGCGTTTGCTGGGTATTCTTCGAGTCGTGAGGTTCGGGCCATCCCGCCCGCTCCCGTGGAAGGGCCGATGACGGAACGACCGATCTTCAGCAGCGATCGCGGTCTCGCCGGGCGCCTGGCGCTCAGCCGGCTGGCGACGCGGGTGTCGATGATGGTCGAACGGGGCTGGCCGCTCCTGCTGCCGCTTCTCGTCGTCGCCAGCCTGTTTCTCAGCATTTCCTGGCTAGGGCTTTTCCCGCGCCTGCCCGATGCCGCGCGCATCGGGCTGGTCGCCGCCTTCGGCGTCGCGACACTGGCCGCGCTCTACCCGCTACGCTTTTTCCGCATGCCGGGCGGCGCCGAGATCGACCGCCGCATCGAGGCGGCCAACCATTTGCTGCACCACCCCGTCCAGACCCAGACGGACCGGCCGAGTGGTCGCGAAAGCAGCTTCTCGCAGGCTCTGTGGCGCGAGCACCAGAAGCGCATGGCCGACAGGCTCGACAGCCTCGGCGCCGACGTGCCGCGCACGCGCGTGCCGGAACGCGATCCCTGGGGGTTGCGTGCCGTGGCGGCGCTTCTGCTCGTCACCGCCTTCGCTTTTTCCTTCGGACCGACCGGTGGCCGGATAGCCGACGCGTTCCGCGCCCAGGACGCGCATGACGCCGTGCCGCCGCGCATCGATGCATGGGTGACGCCGCCCGCCTATACCGGCAAGCCGCCGATCTTCCTGACCGCAGATGCCAACCAGGCGGCGCCGGCTTTCCACGTTCCCGAAGGCAGTGATGTTTCGCTGCGCGTCACCGGCGGCTCGGGCGAGGAGACGCTTGCCTATGCCGACAAGAATGGCAATGCCCGCGCCATCGATCCCGCCGACCCGCAGACGGCCGCGGCCAAGCCGGCGGCAAGCCCGGCAGCGCAGTCCAAAGTACGCCAGTTCATCGGCAAGCTGACGAGCGATGGCACGCTGACGCTGAAGTCGGGCGAGGACCAACTCGGCCGTTGGGCCTTCGCGGTGATCCCGGACAAGCCGCCGCAGATCCGTTTCGTCGGCGAGCCGAAGCGCGCTGTCAACGGCGCTTTCGAGCTCAACTACCAGATCGACGACGATTATGGCGCCGCCAACGCCAAGGCCGTGTTCGCGCTCGCCGATCCGCAGGCTCCCGATGCGCGTCCGCTCTACGGTCCGCCTGACATGCCGCTGACGCTACCGCGCCGCGGCGGCAAGGCGAATGCCGCCAGGACCTCGAAGGACCTGACCGAACACGTCTGGGCTGGCGCCGAGATCAAGCTGACGCTGGTCGCCACCGACGATGCCGGGCATACGGCGAGCAGCGAAACCAAGACGTTGGTGATGCCGGAGCGGCCGTTCTCCAATCCGCTGGCGCGGGCCGTTATCGAGCAGCGCCGCCTGCTGGCGCTCGACGCCAACGCCAAGCCGCGCGTGCTCGACCTGATGGATGCGATCACGCTGCGGCCCGAGGACACGTTCGACAACATGTCCCACTACCTCGCCATCATGAGCGCGCGCAGCCGGTTGAAGATGGCCGACAGCGACGACCAGTTGCGCAACGAGGTCTCCTATCTCTGGGAAATCGCGCTCGGCATCGAGGAGGGCAATCTCTCGGCTGCCGAGAAGCGGCTGCGCCAGGCGCAGCAGGCGTTGCAGGATGCTATCAAGAACGGCGCCAGCGACGCGGAGATCGAAAAGGCGATGAAGGAACTGCGCGAGGCGATGAACCAGTTCCTGCAGGAATTCGCCGAGCGCGCCAAGCAGAATCCCAACGCCCCGCAGATGCAGCAGAACGGCCAGGAACTACGCCAGAGCGACATCGACCGCATGATGGACCAGATCGAGAACCTGGCGAAGTCCGGCGATCGCGACAAGGCGCAGCAATTGCTGTCGCAGCTGCAGGACATGATGAACAACCTCCAGGCCGGCCGCCAGCAGCAGGGTGGCCAGCAGGACAGCCAGATGCGCCAGCAGATGGACAAGCTCGGCGACATCCTGCGGCGCCAGCAGGAGATGATGAACGACACCTTCCGCATGGACCAGATGCAACGCGGCGAGCGCCAGCGCGGCCAGAACCGCGATGAACAGCTCGGCGAAGGCGGCGGCGAGGATCAGGACAGACCGGGCGCAGGCGAGAACCGCGATCCGCTCGCCGGGCAAAAGCCGATGACGCCGCAGGAATTCGCCGATGCGCTGAAGCAGTTGCAGGAAGGCCAAGGCCAGCTGAAGAACGACCTTGAGCAGTTGAAGAAGGGGCTCGAGGGCATGGGCATGGAGCCCAATGAAGGCTTTGGCGAGGCCGGCAAATCAATGGGCAATGCCGAGCAGGCCCTGGGCGATGGTGAAGGTGATCAGGCCGTTGGCCACCAGGGGCGCGCGCTGGAGGCGCTGCGCAAGGGCGCCAAGGACATGATGAAGCAGATGCAGGCGATGCAGGGCGACGAAGGCGGCAGCCAGGAAGGCGGTCGCCAGCAGAACGCCGATCGCGATCCGCTCGGCCGGCCGCGTGCCAGCCAGGGTCCCGATTTCGGCGATTCGGTGAAGGTGCCGGACGAGATCGACGTGCAGCGCGCCCGCCAGATCCTGGAAGCGATCCGCAAGCGGCTCGGCAATGCGCTCAGCCCCGATATCGAGCGCAGCTATCTGGAACGGCTGCTGGAACTGAAATAGGGATCGCCGCCGCGGCATCCGCTGGGAGCGGCTGCAACATCATGCCCAAACTCGGCACAGTGACGCCCATCCTGCGCATCTTCGACATTGCCAAGGCCCACGAGTTTTACGTCGGCTTCCTCGGCTTCCAGGTGCTGTGGGAGCACCGCTTTGACGACAACGCGCCGCTTTACATGGCGGTCGGCCGTGACGGCTGCATCCTGCATCTGAGCGAACACCATGGCGACGGCGCGCCCGGCATCGCCATGCGCATCAAGGTCGAGGACATCGCCGCCCTGCATCGCGAACTGATCGGCAGAGCATACCGTTTCGCCAGGCCGGGCCTGGAAAAGACGCCGTGGAAGACCCGCGAGGTGTCGGTTGCCGATCCGTTCGGCAACCGGCTGCATTTCTACGAGGATGCGGCCGGCTGAGTCTGCCTGTTGACGAACGCCTCGCGGATCGCCTCTTGCATGCCGTCGATCGCCTCGCCCGACGCATTCGGGTTGCGATGCATCACCACATTCGAGGAATCGATGTCGCCGAAACCGTCGGCGGACGTCAACTCGCGGCAGCCGTCCGGAATGTTGCTGCGCGAAATCGGTGCGATCGCCAGTCCCGAGGTGACGGCAAGCTTCAGGCCGCCGGTCGTGTCGCTGGTGTAGGCGACACGATAGCCGAGCCCGCGCTGCTCGAGCGATTTGATGGCGAAATCCTTGCACCAGCCGGCCCGGTTATAGAGAGCGATCGGCACCGGACGCTCCTCATGCATGTTATGCAGGATCGATGTCACCCACACCGTCGGATCATGCATCAGCACTTCGCCGCCTGAAGGATCCTGCCATTCGAACACCACGCAAAGATCGAGTTCGCCGGCGGCAAGCGCCGCTATCTGCGCCCCCGAATGGGCATAGCGCACGGTGACCTCGACCTTGGTGTGCCGCTTCGAGAACGCGCCGAGCGCGCGCGACAGGATGGCATGGCCGTATTCTTCCGGAATGCCGATCCGCACCGGCCCGCCGAGCGGCGCCGCCGCCATCGACGCTGCCGTCTCGTCGAGCAGCGAGACGATGCGGCGGGCATTGACAATCAGCTCGCCGCCGCGCCGCGTCAGCGCCACGCCGCGCGACCCGCGCTCGAACAGGCTGTCGCCGATGACGCTTTCGAGCTTCTTCATCTGCATCGAAACCGCCGATTGGGTGCGACCGGCCTGCTCGGCCGCCTTGGTGAAATTGCCCGCTTCGACAATGGCCACGAAGGTGCGCAGGAGATCGCTGTCGAGGGTGGGCCGCATCCCGTCCGCCATAAGGAATTTTGATTGCTGGTATCATTCCAATTCGTTTGCAACATGTCAAACACGGGATGATAGTTGCTTCACCCATTGGATATGTGGCTGAGGATTCGGCCACGGACCAATCAAGAGTCCTCACTCATGCCCGCTGCCCGAAACGGTGGCGGGTTCTTTTTAGCTTGCTGCAAGCTTGCTTGCGTCCTGGTACGGGAGCTTGGGATCCTCATGCGCAATCGGATGGTGCTCGGCATGCTGAGCCTGTGCCTGGGCGTGTTGGTCTTCTCGTTGCAGGACCCGCTGGTCAAGGCGGTGTCGGGCGGCTACCCCGTGACCGAGGTGATGGCCATCCGCGCGGTCGTCGCCCTGCCGATCCTGATCGTGCTCGTCCATGCCGATGTCGGGCTGCGTGCGATCCTGTCGCGACGGTTCGGCATGCTGACCATGCGCGCCTTCATCCAGTTCACCTCCTACACCATGTACTACCTCGCCATCGCCGCCTTGCCCCTGGCCGATGCCGTGGCGCTCTATTTCATGGCCCCGCTCTGCATCATGGTGCTGGCGGGGCCCTATCTTGGCGAACGGGTCTCCTGGCAGACGCTGGCGACCGTGTTGATCGGGCTGCTTGGCGTCGTCGTGATGCTGCGCCCGGGTGCGGGACTGTTCGACTGGGCGGCGCTGCTGTCGCTGGGCTCCGCGGTGCTCTACGGCTTCTCGCAACTGATGGCGCGTAAGATCGGCGACACCGAATCTTCGACTGTGATGGCTTTCTACCAGAACGGTGCCTATCTCGCCGGCGCCGCACTGGTCGCAAGCCTGTTCTGGCTTGCCGGCATCAATCATGCCGCCCATCCCAGCCTGGAATTCCTGGTGCGGCCCTGGCTGTGGCCGACGCTGCCGGATTTCCTCAAGATGGCCGCCTGCGGCTTCGTCGCCTCCGCCGGCATGATCTTGCTGTCGCAGGCCTACCGGATGGCGCCGGCAAACCGCGTCGCCACCTTCGAATACACCGGCATCCTGTGGTCGCCGCTGTGGGGTTTTCTGTTCTTCGCCGAAGTGCCGCGGTCGACGACCGTGATCGGCGCCGCCCTTATCATCGGCGCCGGCCTGCTTGCGCTCAACACCGGACGGCGCAAGCTCCCCGTACTCGTCGCTGCCGATCCCGCCTGATCAGGCGAAAATGCTCAGCGCCCGTTCGACGCGTGAACGGATTTCGGCCAGCGTGAACGGCTTCTGCACGACGTCGAGGATGATGCCGTTCAGTTCCTCGGCGCGCTCGCGCTGATCGGCATAGCCGGTCATCAGCAGGATCTTCATCGACGGGAAAAATGCCGAAGCTGCAATCGCCATCTCGATGCCGTCCATCTCGGGCATGCGGATGTCGGAGACGACGAGATCATAGGCGCCCTTCGCGGCGCGTATCAGCGCCAGTCCTTGCGCGCCGTCGGCGGCGATGTCGATTGCGTGTCCGGCGCGTTCGAGCGCCCGGGCTGCGAGGGTGCGGACGGACTCATCGTCCTCAACGATCAGAAGCTTTGCCATGGCCGGCATGTTTGGCGAGCAAACGTTGACTTTTTCTGAAAGGCCCGGCGCTTCGGCATGGGTTATTTTCTTCAGGCCGTTAAGGCCTTTTTCAGTATTTGCCGCTGCCTCACGCATCGCCTTTGACGACGCCGACGAACGGCAGTTCGCGAAAGGCGTGCGCGACATCCATGCCGTAGCCGACGACGAAATAGTCGGGGCAGTCGAAGCCGACATAATCGGCATTGAGGGTGGTCTGGCGACGCATGCGCTTGTCGAGCAGCACCGCGATGGCGCAGCTTCTGGCGCCGCGTGACAGCATCAGGTCGCGGGTGAAGCTCAGCGTCTTGCCCGACTCCAGAATGTCGTCGATCAGAAGCACGTCGCGGCCGGCAACCTCGTTGTCGATGTCGCGCAGCACCCTCACCTCGCCGCTTGTGGTGCCAGCGCCGTAGCTGGAGATGAAGATGAACTCGACCTCCGGCGACAGGCCGACATCATGCATGGCGCGGATAAGGTCTGCGGCGAAGATGAACGAGCCCTTCAGCACCGAGATCACCAGAAGATCGTGATAGTCGTGCCCGGCGATCTCCTTGGCGAGTTCGAGATTGCGTCGGGCGATGGCCGACGCCGAAAACAGGACCTCGATGTCCTTGCCGCGCACAACTGGCATTCTCCGTCCCTTCAAGATTTTCAAAGGCCTTCGCGCACCGGAAGCGCTGACATCAGCCGTTTGCGGGCCGGCCTCACCTGTCGCACATGCTATTCCGCGAAGGTGACCGACACCGTCCTTACGCCGTTTCTAGGCACGTCGAGCCGGCTGGCAAAGCCGAATCTTTCACTTGGCGCCAATGAGCGGCTGGATGTCCCCAAAGTATAGCGCGTTGTGCGCCCGTCATTGCCGGTGACGCGGATCTCGAGCGGCGGCAGCGTCGCCGGACTTGCACCGTCATTGGCGGCCTCGCCGTCGACGAACAGCACGGGGTTCGCCCCAGACGCGTCCACGCGGGACGTCACCCCTGAAATGCTCAACGCCGAGCCCGGTCCGCCCGCGGCGGGCGGCGCCTGGCGCACCAGTGCATGCCCGCCGGAGACCCAGAAGGCGGCAAAGGCGGCGCCGACACCGGCGATCCAGAAGATCGGACCGCCGCGCGGCGCCGGCGGCCGCACTGGCGGCGGCTCGGGCTTGCGCAGCATGTCCATGCCTTCGAGGGATGGCATGGACATCACGCGCCGCGGTGAAATGGCTTCGGCATGGGGCGCGGCCCGCGGCACCACCACATAGTCGGCATCGACGATATCCGCCGCGCCAGCGCGCAGGATACGCTCCGGCGCGGCATTTGCCGGCGGATCGGTCATGATTTCGCCGGAAACCGGGCGCGCGGTTCGATCCTCAGCCATCATGGCCCCAGCATTGCAGCACGTTCGCTTTTCGTTTCTTTTGCGTAAAGGCAAATGGTTAACGCTTCCCCACCGGAGCCCTTGTGACGAGCCGAAACAACCCGCTAATTAACCGCCGGTTAACCATGCCGGCCGATGGTCTTTTCCCAGAACAGGCCGGCTTGCCGCCGACGGATTCCGATTTCAGGTCAAATCGACCTGAAATCTGAATCCGCCTCCGAACTAGAGTGATAGAGAATGATGTCGCCCGAAAACCGCCTCACACTTTTCGGCATCACGCTCTAAGAATTTCAGGTCGCCGAAAGTGATTCGCTTCGAAAATGTCGGCCTCCGCTATGGCATGGGTCCGGAAATCCTCCGCGACATTTCCCTGCACATACCGGAGCGCTCGTTCCAGTTCCTGAGCGGGCCTTCGGGCGCCGGCAAGACGACGTTGCTGCGGCTTCTCTTCATGTCGCTGAAGCCGACGCGTGGGCTGATCACCATCTTCGGCAAGGACCGCTCGCGCATCTCGCGCGCCGAACTGCCGCATCTCAGGCGTCGCATCGGCGTGGTGTTCCAGGATTTCCGCCTGCTCGACCACATGACCACCTATGAGAATGTCGCGTTGCCCTTGCGCGTGCGCGGGCGCGAGGAAGCGAGCTACCGCACCGACGTCACCGAGCTGTTGAAATGGGTCGGGCTCGGCGAACGCATGCATGTGCTGCCGCCGGTCCTGTCGGGCGGCGAGAAGCAGCGGGCCGCGATCGCCCGCGCCCTGATCGAGCAGCCGGAGATGCTGCTGGCCGACGAGCCGACCGGCAATGTCGATCCGCCGCTGGCGCGACGCCTGCTCAGGCTCTTCATCGAACTCAACCGCCTGGGCACCGCCGTGGTGATCGCGACCCACGATCTCGGCCTGATGGAGCAGGTCGATGCGCGCCGCATGATCCTGGCCGGCGGGAGGCTTGATGTCTATGACTGAGCTTTCCGCCGAACACCTCGACGCACAGGCCGACGAAGCGGCCGCGCCAAGGCCGCGCGTCCAGCGCAAGATGGCGCCCATCGTGCCGGCGCAGAACATCGCCGGCCGCGCCCTGGTGCTGGTCATCGCCATCATGACCTTCCTGTCCTGCCTGACCTTCGGCGCGGTTACCCTGGTGCGCGACACCGCCTCGGTCTGGGAAAACCAGATCTCGCGCGAGGCGACGATCCAGATCAAGCCGGTCGACGGCCTCGACATGGAGGCAGCCCTTGCCCAGGCCTCGCAGATCGCCGGCGAATTCCCCGGCGTGAAGGCGACCAGGATCATCGACCGCGACGCCACCGCCAGATTGCTGGAGCCGTGGCTGGGTTCGGGCCTCAACATCGACGAACTGCCGGTGCCGCGGCTGATCATCGTCACCATCGACGAGAGCAACCCGCCCGATTTCGCCGCCATGCGCGCCGCGATCACGCCGAAGCTGCCGAGCGCATCGCTTGACGATCACCGCACCTGGGTGGACCGGCTGGTGGCCATGGCCCGCACCACGGTGACCATCGGTATCGCGGTGCTGGCGCTGATGCTCTCGGCGACGGTGCTGACCGTGGTGTTCGCCACGCGCGGCGCCATGGCCGGCAACGGCCACATCATCGAGGTGCTGCATTTCGTCGGCGCCGAAGCGCGTTTCATCGCCCGCGAGTTCCGTCGCCATTTCCTGATCACCGGCATGAAGGGCGCGGCCGCCGGCGGAGCCGCCGCGGTCGCCGTCTTCATCGTCTTTTCCTGGTGGTCCTCGCGCAACATGGCGACCCCGCAGGCCGACCAGGCGACTGCGCTATTCGGCAACTTCGCCATCGGCTCGGCCGGCTATCTCGGTGTCGTGCTGATGGTGCTGGTCATCGGCGCGCTGACGGCTGCAACCTCGCACGCCACCGTCGTCGCCTATCTCAGCGACATCGACGTGCGCCAGCCTGAAGCATGACGACGTCGAATAACCAGGATCGATCACGCATGAAGAACCGCCGTAACGCAAATTGCGATTTTTACCTACCAAAGGCCGCATTTCGGGATTAACCATGCCATGATGGAGGTGCGGGACTCGACCAGTACCGTTGGACCGATGCCGGCGTTGGCGGCGCGTCCGCATGGACGCGGCCGGGTTTCGGCCGTGCTGCGCGTTTCTTCTTTCGCCTTGCTTGCCCTGGTCGCCCTGTTTGCCGGCGGCTTCGGCTGGTTCGCCAACACCGTCAGCCATCTGACCACCCCTGCCAACCCTGCCAGGGCCGACGCAATCATCGTGTTGACGGGCGGCCAATCGCGCCTCGATGCGGCGATGGAACTGCTGGCGTCCGGCAAGGGCGCGCGGCTTTTGATCAGCGGTGTGCATCCCTCCGCCAGCCGGCGTCAGCTTCAGGCCGCGACCGGCGGTGACATCAGGCTGTTTTCCTGCTGCGTCGACATCGACCGCGCCGCGCTCGACACGATCGGCAATGCCGAGGAAAGCGCCAAATGGGTCGAGAGCCATGCCTATGGCACGGTGATCCTCGTCACCAACAATTACCACATGCCGCGCAGCCTGCTGGAAATGGGCCGGCTGCTGCACAAGGCCAAGCTCGAACCCTATCCGGTGGTCAACAGCAATCTCGACAATGGCGGCTGGCTGACCAAGCCGCGGGCATTGCGCGTGCTGTTCACCGAATACAATAAATATCTGCTGGCATTGGCGCGCGGCATCGTTCCGGTGAAGCCGACGCCGGACGGCATCGCGTTGGCCGAGATCGCCGCCGGCAGCTGAACCTGCTCGTCATTTGGTGACGACGGATCCCGGCGCCTGCCGCAGGCGAGCGACTTCCTGTTCGAGCCGTTCGATCCGCCTGTCGCGTTCGGCCAGCGCCGCCGCCACGTCAGCGGCCTCGAAGCGCTGCGGAATGTGCTGCGGACAATTCGCATCCCAGGTCGCCACGGTGAACAGAATGACCTGTTCGGGCCGTGCCGCATAATCCCGCGGCATCAGCCTCGCCATCAGCTCGGCGTCGCCTTCCACCACACGCGCCGTGCCCCAGATCTTGACACGCCGGCGATGGGCATAGTCGATGAGGAACAGGAAGGCCTGCGGATTGTCGGCGAGATTGCCCTGGGTGATGAACTGTCTGTTGCCGGCGAAATCGGCGAAGCCGACCGTCTTTTCATCGAGCACCTTGAGGAAGCCGGCCGGCCCGCCGCGATGCTGGATATAGGGCTGGCCAACACCGTTGGCCGTCGACAGGAAGACGCTGGTCTGCATCTCGATGAAGGCCGCAAGGTCCGATGTAATCACCGACTGCCAGCCACCGCGCTCCTCGACCCGGGAATAGGCCTGGCGAGAGCCCTTGCGGGCCTGGATCGCCTTGACGGTCGGCGTGAAAGCGACGTCGCTGGTAAAAGCATGCGCGTCCATCGATAGCCTTTCTTACCCGGAGAGGTTAAAGCCCGAGTTCAGACAGCGACGGATGGTCGTCCGGCCGTCGGCCGAGCGGCCAGTGATATTTACGGTCGGCAGCGCCGATCGGCAGGTCGTTGATGCTGGCGATGCGCAGCCGCATCAGCCCATATTCGTCGAATTCCCAGTTCTCATTGCCATAGCTGCGGAACCACGAGCCGCTGTCGTCATGCCACTCATAGGCGAAACGCACCGCGATACGGTTGCCATGGAAAGCCCAGACCTCCTTGATCAGCCGGTAGTCGAGTTCCCGGCTCCATTTGCGCGTCAGGAAAGCCTGGATGGCATCGCGGCCTTGCAGGAACTCGGCGCGATTGCGCCAGCGGCTGTCTACCGTATAGGCAAGCGCGACACGGGCTGGATCGCGCGAGTTCCAGGCATCCTCGGCCATGCGCGCCTTCTGCGCGGCGGTTTCCGCGGTGAATGGCGGCAGCGGCGGACGCTCTTGCGACATGACAATTCCTTTCTTGACCCGGGTCGTCTGCGTCACGGCCAATATGGAGGCTTCCATCAGACAGATGTAGATGCCATATTTGTAATCTATCCTTCCAATTTCCGGAAGAATCGATGGACCGGCTCGAAGCCATGTCGCTTTTTGTCGCCGCGGCGGAGGCTGGCAGCCTGTCTGCCGCCGCGCGCCGTTTTCGCATTCCGCTGGCGACGGTCAGCCGCAAGGTTTCCGACCTGGAACGACATCTCAAGACCCGCCTTCTGAACCGCTCGACACGCCGGCTGACGCTGACCGATGCGGGCCAGGCGTATCTTGCCGCCTGCCGCCGCATCCTGGGCGAGGTCGGCGAGGCCGAGCGCATGGCGGCCGGCGAATACAGCGCCCCGACGGGCGAACTGGCCATCACCGCGCCGGTCGTCTTCGGCCGCCTGCATGTGCTGCCGGTCGTGACCGGCTTCCTCGCCGCCTATCCCGACGTAGACATCCGCCTGACGCTGGCCGACCGCATAACCCGGTTGGTCGAGGACCATTTCGACCTCGCCATCCGCATCGGCCGGCTTCCCGACTCCAGTTTTGTCGCCATGCGGATCGGTACGATCCGCCGTGTCGTTTGCGCGAGCCCCGGCTATCTGGCCGAACGCGGCGCCCCGACGGCGCTTGCGGACCTCGAGTCCCACAGCTGCATTACCTTCGAAGGGCCGGGCGCGCTCTCGACATGGAGCTTCACCGTCGGGAAGGCCGAGATGCCGATTCGGGTCCGCTCGCGGCTTCAGGTCAACACCGCCGAAGCTGCGATCGATGCCGCGCTCGCCGGCGTCGGGCTGACGAGGGTGCTGTCCTACCAGGTCGACGCGGCGGTGCGGTCAGGCGCGCTGCGCGTGCTGCTGCGGGAGTTCGAACCGGAACCCTGGCCGGTAAGCCTGGTGCACGCAGGCCACGGCTTGCTGCCGGTCAAGCTGCGCGCATTTCTTGACTTCGCCGCCCCGCGCCTGAAAGAAAGACTGGCGCGGCTGATGTAGCGCGGCTGGGCCGTGGGCGAAGCCGAAATGTCTTTCGGCGCCGTTCGGGGGCATCTTCGGCCATTTCCTTTTTGCGCCCGCTTGGTGTAACCAACGCACACCTCCTTACCGGGCCTCCCCCAATGCTCCAAGTCCGATCGCTGGCGTTCAACTTCGTCTTCTACATCAATCTGATCGTCCAGATGATCCTCTGGACTCCCTATTATTTCCTGTCGCCGCGCCATCGCGCCTGGTTCGTGCCGAAGTTCTGGTCGCGCACCTCGATGTGGCTCTACGACAAGATCGCCGGGACCAAGAGCGACATCATCGGGGTGGAAAATCTGCCCGAAGGTTCCTTCATCCTGGCGCCCAAGCACCAGTCCTTCTGGGACGCGATCGCCTTCTTCCCCTATCTCCAGGATCCACTCTACATCCTGAAGCGCGAGCTGACCTGGATTCCGTTCTTCGGCTGGTACATCCTGAAAATGCGCATGATCCCGGTCGACCGCGGCAGCCGCTCCAAGGCGCTGAAGGCGGTGGTTGCGGCGACCAAGGAAGAAATCGCGCGCAACCCGCGGCAGCTCATCATCTATCCCGAAGGCACCCGCCGCGCGCCCGGCGACGAACCCGCCTACAAATACGGCATCGTCGAAATCTATGCGCAGCTCGGCATTCCCGTGGTGCCGGTCGCCCATGTTGCCGGCCTCTATTGGCCGCGCCGCAAGTTCCTGCGCTATCCCGGCACCATCAAGGCGCGCTTCCTGCCGCCGATCCCGCCGGGCCTGGACAAGGAGGAATTCATGCGGCGGCTGATCGGCGAAACCGAAACCGCCTGCGACCAGTTCCTCATCGACGCGTCCCGTGCACCCAATCCGCCCGCCTTGCCGCCGACGGCGGTCAAGCGGCTGCGGGAACTCGGCGCCAAAGCCTGAAGTGCGGCCTTCGGCGCGCCGATGGCGGCTCGCGCAACGTTCAAGCGAACACAGCCAGTGCGGTCGTCAGCACCAGCGTCGCGGCAAAGACCAGATTGATGATGCGCGAAGCCACCGGCCTGCGAAGAAAGCGCGCGAAAGCAGCGCCCGCAAGCAGCCACACGGCATGGATGGCGACGATCATGAATGCGAGAGCGGTCAGCTTCGGCCCGGTGCCGATGGCGCCGGCGCCCGAATCCGCGGACGCGCCGGCGAACACCGCGGCGATGGCCACATAAGCCTTCGGGTTGCCCACCGCCAGCAGGAACCCGCCGGTGAATGTCGGTCGCGCGGCCTCGCCGGCATCCGCCGCCAGGGGCGGCGCGCTGGCAATCTTGAACGCGAGATAGAGGATATAGGCAGCCGACGCCGCGACAAGCAGCGGCGCGAGCCGCGGCATCGCGGCAAGCATGGCGCTCACCCCGCTTGCCACGAGCAGAAGCACGGCGATCGTGCCCAGGATGACCCCCAAGGCGTAGCTCAGGGAACGGCGCAGGCCGAACGCCGCGCCGACGGCGGTGACGCTTATCGTCGCCGGTCCCGGGCTGCCCATGGCGGCCGTGGCGGCAAGCATCAGCGCAACGAGCTGACGCCACATATCCGGCTGCGAAAAAAGCGGGCCTGCCATCCGCGCCTCCTGTCTTGCCAAGCGTCAATGACGGTATGGCAAGGTCGGGGCGACCGTCTTGGACGATCGTGCGCGCTGCTGACGGCTCAGCCGCTCGCCTTGTCGAGCTCGGCCATGTCGTCGGCGCTCAGCTCCAGCGACACCGCCTTGATCAGGCTGTCCATCTGTTCAGGCTTGGTGGCGCTGGCGATAGGCGCGGTGACGCCCGGCCGGGCAATGACCCAGGCAAGCGCCACTTCCGCCTGTTTGGCCGAATGCCTGGCGGACACCGCGTCGAGTGCCGCGAGGATGCGCATACCGCGCGCATTGAGGTAATCTTTCACGCCGCCGCCGCGCGGGCTTTGACCGAGATCGGCCTCGCTGCGGTATTTGCCGCTCAAGAAACCCTTGGCCAGGCTGAAATAGGTGATCACGCCGATGTCCTCCGCCATGCAGAGATCGCGCAGCGGGCCATCGAACGACGAGCGGTCGTAGAGATTGTATTCCGGCTGCAGCACTTCATAGCGCGGCAGGCTGCGCAGGCTTGCCACGTCGAGCGCGGCGCGCAACTGGCCGGCGTCGAGATTCGAGCAGCCGGCATAACGGATCTTGCCCTTGGCGAGGAGCTTTTCATAGGCGCCGAGGGTTTCCTCATAGGGCGTGGTTGGATCCGGCCAGTGCGACAGATAAAGATCGATGAACTCGGTCTGAAGCCGCTTCAGCGATGCATCGACGGCCTTTTCGATGTAAGCGGCGGACAGGTCCTTGTGGCCCTGCCCCATGTCTGAGCCCACTTTGGTGATCACCACGACCTTATCGCGGTTGCCGCGGTCCTTCATCCATTTGCCGATGATGGTTTCCGATTCACCGCCCTCGTGGCCGGGCACCCAGCGCGAATAGGCGTCCGCTGTGTCGACCGCGTTCAGGCCGGCGCCGACGAAGCGGTCGAGCAGGTCGAACGACGTCTTCTCGTCGGCGGTCCAGCCGAAGACATTGCCGCCCAGAACCAGCGGCGCGATGGAAAGGTCGGTGCGACCGAGACGGCGTTTCTGCAAGGCTGATCTCCGTGTTGGTGGGATTGGGCGGCTATCGCCCGTCGAGAGTCGGAGCCTAACCTAGGTCTCGCCGCATCGAGGTCAAAGACCTCGCCGGATTTTTCCGCAAGCCAGCGCTTCACAAAGGCGCGATCCGCCTGGCCACGTCTTCCAACCAGTGATCGCGGATGCCGAGCGCCCGGAGATGGTCCAGCGTGCTCGACACATAGTCCTCATTGTTGCCGGATTGGCCGACAGCGCCGCGCACCACATCAGCGGCGTGGGCCGCATCGAGCGCACCGGCATACTGCTCATGATTGCGGTCGACGATATAGGCCACGGCCTCGACCGTGCCGCCGCCGTCAAGGCGGACATTGAGCATGCGCTCGAGATAGACATTGGTGACCAGCTCGCGCTCACGCAGATAGGCGATGACCTCGTCCCGCAACTCGCCCGGCACCCGGAAAGCCAGCCCGACGCAGGAACCCCCGCGGTCAAGGCCGAGCACCAGCCCCGGACGTTCCCGCGTGCCGCGATGCACGAAGGAATAGACGCACAGCGCGCGACGATAGCCATGCAGGCGCGCCCGCCTTGTCTCGACATGCGCGAACCCCGGCCGCCATATCAACGAACCATAGCCAAACACCCAAAAATCGCCCATATCGCCGTGCCTGATTGCGTAAGAATGGCAACACCACACCGGAATCGGTGTTTTTTCCGTCCATCTCTGTCTACCTATTGTCGTTGCCAGAATCGACAGCCCGCCCACAGCCCCCATGCGTGAACGAGAACCGCAGCATGACGTCCACTGACGAACGCCAGCCGAAGCATCGCCGCCGCCTGTTCTGGCTTGCAGCGTTTGTCATCGCGCTGTTCGCCATCTACAGCGGCGGCTGGTTCTATCTCGCCGACAGGGTCCGGAGCGAAGCCGACAAGGCGATCGCCACGCTCAACAAGAGTGGCATCGAGGCCGGCTGCGCCAATCTCCAGGTCAGCGGTTATCCCCTGAGCTTCGCCGTCTCCTGCGACAATCTTGCTTATGAGGACGACGCCAAGAACCTTGCCGCCTCTGCCGGCTCCTTCAACGCCGTCGCCCAGATCATCCAGCCGCTGTCGCCGGTCGCGGACCTGCGCGGTCCGCTCAGGACCTCGGTTCCGGGCATGGTGCCGCTGTGGATCGACTGGGATGATCTTAAGGCCAACGTCAAGCTCTCATGGCCGCTGCCGCGACGCATTTCGCTCACGGCCGAGGGCCTGTCCGGCCAGACCGATCCGGCCGACGACACCGATCCGGTGCAACTGTTCAGCGCCGGCAAGGCGGCGGGCCAGCTGCAGCTGAACGGCAGGGATATCGACTATATCGGCAGCTTCGGCGATCTGGAGATCGACCCCGATGCGATCGGGGGCCGCGTCCTGCCGCCGCTCGACGCCAGTGGCGAGGCGACGCTGAAGAACGGCCTGGCCCTGATCGGCACGCAACTGAAAAGCCTGCGCGGCCAGGCCGTCGAGATCCGCAGGCTCGATTTGTCGTCGGGCACGGCGCACGTCACCGTTTCCGGGCCGCTGTCGGTCGACGCCGAGGGCCTGGTCGATGCCGATCTGATGATCAGACTGAAAGACCCGAAAGCCGTGGCCGCCATTCTCGGGGCCGCCATACCCGAACAGAAGAACCAGATCGAACAAGGCTTTGCCGCCCTGGCGCTGCTCGGCAACGAACCGTCGATGCCGCTCAAGGTGGTCAAGGGCAAGGCCTCGCTCGGCTTTATCCCGCTGGGCAAGATCAAGCCGGTCGACTAAGCATCCCCAATGGACAGACCGGCAAAACTCCTGAGCGTCGGCGCGCTGACGCTCGACACCATTCTTCGCGTCGAAGCGCTTCCCATCCATCAGGGCAAGTTCATGGCCGCCGATGGCGTCCAGATCGCTTCCGGCATGGCCACGAGTGCCGCCTGCGCCGCACGCCGGCTGGGCGCCGAAGTGTGGCTTTGGGCGAGCGCCGGCGATGATCAGGTCGGCGACCAGCTGATATCGGGCATCGAGGCGGAGGGCGTCGATTGCAGCCTCGTCCGTCGCGTCCCCGGAGCGTCCTCGGCGCTGGCCGCGATCCTTGTCGACGGCCATGGCGAGCGCATCATCGTGCCTTTCTACGATCAGCGCGCTCAGGCCGATCCCGACGGCTTGCCGGTCGCCGATCTCACGGCTTTCGATGCCGTGCTGGTCGATGTGCGCTGGCCGGGTGCGGCGGCGCTGGCGCTCAGCGCTGCGCGCGCTGCCCGCCGCCCTGGGATCCTCGATGCCGACACCGCGCCATTGGCAGTGCTGGAGCGGCTGTTGCCGCTCGCCTCGCACATCGTCGCCTCCGAACCGGCGGCGCGCATCGTCTGCGGCCAGGCGCTGGACCCGCAGGCCGCATGCGCCGACCTTGCGTCGCGCACCGACGCTTTCGTCGCGGTAACCGCCGGCGGGGCTGGAACCTGGTGGCATGACAGGCAGGCCGGTTGCGTACGCCACGTCGCTGCGCCAAAGGTCAAGGTGGTGGATACGCTGGCAGCCGGCGACGTCTTTCATGGCGCATTCGCAGCCGGATTGGCGCAAGCCATGCCGATCGAGCAGGCGCTACGCTTTGCCAGCGCGGCCGCAGCGCTCAAATGCCAGCGCTTCGGCGGCAGGCTGGGCGCGCCCGATCGTGCCGAGACACTGGCGATGATGGCGGCGACCTGGCCTGAAGGAGCCTAGTTTTTCGCCGGATGCTCGACCGCCTGGCGACCGAAATCCGGCACGTCGATGTCCTGGCCGGCCTCGATGATCGAGCGTCGCACGGCGCGGGTGCGGGTGAACAGGTCGAACAGCTTGTCGCCGTCGCCCCAGCGGATCGCCCGCTGCAGAAAAGCCAGATCCTCCGAGAACCGCGCCAGCATTTCCAGGATCGCGTCCTTGTTGTGCAGGCACACGTCCCGCCACATGGTCGGATCGGAGGCGGCGAGGCGCGTGAAGTCGCGGAAACCGGAAGCGGAATATTTGATGACTTCCATCTTGGTCACCGATTCCAGATCATCGGCGGTGCCGACGATGTTGTAGGCGATGATGTGCGGCAAATGCGAGACGATGGCCAGCGTCATGTCGTGATGCTGCGGATCCATCGTGTCGATGTTGGCGCCACAACGGCGCCAGAATTCGGAAAGCCTTTCCAGCGCGTCCGGATCCGTGTCCGGCAGCGGGGTGAAAATGCACCAGCGGTTGTCGAACAGATCGGCGAAACCGGCATCGGGCCCAGATTTCTCCGTGCCGGCCAGCGGATGGCCGGGAATGAAATGCACCCCACCGGGTATATGCGGCTGCATCTGTGCGATCACGGAAGCCTTGGTCGAGCCGACATCGGTGACGATGGCGCCCCTCTTCAGCGCCGGCGCGATCTCTTGCGCCACCGCGCCGGACGAGCCGACCGGCACCGAGACGATAACCAGGTCGGCATCGCGGACCGCTTCCTTGGCATCTATGGCGTAGGAGGAGCCCAGCCCAAGCTCTTGCGCCCGCGCCAGCGTCGCGGCGCTGCGCGTCGAGATGGCGACATGGCCGGCCAGGCCCTCGCGGCGGATGACGCGGGCCAGCGACGAGCCGATCAGGCCGATGCCGACCAGCGCGATCTTTTCGAACATCGGTGATGCCATGGCGTTTTAGCTTTTCAGGAATGTCGTGAGTGCCGCGACAACGCCGCGATTGGCCTCTTCGGTGCCGACCGTCATACGCAGTGCGTTGGGAAAGCCATAGCTCGAAACACGCCGCAGTATGTAGCCGCGCTGGGTGAGATAATCGTCCGCCGCCGCGGCCGAATGCTTGCCGTCGTCGGGAAAATGAATGAGGAGGAAATTGCCGACGCTCGGCGTCACCCGCAACCCGAGCCCGGTCATCTGTTCGCTCAGCCAGGCCAGCCAGGTCTCGTTATGCGCGACGCTGCGCTCGATATGGGCGCGGTCGCGGACGGCGGCGATGCCGGCCTCGATCGCCGTCGCATTGACGTTGAAGGGACCGCGTATGCGGTTGATCGCGTCGACGATGTGCATCGGCCCATACATCCATCCGATCCGCGCCCCGCCAAGTCCGATCTTGGAGAAGGTGCGGGTCATGACCACGTTCTGAGAGCTGCCCGCGAGCTCGATGCCGGCCTCATAGTCGTTGCGCCTGACATATTCGGCATAGGCGGCATCGAGCACCAGAAGCACGTTCTTCGGCAGGCCGGCATGCAGGCGGCGCACCTCCTCGAACGGCACGTAAGTGCCGGTTGGATTGTTGGGATTGGCGAGGAACACGATCTTCGTACGTGGCGTGACGGCCGCCAGGATCGCATCGATGTCGGCGCGCTCCTGGGTCTCCTTGACCGCGACAGGCGTCGCACCCGCCGACTGGACGTAGATCTTGTAGACCATGAAGGCGTGTTCGGTGAATATGGCCTCGTCGCCGGGCGCCAGATAAGTCTGCGCCAGCAGGCCGAGGATCTCGTCGGAGCCGTTGGAACAGATGATGTTCTGTGCGTTCAGACCATGCACCTCGGCGATTGCTTCGCGCAGGCGCCGGGCGGTGCCGTCGGGATAGACGTCGAGCTTGGCGGCGACTTCGCGCGCGGCCTCGATTGCCTTCGGCGAGGGGCCGAGCGGGTTCTCGTTCGACGACAGCTTGTGGACCTTGTCCACCCCGGCGGGGGCCGAGCTCTTGCCCGGCACATAGGCCTGGATGTCCATGATGCCCGCGCGCGGGGTTGGACGTGCCTTGTCCGGGGTCTGGCTCATATCGCAAAATCCGTCGAGAACGCTTCCGTCCTGGAAGCCGCTGCGGAAATACAAGCCATGGCCGGCAATGTCGAGAGGTGGCAGTGGTGCCAGCAGGCGGCATTGACGGCGAAGCAGGTGAGTTCTAGAAGGGCAGCGACAGTTCCGTGGTGATTTGGCCGGTCGGCTTGCAGCCACGTTAAACAATTCGCTAAAGGGCCGTTTGCGCGACGTAACCGGCTTTGCGAAGGCATTGCCGGTTTTTTATTGTCCGCGGCCGGCCGGACGAACGCGCCGGCGCGCGGAGATCGGCAGCGATTTCCGCAAAGGCAAGGTGCAGCAAGAGAGACGAGATGGCCGCTCAGCGCGCTGGCAGAACCAACAACGAGGCAGACCAACCGTCGAGCCCGGTCGTGCGCTTCGGCGCCGACAAGCCGCTCAAGCTCGACGCCGGCACGCTGCTGTCGCCGTTCCAGATCGCCTACCAGACCTACGGCACGCTGAACGACGCCCGTTCAAACGCCATTCTCGTATGCCACGCTTTGACCGGCGACCAGCATGTGGCTAGCACCAATCCAGTGACCGGCAAGCCGGGTTGGTGGGAAGTGCTGATCGGCCCCGGCAAGATCATCGACACCAACCGTTTCTTCGTCATCTGCTCAAACGTCATCGGCGGCTGCCTCGGTTCCACCGGCCCGGCATCCACCAATCCCGCCACCGGCAAGCCTTATGGGCTCGACCTTCCGGTCATCACCATCCGCGACATGGTGCGTGCCCAGCAGATGCTGATCGATCATTTCGGCATCGAAAAACTGTTTTGCGTGCTCGGCGGGTCGATGGGCGGCATGCAGGTGCTGCAATGGGCGTCGAGCTATCCGGAGCGTGTTTTCTCGGCGCTGCCGATCGCCACCGGCGCGCGGCATTCCTCGCAGAACATCGCTTTCCACGAGGTCGGCCGGCAGGCCGTGATGGCCGACCCCGAATGGCATGGCGGCAAGTATTTCGACCACGGCAAACGCCCGGAAAAGGGGCTCGCCGTGGCGCGCATGGCCGCCCACATCACCTACCTGTCGGAAGCAGCCTTGCACCGGAAGTTCGGCCGCAACCTGCAGGACCGCGAAGCGCTGACCTTCGGCTTCGACGCCGATTTCCAGATCGAGAGCTATCTGCGTCACCAGGGCATGACTTTCGTCGACCGCTTCGACGCCAATTCCTATCTCTATATGACGCGGTCCATGGACTATTTCGACCTCGCCGCCGACCACGGCGGCAGGCTGGCCGATGCTTTTGCCGGCACCAAGACCCGCTTCTGCCTGGTGTCGTTCACCTCGGATTGGCTGTTCCCGACCGAGGAGAGCCGCTCGATCGTCCATGCGCTGAATGCCGCCGGCGCGTCGGTGTCCTTCGTCGAGATCGAGACCGATCGCGGGCACGACGCCTTCCTGCTCGACGAGCCGGAACTGTTCGCCGCCATCAATGGCTTCATCGGCTCGGCCGCGCGAGCGAGAGGGCTCGGCGCATGACCCCGCAAAATTGCAGACCTGTCCATCAAGGGTCACGCACCACGACAAGGGGCAAGCCATGAGCGTCAACCGCGCCCAGCGCGTCGATCTCGAGGTGATCGCCGGTCTGATCCCGCCGCAATCGCGGGTGCTGGACGTCGGCTCCGGCGACGGCTCGCTGCTCGAGCTTTTGCAGGAAACCAAGCAGATCGACGGCCGCGGACTGGAGCTGTCGCAGCGCGGTGTCAACGAATGCGTGGCGCGCGGCCTTTCTGTCGTCCAGGGCGACGCCGACAAGGATCTTGAATTCTATCCCGACAAGGGTTTTGATTTCGTCGTCCTGTCGCAGACCTTGCAGGCGACCCGCAACCCGAAGCTCGTTCTCGACGAACTGCTCAGGATCGGCGAACACGCCATCGTTTCCTTCCCCAATTTCGGCCACTGGCGGGTGCGCCTGTCGCTGTTCGTCAAGGGCCGCATGCCGGTGACCAAGGACCTGCCCTATTCCTGGTACGACACGCCGAACATCCACTTCTGCACCATCCGCGACTTCGTCAATCTGTGCGAGGAGCTTGGCGCGACCGTGGAAAGGGCGACCGCGCTCGACGCCAACGGCCAGAAGATCGGCCTGTCGATGCCATGGTGGTTCTGGAACTTCTTCGGCCAGCAAGCGGTGTTCTTGTTGAAGCGATAAGGGCCATCCCGGAGGTGGCTATGACACCCCCTTTTCGGGCGAAGTCGAGCTGCAGGCTGATCTCTGCGACGAAGGTCATCAGCAGGTTGGGACGCATAGCCCGGCGAAGGCTCAGCGATCGAGCTCCGGGAAATACGGATCCGACAAGAACCGTCTGTCGCGTTCGCCTTGCAGGCAGTCGATCGGAGCCTCGGCTTCGGCGGGAATGATCCTGGTCTCGTTCTGAACGCCGCTCACTTCGAGGATCAACTTGCGCCGGATCGCCGTCGAGAATTCGGCGGCTGTATAAATCGGCAGCACGAAGGAGCCCGGCCCGCCGGTTACGCACTGGGCGTAATACCGGTCGAGATGGCTGAAGGTGGGCGATGGATTGATCAGGATCGGCAGGCCGTTGATGACGATGCCTCTGGCGTTTGCCGCATCCCGCGTGGCGGTGACGGGCAGCCCGATATTGTTTGGTCCGTCACCGGAAATATCGATGACGCTGCGTTCGCTTTCGAAAGTAGTGCGGTCGAAAAGCCCTGCGCCGAAGGCGAGCGCGCCGGAGATCGACGTGCCGCGGAAGCTGCGGAACGGGCGGGCTGCAATCTTGTCGGCAAAAGCGTTGGCGCTCTCGGCGCCGTCGATGATCTGCCAGCCGATGAGCGCGTCGTCGCGCACGGTGCCGGCCCATTCGAAATAGGTGAGCGCGATGCGACCGGCGTTCCCGGCGCGGACCGCCTTGATGAAGTCGGGATGACGCAGCGCCTCCACATAGCCGGCGCGCTGCAGGGCGAACTCCTTCTCGTCCATCGACAATGAGATATCGACCGCCAGCACCAATTCGACGTCAACGGCCAGGCTATCCGGCGCAGGCGCAGTCACGGCGGCCTCGGTGCAGGCCAGGCAGGCAAGCAGGCTGAGAGCATCAAGCATGGCCGGCTCAAGCTATGTTTCCGGTGCGATCTTCCCTCGCGATCACGGCGAAATAAAGCTGCCGCGTGGCGTGGCGCGGGCTGGTCCGAATAGATGCCGGAAGCGCTATGCCTTGCGGCGAGGAGCGGCCGGCGGCGGCTCGATTGCGCCTGCCCTTATGCGCGCGGGCTTCAGAGCCGGCACGCCGGACGCCTTCACGATGGTCAGTGCGCGCGGGAAGAATTGATTGTTGTGCTGGCCGCGGCCTATATTGAGGATCGTCGCCCCGGCCAGCCGCTTCTCCAGCATCGACAACACCCGCCGCAGTGTCGGTCCGTCGAAGGCATCGAGAGCCTCATCGATGATCACCCATTTCGGCTGCCGCAGCACGAGGCGGGCAAAGGCCAGCAGGCGCAGTTCGTCGTCGGCCAGTTCATGCTCCCAACGCGCGCTGCGGCCGAGCGACGACGACAGGTGTTCCAGGCCGATCTCGGCCAGCACGGCTGAGATATCGGCATCGCTTGCCGGCGCAACCCCGTCCACGCGGTCGAGCACTTCGCGCAGCGTGGCGGTTGGGAAGTAAGGCGTGCGCGGCACGAAGATGGGCGTCTCTCCCGCCGGCATGCCGATGCGCCCGCTCCCCCACGGCCATAGGCCGGCAATGGCGCGAAAGAACAGCGTCTTGCCCGCGCCAGGCTCGCCGGTGAGCATGACGCGTTCGCCGGCGTGGATCTCGACATGCTGGTCGGCGAGCCTCGTGCAGCCCTCCGGCGAGGCCACTTCGAGTTTCTCGAAGGTCAGCTTGCCGTTTGCATTCTCGCCGAATTCGATGCGCCTTTCCTGGCCGTGCAGCACATCGGTCTCATCCAGCGCAATGCGGAAATCGGCGACGCGCATCAGCGTCGCGCGCCAATCGGCGATGCTGCCGATATTGTTGATGAACCAACGCAATGAAGAATGGACCTGATTGAAGGCGCCGACTGCCATCATCAGTCCGCCGAAGCTGATATCGCCCGCGAAATAGACCGGCGAAGCGACCAGGATGGGAGCCACCACGGTGATCCAGCCATAGGTGTCCGTCACCCAGGCGAGATTGATCTGGGCGTTATAGATGCGTCGCATGGCGCCGAGCACGGTGCCCAGGTCGGTTTCCAGCCGCCGCCTGGCATCGGGCTCGCTTCGGGCGAGCGCGATGGCATCGATGTTCTCGTTGACGCGCACCATCGAGGAACGCAGCTCCGCCTCGCGTGTGTAGCGGTCGCTGTTGAGGTGGATCAGTGGCCGTCCGACCAGCCAGCTCAGCCAGGAAGCCGTTCCGGCATAGAGGATGGCCGCCCACACCATGTAGCCCGGTATGGCGAGCGATGTCCCGCCGACATGGAAGACGAAGCCCGAGGACAGCTCCCACAACACGCCGACGAAGGAGGCGAGCAGGATTAGGGATTGCAGCAGGCCAACGCCAAGATCCGTCGACAGGTCGGAAAGATGGCTCGCGTCCTGCTGCATGCGCTGGTCGGGATTGACCCCGATGGCGCCTGCATGCGCCAGGCGAAAAGCGCGCGCCGGCCGCATCCATCCATCGATCAGATCGAGCGTCAGCGCCTCGCGCAGCTTCAGCCGGATCATCTGATTGAGCCAGGTCTGGCCGACATTGAGCACAAGAAGCCCACCGGCAATCGCGGCAAAAACGGCGAGCTGGTGCAGGAAGGCCTGCATGTCGCGGCGTGCAAGCGCATCGTAGAAAGGCTGGTTCCAGCGGTTGAGCAGAACCTGGCCGATCGAGGTCGCGACAATGACGGCAACCATTCCGATGGAGGCCCAGCGTAGCCCTTTGCGGACCGGCGACCCGGCAAGCGCCAGCTTGATGGTTGCCACCTGATCACGCAGGCTCGAAGCTTCGACCGCAGCGATAGGCCGGGCAGAGGCATCATTGTCCGGATAATCGGCCATGAGCTGAAGTCCTTGCGTTCAAAAGCGGTGCTGAAAACCGGATGAAGTGTAGTGACGCCACTGGTCACTCAGCCAGGCTGCGAGCCCGTCAGCGACAGATAGGTCGCGAAATGCCGTCCGGCGCAAGTTTCTGGCATGATCACGAAGGTGTCATTCGCGGACCCGGCGATGTCGTGGCCCCGGTCTCTATTCGCCGGCCGAGCCGCGTTGCTGCATGCGGCGAAAGCACCGGCACGAAAACCCGTCGGGAAGCGCGCTGGGCGGCCGGCACGCCCTGATAGAGCCGCTTCTGCGCCTCGACCACGATGACGCCGGAAAAGATCGGCCACAGCCGCCGGCCGGCGCGCTCCACCATATTGTGGAAGCGCATCATGAAACGCCGCCGCGATGGCGGAAAGAACAGGGCGTCGGACCAGGCGGCGGGCGTGAAATTCGCCTCGCGCAGCAACTCGGTGAGCTGACCGCGCGAGAACGGCCTGCCATTGCCAAACGGCGTGTGCTCGAACCGCGCCCAGACGCCGCGCCGGTTGGGCACGACGATGACCACCCGGCCGGCCGGCGACAGCACGCGCCAGATCTCGTTCAGCGTTTCGCGCGGGTTTTCGACATGCTCGAGCGAATGCACGAGCAGCATGCGGTCGATGCAGGAATCGACCAGCGGCAGTTCCTCGTCGAAAACCAGAGCCGTCGCCGTCGGTCCCGCCGCCGGCCAGACCACGGCGCCCTGCGTCGCCGGCATGAAGGCGAACACCCGCTCGGCGTCGCTGCCGAACCGTTCCAGCCAAGGCAAGGTGTAGCCGAGCCCGACAAGCCGCTCATTGGGCACGGTGGCCCATATCGATGACAAGGCCATGGTGATCGAATGCTCGGCGAAGCGACCGAGCGCTGTCGAATAGAAGGAGCGGAGATCGACGATGTCGGAATGCATGTCAGGGATGTAGCCGCGATATCGGCGGGTTTCAACAAAAGGCCGCGACGTCCCGAGATCCCGGATGTCGAATGACATCCTGACATTAGTCATCTCCGGGATGACATCCGCGCGTCGGCGTCCTATGTCTGCGGCGAAAGATGGAGAGATGCGATGGCGGTCGAAATCGAACAGTTCATGTGCCGCAGCGACAATTTCGGCGTGCTGGTGCATGATCCCAAAAGCGGTCAGACCGCGCTTATCGATGCGCCGGAAGAAGCGGCGATCCTGGCTGCGGTCAAGCGCACCGGCTGGACGCCGACGATGATCCTGACCACGCATCACCATGTCGACCATGTCGAGGCCAATCTGGCGCTGAAGCAGCGCTTCAAGCTGCGCATCGTCGGTCCCGAAGCGGAAAAGGCCAGGATCCCCGGCATTGACGACACGGTCGAGGACGGTTCGGTCCTGCATCTCGGCGAGGAACGTATCGAAGTGATCGCCACCCCCGGCCACACCGCTGGCCACGTCTCCTATCACCTGCCGGCATCGAAAGTGGCGTTCACCGCCGACACGCTGTTCGCGCTCGGTTGCGGGCGGCTGTTCGAATGCAAGCCGCCGGTGATGTTTGAATCCCTGAAGAAGCTCGCGGCACTGCCTGCCGCGACCGTGATCTATTGCGGGCACGAATACACGCTCGCCAACGCCCGTTTCGCGCTGAGCGTCGACCGGACCAATTCGGCATTGAAGGAACGCGCGGCAAAAATTGAAGCGCTGCGCGCCGATAACAAGCCGACGCTGCCGACCACGATCGGCGAGGAATTGTCGACCAACCCTTTCCTGCGCTGGCATGATCCGGCAATCCGCAGGCATCTCGGCATGGAGAAGGCGTCGGATGTCGAGGTTTTTGCCGAGGTCCGCAAGCGCAAGGATAATTTCTAGGCCAAGCGACACTGGTCGAAACCATGACGAGTTCCGCAGAAATCATCGCCATCCTTGGCATGAAGCCGCATCCGGAAGGCGGCTGGTACACGGAAACCTTTCGCGACGGTGGCGGCGGAGCTCGAGGCCACTCGACGGCGATCTATTTTCTGCTGGAGCAGGGCCAGGTTTCCGCCTGGCATCGCGTCAGGGATGCAGCCGAGGCCTGGCACTTCTACGCCGGCGCGCCGCTGGCGCTGTCGATATGGGAAGAAGGCGGCCCAAAGGCTAACCGGGTGATCGAGCAGGTGCTCGGCATCGAGCTTGCGGCCGGCGAGCGGCCGCAAATCGTCGTGCCGGCGGGCTGGTGGCAATCGGCGCGCAGCCTGGGCGAGTGGACCCTGGTCGGCTGCACCGTGGCGCCGGGCTTCGACTTTGCGGCGTTTGAACTGGCGGAGCCTGGTTGGCGGCCTAAACAGCTCTGACCCAGCCGGAAACCCTTAGCGCAGCAGGAAACCAAGCGTGACCACGAGCTGCGCGGCGTAGTAAAGCACCCAGACCGCCAAACGCATCCAGGCGCGATGTGGCGAAATGGCGGCCGCCAGGAAGCGTTCCGTGGCCAGCAGCGCGTCGGACGCCATGAACAGCACGGCACCGCCGATAACAGCGGCACTGCTCGTCGTCAGCGCCGAAATGCCCATGGCGAGGATGGCCGCGACATAGCCCGCGATCGGCGCTCGCAGGGCCGGGCCGACGCGGCGCCACAGCGCCGCCAGCATGAGAATAACGAATACCGCCATCGCAAGTGCGATTGCCGCGCGCCAAGGTTCGGCCCCCAGCACTCCCATTCCCCCGCCGCTGCGCAGGAACAGCACGACGTAGACGATATGCGCGGCGAGAAAGCTGCCCAGCCCGCCCAGAAACATCTTTTCGCCATCCCGCGACAGGAAGGCGTCGCCGATGGCGCTCAGCGCAAGAGCGGCGACCAGTAGCAGCGGCCCGCCCTGCATCGCCGCCAGCACGGCAAGCATGGCCACGGCGAGCGTTTTTGCCGCCGAACGGGCGAGCGTCGGCGCCATGCCTGATGTGAAGGCGTAGACAACCGCCGCCACCAGCGAAAAGATCAGCGTCGCATTGGCGTTGGCATCGATGCCGCCTGGAAACGGCATCGTCACGCCCGGGCTCCGCCTTCGGATGCCCCGGCTCCGTTTTCGGATGCCCCGGCTCCGCTTTCGGAAGCAGCGGGCTTGCGCAGGAACAGCGACTTTGCCGCAAGTGCGGCCCCCCCGGTGATGAGCACGCAGGCCGCGACAATGCGCAGCGACGGCTCGGCGACGCCGGCCGCGATCAACACCAGCGTCGACAGGAGCGGCGCGGCATAGCTTGCCGCGCCCAGCACCTGGATGTTGCCGCGCTTGACGCCGACATCCCAGGCATAGAAGGCTGCCCCCACTGGCATCAGGCCGAGCCCGAGCACGGCAAGCCATTGCCCGGCACTCGCGGGCAGCACCGTCTCTTCCAGCGCCAGATGGCAGGCAAGCGACAACAGCGCGGTCGCCGCGCAGAACCAAGTGACGATGCTGGTCGGCACCGAGGGGAAACGCCGCGACAGGAGCGAATAGGACGACCACAGCACGGCGCAGACGGCAGCCATGGCGTAGCCGAAGGCATAGCGCGCGTCGAAGGCGAGGCCGCCGCCCTTGGTGACGATGAGCACGGTGCCGGCAAGGCCGAGCAGCGCGCCCACGATATGGTTCCAGGCCAACCGCTCGCCCGGCATCAGCGCCGAGCCGAGCACGATCAGCAGCGGCCACAGATAGGCGATCAGGCTGGCCTCCACCGCCGGCGCGTTGCGCAGCGCTGTGAAGTAGAAGAAGTGGTAGCCGAAAAGGCCGGCAATGCCGATCACCCAGACCTGGCGCGGTATCTTCTGGCTTCTATCCGCGGCCGGCATGAAAAGGCGCGCGACAAGCCCGACCCCGGTGCCGATCGAGAAGGTGATGGCCGACAAGAGGAACGGCGGCACCTTGCCGGATGCGTCCGTAAGCAACGCCAGCAGTGCCCACATGGCGACGGCCGAAAAGCCGATCAGTGTCGCGCGCCCCATTCTGTCTCCAGCGGCGCGCGTGGCGCCTTATTGTATTGCTTCGAAACGCCTGGCGCTGATGGTCAAGGTGCCGATCTGCGTCCCGACCGTCGCGCGGATCGGCGCATATACCCCGGTTTGGCCGAGCGGCGCAAATGTCACCATTATGCGGCTTTTGTTCTTGAGGTAGTTGAGCGCCTTGCGGCCCTTGCGGTAGCCCGCCACCGGCTCGAAACCCATCCGGCATGTGACCGTGTCGCCCTTGTAGCCGGGCACCGAGATCGACCCTTTTGAAGCGTAGCTCAGCGTCAGGTTGGCGCGCATCTCGCCGTCATACAGCCTCACGGTGCGGCCGCAGACCTTGTCGAGGCTGCCGGCATGGATGACGGTTGCCGCCATCGGATCGAGCACCGATGCCAGGTCGCCGGCGCCAAGCGGCACCCAACTGTCGGGATCGCGCTTTTCCGGCGCGGGAACGACCGTCGTCGAGATGACGTTGCCATTGGCAAAACGAATGTCGATGGCGGAGGCTTTCTTGCCGGAAGTGTAGTCCGCGCGGAACGCCTGCGGCACCATCTTCTGGCCCGAAATCGTACCCTTGGACGAGATCGTGCCGCGCGTGTCATCGAACAGCTTGGCGAGACCAGCCGCGGAAACGCTGCCGTCGATCGAGTAGACGCCGTTCTCATAATGGCTTGAAAAGCTTGATTTCGCGATAGAAAGGCCGAGAAACGACACTGTGTATTCGCCCCTGAAGGACTGCGGCGAGGCGGCCGTCGCGGCCGACGGCAAGGCGACGGCCAGCGCGGCGGCAAGGGCATGGGGCAAGCGAAGCATGGCGCGATCGGATCCTTGATTTCAACCGGAGGCGGACAACTCCGGTCTGGCATGTCCCTATGGAACCGCTTATACGACGAATTCCGGCCTTAGTATGAAATGCCGCTGGGCCCAGGCTGGAGCTTGACGCATGGGCGAAATGCAACTATGGAACGCCAACTTTTTCCATAAGGCCGCTTGACCAGAACCGCGCGCCACCCGGCGTGGGCACGAAGGTTTGGCAGGTCCCCGAGAGAACTGAAGGTTAGAACCATGTCCCGCACCTGCGAACTCACTGCCAAGGCAGTCCAGACCGGCAACAATGTGAGCCACGCCAACAACAAGACCAAGCGTCGCTTCCTGCCGAACCTCGTCAATGTGACGCTGATTTCGGAAGCGCTGAACCAGAATGTGCGCCTGCGCATTTCCGCCAACGCGCTGCGTTCGGTCGAGCATCGCGGCGGTCTCGACGCCTTCCTGGCCAAGGCTGACGTCAAGGAGCTGTCGCAGCGCGCGCGCCTCTTGAAGAAGCAGATCGCCAAGAAGCTCGCCGAGCAGGCTGCCGCGTAAACTGCCTTCAGGCGGGGGACAACCGCCCTGGCCAACCTCTTGTTGGCCTTGGACATCGGGTCGCCGTCCGCAAGGCGGTTTCGGAAATCCGATGCTCGAACAAAGCGAGCGCGATCCGGTTTCGGCATGACGCTCCGCTGGTTCCATTACCCAGGATAAAAAAATGACTTCCTTCTCGCGATACCTGCCCTTCGTGGCCGCCATGGCGCTTGTCGTCGTGGCATCGAATATCCTCGTGCAGTTCCCGATGCAGGGTCGGATCGGCGGCTTGTCGCTGGCCGACCTGCTCACCTGGGGCGCGTTCACCTACCCGTTCTCCTTTCTGGTCACGGACCTTGCCAACCGCCGCTACGGGCCTGCCGTGGCGCGCCGGATCGTCTTTGTCGGCTTCATGACGGCGGTGGTCTGCTCGGTCCTCGTGCCGCCCTTCCTGTTCCGCCATGGTTTCATCGAGTTCGAGACCGCCGCCGACCGGCTGGTGCGCATCGCGGCGGCGTCCGGCGCGGCCTTCCTCACCGCGCAATTGCTAGACGTGACCGTGTTCAACCGTCTGCGCCGACAGAGCTGGTGGCGGGCGCCGATCGTCGGCACGCTGGTCGGCTCGGTGTTCGACACCGTCGTGTTCTTCAGCGTCGCTTTCTCCGCGGCTTTCGCCTTCGTTGGCCCAAGCGACAGTTTTGCGCTGGAAACGGCGCCGCTGATGGGCGTGCTGCCGGTCGAGGCCATGCGTTGGGTCTCTTGGGCGCTTGGCGACCTCAGCGTGAAGCTGATCATCGCCGTCGTGGCACTGATCCCCTATCGGCTGCTCGCCGCCCGCTGGAGCCAGCCGGCTGTTGCTGCGGTCTAGGCCGTGATTCCCTGGATCCAGCTGGACTCCGCGAAAACCCCGGATGGCGCGCAGGAGCTTCGGCTCAAGCGGCGCGGTTCCGAATTCTCGATCATGCTGGGCACCAACGAGTTGATGAACAGCCGCCTCAGCGGCTCGGAAGAAGCGTTGGCCAGGCTCTCCTGTCGGAGGATCGCCGGCCGCAGACAGCCGAGAATGCTGATCGGCGGGCTTGGCATGGGTTTTACGCTGCGCGCCGCTCTCGCCGAGTTGGGCGAGAATGCCGAAATCACTGTCGCGGAGTTGGTGCCGGCGGTCATCGCGTGGGCGCGAGGGCCGATGGCCGAGCTGTTTGGTGGCTGTCTCGACGATCCGCGCGTCATCGTTCGGGAGGCCGATGTCGGGCAGTTGATAAGACCCCGGCCCGCGGCCTGGGACGCCATCCTGCTAGATGTCGACAACGGCCCGGACGGCATCGTTCACAAATCCAACGACGCGCTGTACAGCCTGCAGGGCCTGGCGGCAGCGCGCACCGCACTGAAGCCCGGCGGCGTGCTTGCCGTGTGGTCGCAAGGGCCGGACAGCGGCTTCACCCGGCGGCTGAAGCAGGCAGGTTTCGCGGTCGAGGAGGTGAGCACGCGCGCCAACGGCAAGCGCGGCGCGCGTCATGTCATCTGGATCGCCACCAACGGCTCGCGACCCTGAGCGGACGCCGTCATTTGATGAATAGCCGACCAAATCGAAGCCGGCGTTGAATACCTTCAACTTCAGCTTCGCAGCTGGAGCGCCAAATCAGTCCTGGTGCAAAATGAATTCCAGGTAGAGATTGCGCTGCAGGATCGAGTGGTTGTCGTCGGAGATCAGCGACACCATCAGCGCGCCGTCTTCGCGCTTCCAGACGTCGAGCCCTTCCATATTGTCGATCTGGTAACCCATATCGGCTTCCAGCAGCACCGGACCGTCGGCGACCGCGCCCTTCTCGACGGTCTCGCCATCAATGCGCCGCAGCCGCATCTTGAGGCCTCCTGCCATCGTGAAACTGCGCTCCAGCAGCAGAAGGTCGCCATCCGGCAGGAAAGCCCCATCGGTGATATCGAAATCGCCGTTGCGCTTGACGGTGAAGACGCCCTTGTGCGGACCTTCGATGATGGCGGCATAGATGTTGCCGGCCTTGTCCAAGCTCTTTTCCGACACCACGACCAGGCCGCCTTGGTGGCGGCCATTGGCATTGGCGTGGGTGACGGTCTCGAAGCCTCGGTTCCGGCGCAGCTCCCATGCCGGAACCAGGAAATCCATCTGCCTGAACGGCGCCTTCATATCGTCGGGGCCAATTTTGAACTGGGCGACGCGATGGTTGCGCTCGAAACCCACGGTGGCAATGCCGTCCTTGACGGAAAGCCCCTCGGCATCGACTTCCGATTTCTCGTCGATCGGCTGGCCCGATGCATCGACCATCTGTTCCATGCGGAAGTCCCCGATGCCTGACGGGCGCTTGTCCGCATCATGGGTCACGGTGCCGAAGAACCAGAATCCGGTATCGGCGACGCCGACGAAGTCGCGACCGCCTTTCAGGAAACGGAAGGCCGACAGCGCGCCGAAATCGCGCGACGGCGACGTCATCTCCAGCCCGCCGACGAATTCGAGCGGACCGAATTGCGTGTCGGCACGGCCTATACGGAATTCGGTGATCGGGCGGGCCGAGACCTCGACCGGTTCAACCGAGGTCGCGCTGGCCGAACTGGATGGCACCGGGGCTGCACCGGCAAACAGGGCGATGGCGGCGAAAAGTGCTTGTCGAAATCCGCCGTGCGAAAAGATCATCCGGCGCGCCGCATGCCGCCGCGCCGCGTATCGCGTGCGCTTTCCTCGGCGAACAGCGAAGCCAATTGCTCGGTCATGGCGCCGGCCAGTTCCTCGGCATCGACAATGGTGACGGCGCGCCGGTAATAGCGGGTGACGTCATGGCCGATGCCGATGGCAAGCAGCTCGACCGGCGAGCGCGTCTCGATCAGCTCGATGACGGCGCGCAGATGGCGCTCGAGATAATTGCCCGGATTGACCGACAGCGTCGAATCGTCGACCGGCGCGCCGTCGGAGATCATCATCAGGATCTTGCGCTGCTCTGGCCGGGCGATCAGCCGGTTATGCGCCCACAGCAGCGCCTCGCCATCGATGTTTTCCTTGAGCAGGCCTTCGCGCATCATCAGGCCGAGATTGCGCCGTGCCCGCCGCCAGGGATGGTCGGCCGACTTGTAGATGATGTGGCGCAGGTCATTCAGCCGGCCCGGATTCGGCGGCTTGCCGTCCTTCAGCCACTTCTCGCGGGCCTGCCCGCCTTTCCAGGCGCGCGTGGTGAAGCCCAAAATCTCGACCGAAACGCCGCAGCGTTCCAGCGTGCGCGCCAGAATGTCGGCGCAGGTGGCGGCCACGGTGATCGGCCGGCCGCGCATGGAACCCGAATTGTCGAGCACCAGCGTCACCACCGTGTCGCGGAATTTGGTGTCGCGCTCCTGCTTGAAAGACAGCGGCTGCATCGGATCGATGACGACGCGCACCAACCGTGCCGGATCGAGATAGCCCTCCTCCAGGTCGAAATCCCACGACCGGTTCTGCTGCGCCATCAGGCGGCGCTGCAAACGGTTGGCCAGCCGGCCGACGACGCCGGACAGGTTGGCGAGTTGCTTGTCGAGAAAGGCGCGCAGCCGGTCGAGCTCTTCTTCCTCGCAAAGCTCCTCCGCCCCCACCGTCTCGTCGAAAGCTGACGTGAAGACCTTGTAATCGATCTCCTTCGGAAGGTTGGTGAAAGGGTTGTCGTTGCGGCGCGCCTCGCCGGGCGTCTCGGCATCGGCATCGTCGTCGTCGGACAAATCGTCGGCAGTGGCGTCGGAGGCTTCGGTCTCGGCCGACTGCTCGTCGTCAGAGGAAGCCTCGGCATCTTCGGACTGCGACTGTTCGGAGCCGGAATCGTCCTCGCCGCCTTCCTCGCTCTGTTCCTCGCCTTGCGGCTGGTTGTCGTCATTGTCCTCTGAATCTTCTGTCTCCTGCTCGTCGCCGAGTTCCTCGGCCATTTCCATGGAGGCGAGCATTTCACGCACGACGCGGGCGAAGGCCTGCTGGTCGTCGAGCTTGGACGACAGCCCGTCGAGGTCGGCGCTGGCCTTTTCCTCTACCCAGGGGCGCCAGAGCTCGACCAGCCGCTCGCCGCTCTTGGGGATCGGCCGGCCGGTCAGCTTCTCGCGCACCATCAGCGCCAGCGCCTCCTCGATCGGGGCGTCGGCCTTGTCCTTGACGTCGACGAGATTGGCCTTGGCGTATTTGTCCTCCAGCATCGAGCCTATATTGTCGGCGACCCCTTGCATGGCGCGGCTGCCGATCGCCTCGACGCGCGCCTGTTCAACCGCGTCGTAGATGGCGCGGGCCGCCTTGCCTTCCGGCGCCAGTCTGCTGTGGATACGCACGTCATGGCAGGCGCGCTTGAGCGCCATGGAATCGCCGAGGCCGCGGGTGATGGCTATGTCGGCCTTGGACGCTTTCTTGGGCAATTCCGGCAGCCGGGCGCGGCTGCCGGCGAGCGCCGGGCGGTCCTTGGCGAAGCCGACTTCCAGCTCCTTGTCTCCGGCGATGGCGCGCATGCAGACGGTGACAGCACGCTTGAAGCTGTCGGCTTCAGAGCCCGTCTTCGACTTGTTGCGCGTATTGTCGCCCGGACCCGCCATCGAGGCTCTGCTTAGCCCAGCACCACATTGGCGGCGCTCTCCGGCAGATCCTCGCCGAAGGCGCGCTGGTAGAACTCGGCCACCACCGAGCGCTCCAGTTCGTCGCATTTGTTGAGGAAGGTCAGCCGGAACGCCATGCCGATATTGCCGAAGATCTCGGCATTCTCCGCCCAGGTGATGACGGTACGCGGGCTCATCACGGTCGACAGATCGCCATTGATGAAGGCCGAGCGCGTCATGTCTGCGACGCGCACCATCTTGTTGACGATGTCCTTGCCCTTGCCGTCGCGATAGTGCTTGGCCTTGGCCAGCACGATATTCACCTCATTGTCGTGCGGCAGGTAGTTCAGCGTGGTGACGATCGACCAGCGGTCCATCTGCGCCTGGTTGATCTGCTGGGTGCCGTGATAGAGGCCGGTGGTGTCGCCCAACCCGACCGTGTTGGCGGTCGAGAACAGCCGGAACGCCGGATGCGGACGGATGACGCGGCTCTGGTCGAGCAGCGTCAGCCGACCAGACGATTCCAGCACGCGCTGGATGACGAACATCACGTCCGGACGGCCGGCGTCATATTCGTCGAAGCACAGCGCCACATTGTGCTGGTAGGCCCAGGGCAGAATGCCGTCGCGGAATTCGGTGATCTGCAAGCCGTCCTTGACCACGATCGCGTCCTTGCCGACGAGGTCGATGCGGCTGACATGGCTGTCGAGATTGACGCGCACGCAAGGCCAGTTGAGGCGGGCCGCGACCTGCTCGATGTGGGTCGATTTGCCGGTGCCGTGATAGCCCGAGACCATGACGCGCCGGTTGTAGGCGAAGCCGGCGAGGATCGCCATCGTCGTCGCCTTGTCGAAAAGATAGTCGGGATCGATGTCGGGCACATGTTCGCTGGTGACCGAATAAGCCGGCACCACCATCTTGGAGTCGAAGCCGAATTTGTCCTTCACCGACACCGTGGTGTCGGGCAGGTTGGCGATGTCGCGATCGACCTTGTTCATCTCTATCCACGTCTCCACGGGCGAAACGACTGATTTCGCCGGCAATCGATTTTCTCCGGGGGCGGTCTTAGAGCCTTTTCCACCCTTATGAAAGTTGGAAAACGACACGAACCGTTGGGTCGCTCAGCACAAACCCGCCTGCTTGAGCACGCGATAGGCCTGGAGCACATCGCGGAACCGGTCTTCCGAACCTCTGTCGCCGCCATTCGCATCCGGATGGTGACGCTTCACCAGTTCCTTATAGCGCGCCTTGATCTCCTTGCCAGTCGCCTTTGTATCAAGGCCAAGCGTTTCCAGCGCCTTGGCCTCAAGCGGCTTGGCCTTGCGCTCGCGCACCTCCCGGGGATCCTTCGGCCCCTTGAACAGGTCGAACGGGTCGCGCATCCGGTTGTAGTAGCCGGCGCGGCCGGAGCGCATCTGCGCCATATCGGGAGACGAGCGCGTCGAGGCGCCGTTGACGCCCATCTTCCAGGTCGGCCGATGGCCGGTCATCGCCTCCTTCTGGAAACGGGCGACCTCGGTGTCCGGAACGCCGGAAAAATAGTTGAAACCCTTGTTGTACTCGCGCACATGGTCGAAGCAGAAGCGGAAATACTCGCCCTCCTTCATGCGCCCGACCGGAGCGCGATGGGTGCCCGCCTCCTTGCAGCCATCCCACTGGCAGATCGGCGCGTGCGACTTCAGCTCCGCGTCCTTCTCCTGGCGGATGCGGATCTTCTCGAAATATTTGGGATACGGCTTCATCTAACCCATTTATGGGGCGTTCGCAGATGCGAAACAAGAATTGACATTTTCGCGATGATCGCCCTAACCGCTGAATCGCGGCATAAAGCAGGCGGAGGACCGATTTTGTTGAAGCGCGGCATGCAACGAAGTCGGTTCGGCTTCCGCGATCCCGCTGGCGATATGTGGTGAAGGGAGACGGCAATGTCCATACAGGCAACCATGGAAGACAAGTTGAGCAAGGCATTTTCGCCGGAGCGGCTGGTCGTCATCAACGAAAGCCATCTGCACGCCGGCCATCATCATGTGGAATCCGGCCACCAGGCTACGTTCGACGGCACCGGCGAGACGCATTTCCGCGTCCGCATTGTTTCGCAGGATTTTGCCGGCATGAGCCGCATCGAGCGCCACCGCGCGGTCAACGCGCTTTTGGCCGACGAATTGAAGGCTGGCCTGCACGCGCTGGCGATCGAACCGGCGGCTCCCGGCGAAAAGACGCGCTGGTAGGCCGGTCCTCCTCGCTCCTCGCGGTGACGTTCAGAGCTCCGTTTCGATGCCGCAATCACCCAACCGCCGATTTCAGGAATGCCAGTGCCGCCCCGGTCAAGGCGTCGCCATCCTCGCCGAAATCGCGGTTGATCGACATATGCGTATAGGCGCTGCCGTCGAACAGCGTCACCTTGGTGCCGGTGGCGCGCAAGCGCTCGGCGAACGCCTTGGAGTCCCCGTCCCGGCCCGAAGCGCCTGAGTAGGCGATGAAGGTCGGTGGGTGCTTGCGGCCATCTACATAACTGGCCGGCGACAACGCCGCCCATTGCGCGGGATCGGGGAAGGCCCGCGCATAAGCCCGTGCCATGCCGCCATTCCTGGCAAGCGCGGTGAGGTCATAGGCCCTGGTGTCGTCGAGAAGCAGCGCGGCCACACCCGGCAGACCGCCGCGCATGCCGGTCAGCGCAACGAGGTGGCAACCGGCCGAATGGCCCATGGCCACGATCCGCCTGGCATCGCCGCCATGCCGGGCAATGTTGGCGCGGACATAGGCATAGGCCTTTTCGACATCGTCGGCCTGGGTGGCGACCTCCGCTTCGGGCAGCATGCGATAGTCGATGGAGACCAGGCAAAACCCGTTGGCGAGCAGGAAGGCCGGCTTCGCGTTGACCTGCGAGCGCTTGCCGGAGCGCCAGGCGCCGCCATGGACGAAGAAGACGACCGGCAATCCGCGTGCGCCATCCGGCGCATAGATATCGAGCTTGGCCGGCCCGTAATCGAAGGTTGTCGGCACGGGTTGGCGCTGGCCCCATGCGACCGATGTGACCAATGGCAACATCGCCGCCGCGGAGACCAGAATAAGGCTTCGTCGATCGATCATCGCAATCTCCCGATCGTTGGGCCCGATATGTAGACGAGGAATGCCCGCACGCACCACGAGCATCCCGTTAGACTTGGGAGTGCTCAACGATCTGATTCAACACCATACCAGCCGCATCAATGCACTCGCTTTGCCGTTCGGTTCACGAAATCGATATTTGCCCTTGACGGTCTCCTCTGGCCATCACCACCTGAGATATCAGACGAGCATTGTAACTGTGTGCTGTCCAAGTTCGATGCAGATACACGCTCTCTCTCCAATGTGGAGGGAACCACAATGCATCCCGGTAGTTGAATGAGATGAGCCGGGCGGCAGCCAGAATGGCTCTGAGGGCAACCATCATGGGTGAGAACCAGTCCGACGTCTTCGATCTGTTTTCGGAGATTTATGCAAACGCGGGCCAGGAGGAAATAAGCCTCCAGCAGTATCTCCTTGCCTGCCGGGAAGACAAGTCAATGTATGCCTCGGCGCCGGAACGGATGGTCGAGGCAATCGGCGAGCCGAACCTGGTCGACACCAGCAAGGACGAGCGGCTCGGCCGCATTTTCTCCAACCGCACGGTCAAGGTGTATCCCACCTTCTCCGATTTCTACGGAATGGAGGATACGATCGAACGCATCGCCGGCTATTTCCGCTATGCGTCGCAGGGGCTCGAGGAGCGCAAGCAGATCCTCTATCTCCTCGGCCCTGTCGGCGGCGGCAAGTCCTCCCTGGCCGAACGGCTGAAGAAACTGATGGAGGAACGCCCGATCTACACGCTCAAGGCCGGCAATCAGATCAGTCCGATTTTCGAGTCGCCGCTCGGCCTGTTCCATCCCGATCGCATGGGCGATCTGCTGGAGGACAAATACGGCATAGCCCGGCGTCGCCTCAACGGCATTATCTCGCCCTGGGCGGCCAAGCGGCTTGATGAATTGTCTGGCGACATTTCCAAATTCAGCGTGGTGAAATTGATGCCCTCGCGGCTGCGCCAGATCGCTATAGCCAAGACGGAGCCTGGCGACGAGAACAATCAGGATGTCTCGGCTCTGGTTGGCAAGGTCGACATCAGGCAATTGGAGGATTTCAGCCAGTCCGATCCGGACGCTTATTCCTACAGCGGCGGGCTGAACCGGACCACGCAAGGCCTGCTCGAATTCGTCGAGATGTTCAAGGCGCCCATCAAGGTCCTGCATCCGCTGCTGACGGCGACCCAGGAAGGCAGCTATAACGGCACCGAGAATTTCGGCGCCTTCCCCTATCAGGGCATCATCGTTGCCCATTCCAACGAATCGGAGTGGCAACAGTTCAAGAACAACAAGAATAATGAGGCCTTTCTCGACCGCATCCTCGTGGTCAAGGTGCCGTATTGCCTGCGGATCACCGAAGAAAGGCATATCTACGAGAAACTGTTGCGCGAGAGCGAGCTGGCCGGCAGCCCCTGCGCACCTGAAGTGCTGGATATTCTCAGCCGGTTCACGGTCTCGACCCGTCTTGCCGAGCACGACAATTCGCCGCTCTACACCAAGATGCGCGCCTATGACGGCGAAAACCTCAAGGAGGTCGACCCCCGGGCCAAGTCGGTTCAGGAATATCGCGACGCCGCCGGCGTCGACGAGGGCATGACCGGCGTAAGCACGCGCTTCGCCTTCAAGATCCTGTCGCAGACATTCAACTACGACACCAACGAGGTCGCGGCGGATCCCGTGCACCTGATGTACATCCTGGAAGAGGCGATCAAGCGCGAGCAGTTCCCAAAGGAGACGGAAGCGAGCTATCTCGAGTTCATCAAGTCGGAACTGGCAACGCGCTATGCCGAGTTCATCGGCCACGAGATCCAGAAGGCCTATCTGGAATCGTACAGCGAGTATGGCCAGAACCTATTCGACCGCTACATCGCCTATGCCGATGCCTGGATCGAAGATCAGGACTACAAGGATCCCGATACGGGCCAGATCCTCAATCGCGAGATATTGGACAAGGAATTGTCGCAGGTCGAAAAACCGGCCGGCATCGCCAACCCCAAGGATTTCCGCAACGAAGTGGTCAAGTTCACGCTGCGTGCCCGGGCACGCAACCACGGCCGCAACCCATCATGGACAAGCTACGAAAAGCTGCGCGAGGTTATCGAGAAGCGCATGTTCGGCCAAGTCGAAGATCTTCTGCCGGTGATCAGTTTCGGCTCCAAGCAGGACAGCGTCACGGAAAAGCGGCACAATGAATTCGTGCAGCGCATGGTGCAACGCGGCTACACCGAGCGGCAGGTACGGCGGCTGGTCGACTGGTACATGCGCGTGAACAAGGCGGGCTGAGAAAAGCCCGGATGGTTCCATGCCGATCTTCATCGACCGCCGCCTCAATCCGAAGGACAAGAACCTGGGCAATCGCCAGCGCTTTCTCAGGCGCGCGCGGGAAGAACTCAAGCGGAGCATCCGTGACCAGATAAGGACGGGCCGGATCGCCGATGTGGACAGCGGGCATGCCGTGCCGATGCCTCACAGAGGCACCAGCGAACCGACCTTCAGCGATGCCAGGGACAGCGGCCGGCGCCAGCACATCCTGCCAGGAAACAGGACGTTCATTCCCGGTGACCTGGTGCCCAAACCCGGGCAGGGCGGCGCAGGTTCCTCGTCGCCGGGAAACACGGCATCCGAGGACGACTTTCGCTTCGTGCTTTCGCGCGAGGAAGTTCTCGACCTCTTTTTCGAGGATCTCGAACTGCCGGATCTAGTCAAGCTCAATCTCAAGCAGATACTCGCATTCAAGCCAAGGCGGGCAGGTTTCGCGGCAACAGGATCACCGACCAACATTAATGTCGGGCGCACGATGCGAAACAGCCACGCCCGCCGTATCGCGCTTGGGCGCCCAAAGCAGCCGGAGCTGGATGCGATCCTCCAGCAGCTCGCCAAACTGGAATCGAAGCCGCCAAACGCCGCGACCCACGAACGCATCCTGACTTTGCGGGAGGAACTCGAGCGGCTGGAGCGCCGCCGAAAGCGTATTGCCTTTGTCGATCCCGTCGACATCCGCTTTAATCGCTTCGACCCGCAGCCAGTGCCGAATGCCAGCGCCGTCATGTTCTGCCTGATGGACGTCTCCGGGTCGATGGGCGAGCGCGAGAAGGATTTGGCCAAGCGTTTCTTCGTGCTGCTGCACCTGTTCCTGACCCGACGCTATGAGCGCACGGAGATCGTCTTCATCCGCCACACGCACGAGGCCCAGGAGGTGGACGAAGAGACATTCTTCTACTGCACGCAAAGCGGAGGCACGGTCGTTTCCACCGCGCTTGAGGAAATGCAACGCATCATAGAACAACGCTATCCGGCCACGGAGTGGAACATCTATGCCGCCCAGGCTTCGGACGGCGACAATTTCGCCACCGACTCGCAGCGCTGCATAGAACTGCTCCACGGCAAGCTCATGCGCCTGTGCCAGTATTTCGCCTATGTGGAGATCATCGACGAACGCGAAAGTCATATTTTCGGCTCGACCGAAAATGGCACCTCGCTCTGGCGCGCCTATAGCGCCGTCGAGCAAAAATGGCCAAACTTCCAGATGAGGCGCATCGCCGCTCCGGCCGATATCTACCCGGTATTTCGCCAGCTTTTCGCCAGGCAGCCGGCTATGGCCAAGAGCGCGTAAGGGGTGCCGGATGGCTGGCCAGGCCAACAAATCGGGGTTGCTTTTCTCCGGATCCGACTGGGATTTCAAAAAGCTGTCGCGGGTCTATGAGGAGATCGAGGCGATTGCGGTCGACCAGCTTCATCTCGACACCTATCCGGTGCAGATGGAGGTCATCTCTTCCGAGCAGATGCTCGACGCCTACTCGTCGGTCGGCATGCCGCTGATGTACCGGCATTGGTCGTTCGGCAAGCATTTCCTCTACAACGAGCTTCTCTATCGCAAAGGCGGTCGCGGGCTGGCCTATGAATTGGTCATCAATTCCAATCCCTGCATCGTCTACCTGATGGAGGAAAACACCATGGCGCTGCAGGCCTTGGTGACTGCCCATGCAGCACTTGGACACAATCACTTCTTCAAGAACAATTACCTTTTCCGCCAATGGACGGATGCCGGAGGAATCCTGAGCTATCTGGACTTTGCCAAGGGCTACATCGCCCGGTGCGAGGAGCGGCACGGCCTGGCCGCCGTGGAAGCCATTCTCGATTCCGCTCACGCGCTGATGGAGCAAGGCGTGTTCCGGTATCACCGGCCGCCGAAACTGTCGTCGGAGCAGCAGCGCGAGGGACTTCGCGAGCGCCTCGAATACGAGGAGCGTTCCTACAACGACTTATGGCGCACCCTGCCGCCCACGCAGGACGCCGACAACTCCGAAGCGGGCGATGAAGGCGTGTCGGAACGGAAGAAATCGCTTAATCTGCCCGAGGAAAACCTGCTCTATTTCCTTGAGAAGAACAGCCTTGTCCTCGAACCCTGGCAGCGCGAGATCCTCAGGATCGTCCGCGTCATTGCGCAGTATTTTTACCCGCAGCGGCAAACCCAGGTGATGAACGAAGGCTGCGCCACTTTCGTGCACTACACGCTCATGAACATGCTGTTCGACCGTGGCCGGATCACCGAAGGCGCGATGCTCGAAATCCTGCGCAACCACTCGAACGTGATCTTCCAGCCATCCTTCGACGACCAGCGGTTTTCCGGCATCAACCCCTACGCGCTCGGGCTTGACATGATGCAGGACATTCAGCGCATCTCGACCGAGCCGACAGCCGAAGATCGCGACTGGTTCCCGGACATAGCCGGCCGTGGCGACTGGCTTGAGACGCTGCTCGACGCGTGGGCCAACCACCGCGACGAATCCTTCATTCGCCAGTATCTCAGCCCGACCTTGATACGAAAATGGCGGCTCTTCGTCCTGGCCGATGGAGCCGACCAACCGCACTACGAAGTCGCATCGATCCACAACGAGCGGGGCTACAACAACATACGCGCCGCGCTGGCCCACAGCTATGATGTGGGCGCGAGCCGGCCCGACATCCAGGTTGTGGACGTGGACCTGCTCGGCGACCGGCATTTGCGGCTACAGCACAAGGTGAAGAATGGGGTCGTGCTGGAGAATGACAGCCGCGACGCCACCCTTCGCCACATCCGGCATCTCTGGGGCTATGAAGTCAGCCTGGCGGCCGTCGACGCCGACACCGACGCAATGGTCGGCGAACGCTCGACCAAGGACTGTTGAGCATCAGGGATGACGCGGTTGTGCGTGTCTGCGACACGATGGACCGTTCAGCTGTCGCCTGCCGGCCTGATCCTGAGCCTGGCGACGCGGTTCTTGTCGCGTTTCATGACGATGAAACGCTTGCCGTGGAAGGTGAAGGCCTGCTTCTCCTCGGGGATCGACTGCGTCTCATGGATGACCAGGCCGGCGATGGTGGTTGCCTCCTCGTCCGGCAGGTCCCAGTCGAGCGCCCGGTTCAGGTCGCGGATCGGCACGGTTCCGTCGACGACGACGGAACCGTCCGCCTCCTGCTTGACGCCCTGTATGTCGACATCGTGCTCGTCGGCGATCTCGCCGACAATCTCCTCGATGATGTCCTCCAGCGTCACCAGCCCCTCGACCTCGCCATACTCGTCGACGACGACGGCGAAATGCGCCTTGCGGCGCAGGAAGGCGTTGAGCTGTTCCTGCAATGTCGTGGTATCGGGCACGAACCAGGGCTTTGACGCGATCTTCATCACATCGATCCTGGAGAAGTCGTTGCCGACATCGTTGAGGGCGCGCAGCAGGTCCTTGGCGTGCAGCACGCCGACAATGTTGTCGAGCGACCCCTTCCACAAAGGCATGCGGGTGTGCGGGCTCTGCAGGATCTCGCGCACCACGGCTGCCGGCGCATTGTCGGCATTGACCGAGCGCATGTTGGTGCGGTGGACCATGACGTCGGAGACTTCGAGCTCCTCGAGATCGAACAACCCGCCGACGCGGTCGCGCTCCTCGCGCACCACCTGGCCGTCACGGCGGAAATCGTCGACGGCGCCGCGCAGCTCGTCCCCGCTCGAACGCTGCGGCTCGATGCGCGACAGTTCATAGCCGAAAGCGGCAAGCAGGCGCGTGCGCATGGCGACGGCCAACACGATGAGGACGGCAAGGACAGCGACGACGATCCAGCCGGCCCCGTTCATTTCGGACGGCTCTCTTGCCTGTCAAGACGGCTCTTTTGCTTGTCCGGACGGCTGCCTTGCCGGCCCGGATGGCCTTCCGTCGCGCTCGGGTGGTTCTCCCTGAGGAACGACAGCACTTCCGAGGCCGGCACGTCCTTGGCGATGAAGGCCTCTCCGATGCCGCGCGTCAGGATGAAGGTCAGCGCGCCGCGCGACACTTTCTTGTCCTGGGTGATGAAGCCAAGCAGCGCATCGGCGTCAGGCAGTTCGCCCGGAATGTCGGCCATCCGCCACGGCAGTCCCACCGTGTTGAGATGCGCCTCGACGCGCGCCGCATCGTCTGGACTGGCCAGGTTGAGCCGCGACGAGAAGCGATGCGCCAGCGCCATGCCGATGGCGACCCCCTCGCCATGTACGAGGCGGGCGCCGTCATATCGGGTGGCGGCCTCCAGCGCATGGCCGAACGTGTGGCCGAGATTGAGGAGCGCGCGGTCGCCGGTCTCGAACTCGTCGCGGGCAACGACATCCGCCTTGGCGCGGCAGGCCTCGGCGATGGCCTCTACCCTCTCCGGTCCGCCGGCGAACACGCTGGCCCAGTTTTTCTCCAGCCAGGCGAAGAATTCGGGCCGGTCGATCAGCCCGTATTTGGCGAGTTCGGCGTAGCCGGCGCGAAATTCGCGGATCGGCAGCGTATCGAGCACTCCGGTATCGGCCAGCACCAGCTTCGGCTGGTGGAAGACGCCGACCAGGTTCTTGCCGCGCGCGCTGTTGATGCCGGTCTTGCCGCCGACCGAGGAATCGACCTGCGCCAGGAGCGAGGTCGGGATCTGCACGAAGTTCATGCCGCGGCGCACGATGCCGGCGGCAAAGCCGGCCAGGTCGCCGATGACGCCGCCGCCGAGGGCGATGACGACATCGCCGCGTTCCAGCTTCGCGGCCAGGACGCCGTCCACCACCTCTTCGAGATGCGCGAAACTCTTGGTTTTCTCGCCGGGCGGCAGCGTGATCACGGCGGGCTCGATGCCGCTCTCCAGCAGACCGGCCTTCAGCGTATGGAGATGCGCCGCCGCGACGTTTTCGTCGGTCACGACCGCGGCGCGTCGGCCCGGCAGGCGGCGCGACATCTCGGCGCCGGCGCGCGACAAAAGCCCCGGCCCGATCAGGATGTCGTAAGCCCGCTCGCCAAGTCCGACCTCGACGGCAACGGCTGCATTGGCGTTCACGGTTCGACCTCGCCCGCGGGAGTGGTCTGGGCGATATCGAAATGCCGGCACAGCGCCTCCACCACCTCGGCCGCGATGACTTCCTTGCGGTCGTCGCGGGTCGGCACGGTGACGTCCGATGTCGCATAGACCGGATAGCGTTCACTCATCAGCCGCTCGAGCACGCCACGCGGATCGGGGCTCTTCAGCAGCGGCCGGTTCTGTTTCTTGGAGACCCGGTCCATCAAAAGATCGAGTTCGGCCTTCAGCCATACCGACACGCCATGCGCCGCTATCGCCTCGCGCGTCTGTGCGTTCATGAAGGCGCCGCCGCCGGTCGACAGCACCTGCGGGCCGTTTTCCAGCACACGCAGGATGACGCGCTGCTCCAGCGCCCGGAACTCGGTTTCGCCATAGCGCTCGAACAATTCCGGAACGGTCATGCGCGAGACGCTTTCGATCTCCTGGTCGCTGTCGATGAAAGGCAACGCCAGCACGGTGGCGACCTTGCGGCCGATCGCGGTCTTGCCGGCGCCCATCAGGCCGACAAAGACGATGGAGCGGCCGCCAAGCCTGCCCAGCAGCGCGGCATGGCTCCCGCCCGGAGGATTTGCTGGTAGCGCGTTCATCAGCCTCGAAGCCCTCTTTGCCGGCGTATCGACATGAAAAGCCCGGTTGCGTCAAGCGCACTGAGGCAGGCTGGCCTCCCGCGGGCGAGCAACCGGCTGCGTTGGAAGTTGCCGGCGCGCTTCAGCTTCTCGCTTGAATTGGCCGGATTGGCGTCCCATAAGGGCACAGGGTTTGGAAACGCAGAACAAGAAGACGGGCGAAGATTGATGCCGACACTGTTTCGCCTTGTCGTGATAACAGCGATTCTGGCGGGCATCGCCTATGGTACGATGTTCGCGTTGGTGATGTTCGTCGAGCCGAAAAAGGCGGAAATGAGCGTGCGCATCCCTCCGGAAAAGCTGAACCCAAAGAAAAACTGAGCCCGAAGAAAAACTTCAGGAAATGAACAGCGCCGCCCGCATCGAAGCCTTTCTGGAGATGATGAGCGCCGAGCGGGGTGCCGCCGAAAACACGCTTTCCTCCTATCGCCGCGACCTCGATGACGCTTCGCAGGAAATCCCTGGCGGTCTTGCCGGCGCCGGCGCCGCGGACATCCGCGTCTATCTCGACGACATCGCCGCACGCGGCTTCGCCCCGACATCGCAGGCACGCAAACTGTCGGCGATCCGCCAGTTCTTCAAATTCCTCTACGCCGAGGGCCTGCGCGGCGACGACCCGACCGGCACGCTGGACAGCCCGAAAAAAGGCCGCCCGCTGCCGAAGACCATGAGCGAGGCCGACACCGGCCGGCTGATCGACCGCGCCGCGCAGGAGGCCGGCGATGCCGGGCTTGGCGAGAGCGACAGGCTGGCGGCGCTGCGCCTGCATGCGCTGGTCGAAGTGCTTTATGCCACGGGCCTGCGCGTTTCGGAACTGGTCGGCTTGCCGGTGACGGTGGCGCAACGCGACGATCGCTTCTTCATGGTGCGCGGCAAGGGCGACAAGGAGCGCATGGTGCCGCTGTCGGCCAAGGCGCGCGCGGCGATGCGAGCCTGGCTCGCCGCCCGGGCCAAGGTGCCCGCTTTCGCTGACAGCCCGTTCCTGTTTCCTGCCGCGTCGGACAGCGGCTACCTCTCGCGCCAGGTCTTCGCTCGCGACCTCAAGGGGCTGGCGGCCCGGGCCGGCATCGCCTCGGCCAAGGTCTCGCCACATGTGCTTCGCCATGCTTTCGCCAGCCATCTCTTGCAGAACGGGGCTGATCTCAGGGCCGTCCAGCAACTGCTTGGCCATGCCGACATATCGACGACACAGATCTATACCCATGTGCTGGAGGAGCGATTGGTGCGGCTGGTCAACGATCATCACCCGCTTGCCGACTAGACCTCATATCGCTATGTGAGGGCGACGTTCCATCGCCCGGAGCCCCGGATTTCAGGGTCCCGCCAGTCTTTGCTTCCGACGTATCGGTCCGCCCAAGCATGTACAACTACCTCGATTTCGAAAAGCCGGTGCAGGATCTGGAACTCAAGATCCTGGAACTGAAGAAGCTTGCCGAGAACGGCGAGGCGGTCGATGTCGCCGACGAGATCAGCAGGCTCGAGAAGCGGTCGCGCGATGCCCTGCGCGATCTCTACAAGGCATTGACCCCATGGCAGAAGGTGCAGGTGGCGCGCCATTCCGACAGGCCGCACTGCGTCGACTACATCAAGGGCCTGTTCAGCGATTTCACGCCGCTCGCCGGCGACCGCAATTTCGGCGAGGACCAGGCGATCGTCGGCGGCTTTGCCCGGTTCCGCGGCGAACCGGTAGCGATCCTCGGCCAGGAGAAGGGCTCCGACACGGCGAGCCGGCTGAAGCACAATTTCGGCTCGGTGCGCCCCGAAGGCTATCGCAAGGCCGTGCGGCTGATGGAGCTTGCCGACCGCTTCAAGATCCCGCTGCTGACATTGGTCGACACGGCCGGCGCCTATCCCGGCGTCGGCGCCGAGGAGCGCGGCCAGGCCGAAGCCATTGCCCGTTCGACCTCGGCCTGCCTTGCGCTCAAGGTGCCATCGATTTCGGTTGTCATCGGTGAAGGCGGTTCGGGCGGCGCCATTGCCATCGCCACCGCCAACCGCGTCTACATGCTGGAACATGCCATCTATTCGGTGATCTCGCCCGAGGGCGCGGCCTCCATCCTGTGGCGCGACACGACGCGCTCCAAGGACGCGGCGACCAACATGAAGATCACCGCCCAGGACCTTCTGGAACTGAAGATCATCGACGCCATCATTCCCGAACCGATCGGCGGCGCCCAGCGCGCACCCGAAACGGTGATTGCCGCGACGGGCGATCTCATCGCCAAGACGATGAAGGATTTTGCCGGCGCCAACATGGATTTTCGCGAGCAGCGCCGCGAGAAGTATCTGGCAATGGGCCGCAGCCTCTGACCACGATTTGGCGGCTCAACCGGGCCGCCGCAAGCCGCCTCCACGGCAACGCTCCACGGCAATGTGGCGGCGATGAGCAATTTCGCCACAAAAATGCCGCCGGATTCGGTTCAATGGAATTGCCGTGAGGGGTGGCCGAGGCTTGCGGTAAGGAATTTTCAAGGTTAACGGGCTTACGGTCCGTCTGTGTTCAGCATGCGGGCTCGGCCGTTTCGAAGCCATTGGCCCGAAAGAGAAGACGTAGCCTTATCCATGTTTGCCAAGCTTGCCCGCACCGGAATTCTCATCACCGCGATAGCCGTCGCCGGCTGCAATGATTCGTCGATGAAGGATTTTGCCCCGGAGGCCAACAAGCCCCTGCCCGACAAGATCCTGGCCGACATGAGGGCCAAGGGCATGGTGCGCACCTCCTCGGTGATGGCGCGCATCTTCAAGGAAGAGGGCAAGCTCGAAATCTGGAAGGCCAAGACCAACGGCCGCTACGACATGGTCGCCAGCTACGATATCTGCAAATGGTCGGGCAAGCTCGGGCCGAAATACACCGAGGGCGACCGCCAGGCGCCGGAAGGTTTTTATACGGTGCGTCCGGCGCAGATGAACCCGCGCTCGAACTATCATCTGTCCTTCAACATCGGCTATCCCAACGCCTATGACCGCGCCAACGGCCGCACCGGCTCCAACCTGATGGTGCACGGCGCCTGCTCGTCTTCGGGCTGCTATTCGATGACCGATGCCCAGATCGAGCAGATCTATGCGTTCGGCCGCGATGCCTTCCAGGGCGGCCAGACCGAGTTCCAGATCCAGGCCTTCCCGTTCCGCATGACCGCCGCCAACATGGCGCGCTACCGCAACGATCCGAATTACGAATTCTGGAAGATGCTGAAGGTCGGCTACGACAATTTCGAGATCACCAAGGTACCGCCGAAAGTCGACGTTTGCGAGAAGCGCTACGTCTTCAACCAGGTGGCTCCCGAAGGCACCACATTCAATCCGACCGGCCCCTGCCCTGCGTCCACGCAGCCGGATTCGCTGAAAAGCGCCTACAGTGCTTATCAGAGCACGTATGAGGCTGCGTTCAACGGCGCCCTCAAGGCAAGCACGCCGGCGCCCAAGCCCACCATCGCCGGCATCAAGGAAGCCAGCATCGTCTCCGACTGGTCCAAGCGCCGTGCACGCGGCGAGCGCGTGCCGATCGACCCGCCATCGCTCAACTCGGACGGCTCGGTCACCGAGACGGCGCGCATGGGCCGCATCGATTCGCCCGCCGGCCGCAAGATGGCCGCGCTCGATGCCGAAAAGGCCGCGAAGCAAAAAGCCGAGGAGCAGCGGCTGGCCGCGATAGAAGCTGCCAAGCAAGCCAAGGCGCAAGCGCTGGCCGAAAAGGAAGCCGCCAGGGCGCAGGCGCTGGCCGAAAAGGAAGCCGCCAAGGCGCAGGCGCTGGCCGAAAAGGAAGCGGCCAAGACCGCCAAGGAAGCCCCTGTTGCCACCGCGACGATCGAAGCGCCGGCCGAGCCCGCACCGCCGGCCGAAACGCAGGCCGCAAGTGCCGACGAGAGCCGCGTGACGAGGCTGAAGAACAAGCTGCTCGGCATGTTCGGCGGCTGACATTTTTCGCCGTGACCGACGTCACCGTCTACGATCTGAAGGGGCTGAACTGCCCTTTGCCGGTGCTGAAGGCGAAGAAGCGGCTGGCCGGGATGCGCCCCGGCAGCCGGCTCTGGCTGGAAACGACCGATCCGCTCGCCGTTATCGACATTCCGGCGTTCTGCGCCGACTCTGGTCATCATCTCGTAGAGACATCCGCCATATCAGGCGGTCACCGCTTCCTGGTCGAGCGCGGCGAATAGCTGTCGTAAAGGTCAGCGTCCCGCGATCGCCAGGGGATTGTTCTCCAGCGCCGCGCGGTCGGGCGTGTCGATCGAGGGCCGGTTGGTGAAGGCGGCAAACAGTCGCCTTACATAGTCTTCGGGCATGTCGAGCGTGATCAGCACCAGCCGGGTGCCGCGCTGGCCGTCCGGCCAGGACGGCAATCGAGCCGGCGGATGCAGGATTTTCTGCACGCCATGCACCACCAGCGGCCGCGACGGATCTTCCTCGAGTTCGATGACGCCCTTCATGCGCAGCAGGCGCTCGCCATGCGTGGAGCGCAAAAGATCGAGGAACATCTCGATGACCGAGAACGGCACCGGGCCGTCATGCACCAGGGAGTGGGTGCGAATGCGCTGATCATGCCGGTGCCCGTGGTCGTGGCCGTGCCCGTGGTCATGCCCGTGGTCATGCCCGTCATGATCATGATGATCATGGTTATGCATCGCTTCTTCGCCGAGCCAGCGCCGCACATCGGCTGATTTGGTCGCCGGGTTGTAGAGGCCGCAGTCGAACAGCGCCGCGACGCTCCTTTTCGCATCGTCGACAGCCAGCAGTTCGGCGCCCGGATTGATCTGCCGCAGCCGCGTCCGCAGCGCTTCCAGTCCATCCGGACCAGCGACCAGGTCGGTTTTGGAGAGCACGATGCGGTCGGCGACGGCGACCTGCTTGACCGCCTCGACATGGGCGTCGAGCGTGGCATCGCCGTTGACCGCGTCGACCAAGGTGATGACGCCGTCGAGCCGGAAAGCCTGGACCAGTGCCGGATGCGCCATGATCGATTGCAGCACCGGTGCCGGATCGGCAAGGCCGGTGGTCTCGACAATGACGCGGGCAAGGCGGGCGATGCGGCCGGTCTGCAGCCGGTCGACCAGATCGGCCAGCGTGTCGACCAGTTCGCCGCGTACCGTGCAGCAAAGGCAGCCGTCCGAAAGCTGGATGATGCCGTCGGACGCCTGTTCCACCAGCAGATGATCGATCGCCACTTCGCCATATTCGTTGATGATGACGGCCGTGTCGGCCAGCGCCGGGTCCTTCAGGAGCCGGTTGAGCAGCGTCGTCTTGCCGGCGCCGAGAAAACCGGTCAGCACGGAAACAGGGATGGGAAAACCACTCATTGCCTAGTTCGCAACCTTGACGGGTTGGTCGCCCTGGGCAGCCGAGCCCGCCACCGTCGGGCCGGCGCCGGGCGCCGGTCTGTCCGGCCGCCAGGTCGGAATAGGCACGTCGGCATATTCCTGGCTGCCCTGGGCGAGCATGGCCAGCGGGGTCGGGCCGGTCGCGCCGCCAAGCCCGACGGCAACCAGCGTCGGCACATGGTCGAGCTTTTCCTGGTAGGGCGATTTCGGCACGTTCTTGGCGACGACGGGCGGCGCCTCGGACTGCTCCGCCGGCGCCTTCTTCTTGCAGATCTCGTCACGCATGTCGTTGGGCGAGATGGTGTCGCCGTAGGGCGCCAGCGTGGCGATCGTGGCTGAGCCGGCGGCAGGCGTATCGAAACCCTGGTCGAGCAGTTTGGCCGCGGCCTCGGCACGGGTGATCGCCGACTTCTCGCCGAGCACCACCGCCACCAGCGTGCGGCCGTTGCGGGTCGCCGAACCGATCATGTTGAAGCCGGAGGGGCAGACGAAGCCCGTCTTCATGCCATCGGCCCCGGGATAGCGACCGATCAACAGGTTGTAGTTGGGGATCGCCTTCTTGCCGACCGCAAGCCCCTCGATCGAAAACCACGGCGCATATTGCGGAAACTCGCGGCGGATCGCCGTCACCAGCACGGCCAGGTCGCGCGCTGTGGTGTACTGGTCCGGCGAATAAAGCCCGTTCGGATTGACGAAATGCGTTCCATTCATGCCGAGCCGGACCGCCTCGGCGTTCATGCGCTCGGCAAAGGCTGCCTGCGATCCCCCGACATTCTCGCCGACGGCCATGGCGATATCGTTTGCCGACTTGACCAGCATCATCTTCAGCGCATTGTCGAGCCGCATCACCGAGCCTGGCTTGAAGCCCATCTTGCTCGGCGGCTCGGCGGCGGAATGTTTCGTTACCTTGATCGGCGAATCGAGCCGGACCTCGCCGGCCGCGATCGCCCGGAAGGTCACATAGGCCGTCATCAGCTTGCTCAGCGATGCCGGGTACCAGCGCTTGAACGCGTCCTGATGCTGGAGGATCTTGCCGCTGTTCAGGTCGAACAGCACGACCGGATTGGCCAGCGCCGGCCCGGCCAGCGCCGAGAACGCCACGGCGCCCGCGCAGAATAGTTTGAGGAAATGCCTGTGCCGCATGATCGAATCCGAAATCGCCTCTTGCCGTAGTCGCCCCTGGCTCCGTAAGATTTACGCGATCGCCAGCAAAATGAGTCCGCCCTCAAAAACGGACCGCATTGTTGCGGTGCTATTTACTCTATGTGACGTCAACATGGCAAAGTGCCTGACGATCACAATTGCAAGGCAGCGGACCTGCCCCAACAGCGAGATGGAACTATCATGCCAATCCTGAACCGTGCCGCCGAAATGCAGGACGAGGTTGCCGGCTGGCGACGACATCTGCACCAGACCCCGGAACTGAATTTCGACGTCTTCAAGACAGCCGCCTTCGTCACCGAGAAGCTGAAGGCCTTCGGCTGCGACGATGTGGTGACGGGGCTGGGCAAGACCGGCGTCGTGGGCATCATTCGCGGCCGCCAGGGCGAAGGCGCCACTATCGGCCTGCGCGCCGACATGGACGCGCTGCCGCTTAACGAGATCACCGGCAAGCCCTATGCCTCGACCGTTCCCGGCAAGATGCATGCCTGCGGCCATGACGGCCATACGGCGATGCTTTTGGGTGCGGCGAAATATCTCGCCGAGACCCGCAACTTCGCCGGTTCGGTGGCGGTCATCTTCCAGCCGGCCGAAGAAGGCGGCGGCGGCGGCAACGAGATGGTCAAGGACGGCATGATGGAGCGTTTCGACATCGCGAAAGTGTTCGGCATGCACAACATGCCGGGCCTGCCGGTCGGCCAGTTCGCCATCCGGCCGGGCGCGATCATGGCGGCGACCGCGGAATTCACCATCACCGTGAAAGGCCGCGGCGGCCATGCGGCGATGCCGCACGGCACGATCGACCCGATCGTCATCACCAGCCAGTTGGTCGGCGCCCTGCAGACGATCGCCTCGCGCAGCACCGACCCGGTTGAAGCCGTGGTGGTGTCGGTGACCAAATTCCATGCCGGCGACGCCTACAACATCATCCCGGAATCGGCGGAGATCGCAGGCACGGTGCGCACCTTGCGCAAGGAAATCGCCAAGAAGTCGGAAGAGCGCATTCGTGCCATCTGCGACGGATTGGCCACGGCCTTCGGCGCGAAGATCGAGGTCGATTACCAGGCGAACTACCCCGTAACCTTCAACCATGCGGAAGAGACGGTTTTTGCCAGCGACGTCGCGGCAAACGTCGCCGGCGACGCTCATGTCCACCGCGGCATCCAGCCGGTGATGGGCGGCGAGGACTTCTCCTACATGCTGGAAGCCAGGCCCGGCGCCTTCATTTTCATTGGCAATGGCGACACCGCCGGCCTTCACAACCCGGCCTATGACTTCAACGACGAGGCCATCCCGCACGGCATGAGCTACTGGGTGAAGCTGGCCGAAACCGCGCTCGCCGCCTGAGGCCTGGCGGCGGCAGGGGCCGGCCGATTGTGTTCGGCCCGCCCCTTGGCGAAACGATCGGAAGCGGCTATGTGTCGGGCCGCGTGGTCCCGTAGCTCAGTAGGATAGAGCGGCAGATTCCTAATCTGTAGGTCACAGGTTCGATTCCTGTCGGGATCACCACGTTTTGCTGCTTAAGCCGGATACTGTCGGACCTGAATCGGACTGAAACCAGAGCCGATCACCGGGGTCGCATCGGTCATCTGTACGGAACCTGCATGCGGATTTCTACCGTTCGAATAACGTCAGAAAAGCGCTTGCAGACGTTCCGACAAATCGGAAATTGGTTGATTGGTTGGAGCCCGGTCGACGGACCGCAGCGGTCCCGTCCGGGATGAGGTTCAGAGCCGTTCCAGCGTCAGCATGCCCGGATCGCCCTTCCAGGCTTTGGAAAGTTCGTCCGCGGCTTTCGTTGCGGCGGCAGTATCGCCTTGGGCCTCCGCCGCCTGCTGCAGCCCGAACTGTGCCCAGGCGCTGCTGCGTGCGCGGTGGAGCGCCGCCACAAACTCCTTCGCCGCGTCCGCCGGCTGACCGTTCTTGAGGAGGGCGGCACCGAGGGACTGCCGCACGGGATAATACCAGTACGGAGGCTCCATGTAGGGGATCGTGTCCTCCGTTTCGACCGCTTTCTTCCAGAAGGCTATCGAGCCGCCGACGTCATTCTCGGCCTGCGCAGCGCGGGCACGTACGACATCTTCGGCCACTTGCAGGACCGACAATGCCGGGATTCCCCAGGCATCGTGCACCGACCAGTCGGTTTCCTGAGCGATCTTGTGGATGGCGTCCGCCTCGACTCGCGCGCCCGAGGCGTCCTTCTTCTCGGCCAGGGCGACGCCGCGCGCATAGTGCCACATCGATGTGATGTAAGGCGGCGCGCCGGCCGGCTCGGCCTTAGCCAGGATCGCATCGGGTTCGGCATATTGCGCCCAGGCGAAATACGGAGCTGCCTTCACCGGCTGCACGATCGGTATTGCCGTGGCCACCTCGTTAGTCAGAAACTTGTCCAGCTTCTCAGCCTCTGCAAGCACCGTCTTCGAGTCACCGAGGAGCTGGGCCGAAACCAATACGAAGTGCACGTTGTGGGAATAGTAGCCGAGCGGATAGACACCGGTAGCGCCGGTTTCGGCGAGATAGGTCTCGTCCACTTTCGAGGCAGCTTCGTTGGACTTCAGCGAATCCGTGTAGCGGCCGACGCGATAGTAGATGTGGCTCGGCATATGGACGATGTGTCCGGCCCCCGGCATCAGCGCTGCTAGCCGGTCCGCGTAGGGCTCGGCGCGCTCCGGACGATCCGAGGCCTCAACAAGATGAATGTAGAGGTGAATAGCCATCGGATTGTCGGGCTTCCTGGCGAGAACGCCTTCCAGCCGCCTCTGGATGTCGGCGGTGCGGCCCTTGGGTTCCTTGCCGCCCGGCTGCCAATAGTCCCAGGGCTGCGTGTCCATGCCGGCCTCTGCGGCCAGCACAGCGAGCTCGAGATCGTCAGGATATTTGTCGGAAAGCGCCGCAGTTGCATCGGCGAAGGCGGCGTTCAGGGTGTTTCGATCGGCCTTGGGATCTTCGGAATACCGCGTGGCGACCGCCTCGATCAGTCCCCGCTCCTTCTCGGTGGCACCGGATGAAAGCGCCTGCGCCTTTCGAAGAGCAGTGATCGCTGGTGCATTTGCGGTGGGATCCATCGGCACGTTGATGTTCGGGCCCAGGACCAGTGCCTCGCCGAGGAAGCACATCGCACAGTCGGGATCGAGGCTTTGTGCCTTGCGGAAGGCGCGTCGCGCCTCCGCGTGATTGAAGTTGGTGGCGAACCGCAGCCCCTGGTCAAAGTATTTTTGGGCATCGGCGCTCTTTGTGCTGATCGGATAGCTCAGGGAGCCCAGGTCATCCCACAATGGCGGCTGGGCCTCCTCGTAGGCCTTCAAGTCTTGCGGGGCCAGTGATTGGCCGGCAGCGGCCAGAGCGACGCAGTGTGTGATGTCGAGTTCCCCCGGCAACGATACTCTTGGCGCCGCAAGCTGCGACTGCAACGGACTGTCCGCGGCGTAAGCAATGGCAGCACCTGTGCCGAAACTCATTAAGGCAATAGCTGTCCATCCTGCACTTGGCAGGCAAGCACGCAGTTTCATCTGAACCTCCTGGCGTTCGGTACGATCGGCAAGCTCCGATCAGCCCTGTCTTTCCAATTCTCGATCGGAGGTGCGGGCGTTGATGATCCGCCTCGCGCCGCCGTTTGGCAATATATTTCCTACTGCTAATGTAATAGCGGACGCGATGTTTTCTGCTCACCTCTTCGGCCCGAAGGCACTAGTCGGACACCAGAGGTTCAGGCACGCGCCGTTGCAAAAACCAAATATCGTCTGACCGCCCGCCCCGCTTGAGACGTATCGGATCGAGACCGGCGCCTGTTGTTGTGAAGTGCCACGGCCCCGATTCAGCGCAGAGTGCAACCCTTGGACCGTCAGGGCTTCACCCGAACGGGTGACACCGCGACTTCAATGCGTGGAGGACCCTTGGTATCGGGACAAGAGCTTCGCGAGTTCCGCCTGACTTCCGGTGCTTGTTTTCGAGAATATTGCACGGAGCTGGGTTCTGGCGGTTTCACGGCCAATTCCCAGGGCAGAGCTTGCCGCGCCGATACCTCGGCCATCGGCAAGGCGGCAGGCCAGCCGCGTTTCGGCTGCTGTTAGTTGAAAGGCGTGCCTTATCAGTTGCTTGGGTAGCGCCGGTTCGGCCACAAGATCGGTAAAATAGAGGAGCGCGTCTCCGCCGTTAAAGAGGTCATGGACGAACGAGGTCATCGGAATGGCTTCAGCAAGAAGCCATGGCGAACCCTCGCGAGCAATCAAAACGGGCTCCCCGTCGCTCAAGTCGCCGCATTGGCTGACCACGCCTGCGATCAATTTCTGCAAGCGTGAATCACTGGGCCGATCTGCCGCCCGGAGACGACCACCGTGGATAACGAGGCCAGTACCAAGCAGAGCTTCCGCGTGTTTATTGTAGCGGGTGACGCGGCCTCGGCAATTCAGCAACAGCGCTGCGCTTCCCATCCGATCCAGAATGGCCAGGTTCGGTTCGACTGCCGTTTCCCAAACCTTTTCCGCAGCACTGATGATGCGAACCATCGACGGAACGATCGCCAAGAAATCCTCGGCTTCATTCCGGTAGAATGGCCCCTTATGAGCGTCACGAAACATCGAGAGCATCCACCTTCGATCCTTCACCATGAAGTCTATTGCAGCCCACCATTCCCGGTCGCCTGGACGCGCGATTTCTTGGTAATAAGGGAGAACCTCGCGCTCATCACGAGTGGTGATCTCATCCTCGACAACGAAGCTGTCTGTCAGTTTTGCCAACCTCTTGCGCGGTCTACGTTCATGCGGATCGGGAGCACCTTCGATTCTTTCGATCCAAAGGGCGGCGAATTCGGCATGTTCGGTCGAATCGGGTCTGAGCGCGGTCGGCGATCGCTGATCGCTACGAAACGGGTGAGTTGGATCGCAGGTGCGGATAACGCAACTTGTGGCTCCCAGGGAGTGGGCCAGCATTTGAAGCGCTGCGGGCCACTGCCTAAACTCGAACGCGGCGTCGTAGCAAGCCTCGATCGCAGCGGCAATGTTCCGATTGTCGGACATAGGATTTGCGTCGCGATCCCGGTTTCTCGCCCTTTTTCTCCTCATGGCCCGTCGACGGCCCTCCAGCTACAGGCCCCGCAACCGGCTCCGGCCAGGGATGTTTATTTCCCGCGGCCATGCTCGACAGACGGTCAGCTGAGGACCTATCGTCAGACTGACGCATCGAATGAGAGATAGCTACATTAGCATAATAGCCACGCAACTTCACCGATGCTTCTCGACGAAATCTCTGCACGCAGGTGAAAGCCGTTCGATCTGGCTTTCAAGGTCGCATTTACCCATCGGTTTCGTCGGGCAAAACCGTGCGTAGTCGCGGCGACATCCCTTGCCTTCGAAAATTTTGAAAGATCTTACCTGCGTAGGGTTTGTTGCGTTGACTGAACTGGGTATCAGCCCGGTTTCGATCTCCATCGCACCGTCACGACTTGACCCCTTGCTTCCACCCTTGCCCCCACCC
>NZ_VFUS01000020.1:0-64998 GCF_006441005.1 Mesorhizobium sp. B2-5-3
CGCTCGTGATCGGGCGAGTTGCCATCATCAAGAACTTTCGACTGCAACGCAGGTTCCCGTTGTGCCAAGCTCTACAATGCATGCCGGCGGAGCGCCAAGCAGTGGTGGGAGCGCATGTTCCATTCCAAGCGGCGTTCGATCATCTTTTTTAGGAGCAGCCTGCGAGCATTCTCTATCTCACCATTTCGGCAGCAACGATCACCGTGGTTTGTGTTCCTCGATTGCGCGTTCGATAGCCTTTACGCGTCTCACCCAAGCGAAGGTCGGCAGTCTGGAAATCGTCTGATGGCCGCGCCACTGACAGTCTCCGAAGCCGACAGTTCCTCAACACGGGTTCGGGCGTCCAGCCGTGTGAAGATGCAATCGCTTCCAGTTCGGCGGCGGTTTGCGTCGTCGGCGCCCGCCAAACGGTGAGTACCCCGCAGCCGTGAGCGAGGCGGCCCATCAAATGACCGAAGATGTTGTCGCTCGACATCGCTGCATCGTACTTCAGCTGCCGAACCTCACGATTTGAGCTTCTATTGTGCAGCTTGCATCCGGAACCAAAGTCTGAGGAGCAAGTTTGGCCGTGATGCCGAAGTTTGGCATGGCCATTCAAGGAAGGAAAATCCGATGAAAGTACAATGTGGGACGACGGCAGCTGCCGCTGCTTTGGTCATGTTAAGCTTGCCGGCGCTGGCCCAGACGAGTGGGACACCGGAGCTTAAGCCGCCGCCGCAGCAGTCTGGATCCACACCACTGCCAGGCCCTAACAAACAGACAGAAGACCAGACGCGTGAGATGATGCGGCAGATGATGGACGAGATGTTACAGGACAAGCTGCAGGGAGATCGCGGCCCCGAAGAAAGGCTTCCGCATCGGCAAGATTGGCACCGGGACATAGGGCAAGGGCCGCACGATGGGGACAGGATAGCTCGAAAGCCTGATCGCATGGGGCCTCGCATGATGCACGCGGCCAGGATGAAAATAATGTTTGCGATAATGGACGCCGACGGCGATGGAGCACTTTCGCAGAGCGAGATCCAGGATGTGATCGGGAGGATATTTGACGTCGTCGACGAGAACGGCGATGGCAGGATTGATTTGGAGGAGATTGAATCCTTCTCACATAGTCGCGGAAGTGGAGAGATGCAGTAGCACTTCGAACTTAGGCGCTTTTTTGGACGCTATCCCTAGCATCGGTTGGTAGTATGCCCGGCTGGTCGATCGGACCTCCACACCGATGCGAGCATGCTCGTGCAGTGACCCGAAGCAGGCAAGCGTCTCTTCAATTCGTGGAACGTGCCAGAGGCCGAAGTGCCTCGGCGCTTCCAGCAAGGTTTCATGAATTGGCTCAGTTCCGCACCCTGATGGGCGGCTGGTGCAGGCAAAGCACGTCTATTCAAATGCAGGACTGCACAAAACCCGGCGCAAGCCGAACATCCGCCTCACACACCCGACCTTGCGCGTCTCCGATGCCGCGGCGGCGCGGACTCGCCACGACTGATCAGATAATTCGCGACGATTCTCCTGTGGCAGCGCCACCAAAGCGTTTCCGAGCACATGATGGCGCACCGCTGCTGCCTGCCGACGGACAAACGAACCTTAACGGAGACTTTCATGGGCAAAAATCAGCATGTCGTACCTCGCGACGGTCAGTGGGCGGTGCTCGGCGCCGGCAATAACCGCGCCACTTCGCTTCATCCGACCCAAGCCGGTGCGGTCGCCTCGGCAAGAGACATCGCCATCAACCAGCACAGCGAGGTGGTGATCCATCGCCCCAACGGGCAGATCCGCGACTCGAACTCTTACGGCAACGATCCCTTCCCGCCGCGCGGTTAGCGGCTTCAACACAAGGATATCCTGCGCACGTAAAAATAGGCGCTCTTCTTTCTTATCAGACCAGCGACTTTTGCCACCCAAAACCACCCAAATGTTGGAGCCAATGTTGGAACCATACAGGGCGGAAAGCGCTTGGAAACAGCAGTTTGTAGGATTTACAAGGGGTCTAGAGGACGATGGTGGGCCCGGAGGATGTATGGAAAAGAAGCTAAATCAAGCAGTTAGGAAATAGTGGGACAGCAAACCATTCAAATCTGCTCCAATGTTTTTCGATGTTCTTGTCCCACCTACAACGCTGCATTTCGGACGAACGCCTCACTCGCCCTATCACGCGAAGAAGGATCGTGACGGTATTCAGTCTCTCATTGGAAAGTCGCGATAGCACCATTAACGACGTTCTTCGACGAGCAAGGAGCGTCTCGATTGGGGCCGACTGCCGACCTTCACCTTGTCGGGCTATGATGCTCGAAACGAAAGCTGCCGCGTAGCTCCTGCGGCTCGGATCGCTATCGCTGTAACTGGCCGGCCCGCTATGTAGCCTTCGGGCAGAGCGAGGTCGGAGCATCGCTCGACACGGTCTCTCAGGGTGAGCGCAAAGACCATCCTCCCTTCTCAACCGGTGCAATCTATGATCCGCTCCCGCCACAGGAGGCTCGCATGGCATTGTCTGTTATCGGGGCTGGGTTCGGCCGCACCGGCACGCACACTCTGAACTTGGCGCTTGAAATGCTCGGGTTTGGGCCGTGCCATCACATGGAGGACGTCAACTCTAACCCCGAGCACCGCGACCTGATCCGCGCCGCCGGGCGCGGCGAGCCGGTGGATTGGGACCTCGTCTATCTCGGTTACAAGTCGGCAGTCGACTGGCCGACGGCCTATTTCTGGCGCGAACTCGCCGAGTATTTCCCCGACGCCAAGCTAATCCTCACCGTTCGCAACCCGAGGACTGGTACAGGAGCGCACGCGCCACGATCTTCAACACCATGGGCGAGACCTCCGACCCGCAAAGTTTTGGCCGCGTCGTCATAGAGACGAAAATTTTCGGCGGTCGGCTCGACGACGAAACCCATGCTATCGAAGTGCTCGCAGCCCACAACGCCGAAGTGGTCTCGGCTTTCCCGCCGTCGCGCCTGCTGGTCTATCAGGTGGCCGAAGGCTGGCCGAACCTGTGCGCCTTTCTCGGCGTGCCGATCCCGGCCGAAACCTTCTCACAGCAACACCACTACCGAATTCCGAAGCCGTTTCGCCAAATAAGCCCGCATCGAGTTCGAGGCTCGCAGCTCGGCTAACGCGCGTAGCAGTCTGTCCCGCCCGCTCCGATGCTTGTAACCAATAGAAGCGGGTGCACCATCAAGAGGTGGGTCGCCGCTGTTGGGCGGGAAGGTGCCATTGCGGCTAGCCGCTCGGATGTCCGCTTCTGGACGGCGGACATGGTAAGTTCAATGACCAACTTGCGGTGCAAAACAGTCATCTCGTCTGGGTTAACATGGAACACTCGTGGGCCTTCTCTAGATGGCGCCGCCGCGGCCTCAGCGCCACGGCTAGGATGCCACCTAGAAGTAGCCGAGGATGGATTTGATCTCGAGATACTCCAACATACCCTCGATCCCATATTCGCGTCCGTTTCCAGATTGCTTGAAACCGCCAAACGGGGCATGCGGATCCCAGGCCGGGTAGTTGAGGTGAACCTGACCGGAACGAATGCGCGACCCGACGTCCCTGACGACCTCCAAGTCCTCACCCTGCACATGGGCCCCCAAGCCGTACACCGTGTCGTTGGCGATGGTGACGGCCTCCTCGACTGTATCATAGGGGATGATGCAGAGGACTGGCCCAAAAACTTCTTCCTGGGCAATGCGCATGTGGGTGCGCACGTCCGAAAAGATCGTCGGCTTCACATAGAGGCCGACGTTCAGATCGTGTGCACGACCCGGTCCGCCGATGATGAGCCTGGCGCCTTCCGATATGCCGACGTCGATCATGGTTTGAATGCGATCGAATTGGGCACGATTGGCGATCGCACCGTGAGTGGTGGCCTCCGAAAGAGGATCGCCGACGACGATCTGGGCCGCGACTCTCTTGGCGATTGCCTCGATCTCGGACAGCCGCTCGCGTGGCACGATCATGCGCGTCGGGGCGCTGCATGACTGGCCGAGATTGCGGAAGGCGGCGGCTATGCCCAGGGAAACGGCGCGGTCGAGATCGGCGTCCGGCAGGATCACGTTCGGGGACTTGCCGCCGAGTTCCTGCGCCACACGCTTGACCGTCGGCGCTGCCGCCTGGGCCACCGCGATGCCCGCCCGGGTGGACCCGGTAATCGAGATCATATCGACAGCCGGATGGGATGCGAGACCAGCACCCACGCATGCACCATCACCTTGAATCAGATTGAACACCCCGGCAGGAAAGCCGGCTTCCTCGATCGCTTCGGCGAACAGCAGGGCGTCCAGGGGAGAAAGCTCGCTCGGCTTCAACACGACCGTGCAGCCTGCCGCGAGCGCCGGCGAAACCTTGGCGGTGATCTGGTAAAGTGGCCAGTTCCACGGAGTGATCAAGGCGCAGACACCGATCGGTTCGTGGGTGACGGCAGTTTGCCCCCGCTGCTTGACGAACGGAAAGGCTGTCAGCACATCGCGAGCGACCTTGATATGCGCGATCGCCAGCGGCACCTGCGCGCTTCGTGCATAGCCGATCGCCGCACCCATTTCGAGGGTGAGGCATTGAGCCAGGAGTTCACCGCGCGCCTCGAGCAGCGCCTGGAGGCGATCGAGCAGACCGGCACGGTATTCCGGCGTGGTCCGGCTCCAGGCGGCGAATGCATGGCGGGCCGCAGCAACGGCCACATCCACGTCAAGGCTGTTTCCGAGCGGAAACCGAGCGACAACTTCTTCGGTAGAGGGGTTCACCACGACGCCCTTGGCGGTGCCGCTCGGCTCGACCCATTGACCGTCGATGAAGAACTTGTCCAGGTGGCCGCTGCGCGACAGATGTTCGAGGGGCGTCATCACGCGACAAGATCCTTTATGCGGTAGTAGGCACCCAGAATCGGCAGGAACCGGGGGCGCCCGAAATAGCCGGGGATCGCCTGCCAGTCGAAATCCTTCCAGGGATTCAAGTCGGGGCGCCCATCCATGACATCAGTCAAGGTGCGGCCTATCAGCGTCGACATATCCAGCCCGTAAGAGGTAAACTTCATTTTCTGGCCCACCAATGCTGATTTGACTGGGGCGGCATGCAAGGCATAGTTGCGCGCCTACCAGCCGCGCATCCGCTCCCAACGCGCTTCAATCCTGGGGCTGTCCCCGTTAACGACGGTATAGAAATCATGCTGGGCGGCCATCGCACATGCGTGGTTGGGCAAGATCCGCACCCGAGAGCCGAGCGGCAAGTCGGGCATGGACTTTCCAGAACCGGCACGAATGGCGAGGATACCGTGTTCCTGACTGGCCTGGACCACGATCACATCTTCCAGCACCCGCCCCTTTTCGTCGCAGACCACGCCGTAACCCTGGTCGATCTGCTGGTTTGCGGTGCCCCGATCGCGCGAAAGCGCCATCCACCCGGCGTCGACCAGCACCCATCCCTTTTCCGGCTTCGAGCCGATCACCGTGGCCAATACGGAAATCGCGATGTCGTCGCGGTTGCAGACGCCAACCCCGTGCTGAACGAGATCGAAGAACATGTAGACCCCGGCGCGCAATTCCGTGACACCCTCGAGATTCTGGGCGAAATGCGCGGTTGGCGTCGAGCCGACGCTGACGATCGGACAGGCATGGCCATGGGCGCGCAGGATTTCAGCAGCGCGCGCGGTGGCCGAACGCTCGTTCTCCGCTGCCCTGACCAGCGCATCGGGCGTGTTCAAGCCATAGGATTCGCCTGCATGAGCGAGAACCCCGACGAGCTTGGCACCGGCAGCGACGACCCTGCTGGCCACGTCGGGGAATCCCGGGTCGTCCGGCTTCAATCCGCCGCGATGGTCATCGCAGTCCAGTTCGATGAAGACCGACGGCGTCATGCCGGTGGTTTGGCGCGCGTCGGCCAAGACATCGGCCTGCTCCACAGTATCGAGCAACAGCTTCACATCAGCGCCGGTACGGCGACAGAGCTCCATGGCGCGCCTTGCCGAAGCCGGCGAGAGGCCAACCGCATAGGTGATGTCGCGAAAGCCGTGGTCCGCGAAATATTCCGCCTCGGCGATCGTCGAGACCGTGATCGGACCGGGCTCGCGAGGGAAAGCGTATCGGGCGGCGTCGATGCTTTTGGCCGTCTTCATATGCGGGCGCAGCACCACGCCAAGCTTCTTGGCACGCTCAGCCAGCCGTTGAATGTTGCGCTCGAGCCGTCCGCGATCCAAAAGCAGCGCTGGGGTAATCAAGGCGTCGATCGTCTCAGTCGTCTCGCTCGCTGCCAGGTTTGCCGCCATCTTGTTCATCATCTCGTTTCCTAGGTGAACGACTGGTTTGCCAGCGCGTACATATGGGCTGAGCCCTCGGAGACAGGCCGCTGCCCCTTGACCATGGCGGTCGCCGAGCTGACCTGCTGAAGGCCGAGGCTCTCGAGCCAATCGCCCAATCCATCTTCGGCATAGATATCGATGCGAACGAATTGATCATGAAGCTTAGAAAGCTGCGCCAAGATCAAAAGCCGCGCATCCTGGTCACTCTCGGCCGCACAGGGGCCGATGACATAGCCACGGCCGAACCTCCTGCTGATGGCGTAGCCGGCAATCCGCCCGTCGCGTTCGACTACGACGACCTTGCCCACATCGGCGAGTGCCGCGACCATCGATGGTCGCGGCATGCCCGTGGCCCGTTCATCGAACGCCTGGATCGCGGCAAGGTCGGAGATCGTCGCCTGACGCACACCGTCACCGGTCCCCCGCGTCACCGCAGTGGTCAGCAGGCCTTGGTGCTGGAGCACCGTGCCCCAGGCAGTGAAGCCGCGGCGCTTGTAAAGCGCGAGCCCCTCTTCGGTGGACGTGAGCAACACGTTGCGACCCTGCGCCGCCTCAAGCAATCCATCAAACAGCCGCGAACCGTTGCCACCGCCTTGCGCAGGGCCAGTGACGATGATCATGCCGACGGTGGCAAAAGCCTTGCCGTAAATCCACGACATGGCGGTGCCAATCACCTGCCCTGCCTGCTCGAGAACCAGCCCCCTGCCGACAGTGGCGGCGAATTCCCAATCCTCCAGGCGATAGGGCCAGCCCATCTCCTGCGACAGCTTCAGCGCGCCCGGCAAATGACGAGTTTCCAATTTCATCAGTTCGCTAGGGATGACGATGTCTCGCTCGAGTTGGGGGGCCATGGGAGGTGCCGTCTCTTGATCACTGTCGAATTGAAGTCGGACCTTAGAATTGCGCTCCAACAGCAGATTTCTCTGCTGTTTTGCCCTTTCAAATAAGCGAGATCATTCGTTTTCGGCAGTTCCTCGGCACGCAAAGTTGCACAAATCGGGCGAAGAATATCGGGCAGCTTGAGTCCCCGTTTGTGATTACCCTCGCTCGGCGTGTCCTCCGCACCCATCCAAACGGATGCGTTCTCAGCCTCCACGATGGCATAGCCGCGACACGTCTCAGCGATGAGCACTTGATGCTCAGAAGGAATTTCGGATGATCTACATCAGCGAAGACGAGTCAGCCGCCCTTGTCACGCATGAACTTGCCTTCGAGGCGGCGCGGGAGGCGCTCGTGGCAGCAGCATCGGGGCAGAGCTGGGTCTTCCCTGCTGTCATCGGGCGCACGCAGGAGGCGAGCAATACCTTCTCTATCAAATCCGGCTCGTCGGATGACCTGACCGGAGTGAAAATCGGCTCCTTCTGGTCGGGCAACCCGGCACGTGGCCTTCCCCGCCACAACTCCACCATCGTGCTGCTCGATCAGAATACAGGACGGCTCCGCGCCGTAATCGAGGCCGGAAAGGTGAACGCCTACAGGACGGCCGCAGCCGACGCGGTTGCAGCTGATCTTCTTGCGCGCAAGCAGGCCAAGGTTCTGGCGATATTCGGCGCCGGCAACCAGGCGGGCTTCGAAGTGAGAGCGCTGGCACGCATCCGCGCAATCGAAAGCGTGTTGGTGGTGGCCCCGCCTTCGCCGCGGCGCGACGCTTTTGTCGATCAGATCGGCGAATTGGGCCTGCAGGCGCGCGCTGTCATGCCCGAAGAAGCCGTGCGTGCGGCCGACATCGTGGTCACGGCGACACCCTCACGCGAACCGCTTTTCGATGCCGCTTGGGTGGGACCCGGAACCCATATCGTCAGCATGGGGTCGGACGCTCCAGGCAAGCGCGAATTGCCGAGCGCACTATTTCCCAACGCACATCTGTTTTGTGATCTGCTTTCCCAGTCCGTTCAGATCGGCGAGTTCCAACACGTGCGCGACGAGATCGACGCCGGCGTGCTTGCAATAACACCAATCGGCGACGTCATTGCCAAGCGTGTGTCCGGACGCCTCTCCGACACCGAAATCACTGTCTTCGACAGCTCCGGTATCTCCCTCCAGGACCTCTACATGGCTGACGCGCTGATCCGCGCCAAGACGCCCCACCGCTGATCAGTTTCGCAGCGACAAGTCCCCGCCGCGATGGTGCGGCTGCACTGGAACAAACGGCGGAGCTCTGCGGCCCCGCATGAGCGCAAGTCCGCCAGCCTACCGCCAACCACACACGGCAGCCCCTGGGTGGGAAAGCGACATCATCATCCACCTCAGGAATCCGAAACCGCGTTGCCCCGGAAGTTCATGCCGTAGATCGCGCCTCTCGAGGCTAGTCCCGACCGCCGCCTACCAGTCCATCACCACCTTACCCGAACTACCGCTGCGCATCGCATCAAACCCCACCTGAAAATCGTCGATCCCAATGCGGTGTGTGATCAGACCCGACACATCCAGCGGACCCTGTACCAAAGCGATCATCTTGTACCAGGTCTCGAACATCTCACGGCCATAGATGCCCTTCAAGTGCAGCATCTTGAAGATGACCTTGTTCCAGTCGATCTCGAAGCCGGTCGGCGCGATGCCTAAAATGGCGATCTTGCCGCCATTGTTCATGGCGTCGATCATGTCGCGGAAGGCGGGGGCTGCGCCCGACATTTCCAGGCCGACATCAAAACCCTCCGTCATGCCCAACGCCGGCATGACATCGCGCAGCTTTTCCTTCGACGCATCGACGACATGCTGGACGCCGAGCTTTTTGGCCAGCGCCAGCCGCACCGGGTTGATGTCGGTGATGACGACCTTTCGCGCACCCACACATTGGGCGACGAGCGCGCCCATGATGCCGATCGGCCCCGCGCCGGTGACCAGAACGTCCTCGCCGACAAGGTCGAAGGACAGAGCGGTGTGGACGGCATTGCCCAGGGGATCGAAGATTGCGGCGATCTCGTCGGGCACATCGTCGGGGATCGGCACGACATTGTGTTGCGGTATCGCCAGATATTCACCGAAGGCGCCGGGACGGTTGATGCCGACGCCGAGCGTGTTGCGGCAGAGATGCCCTCGCCCAGCGCGGCAATTGCGGCAATGGCCGCAGACGATGTGGCCTTCGCCGGAAACACGCTGGCCGACCTTGTATTCGGTCACCGCCGCACCGAAATCGGCGACCGTGCCGACAAATTCGTGACCGGTGACCATCGGCACCGGCACCGTCTTCTGCGCCCACTGATCCCAATTGTAGATGTGGACGTCTGTGCCGCAGATCGCCGTCTTCTTGATCTTGATCAGCACGTCGTTGGGGCCGATCTCCGGCACCGGCACCTCTTCCATCCAGATACCGGGTTCGGCGCGAGTTTTGACGAGTGCGCGCATCATGTTGGACATCAGCCAATCACTCCGAGTTCGAGGCCGACCTCACCGAACGCTGCAATTGCCCGGTCGATATCGGCTGTCGAATGGGCGGCCGACATCTGCGTCCTGATCCGCGCTTGGCCTTTCGGCACCACCGGGAAGGAAAAGCCGATCACATAGATGCCGCGCTCAAGCAGCATGTCGGCCATCTGCGAAGCCAGCGCGGCATCGCCGATCATCACCGGAATGATCGGGTGGTCAGCTCCGGCCAATGTGAAGCCGAGCTTTTCCATGCCGGAGCGGAAGCGCTGCGCGTTCTCGTAGAGACTTTCACGCAGCCCGTCGCCCCTCTCGATGATGTCGAACACCTTGAGCGATGCTGCCGCGATCGCTGGCATCAGTGTGTTGGAGAAGAGGTAAGGCCGCGATCGCTGGCGCAGCCAGTCAACCACCGGCCTGCTCGCCGCCGTATAGCCACCCGAGGCACCCCCCAGCGCCTTGCCCAGCGTACCGGTGATGATGTCCACCCTGCCCTCGACGCCGCAATATTCCGGCGTGCCACGGCCATGCTCACCGACGAAGCCGACAGCGTGGCTGTCGTCCACCATCACCATTGCATCATATTTTTCCGCGAGGTCGCAGACGCCCACCAAATTCGCGATGATGCCGTCCATCGAGAAGACGCCGTCGGTGGCGATGAGCTTGAAGCGGCTGCCTTCAGTCTTTTTCAGTTCTTCCTCGAGGCTCTCCATGTTGTTGTTGGCATAGCGGAAGCGTTTCGCTTTGGAGAGCCGCACGCCGTCGATGATCGAGGCATGGTTGAGTGCGTCGGAGATGATCGCATCCTCTTCGGAAAGCAGCATCTCGAACAGGCCGCCATTGGCGTCGAAGCAGGAACCGTAGAGGATCGCGTCTTCCATGCCCAGGAAGCTCGATATCTTTGCCTCGAGCTGCTTGTGTTCCTCTTGTGTACCGCAGATGAAGCGCACCGAGGCCATGCCGTAGCCGTATTGGTCGAGCGCCGCCTTCGCCGCCTCACGCAGCTCTTCGCTGTCGGCGAGGCCGAGATAGTTGTTGGCACAGAAATTGAGCAGCTTGCGGCCGCCAACCTCGATCTCGGACGACTGGGGCGAGGTGATGACGCGCTCGCGTTTGTACAGGCCCTCCGTCTCGATCTGCGAAAGCAGCTCGCGAACGTGTTTGTTGAGAGACGATGCCATCCTGCCTTCGCTTCCACTGATGATCTTCGCAGCCTTGCTCATACGATTTCTCCCCTGTGCACGCATACCATGCGCTCGAAGTGGCTTGGATCGTGCGCTTTGAGGATTGCAGCCTCCCGAGGCTGGTACAGATCCCACAGACGCGATAGCCAAAAGCGAAATGCTCCAGCGCGTTGCATCGCGGGAAGCAATATGCGTTCGGCTGGAGTAAGCACTCGAACGGACTCATAAGCGCCTAAGAAAGCGGCTGCTCGCTCACTGTCTTGGCGGCCGGTGCAGTCATCGACACACCAGTCGTTGAGGCACACGGCAATATCGAAAAGGAAGGCGTCGCATCCGGCGAAGTAGAAATCAAAGACGCCGGTCAGATGACTGCCGGCAAACAACACATTGTCACGAAAGAGATCGGCGTGCACCGGCCCCCTGGGGAGTTGTTCGTAGGTGGAAGACACAGCAATTTGGTTCTGAAAGGTCAGTTCGCTGGTGAGCAGCGACCGTTGTCCATCGGACACGTATTGGCCGACCACCGGCACCACCTCGTTCCACCATTCGAGCCCCCGCGGATTGGCTTGTCGCCGTGGGTAGTCACTTCCGGCCAAGTGCAATCGGGCCAAAATCGCCCCAATGGCGCGACAGTGCTCCGCAGAAGGCGCTGTCACGCTCTCGCCCGGGAGCCGGTTGACGACCACCGCAGGTCGATCTTTCAGCGAATGAAGGATTTCGCCTTTGACGTTGGCAACCGGATCCGGGACCGGCATTCGCCGCGTCGCAAGGTGCTTTATGAAATGGAGGTAGAAAGGCAATTGTTCGAATGTGAGGCGCTCAAACAAGGTGAGCACATACTCTCCGGTTTCGGTATCTACGAAGTAGTTCGTGTTCTCAATTCCGGTCGTGATGCCGCGAACAGAACGCGGCCAGCCTAGACCCAGCGCTCCAAAGAACGCTGCGACTTCGTCGACTGATAGCTCCGTATATACAGCCATGGCGAAAATAACGGTCTCCGACTGCTGAAGCAGCTCTTCAGCAGGCCGCACCCTGCACGATTTCGGCGACGTGGGTCTTTACGGTCTGTGCATCGGCGGGAAGGACCTTAAATCGTCTCGGCAAATCTTCTATTCCATCGAACCGTTCTGGGCGATCTGGCTCGCGGCCCAAAGCCTCCCTGATGGTCTCAGCAAATTTGACCGGCAGGGCCGTCTCGAGCACGATCATCGGCATCTCCGGAACGGAGTGCCTGCGTGCGACCGTGATGCCGTCAGCTGTGTGTGGGTCGACCAGCGTGTTGAAGCGGCGCCAAGTGTCACGGATCGTTTCCAACCGGTCGGCGTGCGTGCTCTTGCCGCTGCAGAAGCCAAAACGAGCGGCCACCTGAGCGAAGGCGGAATCGCCGCTGAGATCGAACGATCCTCGTTCCCTGAGTTGGTCGTCGAACATTGATTTCGTCCGGCCCGCATCGCGACCGAGCAGGTCGAAGACGAAACGCTCGAGATTGGAGGCCTTGGAAATGTCCATCGATGGGCTTGATGTTTCATGCGTGTCCGCTCGGCCCCGCACGCGATAGACGCCGGTGCGGAAAAACTCATCGAGCACGTCGTTCTCGTTGGTTGCAATGACGAGACGGGATACGGGAAGTCCCATCATGCGCGCAACGTGACCAGCACAGATGTTTCCGAAGTTCCCCGAAGGAACAGTGAAGTCGACCTCTGATGTGTTCCCCGCGGTGACCTGGAAGTAGGCGGAGAAGTAGTAGACGACCTGAGCCACCAGCCGGGCCCAGTTGATCGAATTGACGGCGCCTATCCGGTGGCGCCTCTTGAAATCACCATCGCTGGACACGGCTTTCACGATGTCTTGGCAATCGTCAAAGACCCCTTCGATGGCGATGTTATGGATGTTTTCGTCCTGCAGGCTGAACATCTGGGCTTGCTGAAAGGTGCTCATGCGTCCGTGCGGCGACATCATGAAGACCCGCACCCCCTTCTTGCCGCGCATGGCATATTCCGCCGCGCTGCCCGTGTCGCCACTGGTGGCCCCGAGGATGTTCAGTTCCTCACCCCGCCGCGCCAGTTCATACTCTAGGAGATTGCCAAGCAACTGCATCGCCATGTCCTTGAACGCCAGCGTGGGGCCGTTCGACAGTTCCGCAACGTGGAGACAAGTCTCAAGCGCGCGCACCGGCGCGATCCTGGCGGTCCCGAAAACCTCGGGCGTATAGGTCTTCGCGCAGATGGTCTTAAGATCGGCGGGCGGAATATCGTCGATGTAGAGCGACAGGATCTCGAAGGCGAGGTCCGGATAGGACAGCCTCCGCCACCGATCCAGCATGGCGTCATCCACGAGCGGGTACGTCTCGGGCACATAGAGCCCGCCATCCGGCGCCAGACCTTCAAGCAGTATCTCGCAAAACTTCCTGCGTTCGGGGTGGCCGCGCGTCGAGATGTAGTGCATGTGATGCTCCTCCTTATCGGCGCGCTCGTTCAGCCGGGGCCGCAGCGCTGCATGGTCAATGGGCCGCCACCCTCAGCCGTCAGCGTCGGGCCGGCCACCAGGCGATCTTGTCCTGCAGGCCATAGCGGCGATTGTTGGTGGGCGTCAGGCCTGACTTCCGGCTGATCTTCAGATAGCGGCGATGTCCAGCTTCGAGCCGTCGACCAGACGCGACAGGCGGAGCGGTGTAGGATCGACGCAAGGCGTATCGTTTACGACAAGCTCTGCGGCCAGATAACCAAGCCCCGGGCCCAAACCGAAGCCGTGGCCCGAGCAGCCCGCCGCGAGGACGAGGCCTTTTACCCCGTCCACCTGCGACACCACAGGCACTGCGTCCGGCGTGCAATCGACGAAGCCGCCCCAGGCACTATCGATCTCTATATCGCCGAGTTGGGGGAAGGTCTTCCGGACACTCTCCACCACTTGGCTTACCAGCCATTTTAAGGGTGGAGGATCCAGCACCCGATTCTGTTCGAAGATCCGATCGTCGCTGGTCAGCAGCGCCGGCATAGAATCCGGCCCCGAAAGGAACGATTGGCCGATGCCGAGCCTGACGTTCTTTAGGCGACGCAAGAATTGCGGCATGAATTCGCGGCTATACCGGATAGCCTGGGGCGTGATTTCGAGGTTCGCCTTGCCACTGATCGCAAGCGTATAGCTGCCGTCCAGTCGGCGCGTGATCGTGCAGTAGGGTGTGGAGATCGCCTCGCCTATGTTGATTGTGGGGGTGGAACGCAGCGCGGTCTGCCGGATGCTCGCTTGGGGGAAACTGATCCCGAGCGGCCTAAGGAAGCGCGAGGACCAGGCGCCAGCGGCGCACAGCACCGCGCTGGTTCTGATGTAGCCCTTCTCCGTGTGTACGCCCGCAATCTTGCCATTGGCCAAGTCGAGCGCCCGCGCGGCGCATTCCTGGTGGATGGTGGCGCCCAGAGCTCTGGCCCCCTCGGCGATAGCCGGCGCGGCGAGCGCAGGTTCGGCCTTGCCATCCCGGCCCGAATAGGTCCCGCCGACCCATTTGTCGCGCGCTTCGGGGACGCGCTCGGCCACCTCCGCCCGGCTCAGCATGCGGGTGTCGACCTCGTACTCCCTGGCGACCTCGCGCCACCTTTCCCAACCGGCGAGCACAGCCTCGTCGTGAGTCGCAGAGACGAGACCGCAGCGTCGAAATCCAAGGTCGCGATTGATATCGCGCGTCAGCTCGTCCCACAGTCGCATGGAGATCACCGAGAGCGCCAGTTCGCGCCGATCGCGGTTCTGCTGGCGGCACCAACCCCAGTTTCGGCTCGATTGTTCACAGGCGACGTGGCCCTTCTCGAGCAGAGCCACAGAGAGGCCACGCTTCGCCAGGAAATAGGCGGCCGTAGAGCCGAGGATGCCGCCGCCGACGATGACGACGTCGACTTCGGCCGGGAGACGCTCATCGCTGTGAATACGTTCGACTCGGGGCGACATGTTCCAACCAACCTCGGCTGCCAAGAATGCGGAAGCAAAGTTCCGATCAGCCCTTCATCGCATCGTGCGCTCGAAAGAATGTGCCGAAATCATCTAGGACTTCGCCAGATGTCCGGGTTTTTGATCCCTTGATCGATACGAACTGCTCAAGCCCGACCGAGTTCCAGTTCGGCGCAGAGCGGCGTAACCTGCTCGCGAGTCCGTTGGATCGCGCTTGAGGGGCTTGAGCCTGCGTGCGAAGTGGTAGGTGGCAACGAAGTCGACGAGGTGTTACCCGAGCTGATCGTGGCTCTCGTAGACAAGCGTTTGACGGAGGCGTCCTTGATCGTGCGGTACATCCTCTCGACCTGTCCATTGGTCCGATGATGCTTGGCCCCACTCGTATGGTGCTCGATGTCGTTCGTGGCGCAGGCATATTCGAAGGCGTGCGCCCCGTCACCTTTGCCGGTCAGCGGCTGGCGCGCCAGAAGGCGATGCGGTCCTGCAACCGATAGCCCTGGATAATCGCCGGCATGAACCAAGGATTGCCGCGATAGAGCGGGATGGCCGAGGGCGGTCGAAAGTCGAACGCCGTGCGCGACTGCTCCCCATGCCCCATCAATTTGTGGGCCGCACGCATTCCGATCCATGGCGCCCAGACCACGCCTGAACCGCAGAAGCCGGTGGCATAGACCACACCACCCTTCTCGAAGATGCGGGGCAGCATGTCGCGGTTCATCGCGACGTTGCCGAACCAGCAATGCGAGAGGCGCACGTTTTCCAATTCCGGGAAAAGGTTCACGAGGCCCTTGCGCAGGAGAAGTTTCGGGGCAATCGGATCGCCGACGCGAGAACTGTCGCGCCCTCCCAGCAGAATGCGTTTTCCGTCAGGCGTGGGACGATAATAGAAACCGAGTTGCCGGCCCTCCGTTATCGTCATCAGCTTCGGCATCAGTCGCGCCATGACATCGGGCGAAAGTTCCTCGGTGACGATGATGCGGCTGCGGACCGGAACCAGCCGGCGGCGCAGAAAGGGAGCGGCGCCGTCGGTGTAGCCGTTGGTACAGACCAGAACCTGCCCTGCATCCACCGTCCCTGCCGAAGTCACGACGCGGAACCCCGGACCATTCCTCTCGATCGATTTGACCACCGTTTGCGAATGGACCGTCAACCCGGATGCGAGCGCGACCCGCAGGAGTTCAGCGTGGAATTTGGCGGGGTGCAGCCCGCCAATGTCCATCCGAACGGTTCCGCCGCGGTAGAAGTCGGTGCCGATATAGTTCCGCTGCTCGGCATGCGGAACGGCGTAGGACTCGATCCGCAGTTTCTTCGCCAGCCTCTCGGCGCCGCGCGCCATCTTCTCATACTGTTCATAGCCGAAAGCGCCTTTGAACTGGCCAACCAGCCGGAAGTCGCAGTCGAGCCCTTTGGACTTGATGAAATCGTACAGGAATTCGCGCGCGACCTTGCCCTCGGCCTCGATCGCCATGGCCTTCTCTTCACCGAAGCGCCTGGTGATCGTGGCAGAATCCGGCCGGATGCTCCCGCTCGTAATCCCGCCGTTGCGCGTGGAAGCACCCTCGCCCGGATGCATCGCATCAAAAGCGGCGACCGAGCGTCCCTCGCGCGCCAGCACAAGCCCGGCCGAAAGCCCGGCATAGCCGGCGCCGACAATCACCACGTCGAGCTTCTTTGCCAGCGGCTGACGCGGCAGCGGCATGACGGGCGCCGCTTCCCACCAGTAGGGCGTGTTCTTTTCGGCGACTTTGGGCTCTTGCACGTGACAGACTTCTCTTGATCTTCCAGGGTCTAGGAATGTGACGGGTCGCGGTATTCAAATATGGTCATCTCGCACGTCCAGAGCATCACGCAGTCCGTCGCCGATGAAATTGAAACTGGTGACCGCGATGGTGATTGCCGCTCCGGGAATGATCGCCAGCCAAGGTGCGCTGCCCAGATATTGCTGGGCGCCATTGAGCATGTTGCCCCAGCTTGGCAGTGGCGGCTGGATGCCGTAGCCGAGGAAGCTGATGTAGGCTTCCATGAGAATGGCGCGCGCGACGGTCAAAGTGGAAGCAACGATAATCGGTCCCATGGCGTTGGGCAGTATTTCGCGGAACATGATATGTGTGCCGCTCAGCCCCAGCATTCGCCCGGCTTGGACAAATTCGCGCTCGCGAAGCGAGCGGACCTCGGCCTCTACAATTCGGGCTACTTCCATCCAGCTGGTCGCAGCGATCACGACGGTGATCATTATCGGGCTGGGCTTCAGGGCTGCGGCAAGGGCCAAAACAAGGAAGATGGACGGGAAGGCCAGAAAGCCGTCTACCATGCGCATCAGCGACGCTCCTATCCATCCGCCGCGGTATCCAGCAATTACCCCAACGAGCGTGCCGATCAGCGTCGACAAGACCATGGCGAAGAAGCCCACAAGCAGCGAGATCCGTCCCGCCATCAAGAGCCTTGCCGCCAAGTCGCGGCCGAGCGGATCAGTGCCCAGAAAGTGGTGGCCCGTTAGGGGGGGAGCGAAGCGGGCGCGCAGATCGATGTACAGTGAGTCATAAGGCAGGAGATGGGGACCGACGACGCAAGCGAGGGTCAGGAAGATGATCATCGCCAAGCCGAGCAGCGCCAGGCGATGGCGCATGAAACGAAGCGCCGCGCGGTTGTTTGTCCATCGGCTTGGAGCTGCATTTGCGGTGAGAGCGGTCATATTGGCTGTCTCCTGTCGGGGAAGTTGCGCGCTCAAGCCAGACGAATGCGCGGATCGACAATAGCGACGACAATGTCGGCGATCAGGTTGCCAAGCAGAACGAGGATAGCCGAGAACATCAAAAGCCCCATCACTACCGGATAGTCGCTATAACCAAGGCTATCGAGAAACAAACGTCCCATTCCTGGCCAGGTAAAGACAGTTTCGGTCACCAGAGCGCCGGTCAGGACGCTGGGAAGCTGCATCCCCGCCAGGGTAATCATCGGCAAAAGCGCGTTGCCGACGACATGCTTCATCAATATCCGGCGTTCACTCAGGCCTTTGGCCCGAGCTGTCTTGACAAAGTCCTGGCTGATGGCATCGAGAGTAGCCGTCCGCATGTAGCGGCTCCAGATAGCGACATGGACCAGCGACAGCACGATACTTGGCAGGATCAGATGGTGTAGGTAGCCCAGGACCGAGGTGTCGCCGATCTCGGACATATTGCCCGCCGGCAGCCAACCCAATTTCAGGGAAAAGATGTAGATGCCGACGAGGCCGAACCAGAAGGTGGGGACCGACAACGCGACCATAGCGCCCACAGTGGCGAGATAGTCGAACAGCGAGTAGCGGCGTGTGGCGCCGCGGATTCCAATCCAGGCGCCAATGGAGATCGCAATCACGGTTGAGGATCCCATCAGCAGCAGCGTGGCGAACACATGGCTGCCGATGATCTGCAACACGGGAGCTCCGTCGCGGAAGGAGTGACCCCAGTCGCCCCGCACCAGTCGCCATGCCCAATCCAAATATTGGACCCATATAGGGCGATCAAGGCCCAGCAGCCCCTTGAGTCGCTCGATATCCTGCTGGGTCATCCCGGGATCGAGCCCGAATTGCGCCATCGGTCCGCCGGGAAGAAGGTTCAGAATGCCGAAGCCGATGATCGAAACGATCACAAGCAGCACCAAGCTCTGCGAGAGGCGATTGAGCAGGAAGCCGCGCATTCTGAGTCCTCCGTTGTAGGTTGACGATTTCAGTCTGTTGCCGCCGCCGTGGTGAAATTGGGCGGCGGCAACGGCTTGGATTTAGGCCTTCCACTGCCAGACTGCGGCATGCCACGACGCGGTGCGCGTGTTGGGATTGGGCTCGAAGCCGTCCAGCCCCTTCTTCCGCCCGAGGACGTTTGTGTAGGCGAACAGCGGCAGGAAGGGCAGATCATGGCGCACCATCTCCTGCACGCGATTGTAGATCCCACGCCGCTCTTCCGGATCGAAGCTGCGAGCACCCTTGTCGAGCAGGGCATCGACCTCGGGATTGGAATATTGCGCGGTGTTCGAACCGTGTCCGCCTTGAGCCGCGATTGCCTTCGTATGCAGCCGGTTTGTGGCGTCGGGGTCCGCGGCAATCAGATAGGTGACGCCCGAAATGGCGGTGTCGAATTGCGACTTCAGCCAGAAATCTCCCCACATGACGGCAGCTGGCAAGTTCGAGATCGTCATCTCGACGCCGATTTCGGCAAACGTCTGCTGCAAGAACTGCTGCGTCTGCTCGCGTAGGTTGTTGCCAGAGGTTGTTGAGTTGGAGAAGGACAGCCGAACTCCGTCCTTGGCGCGAATCCCATCCGACCCTGGCGCCCAGCCGGCCTCATCAAGGATTTGGCGCGCCCGGTCCAGATTGAACTCCTGAGCCGGCAGGTTCGGGTCGTAATAGAAGGACTCCTTCGGCATGAAACTCTCGGTGAGTGTGCCGACGCCGTAGTAGATCGTGTCGACAATCGCTTTCCTGTCCAGGGCCGCGTAGAGCGCCTGGCGCACGGCCACGTCCTTGAACTGCGGGCGGCCCAAATTCAGGAAGAACGACTCCAGGGACGACCCGGTCTCGAGTGTCACCAAACGGTCGGGCAGTTCGTGGGCTTCAGTGTAGTGGTCGGGAGTGATGTACGACTGATCGACCAGGTCAACGTCGCCGCTCTTGAACTGAGTGTAGAGCACCGTCATATCGGGAATGTATTTGAAGATGAGCTGTTCGATATACGGACCTTCGCCGGCATACTCAGGATTGGCGACTAGTTCGATATGATCGCCCGCGACGCGCTGGCTCCATTTGAATGCGCCGGTGCCGACCGGCGCCTGGTTGAACCCGGCTGCATTCGGATCGGCCTCTTTCCCCAGAATGTGCTTGGGCACCATGAAGGTCTCGGCCAGGAACGAAAGATAGGGCGCAAAAGCCTCCTTCATCCGCCATGTGATCTCGGTGGGTGAAACCACTGTGATGTCCTGGACGAGCGTGTGACCGCTCGTACGCCAGGCGCGAAACTTCGGGTTCGTGATGAGTTCCAGGGTGTACTTCACGTCCTCGGCCGTGAAGGGCTCGCCGTCGTGCCAGCGTACATCGTCACGCAACCGGATGCGCCAGTTGAGACCGTCCGGCGAAATGCCGCCGTTCTTCTGGCTTGGCACCTCGGCCGCTAGATTCGGCTGAAAGACTCCCTTGGCGTCCATCCGGACCAGCGCATCGAAAACCGAGAAATGGACCGCGTCATCGACTTCGATGTGCGCCATCAACGGATTGAACACGGTCGGCTCTTGTGAAAGACCGACGACGACGCGACCGGCCGGACCTCCGGCAGGGATCTTGGCAAAAGCGGGCTTGCCCAGCAGATTGGGCGCGATCAAGCCTGCAGCTCCACCTAGCGCCATCAGCCGCAGCGCCTGGCGTCTCGAGTAGTTGGATGTAGTCGTTGAATCTTTGGTCATGGTAGTTCCTCTCTTGTTATTTTTCATGCGTTTGCTGCAATTGGACGGGCATTGCCCGGCCTCTCTCCTGGAATTGCCGCCACGAGTTGGCGCGTGTAGGCCGCTTGCGGGTTCAGGAATATCTGCGAGGGCGGTCCGCGCTCGACGATCCGGCCTTTCTGCATCACAGCGATTTCGTCGCAGATCTGGCTGGCGACACGCAAATCGTGCGTGATGAAGACCATCGACACGCCGGTCTCTCGCTGGATCTGATCCAGGAGCTGCAGGATCTGCGCCTGGATCGACACGTCGAGCGCGGAGACCGCCTCGTCGGCAATCAAAAGCTTCGGCTTGAACATCAAAGCCCGAGCGATACCGATTCGCTGGCGTTGCCCACCAGAAAACTCGTGCGGATAGCGGTCGAAGGCGCCGGCATCGAGACCGACATGGGCCAGAAGCGTCCGCGCTTCTTCGCGCGCCTGGGCATAAGGCATCCCGTGTGCCACCGGGCCTACCGTGATGATGTGGCCGACCGTTGAGCGTGGGTTCAGGGACGCGAAGGGATCCTGGAAGATCATCTGGATCCGTGGTCTTAGCGGGCGGAACTTCGCTTCGGAAAGCTTGGCGATGTCAGATCCCTCGAACAAAATCTCGCCGCCGTCGCTGTCTAGCAATTTGATCAGAAGCCGGCCCAGCGAGGATTTTCCCGAACCGCTCTCGCCTACGACCCCCAGCGTTCGGCCAGGCGCCAGTTCGAACGAAACCTCGTTCACAGCTTTCACAATTCGCTGCGCGCCGAACAGCGCGCCGCCGCCATGATAGGTCTTCACTAGACCCTCGACCTTCAGGATTGGCTCCTTGCTGGCAGGCTCCGCACGAGGGCGATCCTCGCCGATCAGATGTGGTACGGCCGCGATCAGGCGCTGGGTGTAAGGATGCTTGGGCGCCTTCAACACCTGTTCGGCGCTGCCCTGCTCGACGATGTGACCCTTTTCCATCACCACGACACTGTCGGCGATCTCGGCCACCACGCCAAAATCGTGGGTGATGAACATCACGCTCATCCCCTTGCGGCGCTGAATGTCTCTGATCAGTTCCAGGATCTGTGCCTGGGTGGTGACGTCGAGGGCGGTGGTCGGCTCATCGGCGATCAGCACCGTTGGCTCAAGCGCCAAGGCCATGGCGATCATTACGCGCTGCCGCTGCCCGCCCGAAAGCCGGAAAGGATATTGGTGATACATGAGTTCGGGATCTGGCAACCCCACTTCGGTGAGCAACTCGATGGCGCGGTTTCGACAGGCTTGTGACGTGCCGAAGCCATGCGCGGCCATGACCTCGTCGATCTGCGCGCCCACCGTCATCAGGGGGTTGAGCGCCGAGAGTGGGTCCTGAAAGATCATCGACACGACCCGACCACGCAGGTTGCGCAGCTTGTCGGGCGACATCCCGACGATGTTCATTCCCTCCAGCTGGATCACACCCGAGGAGACGCGGATCACCTTTGGCAGAAGGCCCATGATCGCGTTTGCCGTCACCGACTTACCCGATCCCGACTCGCCAATGATGCACAGGATCTGGCCGCGTTTCAGATCGAAGGAAATGTTCTCGACCGCATAGGTTCGCTCCATGCCTTTCGGCAAATTCACCGTGAGGTCGCGCACCGAAAGCGCCACATCGTGAGAGGCTACAGCCTGGATGCTTGCGACCATCTGGATCACCTCCCATTCCATCGAAGCGGATCCACCCTGTTGCGGATCCCATCATCGCTCCTTGAGCAGCAACGCGTGACCCTAGCTTCCGTAGCCTGGCCATTTCGGCGCTTCGCGCCCTGAGGCTGCAAGAGACGGATACTACTCATCCTGGCGGCTCCCTTTTGAAGTCCGGTCCCCGTACCGGACATTGTTCCCTTTTCTTGGAGAACCCTCCAAACGGGCAAGCTCTGCCTATCGGAGGTCCTCTGGAGCTTGCCTGCCGTAAGGAAGGGTGCCCCGTCCTTCCAGCCAGTTTGACTGTTCTGTTTCCGCAGAGTCTTCGAAAGTTGAGCCTCGGGCGGCAGGAACTTCTGAAAAGAACGGCTCAATTGGCATTTCACTCTGTTTGGCCTGCTGATGATAGCGTGGGATAGGTGAGAGTCTGAGAGTGATTGCCCGAAAATGAATGAGCGATGACGCCAGCGGCCGTGCCGACCTGTCCAAGGCGGGCACGGCATTCCTTGCCACAGGAAATTTGCACGATCCGCCGCGCCGGAATTTTCCGCATTTGAAATGGATCGCGCCCATCCAGGTGTTGAAGGCAGGTAACAACCGGCGTCACCTGCACGAAGCCCGTGATGCGCCCATGCGATGCCTCATCTGGATGCCTATAAAAGGTAGTGCGGAACCAAGCACGGCAAACTGTGCCGCTTATCGAGGAACTCTACCCTGCCCATCAATGCCCAGTTGCTGCTTTTCGACGCCGGGTCGGCCACATTCAGCTAGGCGAAGCTCGCAGGGCGCTCTTTCAAAGGTGATTTGGGCCCAAGCGGCTGAACTGCGCTTGGAGCCACTCTGCGAGTTCAAACTCCACACCTTGGAGTTCACTCGACCCCAACCATATCAACCCATATTGACTACCGTCAGGGTCAAAGCCAGCAGGTGCCTCCAGGCTTCCTCGTTCCACATCGTCAATCGCGAGGACGAGCGGACTGAGGGCTACACCCAGGCCTGCAGATGCAGCTTCGACAATCAGGGCGTGATTGTCGAAGTACCGGATTTCTGTGGGTCGACGCGCCGACGGATGGGTCTTCAGCCATTGCGCCCACGCGTCAGGTCGGGTCTTCGACCCGAGAGCGAGATAGTCGCCACGCCCGAAAGCTGGCACTAGTTCCGGCCTCATGACAGGCCCAACCTTTTCGGGAAAAAGGGGCCGGACGTTCCACGTCTCAGGCACAGCGAAGTCCAGCCGTCGAATAGCGAGATCGACCTCTTTCTTACGAAAGTCCACAAGCCCTCCACCTACGGAAAGGTGGAGGGCCATGTTCGGATGCGCCACTTGAAGCGCCCCCAGCCGCGGAATGAGCCAACGCATGGCAACGGAAGGCTCGCAGGAGAGCACCAGGGCACTCCTCCCGGCATTGGCAGCACGCAGGCTTTGTACCGTGGCGGCCAACTCACCGAAGAACCTGCTGAGGGTGAGGTTGAGTGTCTCGCCGGCCGGGGTGAGCCGCAGGCCTCGCCCATTCTTTTCAAACAACCTGACCCCGATGTCGTTGGCGAGCTTGGTGATACGGCGACTGACGGCGCCGTGCGTGAGCGCAAGCGAGTCTGCTGCAAGCCGGACCGAGCCTAGCCGCGCTGTTGCTTCGAACGCTCGCAGGTCGTCGAGCGATGGTATGTCTGAGCGATCCATCCGTGACAATCTATCACCGATTTTGTCAGAAACTATCGCTATTCACCCTTGGTGAGGTTTTGTTAGTTGATGCATGCGCACCAATCATCAACCCAGTATAGCGGTCCTCGCCGATGACCTCACCAGCGCGGCAGATGGTGCAGCACCTTTCGTCGCCAGTGGCTTGACTGCGTCAATCGGCAGGGGCCAGCTTCCGCGCCAAGCGGAAGCGGCAGCGATAATTGCAATCGATAGCGGTTCGCGGTCTGCTACTCGGTCGCAAGCGTTCAAGGCGGTCGCTCGATTAACCGCCCGACTTGCCGGCCGTACCGTGCTCTATAAAACGGTGGACTCCACACTTCGCGGTCACATAACGGCGGAGCTTGAAGCATGTTTTGCGGCGAGCGGCCGCAGAGCACTGGTGTTTGCACCGGCGTTCCCGGAGGCCGGTCGTACGACAGTGAGGGGCATTCAGCTTGTTGACGGCATTCCGGTCTCGGAAAGTTCGTATGGCCATGACCCTGTGCATCCCGCGCGGCATTCGGCACTAGTCGACCTGGTCCCGAGCTGCATCAAGAATGTCACGCTGCTTGATGCAGTAACGCAGGAAGAACTCGACTCGCAGATTGCTGCCATCGAGGATCCAGCGTCGATCCTTTGGGTTGGCTCTCCTGGAATGGCTACAGCGCTATCGCGGCATTTTGTGCCGGCGAAGGCCCTACCGCCATTGCTCGATGGCATCAGTAGCGATGTCTTGGTGGTTATTGGGAGCGCAAATTTGTGCAGTCATCAGCAAGCAGATCAACTCCAGGAGGTCAGCGGCGTCATGCTGCTGCGCGGACCAAGGGCGCGCGAGCGGGACTCGGCAGCAGTGCTGCGCCGCATCGCACAAGACGCAGCGCGAGAGCTTCAAAGCCCACGCTTCGGCGCTTTGATCGCTACCGGCGGCGACACGATGGAAGCGATCCTGGACCTTCTCAACGTCCGTGAGTTCGAGATCCTGCAAGAACTCGATCCCGGATTCCCGCTTGGTCTCGCCAGGCTTGGCGATGGGCGCTCGCTCTTGCTCGCTATGAAGGCGGGTGGCTTTGGCAGTGACGACGCCCTGGAGCGCGCCGTCGCGCGGATACGTGGAGCAACCCAATGAAGAACATTCCCCCGCTTGCTCTCACAATGGGCGACGCCTCCGGCATTGGGCCGGAGATCGTGGCGAAGCTGCTTGCGAAGGGCGGCGAACGCGTCGTCGTGTTCGGCAGCTATGTTGTCATGCAGGACATCGTGCGGCGGCTCGGGTTGAACGTCGAGGTGCGACGCATCAATGCGGCCCATGCAGCTCAGTTTCAGCCGCAGGCAATTGAAGTCATCGACACCACCCGGATTACTGAGCCTCCTCCAATCGGGCGTATCAGCGCGATCTCTGGACAGGCGGCCTTCGACGCCATCGTTGCGGCGATCGCAGCTGCGAAGTCCGGAGAAGTGAGCGGCATCGTCACGGCGCCGATCAATAAAGAGGCGATGGCCAGCGCGGGAATCGGCTACCCCGGCCATACCGAAATTCTGGCCGACTACGGCGGCGCCAAGCGCGTGGCGATGATGCTTGCGAACGATGACATCCGCACGGTGCTCGTCACGATCCACACGTCGCTGAGCAAGGCGATCGAACAAGGTGATTTCGACGCTCAGCTATCCGCCATCCGGCTTGCCCATGAGGGTGGAAAGGCTCTCGGCTTCGCGACCCCGCGTATCGCCGTAGCGGGTCTCAACCCGCATGCAGGTGAAGGTGGCATCTTCGGCGACGAGGAGATCCGGATCATACGACCTGCAATCGACGCATGCCGTGCTGAGGGGATCGATGCCACTGGTCCATATCCGGGCGACACCGTTTTCATGCAAGCACGTCAAGGCCGATTCGATGTTGTGGTAGCTCAATACCACGACCAGGGGCTGATCCCTGTGAAGTATCTCGGGCTGGAAAAGGGCGTGAACATCACGCTTGGCCTGCCGTTCGTCCGTACCAGCCCAGATCACGGCACGGCGTTCGACATCGCGGGCCGGGGGATTGCAGACCAGGCCAGCTTGGAAACAGCACTTGCCTACGCCAAGCGCCTTGTGGCGGCACAAACCAAGACGAACTAGATACGAAAGGAACCATACCAATGGGGCTACGCTTCATCTTCATGCTCACGCGCAACGACCGAACGGTTTCGGACGCCTCGCAGCAACTTCAAACCGCGCTCGGCCTCGGCGTGCGGCACATCGGGTTCAAGGACATCGGCTTGCCGCTGGAACAGCTGAAAGGCCTCAATGCAGCTATCAGGACGGGCGGTGCAACTTCCTATCTGGAAGTCGTGTCATTGGACCGCGAAAGCGAAATTGCTTCGGCAAAGGCAGCTGCCGCAATCGGCGTTGACGTTCTTCTTGGTGGCACGCGGGTCGACGATGTGCTGCCTATCCTCAGGGACACCGGCATCCAGTACTTCCCGTTTCCGGGTCGGATTGCCGGTCATCCGAGCGTGCTTGAAGGCGCCATCGACGAAATTGTCGAAAGTGCCAAGACGATTGCAGAGCGAGATGGGGTCCATGGCCTGGACCTGTTGGCATACCGTTCGGCGGAGAACGTGCCCGAGTTGATGAAGGCCGTCTGCGCTGCAGTCAACAAGCCTGTCTACATTGCAGGTTCGATCGACACCCCAGAACGAATTGCAGTCGTCCAAAGCGCCGGCGCAGCTGGTTTTACGATTGGGACTGCGGCTTTGGATGGCAAGTACCCGGCCAATGGGAATGACCTACCAAGCCAACTCAATGCAATCATTCGCGACGTCGCTGCGCTGAACAAGCACCTTTCCCCAGTTCACAAGAAGAATTTGTCAATTGAGTTTGCCGGGCTGCACGCGCCTTGGGAGCCTAAAGTCGAGGTGCATGTCAACAACATGCAAATCCAGGTCGCCCTGTTCAAGGGAGCCTCTAACTGGTCATTTCGGCAGCACGACGATCAACTGTTCTTTGTTCACCGCGGACGCCTGCTCATGAAATTTCGTGACCGTGAAGAGATCATCGAACCCGGAGAGTTCATCGTCGTGCCATATGGCGTTGAGCACAGTGCGGTGGCCTTGGGCGAGGAAGGATGTGAAGTGTTGCTGGCGACGTCAACCGCTCTACCCTCCTACCCACCCGCGGGAACTGATCTCGCTCACTCTGAGCGATCCCGGTTGGCTACCTGGAGCGACGGTGCCGTCCGCTAGGTTTTTCAGTAAAATCATGGCGCAACGCGCAGGAGCAATCATGACCGCGCTCGACGCCGACTTCAGGCCGTCTGCTTCGCTGCCGGCCGAAGCCTTGCTTGGCCCGGCCCCGCAATGCCGCAGCGACAACGTCTTCTTTTCCGGGCACGGCTTCGGGATTGGCCCCGGCGCCGGCCACCTGATCGCGGATCTTGCCACCGGAGCCGAACCGATCGTCGACCCCGTTCCGTATAGACCGGAACGCTTCAACAACTCGGCATGGAGCAAGGTCGCTGAGTTTTAGGCCGCACACGCAACGCAACGCCCCTTCACATGAGATGGCTTTGAAGCTTCAGCCTACCTCCCCTCTGTGGGTAGGATGCCAGCGAACTTTTCACGCAACAATTGCATATCCTAAGGGCCGCTAACCGCAGGATATTCCGTCCAGGCACGCAACTCCGCAGCCTGTCTATTCTCGGCGCGGGTTAGAATGCTTCAAAGTTACCGGAGTTCCGCAGATGCCCGCGCCGCTAATGCACATCGAGTGCAGCCCTTCCCTGCCCCGCGAGGCGGAGGTCGTCGTCATCGGCGGCGGCGTCGTGGGAGTGTTCACGGCGTATTATCTCGCGCGCCGCGGCGTCAGCGTCGCCCTGGTCGAGAAAGGGCGGGTGGCCGCCGAGCAGTCCAGTCGAAACTGGGGCTGGTGCCGCCAGCAGAATCGCGATGCGCGCGAGTTGCCTATGGCAACCAAGAGCCTCGATCTCTGGGAGAAGGTGGCGCAGGAGACTGGCGGGGATACTGGATTTCGCCGTTGCGGGCTCCTCTATCTTTCACAGGACGAAAATGAGCTGGCGGGCTGGGCGAAATGGCGTGACTTCGCCACGACGGTGGGCGTTACGACGCATGTTCTGAGCGCAGAGGAAGCCACCGAGAAGGGCAAGGCGACCGGGCGCAAATGGAAGGGCGGCGTTTTCTCACCGACTGACGGAACGGCGGATCCCTCCAAGGCAGTGCCGGTTGCCGCGCGCGGTATCATGGCGGCGGGCGGTACCGTGCATCAGCATTGCGCGGCGCGTGGACTGGAGTTGAGCGCCGGCAGGGTCAGCGGCGTCGTGACGGAAGCGGGAACCATCCGTACGAAGACCGTGGTCATGGCCGGAGGCGCGTGGGCTTCCTCCTTCTGCAACCAGCTTGGTATGCGCTTCCCGCAAGCTGCCGTGCGTCAGTCCATTCTAGCCGTGGCGCCAGGCGCAAGCGGCCTGCCCGATGCCCTGCATACCGCGAACGTCTCGCTGACGCGGCGCAGCAACGGTGGATACACGCTGGCGATCAGCGGGCGGGCTCGCGTTGACCCGACGCCGCAGCAGTTCAGGTTCAGCCGCGAGTTTATACCGATGTTCGCCCGCCGCTGGCGCAATCTCGCCCCGGGCGCCTTCGAGGGCTGGCGTCAGGGCCATGAAAGCCTGCGCAAATGGGGCCTTGACGATATTACGCCAATGGAACGGAACCGGAATCTCGACCCGAAGCCCGACATGGGACAGATTCGGCTGACATATCGAAGAGCCTGCGAATTGATCTCCGAACTCCAGCGCGTCGCGATCTCCGATGCCTGGGCGGGTTATATCGACAGCACGCCCGACGGCATTCCCGCGATCGGCGAAGTGGAGGGGATTCCGGGCTTCATCCTGGCGGCGGGATTCAGTGGTCATGGCTTCGGGATTGGCCCCGGCGCGGGGCATATGATCGCCGACATCATCACAGGCAGCGAGCCTATTGTCGATCCGCGTCCTTATAGGCCCGAACGCCTGAAGACCGCTGCGTGGGGCAAGGTCGCTGAATTCTGAGAAAATCGGCTTGCCAACGCACAATCGGTCGCACACGAGATTGAGGCTCGAGCAGCCAGTGCTGAAAACAGAGAAGTGACGATGCGCGAATACGAGATTGCCGCCATTCCTGCCGACGGGATCGGCCCAGAGGTGATCGCCGCCGGTCTCCAGGCGCTTGAGGCGCTGCAGCAGCGCTGCGGCGACTTCAAGCTGCGCGTCCAGCACTTCGACTGGGGCTCGGACTACTACAAGGCCAATGGTCGGATGATGCCCGAAGATGGAGTAGCGCAACTGAAGCGCTTCGATGCCATCTTCTTCGGTGCGGTCGGCGCTCCCGATGTGCCCGACGACATCACGCTCTGGGGTCTCCGGCTGCCGATCTGCCAAGGCTTTGATCAATACGCGAACGTGCGGCCGACCAGGATTTTGCCCGGCATCGTTTCGCCGCTGGCGGGCGTTGGGCCCGGCGATCTGGATTGGGTGATCGTGAGGGAGAATTCGGAGGGTGAGTATTCCGGCCATGGCGGCCGCGCCCACCGCGGTCTCCCCGAGGAGGTCGGAACCGAAGTCGCGATCTTCACGCGCGTCGGTGTCACCCGCATCATGCGCTATGCATTCCGGCTGGCGCGGTCACGGCCGCGAAAGCTCCTGACTGTCGTTACGAAATCCAACGCGCAGCGTCACGGCATGGTAATGTGGGATGAAATCGCAGCCGAGGTGGCGCAAGAGTTCCCTGACGTCGCGTGGGACAAGATGCTGGTTGATGCTATGACGGTGCGCATGACACTGAAACCTCGCAGCCTCGATACGATCGTAGCCACCAATCTTCACGCCGATATTTTGTCGGACCTTGCAGGCGCGCTGGCGGGCAGTCTCGGCGTTGCACCGACCGCCAACATTGATCCCGAGCGGCGCTATCCCTCGATGTTCGAGCCAATTCACGGATCGGCTTTCGACATTGCCGGCAAGGGTATCGCCAACCCTGTCGCGACCTTCTGGACCGCGGTCCAGATGCTCGAACATCTGGGCGAAAGCGCAGCCGCCCTCCGGTTGATGAGCGCTGTGGAAGCGGTTACGAGTGAAGGCGTGCTGACGCCGGACGTGGGTGGCAGAGCGACCACGCAGGACGTGACGGACGCCGTCTGCCGGACGATCCGCGGTTCGAACGTGTGACAGGTTTCCAATGAAGCTCGACAAGATCGACATCAAGATCTTATCCCAACTGCAAAAGAACGGGCGGGTTACCAACGTCGAGCTTGCCGACCTAGTCAACCTTTCGCCGAGCCCTTGCCTGATGCGGGTGAAGAAGCTTCAGGCGGAAGGCTTCATTACCGGCTATTCCGCCCAGATCGATGTGTCCAAGCTCGGACAGACTCTAACGATCTTCACCGAGGTTACGCTCAAGCACCATCAACAAAACGACTTCGCGAGATTTCTCACCGCCATTCAGAAAGTCGATTCCGTCATCGAATGCCATCTGATTTCGGGCGGGTACGATTACCTTGTGAAGTTCGTGACAGCGGGCATCAGCGAGTATCAGACGATCATGGAGCGCATGCTCGAATTGGATATCGGGATCGACAAATATTTCAGCTTCGTCGTGCTGAAGTCACCGATCGTGAAATCCCATTTGCCTCTCGACATCATTTTCGACAGATGAAAAGGCGCGCGGCGCGGTCCTGGAGCTGAGAGCCCGCACACAACTGCGCCCACTTGCAGTTTTCGCCACGCTTGTGCAACGGCAGGACGTTCCACATACCTGACAATTGCCAAGTTCGCTTCGGCGATGGCGACGATCACCCCTTCATCGCTTCCCGCACATCCTTGTCTTCGAGGGTTTGATCCAGCGTCATCCGGGTGCGTTCGAGGATACCATCGATGTCGTCGTCTGTGCAGCAGAGCGGCGGCGCAAAGCCAAGGATGCCGCTGTTGAAGGCGCGGATGACAAGGCCGTTCTCCCAGGCGCGCTCGAAGATGCGGCGCCCCGGATCGGCCGCCGCCGGCAGCGGCGTTTTGCGCGCCTTGTCCGTGACCAGCTCGATCGCAGCCAGCATGCCGCGACCGCGAACATCTCCAACCAGCGGGTGATCGGCAAGCGAGCGGAGGCCTTCCATCAGGCGCTTCCCGGCCTTCCGGCCGTTCTCGAGCAAGCCATCTTCATAGAGACGCAGGCACTCGAGCCCGACAGCGGCGCTCACCGGATGGGCTGAGTAGGTATAACCGTGGCCGACAGCCGCTTTGCCGGCTCCGTCCGCGATCGTATTGTAGACATGGTCGGCCATGAAGACGGCGCCCATCGGCACATAGCCTGACGTCAGTCCCTTCGCCGTGGTCATCAAATCCGGCACGACCTCGTCTTCCTCACACGCGAAAAGGGGGCCAGTGCGGCCAAAGGCAGTGATGACTTCGTCGGCAACGAACAGAATGTCGTGTTCCTTGCACACGGCGTGCAAAGCCTTTAGCCAGCCTGCCGGCGGAACCAGGACACCGCCCGAACCCTGGATAGGTTCAGCGTAGAAGGCCGCGACGCGATCGGCGCCGAGTTCAGCGATTTTGGCCCGCAGCGCCGCGACCGATGCATCGACAATCGCCTGCGGGTTGGAACCGACCGGATTGCGATAGGCGTAGTGCGAAGGAATTTTGTGCTGCCAGTCGTATGGTACGCCGAAACCCGCATGGAAAGCCGGGATCGCGGTCAGACCTGATCCTGCCGTCGAGGATCCATGGTAGCCATACTCGACCGAGATGAACTGGTCCTTTTGCGGCGCCCCCTTGGCATGGTGGTAATAGCGAATGAAACGGATGGTGCTGTCTATCGCGTCGGAACCGCCCAGTGTGAAATAGACATGGTTCAGATCGCCAGGCGCCAGTTCGGCAAGCCGCGCTGCGAGACGAATGGCCGGCTCCGACCCCAGCCCGAAATATCCCGTCGCGTAAGGAAGCTCTCTTAGCTGCTTGGCCGCTGCTTCGACGACGCTTTCTTGCCCGTATCCGATGTTGACACACCAGAGACCCGCGAACCCGTCCAGCAATGTTTTCCCACTTGCCTCGGTCACCGTCGCGCCCTTGGCGGATTTGAGCACCCGCACGCCCGTCTCTTCGTGGCTCCGATAACATGAAAACGGGTGAACCAGATGTGCGCGATCGAGTTCGATCAGGGAGTTTGCAAGCATTTCTTCCTCCGATTTCAGCGTAGCGCCCGACTGACGAGCGCATAGGTTCGGTGTGGCGCGGTTTCGTCCTTCAACTCGCCTGCGGTTCGTCGCATCGTTATGCCACCGCCGAGGTGAGTCAGCCTGCGACGGGTGAGTTCGACCGCACCGCTCGGATGCGCCATTGTCATCGTCTCCAGCGTGATCTGCTGCGCGGTCATGGTTCATTCCGGGCCTGAATTTTCCTAGGCCCAAGATAAGCTGCGGCCGACAGCAGTTCCTCCCGACCAGAACGTGAGCGATAGGCGTTTTGACTTTCCTTTGCCGCTGGCACCGCATGTTATGCGGACGCACGGCTGAAAGATCGCGCTCCCGCCGAGCTCGAAACGAACTCGGGCGCAACTCTCTGCCAAAGCTCTCGCGCGATACAAAACAATCTGCTTCATGGCGCATCGAATGCGGTGACTAGTCTTATCCGGCTCTCACTATGATACTTGTCGTTAAAGGCACGCGGTGCCGCCAAGATTGGAAGGATAGACGCCAATGACGCGTTTCAGACCGAAATACATCACCTTCGATTGCTACGGTACGCTGACCAACTTCGACATGGCCGGCGCGGCGAGACGAGTTTACGGTGCGCAACTCTCCCCAACCGTGATGGCGCAGTTCATCAAGGACTTCTCGGCCTATCGCCTCGATGAGGTTCTTGGCGCCTGGAAGCCCTACAGCGAGGTCGTGCACAATTCCGTGGAGCGCGCCTGCAAGCGCAACAATGTGACGTTCCGCCCCGAAGATGCCCAGCGCATCCATGCAGAAATACCGACATGGGGTCCGCACCCGGATGTCCCGGCGGGGCTGGCCAGGGTCGCCAAGGAGATTCCGTTGGTGATCCTGTCGAACTCCATGAAGAGCCTGATCATGTCGAACGTTGAGAAACTTGGCGCACCTTTCCACACGATCATCACGGCCGAGGAGACCGGCGCCTACAAGCCGCATATGAAGGGCTTCGAGTATATGTTCGACAAGCTCGGCTGCGGCCCGGAAGACATCACGCACGTGTCGTCCTCATTCCGCTACGATCTCATGACCGCCTATGATCTTGGCATCAAGAGCAAGGTGTGGGTGAATCGTGGCCACGAACCCGCGAACCCCTTCTACGAATACACCGAAATCAAGGACATCGGCGGGCTGGCCGGCGCCGTCGGATTGGAGCCCGTTCGCGAATTCGCCTGAACGTCTATTGCCAGTGCAGTCGCGCCAGGCTGAGGCGCTCCCCACCACGTTAATGATCACTGGTCGCAATACAAAGAAAGGGGCGGTTTTCACCGCCCCTTTCTTGTTGTTCCAACGCTTTGGAAGCTGCAGGTGCTGCCACCTACTGCCTAGTTAAGCCCGCCAACATGAAGCGTCTTGACCTCGAGATATTCCTCGATGCCGAGCTGCGATCCTTCGCGCCCCACCCCTGACTGCTTGACACCGCCGAAAGGCGCAACCTCGGTCGAGATCATGCCTGTGTTGAGCCCTACCATGCCGAACTCCAGCGCTTCGGCGACACGCCATGACCGGTTGAGGTTGTCGGTGTAGAAGTACGCGGCAAGGCCAAAGGGCGTACCGTTCGCGATCGCGATGGCCTCTTCTTCCGTCTCGAAGCGAAAAAGCGGCGCCACCGGGCCGAAGGTCTCTTCCGACGCCAGGAGCATCTCGGTCTTAGCTCCTCCCAGCACGATGGGCCGTGCATATTGCTTGCCGTCCGGCACCGTCTCGCTCTGGGCGATGATCCGCGCGCCTTTCGCCTGTGCATCGGCGATGTGACGCTCGATCTTGTCGATCGCTGCCGCATTGATCATCGGGCCGATCTCCGTGCCCTCGTCGGTCCCTGCGCCAACCTTCATTCGCGATACGCGCTGGCTCAGTTTTTCTGCGAAAGCGTCGTAAACGCCCGCCTGCACGAGAATCCGGTTTGCGCAGACGCAGGTTTGACCGCCATTGCGGAACTTGGATGCGATCACCCCCTCGACTGCATTGCCCAGATCAGCGTCGTCAAAGACGATAAAGGGCGCGTTGCCGCCGAGTTCGAGGCTGAGGCGCTTGATGCTATCGGCCGCGCCACGCATGAGCAGCGCTCCGACGCGGGTCGAGCCGGTGAACGAGATCTTGCGCACCGTCTCGTTGGCCATCAGTTCGTTGCCGATCTCAGTGGGCATGCCGGTGACAATGTTGATCACGCCGGCAGGGATACCTGTCCGTTCCGCCAGAACGCCGAGCGCTAGTGCCGAGAATGGCGTGAATTCCGACGGCTTGATGACAACCGTACAACCCGCGGCCAGCGCCGGCGCCACCTTGCGCGTTATCATTGCGTTGGGGAAATTCCATGGCGTGATGATGGCGCAGACGCCGACGGCCTCCTTCAGCACCAGAATGCGGCGATCTGGCGTGGGCGACGGAATGGTCGAGCCACCGATCCGGCGTGCTTCTTCGGCGAACCATTTCACGAAGGAGGCGCCATAGCGGATTTCACGGCGCGCCTCCGCCAGAGGCTTGCCCTGTTCCAGCGTCAGCAGCAACGCCAGGTCCTCTTCATTTTCCAGTATCAGACCGTGCCAGCGTTCCAGAAGCGCTCCGCGTTCGGCATGGGTCCTTGCTTTCCAGTCCTTGAACGCTGCCTGCGCTGCATCTATTGCAGCCCTTGTCTCATCCCGGCCCATGTCGGGTACGGTTCCAAGCACTTCCAAACTGGCCGGATCGATCACATCGACAGTCGCGTTGCTGTGCGCATGCTGCCAGACATCGCCAATGAGTCCCCGCTGGCGAAACAGGTCCGCATCCTTCAGGAAACCAATCTTCGTTATTGCGTTCATGGTTCTTTTCCTCTGCTCTTTCAGCTTAATCCGGCCAGCACGGCCTGCGTGATTGCTTCAGTCCTGTCCTTGCCTGCAATCGTGCCTATCCCGCGTGCGGTTGCGGACTCGATTGCCGACATCACTTCGGCTGCCGCCTGCCCCTCGCCCAGATGCCCGAGCATCATGGCGCCGGACCAGATCGCGGCGATCGGATTGGCGATACCGAGATTTGCGATATCGGGTGCCGAACCATGGACCGGCTCGAACATCGAAGGCGCGCTGCGATCGGGATTGATATTGGCGGAGGCGGCGTAACCCAGCCCGCCCTGAATGGCCGCTCCAATATCCGTGAGGATGTCGCCAAAAAGGTTGGAGGCGACGATCACGTCGAGGCTTTCAGGCGCCAGGACCATGCGGGCGGCAATGGCGTCGACGTGGTATTGCGAGACCTCCACATCGGCGTAGTCCTTCGCCACCTCGCGCGTGACCTCATCCCAGAAAACCATGGAATGTTTCTGCGCGTTGGATTTGGTGACGGATGCAAGCTTCTTGCGGCGCGTCCGCGCCTGTTCGAAACCGAAACGAAGGATTCGTTCGACACCCGTACGCGTGAAGATTGCCGTCTCGATCGCGACCTCATTGGCCGTGCCGGTATGAATGCGCCCACCGGCGCCGCAATATTCGCCTTCCGTGTTCTCGCGGATGCACAGTATATCGAAACCATCACGGCGAAGGGGCCCCTGTACGCCTGGCAACAGCCTGTGCGGCCGTATGTTGGCATACTGCGTGAATCCTTTGCGGATCGGCAGGAGCAGTCCGTGAAGCGATACGGAGTCGGCCACCTTCGCTGGCCACCCCACGGCGCCGAGGTAGATCGCATCGAATTTCTGTAGGATCTCGACGCCGTCTGGGGGCATCATCGCACCGGCTTCCAGGTAGTAGGCGCACGACCATGGGAACCTTGTATTCTCAAGGGCGAAACCGCCTCGCTTTGCCGCAGCCTGCAGCACCTCCCATCCCGCCTCGGTCACCTCCTTGCCGATGCCGTCGCCTGGGATGTGCGCTATCGTGTAAGCCTTCATTGAGGTCCTCCTGGAGACCGACGGGCACCGAAGGTCGCAGCTTGCTCAACACGGCAGCGACATTCGGCATCTCGTACCGGGTTTCATCGGAACAATAGTCGACAGCGCGCCGCATTTTCCGTCGAGGATGAGCCGCCCGACGGCGTCGAATCGCGTCGGGCGGGACTTGGAAAGTCGATTGTTCTGGAACCGCTGCGCGCGCTATTCGGCCGAACGTTGAGCCTTGAGCTCAGTCGTAAACGCTGACGTAGATCTTGCGCACAGTTTCGATCGTGCGCCATACGCCCACAAAGCCGGGCTTCATCACAAAACTGTCGCCGGTGCGGTAAGTCTTGGTCTCACCGCCCTTCTCCTCGATCTCGATGAGACCCGAAATGATGTGGCAGAATTCGCAGGTCGTGCCCTTGATCGAATGCGTTTCGCCAGGCGTCGCCTCCCAGACGCCGGTCAGGACCTTTTCGCCTTTCGAAGCGTCCTGCGCCCAAGTCTTGAAGGATGGATTGCCGGAGATGAGCCGCTCCGGAGCCGGTAATGCCTGCTTGGGCGCGAAGGCCGGATCTGTGTCGATCGTGATCAGAAGTGACATGTCATGTTTCCCTGGTTAGTAGCCGAGTGTCCGATCGACGAGGCCGATCAGTTCTTCTCCGGCGCGGTGGCGCCGGATATTGTCCACGACGGATTGCGCCGCGGAATCTGCTTGCGTCACGGAAGCGATGTGCGGCGTGATCGCCACCTTCGGGTGCCGCCAGAGTGGATGGTCGTCCGGCAGCGGCTCGGGATCGGTAACATCGAGCATCGCGGCGGCGAGGTGACCGTTGTCGAGAGCCTGGAGCAGGGCGGTTTGGTCTAACTGCGGCCCGCGGCCGACATGCAGCAGCCTCGCCCCGGCTGGCAGCCGGGAGAAGAGTTCCGCATCAAGGATGCCGCGGGTTTCTTCCGTCAGCGGCAGCAGGCAAACGAGAATATCCGTCTGCGCGAGAAAACCGGCAAGCTGATCCGCGCCATGGAAGCAAGTGACGCCGTCGATCTCCTTCCTGCTTCGGCTCCAGGCAGCGAGGGGAAAGCGAAACGGCAGCAATCGCTCGATAGCCGCCTGCGCCAGCATGCCGAGGCCAAGAAACCCTACGCGGCGTTCGGTCGCCTGCGGAGCGGCAAGACCGAGCCATGCCTGGCGCTTCTGCTGTTCACGATACGCCACCATATCCCGATGGAGGCTGAGCACGCCAAGAACGACATATTCCTGCATCATGCGAATGATGCCGTCCTCGACCATGCGCACCAGTTTCACCCGCCGAGGCAGGCTTTCACGCTTGAACTGGTCGACGCCGGCGCCAAGCGAAAACAGCACTTCGAGATTGCGATAGCGCGCGATGTCATCTGGTGCCGTCCAGGTCAGCAGGTAGCGCACCTTCTCCGGGTCGACACATTCGCTGCTGTGGAACAGTTCGACGTCCGGGAGCTCGCGTGCGAAAACCTTGCGGAAGACCGCTGCGCGCACCGGGTCGGAATTGAAAAGAAAAGCCATGACCCCGCCCTCTCCCGCTACGCGGCAAGGCGCGAGCCGAGACGCTCGATCATGCTCTGGCAGGCAGCAAGTTCGCCGATCTCGATATATTCGTTGGCACGATGAGCCCGGCCGATATCGCCGGGACCGCAGATGATCGCGTCGATGCCGGCCTGCTGATAGAGGCCAGCCTCCGTCCCATAACTCACTGCAGACAGGGGCTCCCGCCCCGTCAACTCGACCAGAAGGGCTGCCAAGTCACTCTCCTGCGCGAGCGAAAGCCCCGGATACGCGCTCAATTCATGCCACGCCACCTCAAAGCCGCTGTCACGTAGAGCCGCTAGCTTGGCCTTTACCGGCTCGATCAGGGATGATGGGGAAACGCCCGGCACCGCACGGACCTCGATGTCGGCGGTGCAGCGATCGGGGATGATGTTGACGGCCTGGCCGCCGGCGATGACACCGACCTGCAATGACGAGTATGGAGGAGCGAAATCCGTGTCGAACGGTCCGTTCGCAAGGGTCTGGCCATAGGCCACGACCTGCGTGACGAGACCTGCCATTGCATGCACGGCATTCAGCCCGAGCTCAGGCCGTGAAGAATGGCCGGACCGTCCGATCACCTCGAGCCGCGCAGCCGCCTTGCCTTTGTGCCCCCGCACGGCTTCCATCCGGCTCGGCTCACCGATAATCGCGCCAAGCGGCCTCTCGCACAGGCTTGGCAGGACGGCGATGAGATGCGGCACGCCACGGGCACCTGCCTCCTCGTCATAGGAGAATGCGAGATGAATTGGCCGCTGCAAGTCCATCGCCGCAAGCCGCGGCAGGGCGGCCAGCGCGCAAGCGAGAAAGCCCTTCATGTCGGACGTGCCGCGACCATGCAGCCTGGCGCCGTCTTGGCGCAGCACAAAGGGATCCGAGTTCCATTCCCGTTCCCCGGCCGGCACCACATCCATGTGGCCCGACAAGATGTAGCCGCGGGCGCGCCGAGGTCCGATTGTGACGAACAGGTTGGATCGATCGCCTTCGGGGCCGCGAAGGACGGTCGCTTCTGCTCCGGCCGCCTGGCAATATTCACGCACCCAGTCGACGATCGCGCCATTGGGCGAGCCCACGACCGAGGGGAACGCGATCAGCCTCGCAAGAATTTCTTCGACATTCACAGGGCGCCGCTCCACTCGCAGTTCGCTGGATGCAACAAGTGTGGCAGCAGGCGAGAGCATTCCGTGCCGAATGAAGCTATGCTTTGGCCGAAGATTTCGAATATCGGTCCGTAACCAGCGAAACCTGCTGGCTTTCGGATGCAATCATAGGGCAAAAGACGGCTGCGGAACCGTCAGCGGCGTCAGGACGTGGGCGCGAGCACGGGACTTGGATAAGGAGCGGGTCGACTGAAATGCAGAGATCAGTGCGCCTGAAGTCTTTCGAACTGGTCGCGCGGGACATCGACGAAGTCGAAGTCGAGCTGCTCCACGCGCTGTCGATCTCAGTCCGCTGGCCGCATCGGCCCAAGGATTGGGAGTTTCTGCGCCGTGCCGGCCGTGGCATCGTCGCCGTAGACGGCATTGGCCGGGTTTTCGGCAGCGCGATGTGGTTTCCGCAAGGGGACGATTTCGCCACCATCGGCGTCGTGATCACGACGCCCCGCACGCAAGCGCAAGGGGGCGGCCGATGGCTCATGGACCAGGTGCTTGAGCAGTGTGGCGATCGCAATTTGGCGCTTAATGCCACCCATGCCGCCTATCCCCTCTATGTCTCACTCGGTTTCACGAGCGAGGCGATCGTATATATGCATCAGGGGGAGGTTCCTCCGGCACTCCCGGCCATGCCGGCCATGGAGGGCGAATTGCAGGCGCTGCCGAGCGACCGGCTGACAGCAATCATGGCGCTCGACAAGCGTGCATTTGGGATAGACCGCGAGAGGCTGCTCGCACAGCTTTCGGCGAATGCCTCAATCCAAACTTTGAGCCGTGGCGGCGAGATCGTCGGCTATTCCATGTGTCGCGAGTTCGGGCGTGGTTATGTGATCGGCCCGATGGTCGCGCTCAGCGATCTGGACGCGGTCCATCTCACTGCCGTCCATCTTAGAAATCTTGCAGGACGCTTCGTCCGAGTGGATACCCGGGAAAAGGATGGCGTGTTTGCCATGTTTCTCGAGCAGTGCGGCCTTGGCCTTGCCGAGACCGTTACGACCATGTCCAAAGGACGCCGATTCCTGAACCGGGAAGAAAACGGACCGTGGGTTTATGGATTGGCCGGCCACGCATTGAGCTGAGGACCGCACCACAATCCGGCCGAAAGGCGCCAATGCAGATTGTGGTAGGGCGGTTTCGCGCCAGCTAATTGGCCGTCGCGGCATTCTCGATCAATCGCTCAAACCATCCCATTTGCACGTCGTTGCCGCCGATCACCGCACAGGACTTGAGCAACCTTTCGACGCCAGAATTTCTGTATTATGTGTGACGAGTGTCTTCGATGAGAAGGAGAGTTGCCGCGCAAAAGGCCCAAATGTTTTTTTCGAACGCCATTGAGCTTAGCCGATATAAATGAACTTACCTGAGAAGATTTCCCGGTAAGTATTTGATATTTTTGACAGTGGTGGGCCCGGAGGGCCATCGTTTTCTACAGAAAACAATATGTTAGCAGCTGGTTCGCCAACCCATTTCCTTCGTATTCTCTCGTATGGCCCGGCGAACCTAAAGATCAAGAAAGGGACTAGCTTTCTGCCTGGGCGCATCACTTCTGAACTCGCTGCGCACCCGTTCTGATCAATCTCGGTAGGTCCAATCGGTAATGGCAGCGATCTGCCTGAATACGCTATCGACGCCGTTGACCGTGGGGTCGGCACGTTCAAGCCAATTGTCGCCCCACGCAATCCATTCAGCCACGCTCCGCCCTTCGATCTCAGTAGACGGGTCGACGTTCATCGACCTTAGTGTCGCAAGAAAATCACGAACCGTTGCAAGCTCACGCCAATCCTGCGCCATCTCCTTGAGACGCCGCCAACGGTTCGCGTCGCGCTTGCGCCGTCGCTCTTCTTCGTAGCGGCGCTGTTCGGCAAGTTGCCGCTCGCGTTCAGCCGCCTCTCGATCCTTACGTTGCTGCACAAGGAGCGGTCCGGCTGCAATGAACGTTGCAACAATGTCGGGCAGCATGGTGTCCATCGGATGCTTTTCGGATTCAATCCATTGGCGCGAAAGACCGGTCGGCCACTGCCAAGTCTTGACCTCAATAACGAGCCGTCCCGTGGAAACCAGCTCCTGCTTCCAGTTTTTCTCTCCCGGCGAGCGCCACCGCTTTTCATCCTCGGTCAACGGCCGGCGTTCCTGCTTCTGCTTTTCGCGAACCTGAAACTCAAATTTCTCGCCCGAGACTTCGGCGAGGATCATTCCCCGCTCCCCCTGCCTAACCTCTCCGCCTTGACGCTCGACTGCCTTGAACAGCGCATCCAAAATGCGATGCTTGCGACGATCCGTTTCAGTGAACTCACTAGGCCGATACAGATCGCGCCTCCACGGGTCGCGTTCCTGTCGCGCCCGCCGCTTTTTCTCCTCATGCTCAGCGAGCCATGACGCGATCACTGCGTGCGGTCTCACCAAACGCTCCGGCACTGCGAGTCCAATTGCATTGGCACGCGCTCTGTCTGCGTGCTGTTTAACCTCAGGCGGCAATTCGACTAGCGGTGGCGGCAACGGCGTCGGACGGATGATGATGGTTCGCGCGCCGTTCGATTTCGGCATCGGCGTCTGCTTCGGCGCTTTGCCGACAGCGTGCTTCGCCCAATAGCCACGGGGCGGGTATGGAATGTCCTCGCGTCCACAGATCTTGGCGAGGCCATTGCCGCTAATTCCATACTCCTCGGCCAATCTCGACATCGGTGTCGTCCACACCGCGCGATAGAGATCCTCGCGCGTCATCGTTGTCGGTTTGCTCGGACGCGGCTTCGGTGGTTGAGGAGGCTTATTTTCACTCTCGGCGGCTTGGACGTCTGGCCTTGCAGCGGGAGCCACTTCGAGCTCCGTTTTGATTTGCTTAAGATTGCGCTTAGTCCCTCGCGTCTCGGTGTCCAGAATTAGCGGTTCGACACATCCACCTGGTGCTGGCGGCAACGACGGCTGTTCGGTTGGCTTCCCGAACTCCTTTCGCATCCAATGCCCGGCCGAAGGCGTCGGGATGTCGGCACGGCGCAGTAGCGTTGTAAGAATTCCCACCGTCGTCTCCAGCTCGGCAACCAAATGCGACATCGGCTTGGACCAAACGCGGTCATATAGTTCCTGGCGGGTGAAGCGGTGTTCCATAGCAATCAGACAAAGCAAGGAGTGCGGTCAATGTCGATAGCTGCGTAGCTGGGCGTAAGGCCCATCTTCTCAAGGCGTTTGGCACACTGCCATCGGAGACAAGCTTCCCAGATTCGCTTATCGAGCTCCATATCGCATTGCCGTACCGCCAGTGGACAACACCGCGCGGAGGCGAGCCGAAGCGGTCCGGCCGCGTCAAACCCGCCGCTTCCCGACGGCGGTCGCGCCATCGCCGACATCTGCCGAAATCCGAAATCCCCATAGCCATCGCCTGTGGCCCGCGGGTTCCTTCCTCGGGGACTTTCGTACGCCTGCCGGCGCCCGAAACTCATCACGCGAGCAGACAGTCCGGTTTCGGATGGGTCAGACTGGAAACTCGCCCTTCTAGCGAATCGGCTCTCCGCAAACCACCGCCATGGCTCAGCGAATGCGGCTACCTTCTCCATCGAAGACGCGGGCGCGCTTGGGTTGGAAGCGCAGCATGATAGTCTCGCCGAAGTGCGGCTGGTCGTCGCGGCGTTCTGCGACTACGGTCTCGCCACTAGGCAGCGCGCCATGCACATAGGAGGTTGAGCCGAGGCGCTCGGTGACGTCGACGGCGAGCGGAAGCGCCACGCCCTCCTTCTCATCGAGATGTTCCGGCCGGATGCCGAGCGTTACGGCCCTGCCGTTCTCCAGCTTTGTGTTCAAATGCGAGATGTCCACCTTTGCCTCGCCGACGATAAGCGCCTTGCCGTCATCAACCACCGTCGCCTTCAGGAAATTCATACGCGGCGTGCCGATGAAGCCGGCGACGAAGGCATTGTCGGGGTCGTCGTAGAGCGACAGCGGTGTGCCGGTTTGCTCGATACGGCCCGCCTTCAGCACGACGATCTTGTCGGCGAGCGTGAGCGCCTCGGTCTGGTCATGCGTGACATAGACCATGGTGCGGCGGATCGACTGGTGCAGGCGCTTGATCTCAGCCCTGAGCTCGGTGCGCAGGGCGGCATCCAGATTGGAGAGCGGCTCGTCGAACAGGAACAGGCGCGGGTCGCGCACCAGTGCCCGGCCAATGGCGACGCGCTGGCGCTGGCCGCCGGAAAGCTCGCGCGGCAGGCGCGACATGAGCGGCTCGATCTGCAGCAGGCGCGCCACGCCGGTAACCTTCTCGTCGGAAGTCCTGCGGTCGAGGCCGCGCATCTTCAGGGGAAAGGCGATGTTCTGCGCGACCGTCATCGTCGGATATAGCGCGTAGGACTGGAACACCATCGCGACATCTCGTTCCCGCGCCGGAAGATTGGTGACGTTGCGATCGCCAATGACGATGGTGCCGGAATCAATCGGGTTAAGGCCGGCCACCGCATGGAGCAGCGTCGACTTCCCGCAGCCCGATGGCCCGAGCAGCACGACGAAGGAGCCCTCTTCCACCTCGACCGAGATGTCGTCGAGCACGCTGACCGCGCCATAGGATTTCGATACCGACCTTATCGACAGTTGCGCCATCTTCAGCCTTTCACGCTGCCAAGCGTCATGCCGCGCACGACCTGCCCCTGCACCAGGATGCCGAGCACGATCATCGGCAGCATGATTAGGGTGGCGGCCGCGGTGAGCGCGCCCCACTGGATGCCCTGGAATGTCAGGAAAGAGGTGATCGAGACCGGTAGCGTCTGGGTGTCGCGGCCGGTCAATTTGTTGGAGAAGCCGACCTGGCCGAACACCGGCCCGACCCCGCCCGCCCAGGCCCGGCCATGGGCATGGGCATGGTGGCGATCCGGCGCTTGAAGCGGACAACTTCTATACCTGCAAAATCCGTGACCGGAAGCTCGATATGCGCGACCTGCGTCAGGTGATGTGTCATGAACTGCCCAGACCACGAGCCGCTCGAGATCGACTGACTCGGATCAAATCTACGCGCAGATATTCTGTTATCGCGGGATATCTACCATCAGGGTTTTCTGGTAATATACTTCTTGGCGGACCCCAACCCGCTAGGCCGGCGCCCATTAAAAGCCGGGTTTACCCCCCCGCCCCCCAAAAAGGCGCCGGCCAACAGTTCTATGTGGTACCTTTGTACTGGGTAGCCTCAATCCATAATGAGAGTGCAATAGCTGGCGACCGCCCCTTAACTTCCAAATCGCGACCTCGAAAGCCGCCAGCCGCGATCCATACTGTCTTTGAACGCTGATAGATTTTAATGCCCCGTGCGCTGGCCCAAGCGCACAGGTATTCAAAGTCTCGCTTCATGGTTTCTCCACACTAGCCAATCGGAACGCACATAACTGCGAGGGCGGAGGTATGTTCCATTGAGCAAGAGCAGCCCGCATTTGCCGGTTGGTTTGCGTTGCCACTCTCATTCGTTCTCTGGATCAATGTCATTGTCTTTTGCTCACCAAACGTACTGCAAATAGAGGACCCGCCAGCCACCGAGATGGCTTGCGGGTCCTATCAGCACAGGAAGGGACGTAGCTGTGCCGATCCACGACATGTCAGCCAAGGAATATGCCGATCACCAAAAATGTGAAGGCTGTCGCGAAAATTGGCGCGAGCAACCAACGCGCTTGACCAATGCTTTTATCCATCTGCTTTCTCCGAATTTGGAGAAGCAACTACCCTAGCCCTAAGCCGTTCCGCCTAGTCTCAAGAGGTAAGACCATTGCGTTTTGTGATTGGCCTTTGGTCTGGTCAGGATTCCGACTGAAGCCTGATCGAGGAACGTTCGGCCTGCCGACGTGTTCAGTTGCCTGGCGCGCAGAAGACTTGTGCTGTCGCCGGAACAACAGGAGAAAAACCATGAGGATCCACCTTACCAGCACCGCTGCGGCGCTATTGCTTTTGGCCGGCGGCGGCGCAGTTGCGGCACAGGATGTTGTCATCACACCGGAACAGGATACCGTCGTGCGCGAATACGTGAAGAAGCAACCGCTGGCTTCCGTGAACCTTCTCGGACTTGAGTTGAATGTCGGCACGGCTCTGCCGGACACGGTCGAGCTCCATGAAGTTCCCAATGTCAAATACCGATATGTGGTGGTCGACAACCGCACGTTTTTGGTGGACCCGAGCACCCGCAAGATCGTCAAGGTCTACGACTGAAATCTCGAACGAAACCCACAACCCGCCGCCACATTTGGCGGCGGGTTGTGCATGTCAAATCGCCAGTCAACCGGACAAATGAAAATCGTGAACTCCCGAAGCCGAGACGTCGAAAACCCTCGTGGCGCTCCTGGTTGATCTCCAGAAACGCGCTCAACTCGGCTTGGCACAGGTACTTACTTCCTGGTGATCCAATCCAGCAAACCAATTTGGACCTCATCACACCCGGCGTATTCGAGTACCAGGGTCTTAGCCAGATCGCGCCATTGACACTCGGGCACGTTCGTTCCCAACACCAAATCTCTGAACGCTGCGCGGAGGACATCGGCATCGAACGCTGAAACAGCAAAGGGAGCCGGGTCTGCATCCTCCCAAGCTCGGGCGGTGTCATCGCCATGGCTTTGGCGCAGGCGTTTCAGAAGCTCGCGTGATGCCGCGATCACGCATCGGGAGTGATCAATATCGCGCCGAAATGCGGCGTTTGCTACCATGGAATGACGTCGCAACAAAAAGGTGGCTTCAATAGCCGCCCGCGCAATGTCTATATGGGTATCATGGGTATCATGGGTATCGAGCATCGCTGCCTCCCTTAAGCAGCTATCGGGGCTGCACCTTCTTAGGTGCTGAGCTGTGAATCTCAGCCGTCAGCCGCTGCTCCCGGAGCCGAGCTGTCTTCGCATCCCGTGCCGCCCGCTCGACCTCGATCAACTCGCGCGCAGCATCCGAGGTACGCTCCTTTCTCTCGTGCCTTTCTTTGTCGGTGAACCGTTGCCTTCTCCGCATCGTTGCCCCGATCTAACGGTCCCGCAGTGTTGCCGCACAGAACGATTGTCGCCAGATGGGGTTCCACCCACACAGTAAAAAGCCCGCCACCCTTCGGTAGCAAGTGTTTGGCCGCAAAAAGACGTAGGCGGAGTGCGGGAGAGACGCCCTTAAACGCAAAGACTGGGCAGGCGGTAAGTTTCCGTGACTTTGGCTAACGGCCCAGCGGCTGCTTCGATAGCGAAATCAACTCGGCCTCGACCTCCCCCTTGCAATGATCCGGGAGGCAATCGAGTCGCACTCATCAGGCAATGGGTTGTCTAGCTTAAGCTCGTCGAAGACCCGCCCAAGCAGTGCCAACTCGGATTCATCGAAAATACCGGCCTCGGCCGCCTTTCGTTGAATTGGCATGATTTTCTCCCGGAAGACCAACCGCGAAAACATGCAGCAGGACCTCCGGTCGCGCGAGGGCTTCACGGGCCGCGATCCTGGCCGACATCAAAATGGCCGGCGCTGGGTTTTTAGAAACCGGGCTTCGCGCAGCAGCGAGTTCCAGTCTGTCCCGATGAGCTTGATCAGATCCAGTGCATCCCCTTCGGGAATGCCGACCTCGCTTGCGAGCCGTCGGGCGAGCAATTGCTGATTCTCCCTCTCGTGCCCATCGCTATCCTTTTGCATCGGATCGATCCTCCTTCGCACCCAACTAGCCAACTGGCCCTTCGTTTCTCGGACAAGAAAAAAACCGCCACTGAGAAGCAGCGACGGGCCTCAGGTAGCCGGCCAGCGGAGGACGATGCTGGCCCAGGGCAGCAACGTGGCCCCAAACGGTGGCATCTAAGCGGAAACTAGCCTGCCACATCTCGGCAAGCGGGCGAGTCTGGGGGAACACATACATTGTATGGGAACGGTGCAAGGGCCGGAGTTTCGCGGCGTGGGCGATAAACAAATTGAAAGCCTCCGATTAGGAGATAACCGGCAGGCCGTGCGACATGGCGGCATGTATACCGCCATGGCTGGGTCCACCGGCATCGGCTCGATATGCGCGCCACGCCGTCGCGGGGCCATGTCGATCCGGTGGCGATGGCGATGTTCTGAAAGCCGAAGGCCAGTATGTCCTGCGCCGACAATCGGCTTTCGAAATAGACGTCGACATTGGGCATCTGGCTGAGCTGATACTCGCGATAGTCGCCCACCCGGCCCCATGCCGAGAGGCTGGGCAAGCGGCATTCGCGCGCGACGCAGCCGCCGACTTCGGCGCCGGCCTCGGTAATCTGATAGCCGCGCAGGCCGAGCGAGCACCCGCCGATCGGCACGCAGTAACCACGCCCTTCAACGAAGCCGCGGTGAACAACGCGATGACAGCGGTGCGCACCGTCACGACCAGCCTTCAGGCGACGATGCAGGACTGTCTCCTGTCAGCGCTGAGAAACGTCAGCGCAAAGTTCGCGCATGGGAGGCTGAGGGCGACGGCCCTACTGGCGGCACAATCGTCGCCGACCTATGTCGACATCCAACCGGTTTGCGATTGCGATGATGGAACAATGCGGCACGACAGGCTTGTCCTGACCCTACTCCGGCGCGAACTCTCGGCTGGCTTGCGCTCGACGCGCCGCCGCGATCTTGTTTGGATCGTCGCTGGTGGTGGTGCTCTGTTCGCCTACGCCGTTGCCGACATCGTCGTCGCATTGCAGGCGGCATCCGTCACGCTTAGGCAGGCCCAGATGATGTGGACGGTCGGACTGCCGGCCGCACTTCTACTGCTTGGCGCCTTCACCGGTTGCGCGCTCGCCAGGCTTTGCCTGTCGCGCGCCTTCGCGCCTTTTCTCAGGGCATTGCCACTTTCACTCGTAGAGCGCCGGCGCATGGCGGCGACGGCAGCGTGTGTGCTGGGCGTTCTCACTACCTTCATCGTCGCGGCGGCAGTGGGCCTTGGCTGTCTCGTCATCGCAAAACCGCTCGCACAAGCCTGGGGTCTCGGCGCCGCGATCCTGTTTGGCGCGGGCTTTTGCACGACAGCCGTCCTGCGCCTGCGCAGCGCTCGCGATCTGGTCAACACCGACACTGCCGATCCGGTGAGCGTTCGCGGCGGACGCAAGCCTTTGCTCGGCGCCTTCGATCGCTCGACGCCGACCTGGACCTCGAGCTGGGCCTGGGGTTTGCCCGCCGGCCACGTAACCCTTTCATGGCGGCTGGCGGGAGCAGCTGTCCTGTTCGGTCTGGGGGCGGCAATCTCCGCTTCCATTAGCTTGGTTCGCCATGACGCGGTGCCGGCGGCCATGGCCGGCCTGACCGGTGGCCTTCTCATATTCATGCTGAGCGCGCGCTTCCATCCGCTCGGCTCGCCGGTGCTGCGCACGGCTCCGCTCGGCTTTACCAGGGCCTGGCTGCGCCTGACGCGGCTGCCCCTGCAATTGTCGGTCGCCTACTTTCTCCTGCCGGCTGGCGCTGCACTGGCGGCGGAGCCGTCGGCCTGGGCGATGCCGCTTGCCAGCGGTTTCTGGCTGCTGGCGCTGAACGGCGCCTATGCGGTGTTCGCCGCCTATTTCATGACCGCGCCGTTCGTCGCCGTGCTGAGCTTCCTCAGCGCCATCGCCTACACCAGCTACGAATCGCTCGAATATGGGCGCACGGTGCTGATTGGCTTTGCCGCCCTTGTCCTGTTCCTGTGGCACCGGGCGCAACGGAGATATCGCCATGGATAGCAGCGCCGATCCCGTCGAGATACTCGCGGTTCGCGGGCTCAGCGCCGGCTATGGGGGCCGCGCGGTCGTCAGCGACATCGATCTGTCGATCGACCGAGGCGACATCCTTGGCCTGCTTGGCGCCAACGGCTCGGGCAAGTCCACCTTGCTCAGGGCGATCACCGGCCAGATTCCGCCACTTGGGGGGACCGTGGCGATCGACGGGATCGATCTTGCCGGCGCACCGGAACGTGCCAAATCCGGTTTCGGTCTTGCCATGGATCCATCCGATCTACCGGTGGCGCTGACCGGGCGGCAATATCTTGAGCTCGTCGCCTCGATCCGCGGCTGCGCCGAAGACGACTGGCCTGGCGTCAATGTCGCCGACCGGCTCGGGCTCAACCGCTGGCTCGACCGACCAATTGCCGAATATTCACTCGGTACGCGGGCCAAGATCGCCATTGCCGCGGCTCTCCTCGGGGCGCCGCCGCTGCTGATCCTGGACGAGTCCGTGAACGGCCTTGATCCGCTTGCCGCCTTCGAGGTCAAACGCATCATCCTTGCATTGGCGGCGAGCCGCCGCCAAGCCGTCATCATCTCCACCCACGTGGTCGAAGCGGTTCCCGGCCTGTGCAATCGCGCGATCCTTCTGGCCGATGGCAGCATTGCCCGAGAGTGGGACGCCCGGCAGTTGGCCGACGCCAGCCACGCACCCGGGACCTTTGAGCTCAACATCATGCAGGTGCTGTCGGAACCCATGAGCTGGTGAAGCGGTAACCTCGGCCGCAGACATGGGGAAGTCGAGAGTGACGATCAACCGGCGGGGTGCACCCTGAGCCTAGGCGATCGCCAGCGAGCTTTCGAGGTCTCTGGTCGATAGCAGCGTCGCCAACCGAAACGTGGGCCGCCGGCGTCAGCCTGGCACTCCCATCCCCCACCGACGAGCCGTTGGGAAAGGGTAACCGGTTGTCCTCCTCAGCGCCAGTCCCTCCCGCCGACGGCACCACTGCCAGATGGCCTCATCGTCACCCGCAGATGGAAGACGCTGGCCGGTCGCCAACGTCGTGGGGAGACCCCGCTCCCATCAAGGGCTATCTGCTCGACGGTTGAGAAGTCGTTGGCAGCTGATTAGTGGGAAATTTTGACGTCACTCTGCCGTTTTCACCAGCGACTCGGCCATGCCCCGCTCCGTGCTCGCCCGTGGGAGGGATGGGGCGGTGGTCGAAGCATAAGGGTCTGATGCTCTGTTTTCGGCATTGCGGCGATGAGGATGATGATAGTCCATGTCCAGACCACGACCGCGCAGCCACGGGCCGGAACAAATCTTGGCAAACGATGTTTGGCAGCCCGAACAATAGGTGGAGTTTGATGCTGCAGCAAATCGTATCAGGTCTCAGGCACATGCTTCGACCGCGGGCGCGTGAATCGCTGGCGGATCCGGTTGACGCCATCATTCGCCTTCTCAAGGAAGACCAACCATCGACCCGGAATCCTCCCGCGACCGCAATGCCCGAACGTCCGTATCAGATTCAGCGAAGACGTCGCCGCTACCGCGATCGCGGAGATCCACCCCAGGGCTGATTGCCTGCGGGTGTCGTCCGATCCGCGATCGAAGCGAGCACTTGTGTCCTCACTTACAGCGGTAGGGACGGTTGACCGTCGCGGTGATGGCGCCTTTCCGGGCGCGCTGGGTCAAGCGACGTTTGAAAAAATCTGCTGATCCAGGTCGCACGTGGCCAGCCCGTAGCGCCACTTATGATTCGTTGCCTCGCGCCGGCTCTGATAGAACAGCGTCAGTTGCCGGCCCTCTATCATTACAGTCGAGTGCCCGTTCTCTCCCGGCTCGCCCGGATCCAGCACTGGGCCGACGGACACGTAAGGTCCTTCGACGCGATCGGCAATTGCGAAGAATACACGCTGGCGGCTGCCGCGCGGACCCTCAGGGAGGAAGCAGGTTGCATTGAGCAGCACGCGTCCATCCGGCAACTCGACCAGTTGAGCGCCTTCGATGCCCCATTCATAGTCGGGATGCTCGCGTGCGTTGTGATGCGGAACGTCCAAGTGGTCCAGGATCTTGCCAACGCGCTTCCATGGTCCGAACCAGGAGTCGGACTGGCTGCGTGCGAGATAGACGTCGGGTTGCGGGACCCTGCTGAACTTCGGCATTCCCGAATAAACGATGTAGCGCTTGCCGCCGATGACCGCCGGATGGGGATCGTAGATGCCATCTTCATCGGTGTCCGGCAGGGATAATATCGCCGACGTCAAAACAACCCAGTGGAAACCATCATTAGACACCGCATGCTCGCACCGCCCACCCGACTTCATGAATTCGGTCTGGATGAACATGTGGAAAACCCCGCCTTTGTGGATGACACCGGGCGCCGCCACGCCCGAGCCGGTGATCGGCAAGGCGATCGGTTCATGCTCGGTCCAGGGGCCACGCGGATCCGGCGCTGTGGCGTGCAGTATCTTCCATTCCTCGCTCGTAACGGTGCCGCTCGATCCGAACATGTGCCAGACCGTCCCGTCGAATACGGGACAAGGATCTTTCAGGTCGTCCACCTGCTGCGGGTGAAACAACGGAAAGACGTGCGTTTCGAAATTGATCTTCATGTCCACAAACCTCGACCGCCTCTCTCAGCTTCCGACACCCAGGTCCAAACAAACTGATTCGAGGCGTTCGTATTCTAGCAGCGTCGGCTAACACGTGTTGATTTTCCCGCCGGCCTTCAACAGCTGGATGCGTGGCAAAGCGCCACGTTAGGGCGCCGCCGTAGTCCCAATTCCAGCGGATCTCATGCCGCATTCCGACACCGCCTGCGAAGCAGTCGGGCGACCCTGCCTCTGATCGTCGGGGCCGGCGATCGACCTACGCGGGTCAATTAATCCCGTTGGAACAACTTACTGAATCGCAAGTTAGATAGAACTGATGGGTATCAGATGGCAACGTGAAAAATTAACCTACGTTAATTTTCGCGGTTATAACTCGTATAAAAAGGGAAAATATATGGACATCGCGCTTTCAAAAACAAAAAAAAGCACATCACAGGCGTATAATTCAGTACTTATCTGCTTTTCACATCTCCGATGGAATTTTGTATTTCAAAGGCCACAGCACCTCCTGACCCTCGCCGCCCGGCAGCAACAGGTAATTTACTTCGAAGAACCAGCCTTCGAAGATGTCCGCGGTCCCTTCATGCGCGTGAACGACGTAGCTCCGGCAATCAGGGTTGTCACGCCGGTCGTCCCCATTGGAACATCAGCGACAAAGGTGGATGCGATCCAGCGAAGTTTCGTCAATGAACTCGTCGCGCCGGTTCCTCATGACCGGCTGATTGCCTGGTATTACACGCCAATGGCGCTGCGCTTCAGCAGCCATCTTCGCTGCAATGTGTGCATCTACGATTGCATGGACGAGTTGTCCGCCTTCCGCGACGCGCCGGCGGAATTGGCACAGATGGAAAAGGAGTTGTTCGGCCGCGCCGATCTGGTCTTCACGGGCGGGCAAAGCCTCTATGAGGCAAAGCGCAGTCAGCATCGTTCAATTTTTCCGTTCCCAAGCAGCATCGATGCTGCTCATTTCAGCAGGGCGAGAGGGGGTGGCGACGAACCGGCCGACCAGGCAGGCATCCCCCATCCAAGGGTCGGCTATTTCGGCGTGATAGATGAACGGCTCGACATCGCCCTTGTGGGCCAGACGGCTGCGGCAATGCCCGACATCCAGTTCGTCATGCTGGGGCCGGTGGTCAAGATCGATTCGGCGATCCTGCCACGGGCTGGCAATTTGCATTGGCTCGGTCCCAAGAACTATGCCGACCTGCCGAGCTATCTCCGTCATTGGGCAGGCGGATGGATGCCATTCGCACTCAATGAGGCAACGAGATACATCAGCCCAACCAAGACCCCCGAGTTTCTTGCGGCCGGACTGCCGGTGATCTCCACCGCCATCGTCGATGTCGTTCGCACCTACGGTGCGGCGGGTCTCGTCGAGATCGTCGACGCCGACGATATTGCGATCAAGCTTCGCTCCATTCTGGCCCGCCCCAAAGACCTGCAGGTGAGGGAAGTTGATGCCTACCTCGCCGACAAGTCGTGGGAACGTACTTGGGATGCCATGGCCTCACACATCCAGGGTGTCCAGGCGATGAAAACTGTCGTTCCGCTGCGCAGGAGAGCCTGACGATGTTCGACTGGCTGATCGTCGGAGCCGGCTTTGCCGGCAGCGTGCTTGCCGAGCGCATTGCATCGCAACGCCGCGAAAGTATCCTGCTCATAGACCGCAGAAATCATGTCGGCGGCAACGCCTATGACTGCTACGACGAAGCGGGACTCCTGATCCATCGCTATGGTCCCCACATCTTCCACACCAACGCGCAATCCATCGTCGACTATCTGTCGCAGTTCACGGCGTGGCGGCCCTACGAACATCGCGTCCTGTCTTCGGTGGACGGCAAACTGCTGCCCATCCCGATCAATCTCGACACAATCAATCGTCTTTACGGACTTGATCTCACCTCCGACCAACTGGAAGACTTCTTCGCTTCGCGACGCGAAACGGTGGAGGAGGTCCGAACCGCCGAAGACGTGGTGGTCAGCACCGTGGGCAGGGAACTCTACGAAAAATTCTTCCGCGGTTATACCCGTAAACAATGGGGCGTGGATCCGTCTCAACTGAGCAAGTCCGTAACGGCACGGGTGCCGACCCGCACCACCCGCGACGACCGCTATTTTGGCGACACGTTCCAGAACATGCCCGCCGGTGGCTATACGCGGATGTTCGAGCGGATGCTGGACAGGCCTGAAATCAAGGTGATGCTGCAGACCGACTATGGCGAGATACGCGAGAAGATCGGCTTTCGGCAGCTGATCTATACCGGGCCGATTGACGAATATTTTGATTGGAGGCTCGGCCGTCTGCCTTACCGTTCCTTGCGGTTCGACCATGTGACAGTGGATTGCGAACAATTCCAGCCAGTGGCGGTGGTGAACTATCCGCAGACGGAAAACTACACCCGCGTCACGGAGTATAAGCATCTGACAGGCCAACGGCATCCGAAAACCAGCCTCACCTACGAATACCCGACCGATATAGGCGATCCCTATTATCCTGTTCCGAGAGCCGAGAACGAGGAGCTGTACAAACGCTACGAGGCAATGGCGGACGCCTGCCCAAACGTCTGGTTCGTTGGACGGCTAGCGACCTACCGTTATTACAACATGGATCAAGTGGTGGGTCAGGCCTTGGCCACATTCGCGAGGATACAAAAGACCCTGCCGGCCTCGGCTTCTTTGGAGGCGCCGACATTTGCTGTGCTCGCGCCGTAACTATTTGCCGGACGAAGCCGAACGCGATGCCGTTCTACCCGACAGGCCCATGCTGCACGCGTGATGGCCGGGCTTACGCGAACAGAAGGCGCTGGCGCGCCAGCTCGTCCGCAACTGGCTGCCGGATGCTGCGCGAACCATCCGCGTGCACGGTAGAAAACAAGCCGACTTCGGCGTGGCGGGAATTGTCCCAACCCGGATAGGCTGTCACGGGATAAATGCAAATGCCTTGGATGGGGACGCCCAGCTCCATCGCGGCGCGGACCTCATCGCAGACGTAATGCAGCCATGCTGGCCCGGCGGATCCTTCGGACCCGGTTTCAGCAATGAACATCGGCTTGCGGAACCTGTGAGCGACCTCGAGCAACATCTCGGACAGCGCCCGATATTCATGGTGGCCCATGGGAATGGTCGGACCGTTTAGATACCACTGGTTGTGAGGATAAAAGTTCAGGCCAATCACGTCGACAAGATCTTGGCTGCCGCCCAGTTCAGGCTCGACCTGTCCCATCAGCATATCATACGCCTCGAACTGACCTCGCCGGGCGTTCTGCGCGCGTTGCCGTTCCGCTCGGCTACCGTCGCGAGGCGCGATATGGATCAGCGGCTCAGCCCAGACGAATCGACAGTCGGGGTCGGCCTGTCGCATTGCACGGATGCCCGCGACCGCTGCCTTGACGAGATGCCGTTTGAACCATCCGCGCTTCTTTGGGCCGACACGCGGGAAGTAGCCGACTTCGACGGCCCAGGCAAAGAACGAGATTTCGTTGATTGGACAAAGCAGCGGAGAGGTGCCCGTGAAGGAGCGATGGAACCGCACGGCCTCCGCGGCAAAAGCGGCGTATGAATCGATGAATTCCTGCGATCCCTGATCGATGTGATCGGGCGACCCGTAATGAAAAACATCCCAGATCACCTGCACGCCAACGGCACGAGCCGCTTCGATCATGGCCGCCCAACTCGACCAGTCATAGATGCCCGGCGCCGTTTCGATCAGGTGCCAGCGCAACCCGTCTCGGATCGTTCGAAGCCCGAGCTCGGCACAGCTCCGGTAGTCCGCCAAGGCATGGATGTTGTGCGAGGTAGCGCGAACAAGATCGAGCCGGACACCGTCGTTCCGCCTGTGGGAGGAACATTCAAAGCCGGCCATGAAGAAGCTTTCGAAGGTTCGGCCGACCGCTCGGTGTTGACCACCGTCTACCACATCCTGGACCGGGCCGGATCGTTCGGTGGGGGCCGGCCTAGCCATCATGCTCTCTCGCGGGTCTGGCGATTTGCCCGTACCTCGTTACAGTTCACGGTGCAACGCGATTCGTCGACAGGATCGGCTTCAGGATGCCGACTGGCGCGAGCCTCTGCTTGGCTTCCGTCCTGCTCGTCCATGCCGCGCTTGGCTGTCTGCGGCCAGGCGAGCCTACCCGAGTGTGCCGGCTCCTTGATTGTCATTGATGCATTTCTCCGCTGGCGATCGGCGCCGGAGCTAAACCGCGAGCACAATGCTTTGTTCCGACTGCGCCCCTTACGAACCCCATGCGGACGATTGTTCCCCGGCGCGTCGCAAACCCCACGGCGGGTCACCGCCGGCACGAGAATGGAACCGGCGACCGTCCCGGTAGTTGGGATGATTATCGGTCGGAGGTTTGTCCATGCTTTCCCCCATCGAGCAGCTCGCGCGTTCCGTCAGGGAGCGGCGCGCGATCCTGTTCGTTGGGGCTGGCGTGTCAATGAGTGTCGGCCTGCCCTCCTGGCGTAAGCTCATCGATCATCTGGTCGAGGACCTGGGCATCGATCACGGCATCGTCGCGCCGTCGGACGTCAGCTACCAGACGCTGGCGGAGTTCTACCGGTTGAAGCGGGGCGCCATCGGACCGCTGCGAAGCTGGATGGATCGGCACTGGAGTGTCTCGCGTGAGAAAGTGAGATGTTCGGAGATCCATCGCCTGATCGTGGAACTAGACTTCCCGATCATCTACACGACCAACTACGATCGCAATCTCGAGGTCGCCTTCGAAGTCCATAGCCGCGACTACGTGAAGGTGGCAAACGCAAAAGACATCGCCAAGGCAAGCAACGGCGTCACCCAGATCGTCAAATACCACGGCGACTTCGACGACGACTCCTCACTCATTCTGGCCGAGACGGACTATTTCGACCGGCTGTCCTTCGATTCACCCCTGGATGTGAAATTCCGCGCGGATGCATTGGGGCGGACGATCCTTTTCATCGGCTACAGCATGTCGGATATGAACATCCGCCTGCTTTTGCACCGCCTGTGGCAGACTTGGAGGCTGTCGGGCTACGAGGACGACCGCCCCAGATCGTTCATATTCATGCCTAGCCCGAACGTGGTCCAGGAAGCGGTGCTGGGTCGATGGGGCATAGAAATGTTGAGCGAAGAGGCGGCCCAGCCTGAACAAGCGCTAGCAGCGTTCCTGTCCAAGCTCCTTCACACCATCACCGGCGATGAACCGGAGACCAAGGCGTCCTGAGGGCGACGGTGAAGGCGGTCACCGTCGCGGTTCGCTTCATCGTGGTCTTGCGCCAAACAATCGCGCCCTGCCGAAGCGGATTGCACACATTGCGCGCACGCGCGTACAACTCGACATGGTCAGGATAAATACTGTCGAACAGAAGGAACATCTTGTTCTGCGGTCGGTTGGGCGAGATCAACGGAGAAACATGAGATGTTTTACACCGACAAGAAATTGCAATTCCCTGTGCGCGTGGAAACGCCCAGCCCGATCTTCGCTCGCGCCTTGCAGCAGGCGATCGGGGGCGTCGAAGGCGAGATACGAGTTGCGCTGCAGTACTTCTTCCAGGCCTGGGGGGCGCGCGGCCCAAGCAAGTACCGGGACCTGCTGCTGAACACCGCCACTGAGGAACTCGCCCACATCGAGATGCTCGCGACGGCCGTGGCGTTGAATCTGGAAGGGGCGCCGCTGTCTTTGCAAGAAGACATTTCAGCCGATACGATCGGCGGCTCCGTGTTGAACGGCATGAACTTCCGCCACATCCTTTCCACCGGACTCGCGGCATTGCCGGAAAATTCAAACGGCGTGCCCTTCAGCGCTTCACACGTCTACGCCAGCGGCAATCTCGCCGCCGACATGATGGCCAATGTCACGGCGGAAAGCAGTGGCAGGGTGCTAGCCACACGCCTCTACAATATGACCGACGATCCTGGCATGAGAGAGATGCTGTCATTCCTGATCGCCCGCGACACGATGCACCAGCAGCAATGGCTAGCAGCCATCGAGGATATGGGTGGGCTCGCGACCTCGCTGCCGGTTCCAAACTCCTTCCCCCAGGAACAGGAACTTCGCGACGTCAGCTATGCATTCGTCAACTGTTTCGTCGACGGCGTGCCGCCGCCCGAGGGCCGTTGGTCGAGCGGCAAATCCATTGACGGCAACGGAGAGTTCACGACCGTCCCGGGCCAGCCGATGGGTGAGGAACCCATGCTTGGCTCCCCCCGCGCGGACAGCGGAGCACAGAGCGAACAGATCGGTTCTGCCAAAGGCTCCAGTCGCGCCAGGGGGTCGGACGGCAACCGCGCTCGCGCCTAGTGACACCTTCCAGCCCGGGGCTGACGCCAACGCTTTCTCCCGTGCCGCCAATCCCGGGGGAAAGCACTCTATGGCGTCGCGCCTCTGCTCAGGGTGAAGTAGCCGTATTGGCGGAACTCACCTGCTGCCCATCACTTGGCCAGCGAACCATCGTCACCGTCAATCGAACAAATCGATGAGGGGACGCGTGATCATGAGCCAGAAGATGGCGAGCACGGCGGCGAAGGCTGGGAAGCCGAAGACAAACCACAACCGAAACAGCTTGTTGTATCGCTCCGGCGGCGGGTCGCCAGATGTGGCGGCGCGCGCCACCAGATTGCGCATCTCCATCTGCATCCAAACAACCGGCAGCCAGAACAGGCCGGTCACGATATAAAGCACAATCGACAGCACGATCCATCCTTCCCTCAGTGAATAGCCAGCCTGCCAGGCAAGGGCTACCCCGGTGATCGGCTGCGCGACGACGGCAGTCGCGGTAAAGAGGAAATCAGCGACAACCACGATGCGGGCAACTGCCGCGATCGTTGCGGCATTGCCGGTCCGGTGGGCAAGGAGCATGAAGAAGGCGATCCCCGCCCCTGTCCCAAGCAGCACGGCTGCGCCGATGACGTGCAGATATTTGATTACGAAATAAAGCATCAGCGCTCATCCAGGATCGCCAGGGCAACGAAGTGCAAGACGAGGATCGGCAGGATCTTCATCAGCGGGCCGAGTGACTCGTTCCAGAGATCCGGGCGCAGGATGGTGCCGGCGATGGCGTAGGACAGCGAGATCGCGATCGCACCCCAAAGACCCGGGCGGCTTGTCGGCCGGAAGGCAATTAGCGCGCCGACAGCCGCGTCGGCGATTGCACCGGCCACGACCGCGGCCTCGGCGTGGGGCGCCACCGCAGTGCCGATCAGCAGTTCGACGCCATTACGCCAGCCTGTCGTGAGCGAGATGATGCCGGTCATGATCCAGAAGAATGGCAGCACAACGAAGATCGCCGGCTTGATGAAATAGAGCCCGGCAAACCATCGCTCCTGGACCGTTGCCGGGTCGGCCGCAAGTGCTGATGCGAGGCTTGCCGGGTGAATGCCTGTCGTCGCGATCCAAGGCTGCGGATCACCGACAGCGCCTCGAGTGATTTCTTTTTGCGCATTGCTGCGGATCGGCGGTCGCCAGCCGAGCCATCCAGCCAGATCGCCCAGACGATAGAGGCCTCTCGCCGCCCAGCCAGGCACGGTGAATACGGTCGCCTTTTTCCATCCGAACCACTGGCGGTAACGACTGATGAGCTCTGTCATGGTGAGTGCCTCCGGCCCCGCAAGTTCCAGCGTCAAGCGAGTAGGACTCGCGGGCTGGAGGAAGAAAAGAACAGTGGAGACAATGTCATCGAGCTGAACGACTTGCAGGCGACCGGTATCAGGCATGGCGGGCAACAATGGTAGTGCGGCCAGCCCACGCAACAATGCGCTTGCGCCAAAGACGCCGCGCCCCAGCACCACCGAGGGACGCAGGATCACCCAGCCGATATCGAGCGCCATCAATGCCTTGTCGCCGGCCAGCTTGCTGGCGGAGAAGGCGGACGGCTGATCGCGGTCGACACCGATCGCCGAGAAGTGGATGACCGTCTTGATGCCGGCCCGTTCGCAGGCCCTGAAGAGAGCGGAAGCGGCGAAGGCATGGACCTCCTGAACCTTTTCCCGCGCGTTGTCCTGCAGAACGCCGGCGCAGTTCACGACGGCATCGACGCCTGAAAGAGGGGAAGACCAGTCCTCCGGTCGGACCGCCTTCGTCATATCCACGATGACGTCCGAATTCTTCGGAAAGCCCGCAGGTCGGGCGCGGCGGAGCACGCGCCGTACTTCGTGTCCCTCCGCTTCCAGGCGCGCGCATAGTGAGGCGCCTATCAAACCCGTAGCGCCGGTGACGAGGATCTTCATCCCTGGAGCCCGGCCTGCACCGGCGCTCGAGTCTGGGGTGCCCTGTTTGCCGGCCCGGAAAGAACCACGCCTTGTTTGTCGAAGCCGGATCCGCGGCAGGACCAGTACCATGTCCGGTCGACCGGGTTCCAACCGTCGATGCAGCCGGCAATCGAACCGTCTGCCGCCTCGCTGATAGCGAGTTGCTCGCCATCATGGTTGATCACCCGGCCGTCGCCTGGGTCGATCTCATCGATCTCAACAGCTTTGGTGCGACGTTCGGACAGGAGCTGTCTTTTGCTCGACGCCGGTTCCGCGGACATAGGCGCGGCCGCTGCTTGGTCAAGCGCCATCAATTGCCGGACATCCATGACGGACCTCCTCGGCGTGATCCAGTGCGGATATCTAGGCCGCCTTTTGCATCGCTCTCTCGTTCACACCGGCCTCCCCGAGTTGCGTCAGTGCTTCATCGGTCGCCTTCTCCTCCTTGAGCGACTGTTCGAGCAGCGGAACGGCGTTTTTCAGCCCAAGCAAACCGGCCCAGGTGATCAGCGTTCCATATCGGGCGATCTCATAATGCTCGACGGCTTGCGCGGCGGCCACGAGCCCGGCATCCAGGGCTGGAGCCTGTTGAAAGTCCTCCAGGATCTCCTGCCCTTCTTCTATGATGCCGTCGATTGCCGGGCAGGTCTTTCCCTGTGCCCGCTTGCCGAAGATCTCGAACACCTGCTGCAGGCGCTCGATCTGGCCTTCCGTCTCACCTCGATGCTTCTCAAAGGCAGCAATCACCTTTTCGGATTCAGCTCCCTTCGCCATCTTCTTCAAGGCGGAAAGGATTTTGCGCTCAGCGTAGTAGATATCCTTCAAGCCGTCGTGGAAGAGATCCTCAAGTCCCTTTGTCTGCGAAGCTTTCTTGGTTGCCATCCTCATCTCCTGCTTGAAAGCGCGCCGGGCGGCACCCCGTTCAAACGAGGCGGCCCCTTGTTTGTTCCGCCGTTTTTCCCCAGCAGACGCCGGCACCCCGTCGGTTGCGAATAAGCGGCATCGACGGCAGTGCCTGAATGCGCACACAATTGGTGTTGTCTCGTCAATGCCGCATTGAGGCTCTTACGGCGCCAATGAGGCACCAGGATGCCGGGGAAGCGACGAATATCCCCGCGAGGGCTGCGCCACGCGCCATCCTGTACGACTGAACGAGGGCGGACCTGTTCACTCGTTTTGCGCAAGATAGCTGTGCATATCGGTTGCGGCGATCGCCGCGTGTCCGAAGGCGACCGCGACTTGGTTGATTTCGTCAACCACATCGCCTGCGGCGTAGAGGCCCGCAATTGCGGTTCGCTGGCGCGAATCCACGACAAGATTGCCGATTTCGTCACATTCCGCGCCGAGGTTGGTGGCCAGCTTCGATCGCATCGTGCAGCCCAATGCGGGATAGATGGTATCGAAAGACAGCGTGTTTCCGGCAACGAGCCTGACGGTCGCCTGATGGCCGGCAGAGCGGATCGAGCCCGGGAGGCACGCGTGCACCTTGATTCCAGCCTTTTTGAGCAAGGCGTCGGCGGCGGGGTCGAATCGAGTTGTCGTCTCGACCAACATGGTGACGTCACTTGTGTAGCTTCGCATAAACAACGCCTTCTTCATTGCGTGATCTGCCGGGCCCATCACCGCAACCCGTCCGTCGATGACCTCGTAGGCGTCACAGATCGGACACAGCCGCAACGTGCCGGCCTTGATCATATCGGCGGCGTCGGGCGTGTCTGGAAGCGTATCGACAATACCGGTGGCCATGAGCACCGCGCGAGCCCGAATGGGAACCGATGCCGTGGCGATGAAATCGGTCCCACCCCGCTTAATGTCGTGGATCGTATCGTCCACGAGATCGACTCCGCTCAGCAGTGCCTGCTGCCGCAGACGATCAAGCAGCTCAACACCGGCAATACCGTCAGGAAACCCGGGACAGTTGTGGGTTACCGGTATCCACTTTGCGCGGCTTTGGCCGGCGTCCACAAGGACGATCCGGCGCCGAAAACGCCCCAGGTAGGTCGCGGCGGTCAGGCCGGCTGGTCCGCCGCCGACGACCAGGCAGTCGTATGATTCGCCAGGACGGATTTCATCGTCTGAAACCACAAGAGAACTCCCGACATGAGCGCGTCATTCCTGGCTGCCACCGCTGAGCGCCTCGTAAACCTCAGAACGCACCCAAACGAAGATCATCGCTCAGTCCTCGAGGCAGCGGGATCCAGCACGTCCGCGACCGCGTCCTTCTTCGCGCGAGGAAGGACCGTCATCAGAAGAATGAATGCCGAGAGAACGAGACAGGCGGCGTTTGTGATGATGAGCGGCCACTCGCCTTTCATGGACCCGAAGATGAGCCAGAGGGCGAAGCCTGCTGCCGTAATCGCATACATAGGCGCGGAGATACTGCCCGTGTCGCGCGTCTTTATGATCTTCCAGGCTTGCGGCGTAAAGCTCACCATTGAACATAGTGCCGCGAGATAGCCGACCAGTGTCTCAGTTTCCATGCAATCAAACCGTCGGCGCGCGGTTTTGTTCACGACGGGTGTCTCTAAGTTCAACTTGACCGCTGCCCTGGCACCCTGCAGATGGCTTAGAGCTTGGCCGTGGAGGACTGATCCGATTCGGGAAGTCGATCTCGAACCGCCTTTTCGGTAGTTTTTGCGGTGGCCTTGACGACCTCACCGACCTTACCGGCTAACGTGTCGGCGGTGCCGCTCGAGCCCTGCCGGTCCGCCTCGCTCTTGACTGTCTCGTAAGCTTCGGCAGCGATCTCTTTCGCTTGCTCCACGCTGTCCTCTAAAGCACTGTTGGCGCTGCCAAGTAATTTGTCGCGGTAGCCGCCGAGTTGCTCGTCTTCCATGGTTGTGCGAGGCAGAAGCACGCCTATAGCCGTACCCGCCGCCAGGCCGAGGACGGCAAGTGCCAGTGGTTCGCGCTCAAATAGTTCCTGCGCGGTTCGACTCGCCTGCACAGCCATATCACTCGCACTGGAGCCAAGCTGCCCCACGGTGTTTACAACCTTATCCTTGGTCTCGCCAGCCGCAGTTGCGGCCGCTTCGCTTGCATTGCTCGCAATCGAGCCAGCGGTACCGCCGGCATCCGAGAGCATCTCTGCGACCGCCGATGGTCCACCATTGGGGATCTCTTGTCCGGAACTCGGCCCTTCCGCAGCCCCCGTCACATCGCTGACCCCGAACGTCCCCCCATCCGTGTCGGCCTGATTGTTGACAGCCTGGGTTGCAGGAGAGCCACCCGCCGAAGCACCGCTGCCAAGCATCAGCCAAGCCAGGCCGGTCCCAACCAGCATCAGGGCCAAAGGGTTGTCGCTGACTTGGGTCTGGAATCTGCTGAGGGCGGCGGTCCCTGCGCCGCCAGCAAACAACCCGGTGAATTCGTCGATCAACTGACCGGGTGTCATTTTGCTGCGGATGGATTCGGCGGTATCGACGACCGCTGCGCGGGCAATCTCGGCTTCGCGTTCGAGTTCGGCTGCCGATTTCTCGCTCATCTCGTTTGTCCTTTGATCACACGCGCATCACTGTTGAGTTGTTCTTGTGTGCGGTCAGGAGCCAATCCGGAAGGCGCAATGCCGGCCATTCCCGTGCGAAGGAGAATCACCCCCAGGATCGCCACGACGACACCGACGAGCAGCGAGGCCCACCCGGCCCCCAGACCCGCCTTAGCCAAAGCGATCACGAGCGCTTGGAGCAGTACCACCAGCGATGCCAGCAAGCACACGGCACCGCCTACGACTTCGACCGCGCCGTGCCCGGCTTTGCTGACGTTTTCGGATATTTCGGCCCGCAGAAGCCTTGTTTCGGTCTGTAGCAGGGTCGTCACTTGCTGTGTAAGGTCGCTCACAAGGCTCGCGAGACTGCGGCCGTCCTGATCGTTGTTCATCGGTCATGCTCCGTGCTCGGCCAAGAAAGTGGCTGCATTCGTTATGACGTGAGGTCGTCCCGTGGAGAGCTGCCTGTGGTCTTCGGGCGCGTTACAGTCTTTGGGGCGCCACTGCTTTTCAGCCGACCGTCCGCTTCGCTCGAATCAGCGGGTGGCGAGCTTTTGATGAAGCGTCCCAGAGCCAAACCGGCGAGAACCGACCCGGCGATAAGCACTCCAGAGTTTTCGCGCCCTAAGGACCTGACCTCGCCTAAGACTTGTTCGACTGGTTTGTCCCGCAAAGAGGACGAGAGGCGCTCCAGCCCGCCAGCGGCAGTAAGCACGAACTTCGAAACGGTGGCTTGATCGCTGTTGGCCAGATGCTCACTTGCTGCCCGCAACGCGCCCCCAAAAGCGGCTAAGCTCGCGCTCATGTCGCGCTGCGTTTCCTGCGCCTTCCCTGACAAAGCCTCCTGCGCTTCCGACGCGTACTCGCCAGATTTGCTGACGACTTCGTCACTGGCGTCGTGAATCAACCGGGTGGCATTTTGGGTTTCTTCCTGGAGCCGGTCGGAGAGCTCGCTCTTTGCCGTATCGAAATCGGATGCTGGACGTCCTGGATCGCCTTCGCGTTGCATAATGGCTCCTAGTGAAAACCGAGGAAGGAGAGAATTGCCAGCACGACGACAACGAGACCTATGAGATAAATGACGCTGTTCACGGCCTGACTTCTCCATTTTCGTCGAAAGCAAACACGCTGAACCGCGCGATGTTCCATCAGCCAAAACTTTTTTAGCTCCCTTAGATTTACAGACCCCCTGCGTGGGTTGATCGTGCGAGTTGAACGCGAGCACGTCGCCATATTTGGAGCCCAAGGGTTACTCGTCACCGGTGCTCTTTTGGCTATCCAGTCTGTGGAAACGGCTGGCAAGACTAACGCCTCCCCCGGCTGTCATTCGACCTTCCGCGGGCTCAATCTCGAGGAGCCCTAGGCCGAGGTACGCCCGTAGTCTCGTTCGAAGGTCAGGCGATCAGGCGCCGGAACAACCCTGTGGCGTCTCGGTTCGGGTGGCGAAAAATGGTGAGCCTTTGGGGTGCGACGTCCCAGCGGCGATTCGCCAGTCGCCTCAACCTATGCAAGGAGCACGGCAGCTTGTCTTTCCGGTTTCAATTCTCACTGAAACGATCATCACGCGTCTGGGTCGGCGGCCTGGTTGCGGCGGTGGCCTTGCTAGCGTTGAACAATCGAGCGGCGACCAAGCAAGCGCTTTCCATCCGCGCGAAAGGAAGGACCATAGAGGTCGACGGTGTCCGCCTTCGATATGTCGAGGCTGGAAGCGGCAGGGACCTAGTTCTCCTGCACGGGAACGGTTCCGCCGCTGAGGATTTTCAAACCAGCGGCCTAGTAGACAAGGCAGCCAAGCGTTATCGCGTCATTGTCTTCGACCGTCCAGGATTTGGCGGCAGTACACGACCGCGCGATCGCCTGTGGACCGCCGCGACCCAAGCGGATCTGCTCCGGAGCGCCACGCAGAGGATCGGGGCAGACAATCCTATCGTTCTTGGCCATTCCTGGGGGGCATCGGTCGCCCTCCAGTGGGCGGCCCGGTATCCGGACGAGATTGGTGGCGCGGTTCTCCTCTCCGGCTATCATTTCCCTTCCCCCAGGTTCGATGCCCTGCTTGCCGCCCTGCCGGCACTGCCGATCGTGGGAATCATTATCTGCCACACCGTCCTGCCGCCCGTCGTCAGGCTGATCTGGCCCGTGTTGATGCGCCGCCTGTTCAGGCCGCAACTTGTCCCGCCAGAGTTTTCCGAGGCCTTGCGAGGTCTGGTCACTGCACCGTCTCACCTGCGAACGACTGCGGCGGAGTCTGGTCTCCTAATCCCCGTTGCCGCATTAGCTCCCAAGACCGCAGGGAGGACAAACGCGCCGATAGGTATCATGGCCGGCGAAGCCGACAGCCTGCTCGACACCAGCTATCATTCGCAACGCCTGCACAGGGCCTTACCGGGCTCGATGATACGCATCGTTGCAGGTGCGGGTCACATGGTTCATCATGCAGCGCCGCATCTTGTGCTGGAGATGGTGGACAGCATCGCGGCTGCCGGATCGCCGTCACCTGAAAAAGCTTCACACTCTGCTCCTGACTCGAGCGGAAGCCTCGAGCCCGACCGGCCAATCTGAACAGCGCGGCGTTCAGATGGCGCGACTATGCCGATTTGCGTCCGGCTTTGGCTTTGGGGCGGTCCTTGATCCCTTCCTTGGCGAGACTCTTGCGGAGAACCGACGCCAGATCGATAACGTTCTCCTTGGGCGGGGGCACCGGTTTGGG
>NZ_VFUS01000021.1:0-26415 GCF_006441005.1 Mesorhizobium sp. B2-5-3
TGAACCGCTTCGACGCCAAAACAGAAGCGGACAGATCATGTGCTACCAAACCGGACAACTTGATTAGCTACCGACAGAGGAAGTCGACGGGGGAAGTCGACGCCATGCGCGTTTGCGTGCCGGGCCGATATCGGCGATGCCGCCAGCCCGAGATCGGACGGCTGCAATATTAGGCTTTGCTTGCTATAGTCACATGTCGGCGCCGCGCTGAGGTCGGCCCGGATGGAGACCATGACCATGACAGACGATCGCCAGGAGCGCATTCGCAGCCGCGCACATCATATCTGGCAGGAAGAAGGGCAACCGGCCGGACAGCATGAGCGCCATTGGCAACAGGCGACAGCCGACATCGACCAGGAGGATGCAGGGTCATCCGGGTTGAAGAAGCCAGCAAGAAAGGCGGCCGTCGCCGGCAAGGCAAAAACCGCGCCCAAAGAGGCCAAGACCGCGGCCAAGCCCGGTAAGCCAAAAAAGGCGGCCAAATAAGACCTGGCCATATCGGAGCCGATGGCTCGTCGTTAGCCCTGCCGCAAGATCAGGCGCTACGGTTCACGCGGCCGCCGCAACCGTTCGACCCAGCCCGCCATGCAGGTCGAGGCAGCGGGCGAACCACTGCGCCACGACATCGTGGTCGTCGAGCAATGGGTAGGGCGAGGCGACGCGTGCCCATTGCAGCGCGCCGAACACGATATAGTCGGCGAACAGGGGCGAATCTCCGCCGATGAATGGCTGATAGGCGAGCATCGAGCGCAGCGGCTCCAGCGAAGCCCTGAAATTGCCAAGCCCGGCATCCCGCGCGGCCATCACCTCTTCCAGGCTCTTGCCCAGGCGCTGCTCCCGGCTCTGGCGGAAATAGGCGGCGTTCTCCGTATCCTGCATGGCATAAAGGTCCATGATCGCGGCGGTGGTCACATAGGGATGGATGGTCAGTTGCGACCAGCGCTCGATGAAGCGCGCCATGGCCTTGCCGCCTTCGCCGCCAAACAGCGACGGCCGGTCCGGATAGGTTTCGTCGAGATAAAGCGCGATGGCGAAGGAATCCGCGACGACCGTCTCGCCGTCGCGGATCACCGGCACGAGTTTCGATGCGCCGCCCTCGACGCGGGGCACTTCGAGAAAACGTGTCGGCACCGCGCTGATCTCCAGCCCCTTATGAGCCAGCGCCATCGTCGCCTTCCAGCAATGCGGGCTGAAGGGGCGGGTGGCGTCGCGTCCGACGAGATCATAAAGCAGAATGGTCATTGGCGGCGGCTTCCTTGCGGTTTAGGTATCCCGCAACGCCTCGACACAGGCCGGCGGGAGAAAAGATGAAACGGCACTTCATGATGTTTGCGGCCTATAATCAATGGGCCAATGGCCGCATCTACGATGCCGCCGCCGATCTCGACGAAGAGGAATTCAATCGCGACGTCGGCGCTTTCTTCGGCTCGATGAAGGGCACGCTCAACCATCTCCTGGCCGCCGATCGCATCTGGATGAAGCGCTTTACCGGCGAGGGCGATGCGCCGACGGCGCTGGACGCCATACTGTACCAGGCGTTGCCGGGCCTGCGCATGGCGCGCGAGGCGGAGGACCGGCGGATCGTCGACTGGGTTGGCGGTTTGAGCGACAAGGCGCTGTCGGGCCGCTTTATATACATGACGGTATCGGACATGCGCACCGTCTCGCAACGGCTGGCTCCGGCGCTCGACCACGTCTTCAACCACCAGACCCACCACCGCGGCCAGGCCCATATGATCCTGACGGTTCTGGGCCGCCCTTCCGTGCAGCTCGACCTGGCGCATTTCCAGCGCACCGAGGAAGGGCGCGCATACGCCTGATTTCGGCCGCCGGCTGCGATAGAGCAGTTTTCACCGTTTCACGGAAACTGCGAACTGAGGGCCGAAAGACGTTGGAGCGCGTTATGACCGACGGCGCGTGTTTTACAGATATTGGCCTTCCAACCGGGCCGCCTAAGTCTGCCGACCCGAAAAATTAGCTTTTCTAGTTTGCACGGAGCCGATTTCCCTAAAAAATATTTGACTGCAAGTCTTGATTCGTTTTGAGATTTGCTGGTCCGTTTGGGGGACGCGGTTAAATAAATGCATCGACGAAATTCTTCTCTGGGGTAGATGATTTTGTCGCAAATAGGGTGAAAGATTTGTCAAATATCGAGGATAAGACCGTTATCGAGCTGACCGCTGACATTGTCTCGGCCTATGTCGGCAACAACCCGCTGCCGGTTTCCGGCCTGCCTGACCTGATTGCCAGCGTCAGTGCCTCGGTGCGAAAGCTCGGAGGTGCCGTTGTCGCGGAAAGCCCAAGCCTGGTTCCTGCGGTGAACCCGAAGAAGTCGGTTTTTCCCGACTACATCGTCTGCCTGGAGGACGGCAAGAAGTTCAAGTCGCTCAAGCGGCACCTCAGGACGGACTATGGGCTGAGCCCGGATGAGTATCGCACCAAATGGGGCCTGCCGCCCGACTATCCGATGGTCGCTCCGAACTACTCAGCGACACGGTCAGCGCTGGCGAAGTCGACGGGACTTGGCCGCAAGCCGGCAGCGCCGGCCCCCGTGGCCAAGGCGACAAAGCGCGGCAAAGCCAGCGCCTGAGCGCGGCCGACCGCAGCCGGAAGCCTCTGAGCTGCGATGTTGACGGCGCCATTTCGCGCGCCGTTTTCATGCCTTGCGTGGCCAACCGGCCCGCAAGGTCTTGCGAAGCGCCGGTCTCCCGTGCAAAAGCGCGGCCATGCTTATCATCAACGACCTCTCGCTGCGCATGGCGGGGCGCTTGCTTCTCGACCATGCCTCGCTGACCTTGCCGGCCGGCACCAAGGCCGGACTTGTCGGCCGCAACGGTACCGGCAAGACCACGCTGTTCAAGGCCATAACAGGCGATTTCCCTTCCGAGACGGGCTCGATCAGCCTGCCGAAGAACACGCGGATCGGCCAGGTGGCGCAAGAAGCGCCCGGAACCGAGGAGCCGCTGATCGAGATCGTGCTCAAGGCCGACCTCGAGCGCACGGCGCTGCTCGAGGAGGAAAAGACGGCGACCGATCCGCACCGTATTGCCGACATCCATATGCGGCTGGCCGATATCGACGCGCATTCGGCCGAGTCGCGCGCCGCCACCATCCTGGCCGGTCTCGGCTTCGACGACGCCGCGCAGCGCCGCCCGGCCTCCTCGTTTTCCGGCGGCTGGCGCATGCGCGTGGCACTCGCTGCCGTGCTGTTTTCCGAACCCGATCTTCTGCTGCTCGACGAGCCGACCAACTATCTCGATCTCGAAGGCACGCTGTGGCTCGAAAACTATGTTTCCAAATATCCGCACACGGTGCTGCTGATCTCGCACGATCGCGACCTGCTTAACCGCGCCGTCAACTCGATCGTCCATCTCGACCAGAAGAAGCTGACCTTCTGGCGCGGCGGCTACGACCAGTTCGAACGCCAGTACACCGAGCAGAAAGAACAGCAGGAAAAGGGCCGCATCAAGCAGGAAGCCGCCCGCAAGCATATGGAATCCTTCGTCGAGCGTTTTCGCGCAAAGGCATCCAAGGCAAGACAGGCTCAGTCCCGCATCAAGGCGCTTGAAAAGATGAAGCCGATCACGGCCATCGTGAACGACACGGTGCGGCCATTCTCTTTCCCGGAGCCGGTGAAGACGGTGGCCTCGCCGATCGTCGCGCTGAACAATGTCAATGTCGGCTATACACCCGGTGAGCCGATCCTGAAGAAGATGACCTTGCGCATCGATGCCGACGACCGCATCGCGCTGCTTGGCGCCAATGGCAACGGCAAGTCGACCTTTGCCAAGCTTCTCTCCGGCCGCCTGAAGCAGGAGACCGGCACCATGACCGTGGCGCCCGGGCTGAAGGTGGCGATCTTCGCACAGCACCAGCTCGACGATCTCAGGCCTGAGGAAAATGCCTACGAGCATGTTCGCAGGCTGATGCCCGAAGCGCCGGAATCGAAAGTGCGCGGCCGTGTCGCCCAGTTTGGGCTCACGACCGAAAAGATGAATACGGCGGCGAAAGACCTGTCCGGCGGCGAGAAGGCGCGGCTGTTGATGGGTCTGTCGGCCTTCGAGGGGCCGAACCTGTTCATCCTTGACGAGCCGACCAATCATCTCGACATCGATAGCCGCGAATCCTTGATCCATGCGCTGAACGAGTTCCCCGGCGCCGTCATCCTGATCTCGCACGACCGCCATCTCCTGGAAGCGACGGCGGACCGGCTGTGGCTGGTCAAGGATGGCGCCGTCAACCCCTATGACGGCGACCTCGAAGATTACAAGACGCTGGTCACAGGCGTGTCCGGCGACCGGCGCGAGCGGCGCGAGGCGGAAAAAGCCTCGAAGGCCGACCGCCGCCGCGAGGCGGCCCAGCGCCGCGCCGCCTTTGAGCCGCTGGCCAAGGAAATTCGCGCCACCGAAGCGCTGATGGACCGCATCCGCAAGCGCATCGACGGCATCGAGGACGAACTGGCCAACCCGGCGATCTACGAAAAGGATCCGTCGACGGCGACAAGGCTGGCGAAGGAGCGATCGCAACTCGCCCAGACGCTCGCCGGCCACGAGGAAAAGTGGCTGACCATGTCGGCCGAATACGAGGAAGGCACGGCGGAGTAGTTACCCTCCCCCTTGTGGGGAGGGTCGATCCGCGAAGCGGAGCGGGGTGGGGGTCTGCGCCACAACCCACCCCGGCGCTACGCGCCGACCCTCTCCTTCAAGGGGACGGTCAGATCTGGCCCTACACGCCTTGCCCGAAACCCGCTAAACAAACCCCATGAACCAGCACGCCAGCCTTCGCATCGGCCATTCGGCCTGTCCGCATGATTGCCCGTCGACCTGCGCGCTCGAGGTCGAGTTGCTTGACGGCAACCGCATCGGCCGCGTCCATGGTGCCAAGTCCAACAACTATACGGCCGGCGTCGTCTGCGCCAAGGTTGCTCGTTACGCCGACCGCGTCCACCATCCCGACCGCTTGCTGAAGCCGCTGGTGCGCAAAGGCGCCAAGGGCGAGGGCGCCTGGCAGGAAATAAGTTGGGAGGCGGCGCTGGACCTCGTCGCCGAAAAGTTCATCGCGGCCGAGGAAAAATACGGCTCGGAGACGGTCTGGCCCTATTTCTATGCCGGCACGATGGGGCTGGTGCAGCGCGACGGCATCGAGCGGCTGCGGCATGCGAAGAGATATTCGGGCTTCTTCGGCTCGATCTGCACCAACCTGGCCTGGACCGGCTGGATGATGGGGGCGGGCGCGCTGCGCGGTCCCGACCCGCGCGAAATGGCCAAGTCCGATTGCGTGGTGATCTGGGGCACCAATGCCGTGGTGACCCAAGTCAACGTCATGACCCACGCCATCAAGGCACGCAAGGAGCGCGGTGCCAGGATCGTGGTCATCGACGTCTATGAGAACGCCACGATGAAGCAGGCCGATATGGGCCTTGTCCTGAAGCCTGGCACCGATGGCGCGATGGCTTGCGCGGTTATGCATGTGCTGTTCAGGGAAGGCTTGGCTGACCGCGCCTATCTCGAGAAATACACCGATGACCCGAAAGGTCTGGAAGCGCATCTGCGCACACGCTCACCCGAATGGGCGGCCGCGATCACCGGATTGACTGTGGCCGAGATAGAGAGTTTTGCCCGTCTCGTCGGCACGACCAGGAAAACCTATTTCCGCCTCGGCTACGGCTTTGCCCGCCAGCGCAACGGCGCGGTCAACATGCATGCCGCCTCCTGCATCGCCGCCGTCACCGGCGCCTGGCAATATGAGGGCGGCGGCGCCTTCCATTCCAATTCCGGCATCTTCAAGCTCAACCAGGAGGTGCTGGAGGGCACGCGCATGCGCGATCCCTCGATCCGCTTTCTCGATCATTCGCGCATCGGCCCGGTGCTGACGGGGGCGCCGGATGCGCTCTATGGCGGGCCGCCGGTGACGGCGCTGCTCATCCAGAACACCAACCCGGCCAATGTCGCGCCCGAGCAGCGACTGGTGAAGCAGGGTTTCTTGCGTGAGGATCTGTTCACCTGCGTGCACGAGCAGTTCATGACCGACACGGCCAAGCTCGCCGACGTCGTGCTGCCGGCAACGATGTTCGTCGAGCATGACGACATCTACAAGGGCGGCGGCAACCAGCACATCACGCTCGGCCCGAAGCTGATCGAGCCGCCGGAAGGGCCGCGCACCAACCATTTCGTCATCGAGCAATTGGCTGAGCGCCTCGGAGTCGCCGACAGGCCGGGCTTCGGCCTCACCGAACAGCAGCATATCGACATCATCCTGGGCAAGCGCGGGTTGGGCAGCTTTGCCAGCCTGAAGGAGCAGAAATGGGTCGACCTGCAGCCGGATTTCGAAACCGCGCATTTCACCAAGGGCTTCGGCCATGCGGACGGCAAATTCCGCTTCCGCGCCGATTGGACCGGACAAGCCGCCCCCAATAGGCCGCCGAAAAGCATGGGCCTGTTCGGCCCGGTGGAGCAGTTGCCGCAATTTCCTGATCATGTCGACCTGATCGAGGTTGCCGACGAGGCGCATCCGTTCCGGCTGGCTACGTCGCCGGCACGCAACTTCCTCAACTCGACCTTTTCCGAAACGCCGGTGTCGAAGGCCAAGGAAGGCCGGCCGGAATTGCTCTTGCATCCCGACGATGCCGCCGCACACGGTTTGGCAGAGGGCGATCGTGTTGAACTCGGCAATGCGCGCGGCGAGGTGGTGCTGCATGCGAGGCTGTTCGACGGCATCAAGCGCGGCGTGGTGATCGCCGAAGGCATCTGGCCGAACAGCGCGCATGAGCGCGGCGAGGGCATCAACGTGCTGACTGGCGCCGATGCACCCGCACCCTATGGCGGCGCGGCATTCCACGACAACAAGGTGTGGCTGCGCAAGGCAAGCTGAGCGGCCTCAGCTCATACCGGCAGGGTTTCGGCCGTCCTTTTTCTGTTCTGCCGGAGACGAATGTCGTCGGCGATCGCCTGGGCTTCGATTCCGATTTCGCGCAGCAGGCCGGTGACCGAATTGTGGAAGCCGACGAGATAAAGACCGAGTTCCGAAGCGCGCGCATTGACGCCGCTGGCGCCAGGCTCGACGCCGGGCTGGAGGAATTTGGCATAGGCTGGGCGGTAGCCGGTGGCGAAGATGATCGCGTCGAAGTCGCTGTGACGACCATCGACGAAACGGGCGCCGCCCTCTGATATCTCGGCAATGTCGGGCGCGACCTTGATCGCGCCTTCGCGGATCTTGCCGATGGTGCCGACATCGATCACCGGGATGCGCGACGCCAGGGATATCTGCTCCAGCAATCCCTGCTTGGGCCGTTTGAGCCCATATTTCTCCAGCCTGCCCAACACCAGATCGAGGATGATAGGGAACGCGGCGTCATTGACGCGTCGCGGCCCCAGGCGCGTCGCCATGCTGACGACCTGGATGGGCACCCCGAGCAGTTCGCGCGGCACGATATGGACGCCGCCGCGCACGGAGATCGTCGGATGCGCGCCGCCTTCCGCCAGGTCGAGCGCGATCTCGGCGCCGGTGTTGCCCATGCCGATGACCAGCACCGACTGGCCGGCAAACGGCGTGTTGTTGCGGTAATCCGCGCTGTGCAGACTTTTGCCCTTGAAACTGCCGGCGCCGGCGAATGCCGGCATCAGCGGCTCGGCATTGTATCCAGACGCAATCACCACATGGGAAGCGCGCACGGTGCCTGATGTCGCTTCGACGCCCCAGCTTCTGCCCTGCCGGCGGATCGCCCGCACCGCTTCTCCAAAGCGGGGCCGCAGATCGAAGCGTTGCGCATAGGCATCGAGGTATTCGACGAACAGATCACGTGGCACATAGCGCGGATAATGCCTGGGGAAGGGCACGAAGGGCAGGGATGAATAGCGCTTGGTCGTGTGCAGGTGGACGCGCTCGTAGTGGCGCCGCCAGGCGGGAGCGGGCTGCTGCTCTTTTTCAAGCAAGATGAAGTCGACCCCGGCCTGCCGCAGGCACGCGGCAACGGCCAGGCCCGCCGGCCCGGCACCGATGATCGCAACCGGGGTGGTGTCGTGCAAGCGCGCCTCCCGCCGCTAATTCGCGATGCGGAGAATGGCGAAAGCCTGCCAGACATGCAACCTGATCGCTCATCCCGGCAGCGGCACCGTCAGGCCGACCTTGACGCGGTCCATGGCCACGAAGGTGCGGAATTTGCGGACATTGTTGCTGTTGAAGAACAGGCGCCGCGTCAGCGCCTCATAGGCGCTCATGTCGGCCACCGTGATGGCCAGGATGAAGTCGGCCTCGCCTGTCACATAGTAGCACTGCTGGACTTCCGGCGCCGCCAGGAATTGCCGCTTGGCCGCGTCGATCAGTTCGGTGCGTTCGCTTTCGAGTTCGACCTCGACGAAGATGGTGATGGGCTGGCCGACCGCCGCCGGTTCGATGACCGCGACATTGGCCGCGATGACGCCGGTCTGTTGCATGCGCTTGATACGGCGCTGCACCGCCGGCGCCGACAGGTTCACGGCCTCGCCGATCAGTCGCTGCGGCGTCGTGTTGTCCTTCTGCAGCACGGCGAGAATGGCGAGGTCGAAACTGTCGAGCGAGGCTGGCAACGCGGGCAATGGCATGTCCTGAGGAAACAAACTTGCATTTCGGGGCCTTGAATACAGCGCTTTTTGCGCCTGCCTTGCAATATAGTCTCGTTGTCAGCCAAGGAGGCCTTGATGTTCCTGCTCAACCGCAATGCCTTGCACGGCAGCCCACTCGATCCGGTCGACGCCGAAACGCTTGGGGTTGCGGGCGCCGACGCGGCCGAGCGTTTCCTGTCCCATCGCGGCAATCATCAGGAGACGCCGCTGCATGCGCTGCCGGCGCTGGCCGCCGAACTGGGCATTGGCGCCATCCACCTCAAGGATGAGGGTTTTCGCCTCGGCCTCGGTAGCTTCAAGGCTCTTGGGGGCGCTTATGCCGTCGTTCATCTGGTGCTGGAGGAAGCCGGCCGCCGGCTTGGCAGGCCGCTCGGCATCGCCGATCTCGATCAGCCCGATGTCAGGGCGGTCGCCGCCACCATGACGATGATTTGCGCGACCGACGGCAATCACGGCCGCTCGGTGGCACAGGGCGCGCGGCTTGTCGGGGCCAGGGCGACGATCTTCGTCCATGCCGGCGTCAGCGACGAGCGCATCACGGCTATCGCCCGCTACGGCGCCGAGATGATCCGCGTCGACGGCAACTACGATGATTCGGTCAGGCAAGCCGCACGCGTCGCGACGGACAAGGGCTGGACCGTCGTGTCCGATACGTCGTGGCCGGGCTATGAGCGCATTCCAGGCCTCGTCATGCAAGGCTACACCGCGATCATGCGCGAGGCGCTGCGCCAGCTCGGCGAACCGCCGACCCATGTCTTCGTCCAGGCTGGGGTCGGCGGCATTGCCGCCGCCCTGGCTGGCCATCTCGCCATCGTGCTCGGCGATGCCAGGCCGGTCTTCACGGTGGTCGAGCCCGCACGTGCCGCTTGCATCCTGGGCGCCGCCAGGGCTGGCCATCCTGTCAAGATCGCGCATGGCGAAGCGACTGTCATGGCAATGCTCGAATGCTACGAGGCGTCGCCTGTCGCCTGGCGCGTGCTGGCGCGTGCCGCCGATGCGTTCATGACCGTCGACGAGGAGGATGCGGTCGCCGTGATGCGGAGGCTTGCGCGGCCGGCCGGCGGCGATCCGGCCATCGTTGCCGGCGAAAGCGGCGGGGTCGGCCTGGCCGGATTGGTCCGGGCGCTGGCCGACAACAGGGGCGAACTCGGCCTCGACAGGCTCTCGCGGGTGCTGGTCGTCAACACCGAAGGTGCAACCGATCCCAAGCGTTATGCCGAACTCGTCGGCGTGGCCGCCGCGGATGTACTTGCGGGCAAAGTACTTTCTGGAGCAACGCCATGATCTCGGTCGACGCGCGGCGGCTGCTTGACCGTATTCGGGACCTCGGCGCCATCGGCCGCGACGGCGAGGGCCGGCTGGTGCGGCTTGCCGCCTCGGACGCCGACCGGCAGGGCCGCGACCGCTTCGTCGGCTGGTTGCGCGAGGCGGGGCTCGAAGTCGCCATCGACCGCATGGGCAATATCTTCGGCATCTGGCGGACGCCTGGGAATGCCGGGCAGGCGCCGATCCTGATAGGCTCGCATATCGATACGGTCATAGATGCCGGCATTTATGACGGCTGTTACGGCGTGCTGGCCGGGCTGGAGGCAATCGAGACACTGAAGGCGTCAGGCTTTGTCCTGTCGCGCCCGTTGGCCGTCGCCGCCTTCACCAATGAGGAAGGCGTGCGCTATTCCCCCGACATGATGGGCTCGCTGGTTCATGCCGGCGGTGTTGCGATCGACGAGGCGCTGGCGGCCGTGGGGACGGACGGCAGCGTGCTCGGGCAGGAACTGGCGCGCATCGGCTATGCCGGCGACGAGCAGCCGGGCTTCCTCAAGCCGCATACCTATCTCGAACTGCATATCGAGCAGGGCCCGGTGCTGGAGCGCGAAGGCGTGCCGATCGGCGCGGTGGAAAACCTGCAAGGCATCTCCTGGCAGCGCATCACCATCGACGGGGTCGCCAACCATGCCGGCACCACGCCGATGTCGATGCGCAGCGACGCCGGCCATGCGGCCGCCCGTGTCGTCGCCTTCCTGCACGATCGTGCCAAGGCTTCGAACACGCCGACCGTCGCCACCGTCGGCACGATGCGTTTCGAGCCCAACGCCATCAACGTCATTCCCTCGCGAGCGGTCTTCACCATCGACCTGCGCGATCCTTTCGAGCACCGGTTGCAGGCGGAGGAAGCAGCACTCGCCGCTCACCTCGAAGAACTCGCCGCCGCCGAAGGCGTGACGATCTCGGTCGAGCGGCTGGCGCGCTTCGAGCCGGTGATCTTCGACAGCCGCATCGTGGAGCTGATCGAGGCCGCTGCCATCAGTCGCGGGCTGGTTTCGAAGCGCATGACGTCCGGCGCCGGCCATGATGCGCAGATGATGGCGCGTATCGCACCTGCCGCGATGATCTTCGTGCCGAGCGCCGGCGGCATCAGCCATAATCCGCGCGAATACACCGAGGATACCGAGCTCGTCGCCGGCGCCAACATTCTGCTCGATGTCGTCACCCGACTTGCAACCTAGTTTGAGAGGGGCGGAGAAATGGCCAAAATCGATCTCGATGCCTTGAAGCAGGAGATGACCGGCTGGCGGCGCGATCTGCATGCCCATCCGGAATTCGGGCTCGAGGAAAAGCGCACCGCGGCCTTCGTCGCTGCCAAACTGCGCGAATTCGGCCTCGACGATGTGACCGAGGGCGTCGGCGGCACCGGCGTCGTCGGCACGCTGAAGCGCGGCAGCGGCAACAGGGCGATCGCGCTCAGGGCCGATATGGATGCCCTGCGCATCACCGAGCAATCGGCTGTGGCCTATGGCTCGCAAAATCCCGGAATCATGCACGCCTGCGGCCATGACGGCCACACCACCATGCTGCTCGGCGCGGCGAAGCTGCTGGCCGGGGAGGGCGGGTTCAACGGCACGGTGCGCTTCATCTTTCAGCCGGCCGAGGAGTGGGGCAGGGGCGCGCTGGCCATGCTCGACGATGGGTTGATGCGCCGCTTTCCCTTCGATGAGATTTTCGGCCTGCACAATCTGCCCGGATTGCCGATTGGCCATTTCGAAACCCGCCCCGGCCCGATGATGTCGGCCGAGGATATCTTCGAGATCGTTCTGAGAGGCCTCGGCGGCCACGCTGCCGGGCCGCAGGACGGCCGGGAGACACTGGTCGCCGCTTGCGCGCTGGTCACCAATCTGCAAACCATCGTCTCGCGCCGGCTGAGCCCGGCCGACATATCGGTGGTCTCGGTAACCGAGCTGATCACCGACGGCACCCGCAACGCGCTGCCCGGCCTTGCCCGTATCCTGGGAGACGCCCGCAGCTTTCGCCCCGAGGTCAGCGCCGAGATCGAGAAGCAGATGCGCACCATCGCCGCCGGCACCGCCGCCGCCTACAACGTCACCGCCGAGGTCGCCTACAGCAGGGAATTCGTGCCGCTGCACAACGACGCCGAATTGGTCGACGAGGCCTTTGCAGCCGCCGGAAACGTGTTCCTGCCCGAAGGCGTCGCCGTCGCCCGCGAGCCGATGACCGGCTCTGAGGATTTTGCCCGTTTCCTCGCTCACGTGCCCGGTTGCTTTGTCTTCCTCGGCAATGGCGACACGGCGCCGCTGCACAATCCGAGCTACGACTTCAACGATGACGGCCTGCTGTTCGGCACGAATTTCCATGCCGCGGTCGTCAGACGGCGATTGGGAGCATGAACGGCGCGGTCGTTCCGGAATTTGGCGGGAAGCCAAAGGGGTGGAATCCCCATGACGCTACGGCAAGACTCAGCTAACATCCACATTGCGGCGGACCTGATATCCGCCTGGCCGGCGCTATCAGGCACCTCCCAAGCGGCGCCGGCCGTCCTCTCCAGGCTGTGCTTTGTGCTGTCCCGCCGTGGTCCGCGGCGTTGCTGCACGCATGTCAACTCATTTGCCGGTCTTATCGGCTACAGGATTGCCGTCGGCGTGCGGGTTTTCCGCTGCCGGAGCCTTGGTTGGCGGGACGTTGTTGTCGCAGGCCGACACGGCCAGAACGATCAGCAGAAGGCCTAGGGAGAGCTTCTTCATCGCTACCTCCTCTCGTCTGACAACGAGACGACTTCCGTTTGGTTGCGACGATCAAGCCGAGGAACAAAAGCTCATGTCTCCGGTTGGATCAGGCAAAGGAGGACTGCTGGATGATCCGTCTGCTCTTGGCCTGTACCATCGCCTTCGTCACTTACCGCCTCGCGCGCAAGCTGATCGAGGACGTACCCGACACCGTCGATCCCCTGTTGCTGCCAGTCCCGCAGAATGATCGGGAGACATTGCGCAGGCAGTCGGCAGCGATGGGTGTCGATCCGGAACGCTGACCTGTCGACCTTGAGCTCGCCGCGCCGCTTCCTTGTTGCGAACAAAGCGGAAACGATGCTTGATGGGCGATGAACCTTGCCGCTCATGATTCGACATTTCGGGAACCGACCGACCAGCCTGCTTATCTCGCAAGGCTGAACGATGCCCAACGCCAGGCTGTCGAGCATGGCGACGGCAGGATCGCCGGACCGCTGCTGGTCATTGCCGGCGCCGGCTCGGGCAAGACCAACACGCTGGCGCATCGCGTAGCCCATCTCATCGTCAAGGGCGCTGATCCGCGCCGCATCCTGCTGATGACGTTTTCACGTCGCGCCGCCTCCGAAATGGCCAGGCGCGTCGAGCGCATCGCTGGCGAGGTGCTCGGCCGTGACGCCTCGATCGTCACTGACGCGCTGACCTGGGCCGGCACCTTCCATGGCATCGGTGCACGGCTACTGCGCGATTACGCGCAGGAGATCGGCCTCGATCCGGCGTTCACCATCCACGATCGCGAGGATTCGGCCGACCTGATGAACCTGGTGCGCCACGAACTCGGCTTCTCGAAGGCGGAAGCGCGCTTTCCGACCAAGGGCACCTGCCTTGCCATCTATTCGCGCGCCGTCAACGCGCAGGCGCCGCTCGGCGAGGTGCTGGGCTCCGCCTTTCCGTGGTGCGCCGGATGGGGCGAACAGCTGAAGCAGCTGTTCGCCGGCTATGTCGAGGCCAAGCAGGCGCAGAACGTGCTCGATTACGATGACCTGCTGCTCTACTGGGCGCAGATGACGGCCGAACCGGAGATAGCGATGCATCTGGGCGGGCGCTTCGACCATGTGCTGGTCGACGAATACCAGGATACCAACCGGCTGCAGGCCTCGATCCTCATGGCGCTCAAACCCGATGGCGCCGGCCTAACGGTGGTCGGCGACGATGCGCAATCGATCTATTCGTTCCGCGCCGCCGAGGTGCGCAACATCCTGGACTTTCCCAAGCAGTTCGCGCAGGCCGCCGATGTGGTGATGCTGGAGCGCAACTACCGCTCGACCGAAACCATTTTGGCCGCCGCCAATGCGGTGATCGGCGAGGCCTCGGAACGCTTCACCAAAAACCTGTGGTCGGAACGCAAATCCGCCGCCAAGCCGAGGCTGGTGACTGTACGCGACGAGGTCGAACAGGCCAATTTCGTCTGCGAGGCCATCCTGGCCGAGCGCGAGGCCGGCACGGCGCTGAAATCGCAGGCGGTGCTGTTTCGCGCCTCGCACCACAGCGGGCCTCTGGAAATCGAGCTGACGCGGCGCAACATTCCCTTCGTCAAGTTCGGTGGGCTGAAATTCCTCGATGCCGCTCACGTCAAGGATGTGCTGGCGGTGCTGCGCTTTGCCGAAAACCCGCGCGACCGCGTCGCCGGATTTCGCGTGCTGCAGCTTTTGCCCGGCATCGGCCCGTCGGCCGCCGCGCAGGTCGTCGAGACGATGACATCGGCGCTGGACGAGGCGATGGGCCTTGCCGGCTGGCGGCCGCCGCAGCGCGCGGCGGATGACTGGCCGGGCTTCGTCTCGCTCTACTCCGGCCTGCGTGCCGGCGCCAAATGGCCGGCCGATCTCGAACAGGTCAGGCTCTGGTACGAGCCGCATCTCGAGCGCATCCACGAGGACGCAACCACGCGCCGGGCCGACCTTCTGCAGCTCGAGCAGATCGGATCCGGCTACGCTTCGCGCGAACGGTTCCTGACCGAGCTGACGCTCGATCCGCCGGACGCGACCAGCGACCAGGCCGGGCCGCCGCACCGCGACGAGGATTATTTGATCCTGTCGACCATCCACTCGGCCAAGGGCCAGGAGTGGAAGAACGTGTTTGTGCTCAACACCGTCGATGGCTGCATTCCGGCCGATCTCGGTGTTGGTACCAGGGAAGATATCGAGGAGGAGCGCCGGCTGCTTTACGTGGCGATGACAAGGGCCAAGGACAGCCTCAACCTGGTCATGCCGCAGCGCTTCTTTCCGCATGGCCAGGCGGCGCGCGGCGACCGCCATGTCTATGCCTCGCGCACGCGCTTCATCCCGGCCTCCCTCCTTGCGGCATTCGAACAGACGGTATGGCCGGCAGCGCAAGCAGCACCGGGCAGGGCGCCCCGGCCGGAGATACACGTCGACATTGGCGCGCGCATGCGCGGCATGTGGAAATAGCCGCGGCGATGGCGCCAGTCAGGATCGCAATTGCCGGTGCGCTCGGCCGCATGGGGCGCCAGATGGCGGACGCCGTGCAGGCCGACTCGCGGCTGGCGCTTACTGCCCGCTTTCATCGACCGGGCATTGCCGGCGATGGCCTGGTCAGCCGCGACGAGGCGCTCGGCCTGGCCGATGTGGTCGTCGATTTCACCACGCCGGCGGCATCGGCCGATCTGGCGAGAGCCTGCGCCGGCCGTCGCGGGCCTGCCATGGTCATTGGCTCGACCGGTTTCGATGACGCTGAATTGGCAGCCATCGCCGATGCCGCGAAAACCGTTGTCATCGTACGCTCCGGGAGCTTTTCGCTTGGGCTGAACATGCTGGTCGGATTGGTCGAGCAGGCGGCGAGAGCGCTCGGTCCCGCGGACTGGGATGCAGAGATTTTAGAGGCGCATCACCGCCACAAGATCGATGCGCCATCTGGCACCGCCCTGATGCTCGGCCAAGCCATTGCCGACGGACGCGGCGTCGAGCTTGATGCGATGGCGAGGCGTGTTCGCGACGGTGTCACCGGTGCGCGGCCTGCCGGCGAGATCGGCTTCGCGGTGCTGCGCGGCGGCAGCATCGTCGGCGAGCACAGCGTCAGCTTCTGCACCGGGGGCGAGATCGTCACCCTGTCGCATGCGGCCGAGGACCGCGTCATGTTCGCCCGTGGCGCCATCGCCGCAGCCCTCTGGGTGACCGGGCGACCGCCCGGTCAATACGATATGCGCGACGTCCTTGGCTTTGGCGCTTCCTGACGGGCCAGAACCCGCCGCTTTCCATTTCTCCAGTCGCCAAAATGATTGAAAGCTTGAGCCTGCCGCGACCGGAGGCGAAGCCTCCGCGTGGAGAATGCGGGGCGCCTTTTGGCGCGTCCTTCAGCCCGTTTGCAGCGACAATGACGACCCAGCCGCGAAGCAAACGCCCGGATGCGGTCACTCGCGCGGGCATCACGTAGATAAAACCGAACCGTTCGGTTCGATTTATGTTGACGGACCGTACATCAAACGGTGAACGTACGCTCTGCGCAAACGGGTGGGCTCAATGGAATTTTCTAAACAACTCATTGATTTAACGGGACAAAATTGTGGCAGCCAGCGATGTCGTTTCAATTTCAAGGGCCGTCCCACAGCTTTTTTGGCACATTTTCGTGACTGGAAACGACAACACCGCAGACCCATCTCGGGGTGGTCCGAGCGACGCGAAATCCTCCCAAGGGCACGCCACTAGACGGACAGAACAAACATACTGGAGTAACCAAAATGACCAAGATCGCTCTTACCGCCGCTGCCATCCTCGTTGCCACGGGCACCGCTTTCGCCGGCAGCGACAATTATGGTTCGGCCAACGCCAATCAGCCCGCCGCCGCTGTCGACCATTCCGTCACCGCTTCGATCTCGAAGACGAATGGAACCGTCCAGGCCCCGGCTTCGCAGGGCGCCGACCGCAACCTTTTCGGCCGTTGATCGCGACTGCCGACATCAACCAACTTGAACTCAGGAGTAAAGAAATGACCAAGATCGCTCTTACCGCCGCCGCCATTCTCATTGCCACGGGCAGCGCCTTTGCCGGCAGCGACAATTATGGTTCCAACAATGTCAACCAGCCGGTTGCCAACCAGTCGACCTCCAACATCGACACCACGCATACCGGCTCGATCACCAAGTCCATAAAGGCGCAGGGCGACGCGAATGCCAACGTGCCGGCTCAGTCTGGCCAGGGCATCTGGGGCCGTTGATTCTGTAAGTCTTCGACCACAAAGAGCGGTGGGCCCGGCCCGCCGCTCTTGTTTTTTGCGCATGACCAATCCTCCAAGCTCGGCAGAAAACAATCCGAGCCCAGGAATAAAACAGAACTGCCTGGGGTCTTGTCCTTAGCGGAACCGTCCTCCCAAGACGCCGCCTAACGGATGAACCAGGAGATTGAAATGAACAAGATCGCCCTCGCCACCGCCGCCATCCTCGTTGCGACCGGCAGCGCCTTTGCCGGCAGCGACCATTATGGCTCCGACAATGCCAACCAGCCCGTCGCCCCGATAGCGGGCGTGGATCACGTTGTCACCGGCGCGCTCACGGAGACGGGCATGGCCGGCCACGAGACAGGCGATGCCAAGACGAAGCCCGCTACCGACTGGCGCGAACCCGGCCAGGGCATCTGGGGCAACTAGCGGCCCGGGCGCGCAGTGGCCCTGGTTGCCCGCTCAACCCTGGATTTCTAGCGCAGATCCTTCAGACGCAGGCAATGCGTCAGCCGCGCGGACGACAGGTTGGACCAGTCGCCCTGGAAAACGAGGCGCGCAAAGGCTGCCGTTGGAAATTTTCCTTCGAGCCTCCTGCGCGCCTTGGCCTCTGACCCTGGCCCGGCAAGCTGTTTCGCCAGATATTGCAGACCGGGATTGTGGCCGACCACCAGCAAGCTGTCGTTCGACGGATCGGCTTGACGAATCTGGCTCAGAATATCCGTCGCCGAGGCTTCATAAAGCGCCTCGGAGAACGCGACTCGTGGATGCGCTGGCAACTCCGCGTCCACCAGCCGCCAGGTCTCACGGGTGCGCAGCGCCGGCGATACCAGCGCCTGGTCCGGCAGCCACCCGCGCGCCGCGAGTTCGCGCCCTATCAATTGGGCCGCCTTCAATCCGCGTTCGGCGAGCGGCCGGTCGAAATCGGGGAGGTTGGGATCGTCCCAACTCGACTTGGCGTGGCGCAGCACAAACAACTGTTTCACGATACTCCCGGTCGAATGGCGGATGCAGATGGAGACAGGACAGCTGCTGGTTCAGGCAATTTGCTTTTCGGCGGCCTCGCGCAAGACTTCTTCTCCCCACTGGTTCAGGCTCTTGCCTGCGAGTTCCGCTGCCATTGCGACTTTTGAATGAACCGAGGGGTCAACGCGCAACATGAGATTGCCGGAATAAGGTCTTTGCGGCGACTTACCGATTTTCGCGCAAGTTTCGACATAGTCGTCCACGGCTTCATGGAAGGCGGCTTTTAGCCCCGCGACAGTTTCTGAATGGAAGGATACGCCGTCTCGAATACCGGCAATACGGCCGAAGAAAATCTCGTCATCGTCATCATAATCAACACGGGCCGAATAGCCCTTGTAGGTCATCGCATTCATGGCTTCACTCCGATCCTCAACAAGAATTGGCGAGCATCCCGTACTTGATATCGCTTTGCTTCCTTTGAAGGGTGCAGCCGGTGGAACGTCTCGACTTCGCTCTTAAAGACAAAACGCACGCGTGAGCCGCTTCCTTCGATCACCTGGCAACCAACGGCGACCAGCAAGGCTTCGACGGCAATCCATTCGATACTGCCCGAAACTGGATCGGTGAATATCGCTTTGAGCACGCGCCTATGCTTGCTGTTCATGCAAGCATGAGATAGGCGGGTGCGCCAAAGTTTGCAATCAAATTATGACTGCAAAAATGCCTACGGCGTGATCCGCGCCAATTGCTCGAAATCGATTTCCTCGCGCAGCGGGCTCGGCGCAATGATCATCGAGGTTGCGTTTTCGGCATCGTCGGCGAAGCGGGCAAACACGGTGCGGCCCTTTTCCATCCGAGCCTTGCCCTCGGCGACCAGCCCCAGCGCCAGCGGATAGAGCTGGTGTTCGACCTTGAGCACCCGTGCGGCCAGCATGTCGGCATTGTCGCCGACCATTACCGGCACCGCCGCCTGTGCGATGATCGGGCCGTCATCCATCTCGGACGTGACGAAATGCACCGTGCAGCCATGAATGCGCATGCCCGCCGCCAGCGCGCGCGCATGTGTGTCGAGCCCCTTGAAGGCCGGCAACAGCGCGGGGTGGATGTTGATCATGCGGCCTTGCCATTTTTGGACGAGGCCGCTGGTCAAAATGCGCATATAGCCGGCCAGTGCCACGATCTCGGCATTGAAGGCCGTGAGGGCCGCATCGATCGCGGCGTCGTGCGCCTGCTTGCTGGCGTGGTCGGCCCGGGAAATCACCTGGGTGGCGATGCCGCGCGCCCTCGCCATGCCGAGCCCGGCGGCATCCGCCTTGTCGGAGATGACGCCGACGATTTCGGCCGGGAAAGCCGGGTCGCTGGCGGCGGCGATCAGCGCCGTCATGTTGGAACCGCGCCCCGAGATCAGAACGACAGTGCGTTTCTTCTGCGCACTCATAGACCGATCGAACCCCGATAGATGACGCCGGCGTCGCGGCGCGGCACGATCCGGCCGATCGGCGTCACCGTCTCGCCGGCTTCCTGCAAGACGGCAGCGACCTGCGCCGCCTGGCCGGACGCCACCGCCAGGATCATGCCGATGCCGCAGTTGAAGGTGCGCATCATCTCTTCGGGCGCCACACCGCCGGTTTTGGCCAGCCATGAGAACACAGGAGGCACGTCGATGGCGTCGAGATCGAGCTCGGCCGAGAACTCCTTCGGCAGAACGCGCGGAATGTTTTCGGGGAAGCCGCCGCCGGTGATATGGGCCAGCGCCTTGATGCCGTGCGTGTTGCGGATCGCCTTCAGGATCGATTTCACATAGATCCGGGTCGGCTCGAGCAGCGCCTCGGCCAATGTGGCCTCGTCATTGAAGGGAGCCGGATCGGTCCATGCCAGGCCGCTGGTCGCAACGATGCGGCGCACCAGCGAAAAGCCGTTCGAATGCAGGCCCGACGAACCCAGCCCCAGCAGCACGTCGCCCTCGACGATGTCGTCGGTGGGCAGAAGCTGGCCGCGCTCGGCCGCGCCCACGGCAAAACCGGCAAGGTCATAGTCCTTGCCGTGATACATGCCCGGCATTTCCGCCGTCTCGCCGCCGATCAGCGCGCAGCCGGCCTGCCGGCAGCCCGCGGCGATGCCGCTGACGATCACCGCACCCTGGTCCGGATCGAGCTTGCCGGTGGCGAAATAGTCGAGGAAGAACAGTGGTTCGGCACCCTGCACGACGATGTCGTTGACGCACATGGCGACGAGGTCGATGCCGATCGTGTCGTGCTTGCCTGCGTCGATGGCGATCTTCAGCTTGGTGCCGACGCCGTCATTTGCGGCGACCAGCACCGGGTCGGTAAAGCCGGCGGCTTTGAGGTCGAACAAGCCGCCGAAACCGCCGATCTCGCCATCGGCGCCCGGCCGGCGCGTCGCCTTGACCAGCGGTTTGATCTTCTCGACCATGAGATTGCCGGCATCGATGTCGACGCCAGCCTCGGCATAGGTGAGCCCGTTCTTACGCTTGACTGTATCGCGCTTCATATCTGGCTTGTCGCTGTTTCCTTTGCGGCTCTTCGCATGAACGGTTTCGGTCCGCAAGGAAAACGGCGCTGAAACTGCCGCTCCCCACCAGGGGAAGCTCGGCAGCTTCTCTCTTGCGCCCATCCCCCGTCTCCATCATCTATCGTTCAGACAGAAGCGACGGGACATGCGCTTGACCATCCCCAACCTGATCACAATCATGCGCCTTGTCCTGGTGCCTGCCGTGGTGCTGGCCATGCTGCAGGCGCGCTGGGATTGGGCCTTTGCCGGGTTCCTCGTTGCCGGCATCTCGGACGGCGTCGACGGCTTCATCGCCCGCCGGTTCAACCAGCATTCCAAGCTCGGCGCCTATCTCGATCCGGTGGCCGACAAGCTGCTCCTGGTTTCCGTGTTCGTCGTCCTGGGCTTCATCGGGCAATTGCCGCTGTGGCTGGTCGTCACCATGGTGTCGCGCGACGCGCTGATCATTTGCGCGGTGCTGTTGTCCACCGTGATGGCCCATCCCGTCGAGATGAAGCCGCTCCTCGTCTCCAAGGTCAACACCGCCATCCAGATTGTACTGGCGGCGCTGGTACTGGGTGAGCTTGCTTTTTCGATCCATCTCGATCCACTTCGTCCCGCCCTCATAATGCTGTCCGGGGTCTTGACCGTGGCTTCGGCCGCAGCCTATCTCGTGGCTTGGCTGAGGCATATGAGCGGCTATGGCGAAGGCTCCACCCCGGGCACCTGACAAAGAAGCTGCGGCGAGCGCGCCGGCGGCAGCCGGGGATGATCCATCCGCCGGATTCCGCCGGCAGATCTTCTTCTGGCTTGCCGGCGTCGCCGCGCTCGCGCTTTTCCTCTATGTTTTCAGCGCCATCCTCTTGCCCTTCGTGGCCGGCATGGTGCTCGCCTATTTCCTCGATCCCGTGGCCGACCGGCTGCAGCGGCTCGGCCTCAGCCGTTTCATGGCAACGGTGGTCATCCTCATCACCTTCCTTGTCGTGCTGGTGCTGGCCTTTGTCATCCTCATCCCGGTGCTGGCGACGCAGATGGCCGATTTTGCCGGCAAGTTGCCTGAGTACCTGACGCGGCTTCAGAGCCTGATCACCTCGTTCGATCCGAAATGGCTGGAACAGAAATTCGGCGTCAACGCCAATGGCCTGCGCGACGGATTGAATTCACTGCTGACATCCGGCTTCGGTCTGCTGACAACCGTGTTCACCTCGATATGGAGTTCGGGCGTGGCGCTGGTCTCGGTGATCAGCCTGTTCGTGGTGACGCCGGTTGTCGCCTTCTACATGCTGCTCGACTGGGACCGCATGGTGGCGGTGATCGACAGCTGGGTGCCGCGGGACAATGTCGCCACGGTGCGCGCCATCGCCAGGGACATCAACACGGCAACGGCCGGCTTCGTGCGCGGGCAGGGCACGCTGTGCCTGGTGCTGGGCGCCATGTATGCCACCGGCCTGACGCTGACCGGTCTCAATTTCGGCATCCTCATCGGCCTGTTCGCCGGGCTGATCTCCTTCATCCCCTATGTCGGTTCGCTGACCGGGCTGGTGCTGGCCGTCGGCGTTGCCTTCGTCCAGTTCTGGCCGGACTGGGCCATGGTCGTAGCGGTCGCGGTGGTGTTCTTCATCGGCCAGTTCATCGAGGGCAATATCTTGCAGCCGCGGCTGGTCGGCAAAAGCGTCGGCTTGCATCCGGTGTGGCTGATGTTCGCGCTGTTTGCCTTCGGCGCGCTGTTTGGCTTCGTCGGCCTGCTGATTGCGGTGCCTGCATCGGCCGCGGTCGCGGTGCTGGTGCGCTTTGCCATTGCGCGTTATCTGGAATCGCCGCTCTACAAGGGTCACGGCAAGGCCGTGCCGCCATTGCCGGCCGATCGTCGCAAAGGCATCAATCCATGATCCGGCCTGGCCGGGTCGCGCGGCTGAGCCTGGCATGAGCGACCAGAGGGCCGACCCGCCGCGCCAGCTGCCGCTCGATCTCGGCCATGGCACCGGCTATTCGCGAGACGAACTCGTCGTCTCCGGCACCAACAACCAGGCAGTGGCGCTGGTCGACCGCTGGCCGGACTGGCCCTCGCCGGTGGTCGTGCTGGCCGGTCCGGCCGGTTCCGGCAAGACCCATCTGGCCTCGATCTGGCGGGCACGGGCGGATGCCGTTCAGGTCGACGCGCACCGCGTCGGCGACAGCATTGTAAATCTCGGTGCCCGGCCGGCGCTGATCGACGACGTCGATACCGGCACAGTCGACCAGCAAGGGCTGTTTCATCTGATCAATGCGGTGCGCGGCAGCGGCTCGCATTTGCTTTTGACGGCGCGCCGCTTTCCCTCGGCCTGGGGCGTCACGCTGCCGGATCTGGCGTCGCGGCTGAAGGCGGCGGCAACCGTCGAGATCCACGAACCCGACGATCTCCTGCTGGCAGGTGTCATCACCAAGCTGTTCGCCGACCGCCAGGTCGAGGTCGAGCCGCATGTCGTGCAATATCTGGTGCGCCGCATCGAGCGCTCCCTGGCGACGGCCATGCGCGTGGTGGAGCGGCTGGACCGCGCCGCGCTCGAACGCAAGACGCCGATCACCCGGGCGCTGGCGGCTGAAACCGTCAGCGCCATGGACGAGGGGCAGGGCGAGTTCGAGGTTTAGGGCGCGATGGTCGGCCGGCCAGCAAATGGTGGTTCCATGTCCCTTTAACCGTCCCATTTCGGGAAACAAAGCTGGCACCGATCTTGCGATACAAGCTTGCCGGCTGACCCCGGTCCTGATTGCGTTCCAAATCAGGTTGTAGGCTCGCCGGGAGTGGGGCGGTTGGGGTTCTCGCCCGGCGAGCTTACCTTCATGTGACTTCAGTCACCCTCACTATTGCTGCGCGTTCGGCTTGCCCGCGCAATGCCAAGCTAGGTGAGAGAAGAACGGGTATTCGTCAATTGACGGATACCAAAAATGGCGACGAGGCCACCGAGTCGCTGAAATGCCGGCGCTCGGTGAACTCCGTGGCTAAGGCGAACGAGCCATATGCCCGCTGCTTGGCGTTGATCTCGTCAGTTGGCCTTCTTCGCCTTGTTCACATAGTCGTTCGTGTACGTCTGCGTGATATCGATCTTGGCGTTGGCCACATCGGGCGAACCGAGAGAGAAAACGTCGAGCACGGCCTGCGCGCCTTTTGGATCCATGAGCCCGGTGGTCGAATACATGGGGATCGCATTTTTCAACGCGGCCAGATAGGCGTCCTTGTCGCTGCCGATCAGATTGTCGGGGATCTGGGCCATGATCTCTTCGGCGCTGTGGGAGTGAATGTAATCCAGCGTGGCAAGCATGGCATTGGTCAATCCCTGCGTTGCTTGGGGATGCGCGGCCATCCATTCCGGCCGGGTGTAAAGCGCTCCGCCGGGATAGTCGCCTCCGAATACCGCCTCGGTATCCTTCTGGGTGCGCGTGTCCGCCAGGATGGTCAGGTCCTTATGCCTGGCCTGAAGCACGGTGACGGCCGGATCGAGCGTCACCACGGCGTCGATCTGCCCTTGCTCCATGGCGGCGACGGCGGTAGCGCCCAGCCCAACGCCGATCACGGCGGCGGATGTCGGGTCGATGCCGTTCTTCTGCAGAAGGAACTTCAGGAAGAAGTCGGTCGAGGAACCGGGAGCGGTCACGCCGACCTTTTTGCCAGCAAGGTCCTTCACTGACTTGATCTTGCCGGTCTGGTCCGGCGCCACCGCCAGCACCAGTCCCGGGAACTGGTCGTAAACGACGAAGGATTGCAGGCGCTGGTTCTTGGCGGCCAATTTCACCGTGTGATCGAAATAGCCGGACACCACATCCGCGCTGCCACCCAATACTGCGGTCAGCGATTGAGAACCACCCTTGAAATCGACGAGGTCTGCATCGATGCCGGCTTTTTCGTAAGCGCCGATCTGTTTGGCGAGCACGGTCGGCATATAGCAGAGGCATGACGCTCCGCCGATCGAAATGGTGACCTTTTCGGCGGCCCCCGCGTCTGTGGCCACCGCGAGCAATACGACGGCGGCGGCCGCCAGTTTCGAAATGATCCTCATGATCTCCTCCTTGAGCTGGATTGGGCCCTATCGGCCTGGTTTCGAGAATTCAGGCCGCCAGACAAGCAGCCTTTTTTCGATCAGCGTGACGATCCAGTCGATCAAGAGCACAAAAGCGGCGAGGACGAACATTCCGGCAAAGACGCCCGCCACGTCGAACACGCCCTCGGCCTGCTGTATCAGATAGCCTAGTCCGCCGGCCGCACCGAGATATTCGCCGACCACGGCGCCGACCACGGCAAATCCGACGGAGATATGGAGCGATGAAAACACCCAGGACAATGCCGATGGCATATAGACGTGGCGCAGCAATTGCCGTTCGTTCATGCCGAGCATTCGGGCATTGGCCAGCACCGTCGTGTTCACCTCCCTCACGCCCTGGTAGACATTGAAGAAGACGATGAAGAAAACCAGCGTCACGCCCAAGGCAACCTTGGACCAGATGCCGAGGCCAAACCAAAGCGTGAAGATCGGCGCCAGCACGACGCGGGGAAGCGCATTGGCCGCCTTTACATAGGGATCGAAGACGGCCGCAAGTCTCGGCTTGCGGGCAAACCAGAAGCCGATCGCGATCGCTGCCAGCGAGCCGATGGCGAAGGCCAGCATGGACTCCCACAGCGTGATCCACAGATGATGCCAGATCGTCCCGGTGGCAAACCACCTCCATATCTGGCCTGCCACCGCCAATGGGGTCGAGAAGAAGAAGGAAATATTGTTCGGATCGCCGATCAGGTGCGTCGTCGACGCTGCCTGCCAGAGCGCGATGACGATGACGGCCACGGTTAGCTGTGCGAAAAGCAGCGTCGTCCTTTTCATCGGATCGCTCCTTCTTCAATCTCGCCGTAAGCCTTGAGCACTTCCTTCTTCAGCATGTGCCAGATGTCGCGATGCAATTCCTGGAAGCGCGGTTCCAGCCTGATTTCCGAAATATCGCGTGGACGCGCCAGCGGGATTGGAAAGTCGCCGATGATGCGTGCCGAGGGACCGGCTGACATCACCACCACGCGATCAGCCAGCGCGATCGCTTCTTCGAGGTCGTGGGTGACGAACATCACCGCCTTGCGGTCGTCCGACCACAGCTTGAGCAAAAGGCCGCCCATGATCAGCCGCGTCTGTGCGTCGAGCGGTCCGAAGGGTTCGTCCATGAGGAGGATCTTGGGATCGCGGATCAGGACCTGCGCAAGAGCAACGCGCTTTTTCTGGCCGCCTGAAAGCATGTGAGGGTAGCGCTCGCAGAAAGCAGCCAGGCCGACGCGTCCGAGCCATGCTCGCGCGCGTTCCTTTGCTTCGGAAGAGGGCACGCCTGCCACTTCCAGCCCGATGGCCACATTGTCCAGAGCGGTCTTCCAGGGCATCAATGCATCCTGCTGGAAGAGGTAGCCAGCCTGTCTGTTGAGACCGCGAAGCGGGGCGCCGAACACACGGACGCTGCCTGCCGAAGGCACGAGAAGCCCTGCGCCGGCATTCAGCAGCGTTGACTTGCCGCAGCCCGTCGGCCCAATGATCGCCACGAATTCCTGGTCGCCGACTTTCAGATCGGCGCGGGCTACCGCCTGGAAGCTACGCCCAGCCGCCAATGCGAAATCTATGGTCACTCCATCGAGATCGACCGCGATCCCGGGTCCGGCTGGCGGCTGTCTGAATTTTGTCTCCGTGCCGCCCGTGGCGGTTTCCGTCGTCATGCCGAATGCCGCCCTGCGCCGAGACGGGTGGGTGTCCAACTGTCGCTCATGGTTCCTCCGTGAGGCTTTAGCGGAGACCGTCGATGTCCGATGGTCATCTGTCGCCCCACACCGTGCCGTGTTCCGGCTCACAATAGTCGATGCGGTGGAGCAGGCAACTTTGCCGTCCGCGGCTTTTTGTTGCGACCGTGACATGCAGCAGCAAAGACAACTGGCCGCGCGGAGATTGCCGACAGCCCCATTCTGCACCCGACACATTGCCATTCGCAGGCGCCAACGGCCCTCGATTGCCTTTTCTGTTGAGCGACCCGAGACATAGGTGACGTTTTGTACCGGACACATGGGTAACACTTTTGGCTTTTGGCCGGAGGTGTTG
>NZ_VFUS01000022.1:0-24186 GCF_006441005.1 Mesorhizobium sp. B2-5-3
CCTCCTCCCCCGCCACCGCCCTTCGCACGCGCGATGCCACCAAAGGCGGCGTATGCGATGCTTGCACCCAAGGCCGAAAGCAATACACGACGAGACGTAAACACTGTTCGATCCTCCTACAATTTCTGTGAAACTTCGGAATTTGATAATCGAAATGCGACACGCACGCGACTTCCACCCGCAAGACGAGAGGGGTCCTTAAGCGATACTACCGTAGTGTTTAATTGATTTGCGAGTTCCGCTTTAGCTTAACTTCGTCGTCAGCAAAATATCGGATTTTACAATTTTGGCTAAAAGGAATTTCAGTGCCCAAATCGAAATCTCAACCTATCCTGCCTTGAGCGATTTGCTGATATAGAGTGTAGTGCCTCCGCTCCCGACCACAGTTCCTTTGGCGGGCTTGGAAATTGCGGGGCCCCCATCTCACCGATACATTCAGTCTTCAACTTGAGCTTGGGGTTTGCAAGGAAATCAGCAACTACTTTCGACCCGCACGGATCGGAATCAATGACATCGTGTCCGATCCCCCGAAAGACCACCACCTGGCCGAAAGGAAGGGTCTTCGCCGCGTGGTCCGCCCATGCTGTCGGCGTTGCTGGATCATATTCTCCCGACAACAGAAGAGTGGGTATGTCAGTGCGGCGCGGCTGCACCTGCGATGCTGGCCCGTTCTCAAGCATCCAAAGAGGGCATGCCCAGGAGTAGTCGTTCAGCTCAACCCATTTCGACCAGTATTTGTCCTGCTTGCCATTCAGATCGGGGAGAGCGCTGTCGGAACAACTTACAGAGAAGTCCATACCTTGGGAGATCTCCAGGTCGTCAGCATCGAAAAGTATCTCCGCCAGGGGTCTGAAATCCTGTTTGTATGTCCTCTCGATCAGCTCCGGCAGGGTCAGGAGCGCATCGCGATCGTATAAAATGCCGAATATAAGCTCGAGGAAATCTGCCCCGGAGACATATGTGTAGCGCGCCTCTTTATCTGTGCTGCGCAAGAGCAAAGGCTGCCGATCCAGCTGTCTTGCAATAAGCTGAACAGCATTGGATATCCCATTCATGCATCTGTTCGCTGCCTCACAGTCTCGCTCTAGCAATTTTAACGATCGGTCGAGATTCGGCCCATCTTCGTTCAGGTAATTGATGTCCAGCGGAACAACTGAATCCAATATACTCGCCGAGACCCCTTCGGGGTGCTGGTTCATCACTTCCAGTGCAAGCCTGGTGCCATACGAGACGCCATAGAGAACCCACTTTTCTATCCCGAGAGCCTTCCGAAGGTCATCAATATCCTCCGCATTCTCCTCAGTGTTGTAGGCATCAAGATCAATGCCCTTTGCGATCAACGCCGTCCTGCATGCAAGAACTTCATCTTTCTTGAGCTTGCTAAAGGTGGTTTCGACCTCAACGCTCGAGAGAATGGCGTTCCAATGATCGGGCTTGAAATATTGAGAACAGTCCAAGGCGGGAGCGGACTTTCCGATGCCCCGCTGATCAGCAACGATTACTCGGCGTCCGATCATCCAGCTCTGGGCGCCGATGAACTCCCACCATCCATCGATGTCGTCGCTATTGGCGATGTCGGTAGGCTGCCCCGGGCCTCCTGTGAGAAACACTACCGGTTCGTGCCGTTCGCGGTCCGGTTCGAATACGACCACGGACAGGACGACCTCGGTACCGCCCGTCTTCTTTCGATTTTCTGGAACATTCACGGTCCCACACGTCATTGCCCGATCCCGCGGAATTTCGAACCAACAGCTGGTTTTCTTGAACTCACCCGCAGTGAGTTCCCCACCCCCCAGGCAAATGAGGAACGCAACCGACGTGACCACGAGAAGAAAACACCAACCTGGTTTGATGTACGCGCGTCTAAACACGGTAGACATCTCGCCCCTCATTTATAAGTATACGAAAACTGCTCGATTACGGATCGAATATTCTTCGGGTCATCGACAATCAGGAATAAAACGCCCGCAATCACGGATTCGTTATTTATTCAAGACGGAGAGTATTTCCCTCCGATGCCAAGGAACAATTCCGTATTTCAGAAAAATGGCAGGAAAAAATTTATCCCGCACCCGGCCTGACGACCCTCTCCATTTCGTGTTCCCAAGCGATATTGGGTTACTCCAACACAAAATTGGAAACAAGCTCGACAAACCGGGCGATTATATTAGCGCTTTTGATTGAGCCGTGCGCGAGACAGTTGGTCAGCACTGCGCTTATGTAAGCCGTGTTTTGCGCTACATTGCTCATCCGATTTTGCGCGGGTGCTCGCACCCTCCTCCTTATGGTGGATTCCCATTCTTTAGCATTAACGCATATAAAGACCGCGCTTCTGCACTCACGATGGGAACACAACCATGCGGAATCGAAAGTCACTTCAACTGGCGCTTTGGGCTTGTATATCGCTTTTTCTCACCGACGCCGCTTTAGCGAAAGATGCCTACAAGACTCCCTGTAGAGCGGACGCCAAGCGGGTGTGCCACATGGACAACGAAGTGAAGGCGCAAGGCTGCCTTAAACAGCACCTCAGCGAAGTCACGCCGGCTTGCAAGGCCTTCCTCACTAAACAATGAAATGACCACGGATCCTGTTGTTCCGCGTGCTCCAACAGCGGGGTTGCTCGCCGTGGGGTCTCACGCGATGGCACGATGAGCAAGGCGGACACCGTTCGCCCTGCCGGCATTCTGGTCCCGTTCGCTCCAACCGGGCGCCAGTCACGGCCCCGCCAGTTGCGTGGACATGCGAGGATGGCCGGGATTGACGAAAGGTATCAAAGGCCAGCGAGCGGCTGGCTTGTCTGTCTGACAGCCTGCCTCAGCCCACCCTGACCACGAAATGCTTCGTCACCGGCTCGATGATCTTCCAGGTTCCCTTGAAATCGGCTTCCACCACGAAGGCGTCGCCGGGGCCGACTTCGACCGGCGTGCCGCCGTCGGGCGTGATGATGATGCGGCCCGCGATCATGTGCACGAACTCATAGTCGGTGTAGGTGGCGTGATACGTACCGGGCGACGCGCGCCAGGTTCCGGAGATCACCTTGCCGTCCGCGGTCGTGTGCTGGACTGCGGTTTGCATGGTCGGCCGGCCCTCGACCGCGATCCAGCCAGGCAGGTCGCCGGCTTCCGCGTGTTCGACGGTGCCGAATTTCAGGATCGTCTTGTTCGTCATGCCGGGGCTCCGTTTTGCTTCGCTGTCGCACCGTCGGATAGCCGTTACGCGTGGCGTGGGCAATGCCGCCAGGGGGACCAGGGCAACCAATCCGGGTTCACCGGCGCCTTCGCACTGTTTGACGGAGCTCTGAACGAAAAAACCCGCCTGCTCGGCGGGTCCCTGGCGCGACTCAGCACCATAGGCAATTTGTAGCATTAACTGCCTTCACAGTCAATGAAGCTGAGTTCGCGGCCTTGCACCAGGAACCAGGCGCGTCCGCGCCTGGGGTGGGCGATTTGGCAATTCCTGCTGCTTCTCAGTCTGAAATCCTCAGGGCTTGTGGCGCGCCGCGACGAGTTCCGCCTTGCGCCTTGCCGTTTCCATTCCCAGCCCGATGAAGGCGCGCGCGTGCTTGGCCAGCGCCATGTTGTCCGTCCACAGATTACGCCAGATGGCGGTCTTCTTCGACAGGTTCTCGTCGACGATCTCCGAGGAGAAGGATTCGAAGCTGAGATCGTCGGCATAGCCGATCGCCGTCAGCGCATCGAATATCGCGGCGAAGTCGATATTGCCGGTGCCGAGGAAGCCGCGATGGCTCTCGCCGATATGGACATAGCCGATCTTGCCGGCGGCATGGCGGATGGCCAGCCCGACATCGGCCTCCTCGATGTTCATGTGGAAGGTGTCGAGGTGGAGAAAGATGTTGTCGGAGCCGGTGTCCTCGATGAAGGCCAAGCCTTGCGCCGCAGTGTTGAGCAGATTGCTCTCGAAGCGGTTGACGATCTCGAGGTTGAGCGTGACGCCTGCCGCCTTCGCGGTTTCGGCGACCTTGGCCAGCGTCCCGGCGCTGCGGTTCCACTGGTCTCGCGTCGGCGCCTCGGTCTGCAATCCGTGGCTGGTCGAGAGGATACCGGCGACCTTCTGGCCGCCGAGGTCGCGCGTCAGGGCGACGGTGTCGTTGAGGATCCCGACGCCGCGCGCGGCGACCGCCTTGTCGGCGCTCGAAATGTCGCCGTCGACCGGCAGGCCGATGCTGATCGCCACGCCGAGGTCGAGATCGGCGATGCGCTTGGCGAGCCCGCCAATATCGACATTGGCGGGGTCGAGATAGGAGAATTCGATCAGGTCGAAGCCGGCCTCCTTGGTGTTGGCCAGCGTGCGTTCGAGCTCGGCCTGCGTCGAGCTCGCCGACCAGACGAAAGAGTGGATTCCGATGCGCGACATGATCGTCTCCGGTTTTGCGACGAAATGAGGAGGACGCGGCAGGTCAGCCCGGCCGCGTCCGCCTTGGACTGATCAGCGGGCCGCGGTCCAGCCCTTGTAGTCCTTCAGATTCTCGGCGGTGATCAGCTTCGGATCGAGCAGCACCACCGGCTCCGCCGGCTTCTTGCCGGCAAGCACGTCGGCGGCCATCGTCAGCGACTGGCCGGCCATCACGTAGGGATCCTGCGAGGCAGAAGCCTTGATCATGGACTTGCCGGATGCCAGTTCCTTCTCGATGTCCGGCGCGCCGTCGACGGCGGTGAAGATGAACTCCGAGCGGTTGAGCTGCTTGGCGGCGAGCTCGGCGCCGATCGCCGTCGGATCGTTGATGGCGAACACCGCGTCGATCTTGTCGAAACGGGTCAGCAGCGACTGGAACACCTTCAGGCCGCCGTCGCGCGAGCCTTCGGCGTTCTGGTCGTCGGACAGGATCTTGATGTCGGGATGCTGGGCAAGCACGTTCTTGCAGCCCTTCACGCGCTCCAGGATCGACGAGGACGCCGGACCGTTGAGGATGACGTAGTTGCCCTTGCCGCCAGTTTGGTCGACCAGATATTGGCAGGCCTCCTCGCCGGCCTTGACATTGTTGGTCATCACGGTGACGTCGGCGCCTGGCGCGGAGACGTCGAAGGCCGCGACCACGATGCCCGCCGCCTGCGCCTTCTTCACCGCGGGCGCGATCGCCTTGGCATCGACGGCGTTGAGCATGATGACGTCGACGCCGGCGGCGATGAAGGAATCGACCTGCGAGACCTGCTTGTTCAAGTCATAGTCGGCCGACACCGACGTCACCTCGACGTTCGGATTGATCTTCTTGGCCGCGTCCTCGATGCCCTTGATGGTGGCGACGAAGAAGGGGTTGCCGAGCAGGCCGACCGAGATGCCGACCTTGTTCAGGTCCTTGGCCGATGCCGGCGCAATGGCGACGGCCGCGAACGCGGCGCCGCAGAGCAGTTTGGCGATGGTCTTCATTACGCTTACTTCCTCCTGATGCCCCGCGCCTCTCACGGTGCGTTACACAAGCCGGTCTTTGATGCCGGCGACAAGGTCACTCACGTTCTTGCCCCTGCCTGGAGCCTGTAGCGGTCGAGGGCGACCGCCACGATGATGACCAATCCCTTGATGATGTACTGCCAGATGTCCGAGACGCCGGCCAGGATGAGACCGTTGGACAGCACGGCGATGATCAGGCCGCCGATCAGCGTGCCCCAGATCGAGCCGACGCCGCCGACGAAGCTTGTGCCGCCCAGGATGACCGCGGCGATGGCGTCGAGTTCGTAGGACTGGCCGAGCTGCAGGCCGTTGGCGGCATAGAGCCTCGCCGCCGACATGGCGCCGCCGAGGCCTGCCAGCAGGCCGGACACGCCATAGACGAAGAGCAGCACCAGCGGCACCTTGATGCCGGTCAGCCGCGCCGCCTCGGCATTGCCGCCGACGGCATAGATCCAGGTGCCGAGCACGGTGCGCTTCAGCACCAGCCACGACACCACCACCACCGTCAGCGCGATGATGACCAGCCAGGGAACGCCGAACAGCGAGCCATTGCCGATGAAGTCGAACGGCAGGTCGGAGTTGAACACGGTCGTGTCTTCACCGAGCAGGCGGGCGACGCCGCGCACGGCGGTCAGCGATCCCAACGTGACGATGAAGGGCGGCAGCCTGATATAGGCGATGAGCAGCCCGTTGATGACCCCGAAGCCGAGACCGACCAGAATGGCCGCCGGCACGCCGAGCAGGCCCCAGTCCGGCACCAGCGACACCAGCACCGCCACCATTGCGGAAGCGGCAAGGATCGAGCCGACCGACAGGTCGATGCCACCGGTGAGGATGACGAAGGTCATGCCGGCGGCGAGCACGATGTTGATCGAGGATTGCTGCGTGACGATCAACAGGTTGGTGCCGGTGAGAAAGCGCGGATTGATGAACTGGAAGCCGGCCGCCAGCAACACCAGCACCGGCAGCATGCCGAGCGCGGCCAAAGCGGTGCGCAGCCGCCGGCTCCTGACCGCCGCCTGATCCACACTCGTCGTCGCGGTCGTTCTGTCGGTCATCCCTTCGGTCCTTCCTGGGCCGCTCCCGTCGCAAGTTCCATGATCGCTTCCTGGCGAAGCGCCTCGCCCCGGGACGCCGTCACCTCGCCCGCTATGGCGCCGTCGCGCATCACCAGAACCCGATCGGCGACGCCGATCACCTCTGGCAATTCGCTGGAGATCATCAGTATGGCGATGCCCCTGTTGGCGAGATTGTCGATCAGCCGGTAGATTTCCGATTTGGCGCCGACATCGACGCCGCGCGTCGGCTCATCGAGGATGACCACTTTGGGTTCGGTCTCCAGCAGGCGGGCCAGCAGCACCTTCTGCTGGTTGCCGCCCGACAGCGAACCGGCATTGGCCTGCGCCGAGCGGGTGCGGATCGAGAGATCGGCGACGGCTTTCGCAGCGCGCCTGTCGGCGGCGGCGAAGTCCCGCAAGCCGCCGGCGCGCGCATCCCTGGCCAGAACGCCCATGTTGATGTTGTCGGAAATAGACATGTCGAGGAACAGGCCGAGTTCCTTGCGGTCCTCGGTGAGATAGGCGATGCCGGCATCGAGCGCCTCGCGCGGCGAGCCGATGGCGATCGGCTTGCCGTCGAGCTCCAGCGTGCCGGCGCTGCGCCGGTCGGCGCCGAAGATGAGCCTGGCAAGTTCGGTGCGGCCCGAGCCGACGAGGCCCGCCAGCGCCAGCACCTCGCCGTGATAGAGGTCGAAGGAGCAGTCCTTCAGCAGCCTGCCGTCGGACATGCCGCGCACCGACAGCGCCACGGCGCGCTTTTCGCCCGGCGGGCGGTGATCCTTCTTGTAGAACGCCGAGAGATCGCGGCCGACCATCATCGAAACGAGCCGCGAGGCGCTGAGGTCGGCGCGCTCCAGCGTGCCGACATAGCCGCTGTCGCGCAGCACGCTGACGCGGTCGGCGAGCTGGTAGACCTCTTCCATGCGATGGCTGATGTAGATGATGGCGATGCCTTGCGCCTTCAGCGTCGCGATCACCTCGAACAGCCGCTCGGTCTCGCGCGAGGTCAGCGACGTGGTCGGCTCGTCCATGACGATGATGCGCGCATTGGTCGACAGCGCCCGGGCGATCTCGACCAGCTGGCGCTCGCCGAGTGACAGGCCGGAAACCAGGGCACGCGCCGAAAAGGAAACGCCGAGCCGGCCGATGATCTCGGTCGCGCGCCGGTTGCACTGGTCGCGGTCGACGATGCCGAAACGGCGCGGTTCGTTGCCGAGGAAAATGTTCTGCGCCACGGTCAGATTGGGCGCCAGCGACAGTTCCTGGTAGATCACCGCTACGCCGCTGGCGCGCGCCTTGATCGGATCGCCGGTCGCGGCGGGCATGCCATCGATCAGGATCTCGCCCCCGGGATCGGGACGATAGGCGCCCGAAAGCACCTTCATCAGCGTCGACTTGCCGGCACCGTTCTCGCCCATCAGCGCGTGCAGCTCGCCGGCCTGGACGGTAAGCGAAACATCCTGCAGGGCGCGGATCGCGCCGAACGTCTTCGAAATATGGCGCATTTCCAGCACCGGGTGGCGTTCCGCCCCCATGCCGGCTGTCTCCGTCCTGGCCTGCGCGCTCATCGGGCTGCGACCTTGCCGGCGGTCCCGGCGACCAGATCGCGCCAGCCGTCGCGGTAGCCGGCGAGGCTGGTGAAGCGCACTGCTTTCACCGGCTCCGGCGGCTCGGCGGCGAATTCACGCCCGACGCTCTCGAAAGCCAGGGCCGCAGCGCCCGTGGCGCTGCCTTGCAGCGAAGCGCCCTGCATGAAGGCCTGCTCCGGCCGCAGCTGCGCCAGCAGGCTGGCGAGCAGGCCGCCAGTGTTGAGACCGCCGTCGACGATCACGGTGTTGCTGGAATGGATGAGGTCGAGGCAGAGGTCGAGCATCAGCGCGACATAGAGCAGTGCCACGGCCGCACGCTCGCCGGCATCAGGCGTGCGTCCGACCAGCCGGCCCGAACGGCCTGGCATCGGCCCGCCCGGCGCGAAGCTCGGCAATGCCATCATGCCGGCATCGATCGCCCGCTGCACCGCCGCGCCTTCGACCGGGCCTTGCCAGCCGTCGCTGATGGCGGCGAATTCGCGCCCGCCCATGAAGCGGATGGTCGGCACCGGGCCGCCGTCCACATCGACATTGACCAGCATGTCGCGATCGCGGTCGAGCGCCTCGAGCGGACAGTCGGGATTGAGCACGATGACCCAGGTGCCGGTCGAAACCACTGTCACCGAGCCCAGCCCCTGCCGCCGATAGGCATGGAGCGCGGCATTCGAGTCGTGGACGCCGTTGTGGATGGCGAGCGGCCGCGACGCGCTGCCGAAGTCCTGTTCGCCGATGACAGTACCGGCACGCGCGAAGGCCGGCATCTGGTGGCGCCACCCCTCGGCGTCGACCAGTGAGGAAAAATCGTGACGACGCGGCGCCCACAGATGCGAATGGCAGCCGAGATAGGACACTTCGCAAACCGGCCTGCCGCCAAGGCGCCAGCTCCAATATTGCGGATAGCCGAGAATCCATTTCGCCGTCGCGAAAGCGTCGGATGCGGCCTCCTGCAGCCACAGCATGTGGCGGCCGTAGTTGAAACCGAGCGGCAGCCGCGGCGAGAACGTCTCGGCGTAGTCCGGAATGCGGCGATCGATCCGCGCGGCGATTTCGGCCGGCGGCTCCTGCTCATAGTCGAGGATCGGATGCGTCAGCGCCGCGTCGTCCACGAGGGCGAAGGTGCAGCCATGGCCCGACACCATCACCCCTTCCACGCCATGGTTTTCGATCACAGCGGTGACGGCGCCGAGCGCCCAATCGTGGAGGTCGGCCTCATCGAGCACGCTGAAGCCGCCTTGGCGCGTCCATTTCGGCTGGGTCCGGCGCTCGTCGAGAATGCGTCCGTCCTGGCCGAAGACGAACAGCTTCGAATTGGTCTTGCCGAAGTCGAGCACCGCGACCTTCATGCGATGGCTCCCGTGGTCGAAGCAATCCGCACCATGACGCCGGCATCCTCCAGCATGCGCGCGTCGGCATCGGAAAGACCGTCGTCGGTGACCAGCGTGCCGATGCGCGACAGGGGCAGCGCAACGTTACGGGCCTGGATCGAAAGCTTGCGGCTGTCGGCCAGCACGACGATCTGGTCGGCGCACTGGCTAAGCTCGACGATCGAGCGCACCAGCAGCGGGTGCGATTCCAGCAAGCCTTCCTGGCCGATGCCTTGCGCGCCGAGAAAGAACTTCGAAGCGTAGAAAGGTGCCGGATGGGTGAGCGAGTGAATGATGCCCGGCTCGCGATGCAGGTCGCCGCCGGCAACGGTCAGGCTGCAATGGCCATGATCGCTCAGATACGCCGCCAGCGGCATCGAGTTGGTGTAGAGCCGGATGCTGCGCTCGGCGAGCTTGACCCCGAGATGGAAACAGGTCGAGCCGCCATGCACGATAACCGCGTCGCCGTCGCGCACCATGGTCGCGGCTAGGTTGGCGATCTGCCGCTTGGCCTCGACCGCGAGGTCGCGATTCTCGTCATAGGGCCGGGCATAGGCGACGCCGGCCTGCGACGTGCCGTCGAGCGCCGAAACACCGCCATAGACCTTGCGCGCCTCGCCCGCCTCGTCGATCCGGTCGATGTCGCGCCGCACCGTCGCGGCCGAAACGCCGAGCCGCTCCTGCAGCTCCCGCACCGAGGCGAAGGGGCGATCACGCAAGAGTTCGACGATCTGACGCTGGCGGCCGGAGTCGCTCAACTGTTTCCTCCAAAACGCCGTTCTGCGACGGCAGTTGGTGTAACTTACTCAACATTAGCTCGATTGCAAGCCACAACTGACGGTATTCGATCACGGTTGACGGAACTCACTCTTATCTGCGATATCAACCCGTCGAATGCCCGACCACCGCATTCGACGGTTGGCGGATTGTTGGAGGAGATGCGTGATGGCGACCCAGGCGGATGCGCAGGAATTGGCGGCGCTGCGGGCGCTTTCGGCCGCCATCGGACAGGATCCGCATCTGACCCAGGCCGCCGGCGGCAACAACTCGCTGAAAGCCGGAGACACGCTGTGGATCAAGGCTTCCGGGACCTGGCTGAAAGACGCGCTCGCCGATGACATCATGGTGCCGGTGGCGATGGCGCCATTGCTCGAGGCGGTTGAACGACGCGATCCCGCCGCCGACCAGCCTCAGGCCTTCGCCATCGGCGCGCTCAACCCGCGCGGGCTGCGTCCCTCGATCGAGACCACGGTGCATGCCTTGATGCCGCAGCGCGTGGTCCTGCATGTCCACTGCGTCGACACCATTTCGCTTGCGGTGCAGGCCGATTGCGAGGTCCTGGCCGCGTGCCGGCTCGCAGGCATCCAATGGGCCTATGTTCCCTACCGCCGGCCGGGCCTGCCGCTGGCCCAGGGCATCTCCGAAAGGCTGCGGCCGGGCGTCGATGTCCTGATCCTGGGCAATCACGGCCTCGTCGTCGCGGCCGAGACCGTCACCGGGGCCGAGGCGCTGTTGCGCCGCGTGACCGGGCTTCTGGCAAGGGCGCCGCGCGACGCGGCCGCGCCCGACATCGCGGCACTGACCGCGCTTGCCGCAAATTCCGGCTACCGCTTGCCCGTCGACACCGAGGCGCACGCGGTCGCCATCGATCCCGACAGCCGCCGCATGGCATCGGGCGGCAGCCTCTATCCCGACCATGTCATCTTCCTCGGCAAGGGTTCGGTGGTGGCTGCGCCCGGCGAGGACGTCGCCGCTGTCGTCAGGCGTCGCGGCGCCCAGCCCCTGTCGATCCTGTTTCCGGGGCTCGGCGTCCTGATGCGCGCCAATGCCAGCGCCGGCGCCGACGCCATGCAGCGTTGCCTTGCCGACGTGACGGCGCGGGTCGATGTCACGGCGACGTTGAATTACCTTACCGAGGCGGAGAACGACGAACTCGTCAACTGGGACGCCGAGCAGTACCGCCAGAAACTGAACGCCTCCGGTGGCTGACATGTCGCCCGTCGCCGGCTCGCCTCTCTCGGATCGTCTCGTCATCGGCGTCGATATCGGCACCTCGGGCGCCCGCGCCGTAGCCATGCGTCCGGACTTTTCAATTGCCGGCCAAGCCGCCGTCCGCCTCGACGCATTTGGCCAGGATCCACGCAGTCCGGCGGCCTGGTGGCAAGCGGTCCGGGCAGCGCTGGCGGAGTTGATTGCGGGCATCGACCGGATCACGGTCCGCGCCATCGCCGTGGATGGCACCTCGGGCACGTTGCTGCCGGTCGACGGTGCCGGACGGCCGCTCGCCGAACCGCTGATGTACAATGACAAGGTCGCCGGCGACGATATACTGGCCGCGATCGCGCGCGAGGCGCCGGCGGGCAGCGCCGCGCACGGTGCGACCTCAGGCCTCGCCAAGGCGCTTCACTTCCAGCATCTGCCGGGCGTGGCGGCGGTGCTGCATCAGGCGGACTGGATCGCCGGACAGTTCTCGGGCCGCTTCAACGTCAGCGACGAGAACAACGCCTTGAAAACCGGCTACGATGTCGAGGCCCGCCGTTGGCCGGACTGGATCGCGGCGACCGGAATGCGCATGGATTTGCTGCCTGACGTCGTCGAGCCGGGCGACGTGACCGGCACGCTCACCGCGGCCATGGCGGATCTGTTCGGCTTGGCCCGCGACGTGACCGTCGTTGCCGGCACGACCGATGGCTGCGCCTCTTTCCTGGCGACGGGTGCCGCGGGGGTCGGCGACGGGGTCACGGCGCTTGGCTCCTCGCTTACCATCAAGATCCTGTCCGACCGGCCGATTTCGGCGCCGCGATACGGCATCTACAGCCACCGGCTGGGCAATGGCTGGCTGGCCGGCGGGGCCTCGAATTCCGGCGGCAAGGTGCTGGCGCAGCATTTTCCCCTCACGCGCATCATCGAGCTCAGTGCCATGATCGACCCGGCGACCGAGACCGGCCTCGACTATTATCCGCTCGCCACATCGGGCGAACGCTTCCCCATCGCCGATCCGGCGCTCCCCCCGCGCCTCGTCCCGCGCCCGGTGGATGATGCCGACTATCTCAAGGCGATGTTCGAAGGCATGGCCGCGATCGAAGCGCTCGGCTATCGCCGGCTTGGCGAGCTCGGCGCGCCGGCGCTGACTTCGGTGCGCAGCGTCGGCGGCGGCGCGGCAAATCCGGCGTGGAGCGCGATCCGGCAGCGTAAGCTCGGCGTTGCGTTCTTGCCGGCTTTGTCGGACGAGGCCGCTGCCGGAACGGCGCGGCTGGCGTTGAAGGGTGCGAACGAGGCGGGGCTGCTATGAGCGGGAAACTGGCTGAACGCCTCGACGGCATCGGAGCGCTGGCGGAGCGCTACCAGGTCTTCCTGGTCGACCAGTTCGGCGTGCTGCATGACGGCTCGGCCCCCTATCCCGGCGCGGTGGCGGCCTTGGCGGCACTGAAGCGCGCCGGCAAGACCGTGGTGCTGGTCTCCAACTCCGGCAGGCGCGCCAAGCCCAACGAGGACCGTTTGCTGAGGCTCGGCTTCGAGGCCGGAAGCTGGGATCATTTCGTTTCCTCCGGCGAGGTGGCGTGGCGATCCTTCCACGAAATGGCGGGGACCGGAGCGTTGCGGCCCGGCACGAACTGCCTGTTGATCAGCCGCGATAATGACCGCACAGCGATCGAGGGCCTGCCTTTTGTGTTGACCGGAGCCGGCGATACCGCCAACCTGGTACTGATCGCGGCCAGCGAAGGCGACCGCTACGACCTGGACCATTATCGCCGCCTGCTGGCGCCGGCGGCGGCGCGAAAGGTGCCATGCTTCTGCACCAATCCCGACAAGATCATGCTGACGGCGGTCGGGCCTCGCTTCGGCGCCGGCGAGATCGCCGATCTCTACGAGAGCCTGGGCGGCAGCGTCACCCGCATCGGCAAGCCCGGCCCGGCGATCTTCGATGCCGCACTGGCGCTGGCCGGCGAGCCCGACCGCGCCAGCGTGGTCTGCGTCGGCGACAGTGTCGAGCATGACATAGCGGGCGGAAACGGCTCCGGCATCGCCACGGCGCTGGTCCTGAGCGGGATATTGGCGGACACTTCGGATCTTGTCGCTGTTTTCGACGAGGAGCAGGCCTGGCCGGACTACGTCACGGGGTCCTTCAGCTTCCGTTGACCGCCTCGAGCATGCGCCTTGCGCTCTCTTCGTCGGTGATCAGGATGGTCGGCGCGATCAGGTTCATGGCGCCGAGCAGCGCCGCTGTCTTCTCTTCGCCGCCGGACGTGAGAATGCGGATCGGCGCCTTGCGCAGCCGATCGACCTCCACCGACATCACATGGCTGTTGACGGGGTGGTCGACGAGATCGCCATTGCGGTCGAAGAAATGGAACAGAAGGTCGCCAACGGCGCCACGCGCAACCAAAGCCTCGCGGTCCGCCTCCTTAAGAAAGCCGCCGCGAGAGAAGGTAGTGGCCGAAGCGATGCCGCCGACGCTCAGCAGAACGGCATCGAGCACGTTGGCCATCTCAAAAACCTCCTGCAGTCCGCAACGCTCGACCAGCGCGATCTTGGTCTCGACGCTGTCGACGACGGCCGGCGTCGGGATCAGATAGCCGTCGCCCTGGAAGATTTGGGCGAAGCGCCAGGCGAACTCGGCCGGGTTGTAGCGGCGCACGACGCCCACACCGCCTAGCAGCGAAATGACCTTGAAGTCGGTGAGCGATTTGGCGCTGATGAAGGGCAGACTCGAGAACAGCGTCTGACCCCAGCCGACGCCGACGCGCATGCCGGATTTCATCGTGTCGGACAGGAAAATCCCGGTCTTCGCACTGATCGCGGGGATCGGATCGGCATTAGGCGCGGTCAGCGGCGCCACCAGCGCCTGCTTCAGGCCGAACGTGCGCTCCAGCGCGCGCTCCAGCCGCACGATCTCTGACAACTCGCTTTCGATGGTGATTTTCACCTCGTTGCGGGACCTCGCCTCCGCCAGCATGCGAACGATGGTGACGCGGCCGACGCCGAGCACGTCGGCGATCTCGTTCTGCGTCATCTGCTCGACGAAATACATCCAGGCGGCGCGGATCCTGAGGCGGTCCGTGCGGCTCTCGTTGACGACCTGTTCGGGCGCCTCGGTCACTCCGCTTTCGCTATCGCCCTGCCGTCGCCTGCCCAACTGTCTTCTCCCCGCTCGGCGATGTAGGAGTCACTCGCCGATTCTCCACGCTGGTTTAATATCGCCTATTGAGCTACCAATCGATAGGAACAATGTAGGTCAGCGGCCGGCTCTCGGCGGCCGAGGCCGGTAGACGTTTTCGAGGCGATTCGCGATGCTCCGACAAATCTCCAGGGATGTCCGCGTCAATTTGAAGGACCGGCTGCGCGACGTCCGCGACATCATTCGCCAGAGCCGCCACGACAGCGACAGCGAGGCCAATCTCGTGCGGGAAGCAACCAGCCATTTGCCGCCGTTCCCGGGCAAAGGCATCGAAGGCCTGCTCGGCCATGCCGCCAGTGCCTTCGACGAAGCCTTGTCGATCGCCGAATCCTTTGTCCCGCATGACCGCCCGACGAAGATCGACGGAACGACTGTGAAAGGCCTTGGCATCTATTTCCCGGCCGGCAACGAGGAACGCCGGTCCAGCGCCGAGCGCGTCTTCCGGCGCGACATGTACTATCTGACCAGGACCGTGCTCGCCGCCCTGAAGATCGACAATGCCCGGATCCACGAGGCGGATTTCGCCGCCGTCCACGCCGCCATGCAAAAACGCCACGCCGGTCTGCTGGCCGCGATGCCCGCCAGACCCGGCCCCGCCGCGCTGCCGGCCGTCGCCGCTGCCTGTGCGGCGCTGCTGGTCGAGTGCCTCAACCACCGTCCTGTCCGCTTTGTCGAAGCCGAACCGGATGCAATCGGCGACCGGGCGCTCGACATAGCTTGCTTGGCCCCCGTCGTCCTGGCCTGCGGCCTGGCCACCACGGCCAGCGACGGTGCGCCTGAGCCCGACATGCTGGAGACCGCTGTTCTGGCGGCCGGCATCCGTCACGACCGCGTCGTCAAGGCCTGTGCCAAGGCGAGCCCGGTCGATGAATTGACACCTGTCTTCGCCACCTTGCTTGCCCATTTGCCGTAGCTGCCGGTTCTGGCCGAGACTATCGCCCGAGCGCCATGTCCGCGATGGTCTTCTTGGCGCGCTGGATCGAGGCCGGGCTCATCGAGAGCTCGGTCAGCCCCATCTTGAGAAAGGCCGGGATGAGGTCGGGGCGTCCGGCCGCCTCGCCGCACATGCCCACCATGATGCCGGCGGCCACGCCGGCTCTTGCCGTCAACTCGATCGCCGACATGACGGCCGGGTTGGCGACATCATTGAGCTTGGCCACGGTCGGGTTGAGCCGGTCGGCGGCCATGATGTACTGGGTCAGGTCGTTGGTGCCGATCGAGAAGAACGACACCTCTTTCGCCAGCGCCGGCGCGATCAGAACGGCGGCCGGCGTTTCGATCATCACACCAAGATCGAACGCCGCATGCGGCACGCCTTGCGCCTTCAGTTCCGCCGCGCACTCGGCAACCAGAACCCGCGTCTGCCGTACCTCCGATATGTCGGAGACCATCGGGAGCATCACCTTGATGTTGCCGTGCACGGCTGCCCTGAGCAGCGCCCTGAGTTGGCGCTTGAAGATATCCGGCCGGTCGAGGCACATGCGAATGCCGCGCCAGCCGAGGAAGGGATTTTCCTCGTCGGGAAATTCGATGCCGGCGATCGGCTTGTCACCGCCTATGTCGAGCGTGCGCACGATGACGGGATAGGGCGCGAATGCCTTGGCCAGCGCCGCATAGGTCTCGGCCTGCATGTCCTCGGAGGGCAGATGCATATGGCGCATGAACAGAAGCTCGGTGCGGAACAGGCCGACGCCCATGGCGCCGGCTTCCTGCGCTGCCGCGATTTCCTCCAGCGAGCCGATATTGGCGGCGACCTCGATGATCCTGCCGTCCGCGAGTTTTGGCGTCACGGTCTTGAAGACGGCCAGTCCGGCGCGCTCCTTGACCGCCGCCTCGACGCGGGCGGCGAAGTCCGCGCGGGTCGCCGCATCGGGGTCGACGATTACCTGCCCGCCATTGCCGTCCACGGCCACCTCGCGCGCGCTGCGCAGGGCATTGATCTGGTCGCCAAGGCCCAGCACTGCCGGAATGCCGTGCGAACGGGCGATGATGGCAATATGCGAGGTGGCCCCGCCATGGCCGCATACCACCCCGCCGATGCGCTTCAGCGGCGCCCGCGCCAGGTCCCAGGCGCCGATGTCGTCGGCGATCAGGATGGCGCCTTCGGGGATATTTTCGAGGCTGGCGTCATCCTGGCCGAGCAGCGCCAGACAGATCTGTCGTCCGACCGCATGGCAGTCGTCGGCGCGCGCGTTGAGATAGTGATCATCGACCGCGCTGAAATCGGCGGCTATGGTGGAGGCGGCGGTGATGACGGCTGAGACAGCGTCATTGCCGCTTTTGATCGCCTTCTCGGCCTCGCCGGTCAGGCTGTCGTCGGCGGCGATGTCCCGCAGCGCCGCGATGATGCCGCGATCTCCGGCGGACAGGGTGTCCTGCGCCAGCGCCTTGTCCATGCGCGCCTGAACGGCGGCGACGGCGGCGCGGAACCTGTCGATCTCGCCGGCGATCTCCTCCGCCTGCAGCATGCGGCCCTGTCCAGCGATGTCAGGCGGAAAATGCGCGAAGGCAGGCCCGATGGCGACGCCCTCGCTCGCCGCGACGCCGCGCAAACCGGCCACGCCTGAAGCAGCCGGTGCGGGTTCGGACGCCGGCACAATGTCCTCGCCCGTATTGGCGGCCGGTTGCGGATCGTCATCGTCGAGACCTGCCTTCGGATTCTCGAGATAGCCGATCAGCGCCTCGATCGCCTCGATGGCGTCCGCGCCATTCGCCCGCACGGTGACTTCCTGGTTTTCCTTCACCGCCAGCAGCATCAGCTTGACCGAGCTCTTGGCGCTGACCGCCTTGCCGTCCTTGACCAGCTCGACATCGGATTCGAAACCCTTGGCAAGCTTGACGAAGCGCGTGGCGGGACGGGCGTGCAAACCTTCATGCACTCTGACGATGGTCGAGCGTTCCATGGCAAATACTCTGTTGTGGCGCCGCGCCGACATGGGTCGCGGCGCGAATGCTTCAGGCGGCGATGGTGATGATCGCGTCTGTCTTCAGGGCGGCCACGAGCGCTTGGGTGTCGACCTGCGAAGCGCAGATCTCGCCCGGCCGCTCGGCCTCGGTGGCGCCATTGAACGAGATGACGACATGCCCCATCTCGAGCACCTTGCTCCAGGCGCTGGAGCCGACTGCCGTGATTGTCGCGGAAACAGGTCCAAGGGTGATCGACGCGCCCTTCTGCGGCGCGCCTTCGCTGGGCCCGAGTTCCGTCTTGTGGAGCACGGAAACCTCGGCAAGCTCCGGCGGCGAGCCATCCGCGAACAGGATGAGCACGCCCCCTTCGGCAAGGTCCGCTACTTCAGGCCCGATGGAAGTGACCCGTGTTCTCAGCAGAACCGTCATATGGCGAACCTCATTTCCTTACTTTCCTCGAGGGGGTTACGGACGCCCGTGAACCCCTCTATCTCCGTGCTTTGGCGCAATTCCCAAGGGAAAGCGCTACGCGCCTTTTTCCGGGAAAGCCGTTTCAGGCTTTCCCGGAATTTGCTTAGAACACGATCAGACTGACGACCCAGGCGATCAGCACCGAGACCGGGCCCATGATCTGGCGGCTGATGAGAACCGCCGGGACGCCGATTTCGATCGTCTTGGGCTTGGCTTCACCGAGCGCCAGGCCGACCGGGACAAAGTCGCAGCCCACCTGGGTGTTGTAGGCAAACAGCGCCGGCAGCGCCATCGCCGGCGAAATCGTGCCGTTGGCGATCTGCGGACCGATGATGGCGACGCCGATGACCTGCGCGATGACCGCGCCCGGTCCCAGGATGGGGGACAGGAACGGCAGGCCGCAGATGGCCGAGATGATCAGCAGGCCGACGATGTTGTTGGCGAGCGGTCCCATCGGCTGGGCAAGCACGTCGCCGATGCCGGTGTACAGGATCAGGCCGATGAGCATGGTCACGAAGGCCATGAACGGCAGCACGTTGCGCACCACCTGGTCGATCGTACGGCGGCCGGCATTGAAGAAGATGCCGACCACGCGGCCCATGACGCGGCCGATCGAGCTGATCAGGCCGATCAGCCCGCCTTCGCTCGGTAGCGGCTGTGGTGCCGCGGCCGCGGTGTTGTTGCCTGGACTCATCGATGCTGCTCCCCCCGCAGTGGTGACCGCCTCGGATCCGTCCGCCATTGTGACATTGGCCGGCTTCACGCCCGAAACGTAGATGTCCTCGGTGATGAACTGGGCGAGCGGCCCAGCCTGGCCGACCGGCGTCAGGTTGACGGTCGGGATGCGCTTGCGCGGATAGACGCCGCAGCGTGCGGTGCCGCCGCAGTCGACGACGACGACCGCCATCTCGCTTTCGATCGGCGGCGCCTTGAAGCCGTCGACGGCCGTAGCGCCGGTCATGTCGGCGATGAGCTGTGCCACGGGATGGATGCCGCCTCCGGTGACGGAGACGATCTTATCGCGCTGTGCGGTCGGCTCGATGACGAGCGGGCCGCCCCAGCCTGTGGAGCCCCGGGAGATCCTTACGGCTTTGTATGTCTTGGCCATGATGTCCTCCCCGCCCTTACAGCTCGATGCCCTGGCGGCGTGCCATGATGGCGGTGATGCGCTCGGTCAGCATGCCCTTGAGCAGGATGACGACGAGGCCGACGATGGCGTACCAGATCGCCACCTTGACGTGATAGCCTCCGGCGACGACACCCCGCTTCTCGAGGTCGAGCAAGGCGACCAGCATGCCGCCCCAGACGAAGTATTCGCCGGGGTTGATATGCGGGAACAGGCCGAGCGGCGGATGCACGTAGGAGACAGCCGCGTCATAGAAGGCGGGCTTGTGCTTTTCTTCCAGGAACGATCCGAAGGTGTAAGCCATCGGGTTGGTGAGGAAGAACACCGCCAACAGAGGCAGCAGCGTATAGCGGGTCAGCGCGATCCTGCCGGCGCCGCGTGCCAGGCCGTGGACGCGCTCCTCGCCGACCAGTTCGGTGACGGCGTAGAAGGCGGTCATCAGCACCACCAGTGTCGGGATGATGCCGGTAACGAAGCCGGCGAACACTTCGCCGCCTTTCTGGAAGATGCCGATGAAGTATTTGCCGATTGCGGTCAGCCAGCCGAGTTGCTCTTCCTGCTGCACGTTTTTCAGCTGTTCCTTCAGCTGATCGGCGGTGACAGGCGCGCTGTCGGTCTGCGCCTGCGCCAACACCACGAGATGATCGGTGGCATGCTCGACGCCGAGCCTGCCGTGCCAGGCAGCATCCGAGACCATGGTGCCTGCAACATGCAGGTTATGCACGGCCATGTCGGCATGCTGCGCCAATAACGAAAATACAGACATTTCTCCTCCTTATGCCGCCCGCCGGTTGATCCCGGCCGGTGCGCGGCGTCCTCTAGGCCCTTGCTACGTTCAAGCCGGACAAGCCCGGCTTCTTCCCCGGCTCCGACCGTGCTTTGTCGATCTGTTCGATCGCCCGTTTCACGGCCTCGGCCACACCGGGTTCCCCCTCCCCCATGATCGCAGGGTTGGACCGGAGTTGATCGAGGGGAACACCCTCGAATTGTTGATGTCGTTTGAATTTGGTGAACACCGAGCGCCCGCTCATGACCATCATGCGGCGCACGATCAGGTCCGGCGTCACCACGACGAGCGCGATGGTGCCCTTGGCCAGCCGGCCGCGAAAATTGCCGGCCCCGACGAAGCCATCCTTGTACTGGTCGGTGACGCCCCGGAAGACATCCGAATAGTGCCGCATCTGCAGCCAGACGCCGAGCGACTGCAGCGCCCACACGATAACCAGAAGAAGCAGTCCCCACTGCCAAATCGCCATTCGGTTCTCCTCCCGAAGCCTTCATTGAACCGCATCTTGGACGGATGCGCGACAACAGCAAAGTGAGAACATTTGTTTCCGAGAATGTCAATATGTATGATATTGACCTCGGTCACGGTCATCCACAGGGCCGTCGGCCGATTTCGGCGACGGCACGGTTGTGCTAGCCTGTCGTCAAACGGGATATGTGAAATGGAACTGCCCTTCAGGGATGAACTGGCCCTTATGCCCGACCTTCGCCATCGGTTGCGGCAATTGCGCTGGTTCCGCGCCACGTTTCGCGGCAGCGCCAAGGTGGTGTCCGACACATTCGGCGTGCGTTTTGAAATCGACGAAGCCAGGCTCACAAGGGCTTTTCTCGACTGGGTCGAGATCATGGAGGCGCAGAAGCGTTTCGCCGCGATCGACCGCGCCGACTTCATCGTCTTTGCCGCCGGCCTCGTGCTGCGCGAACTGATACGGCAGGCGCCGGCCAGGGAAGTCTCCGGCCTCAGCCATCTCGTCGAGACCGAGCAGAATGCCGGCACGCTGGAAATCGTCCGCTTCTGGCCTGAGGGGTTCCTCTACACCAATTATTGCGTTTCGGTGATTTCGGCGATCTACGAGCAGGAATTCGGCTCAGCGCCCAGCATCGACAAATGCGCCGACGACCTGCGCACGTGGTGGTCCTATCGCGAGAACGTGACCGAGATGCCGGCCTATGCCGTGGCTTTCCTCGACCGCTTTCTTGGCGCCGAACCGAACTGGATCACGCCGGATCGCGCGCAATCGCGGCAGGCCATGCAAAGGGCGCTTGGGTCGGCCCGGGCCAGCGATGCGCTACGCCAGCTTTGACAGATTTTGGCGCCCGACCACCACGCTATTGAACATTTGACTTTTTGCCGGTAGCAAAGTGCAAAACTCCGGGGAGAAGCGCGTGGCGCGATCAAGGCCTATCATTTTCGATTGCGACGGCGTTCTCGTCGACAGCGAACCGCTGGCCGCGAGGGCCTATGAGCGCGTCTATGAAAAGCACGGCATGCCGGGCGTGCACGGCGGCATCATCGCTCAGTGCATCGGCATGAAACAGTCCGACATCATCGTCAAAATCAGGGAATTGACCGGCCATCAGTTTCCGGCGGCGGCGGACGGCGACATCTGGACCGAGACCAGGATCCTGTTTTCGCAGGAACTGAAGCCGACACCAGGAATCGCCGCGTTTCTGGAGGCGTTTGAGGGCGACCGCTGCGTTGCCTCCTCGTCCTCCGTCGAGCGCATAAACCACAGCCTGGCAGTGACGGCGCTGGCGCGGTTCTTCGGCGACGCAATTTACAGCTCCTCGATGGTTAAGAACGGCAAGCCCGCGCCGGACATTTTCCTGTTCGCCGCGGCAAAGATGGGCGCCAATCCGGCGGACTGCATCGTCATCGAGGATTCGCCCTTCGGTATCCAGGGCGCGGTTGCCGCCGGCATGACGGCGATCGGCTACACCGGCGGCGGCCACACCTATCCCGAGCATGGCGCGCGACTGAAGGCGGCCGGCGCCGATTTCGTCTGCGCCGACTGGCAAGAGATCAGCCGGCAATTGTCCGGGCTCGGTGTCCCCGCCTAAGAGTTTGTTCTAGCGAGTGGGTAGTCCAAGGCGAACCCATTCGTCTGGCGGAATTACAGATCCGACACGCAAGCCGAACGACAAAACCCTGGTCACATCGCTGTCGACCTCGCAGCGGAAGCCCAGATGGTACCACGTGCCCGTTGCGCGAAAAGCGACATCCGGGGCGTTGAGAATATTGCCGGCCTTCAGCGGCACGCTTGGGATCAAGTCGGGGAAATATGAGGCGTCCAGCAATTGCTGCTGCAATGCGCTGGCGCAAAGTTTGGCACCACGCTGGGCGCGCGGCACGCCGCCCATCGAGGTCGTGGCCAGCGCATCGCCGGTAGCGTCTTGCGAATAGAGCTTGCGAACGCCCGGAAGCCCGGAATAGCGACGCGACGCGGCACTGGCGACATCAGGGGACGTTGGGCTTCCCGCGCTCCCGTTGGAGGACTTCGAAACTTTTGAAGAGCCGGGCTTCGGCGCATTTGTGGGTTTTGGCGTCGGCTTTTCAGCCGATATCGGAAGCTCGACCTCAGTATCGCCGTCATCGGCGGCCAACGGCGCTGCCGCAGCCGTTTGGTTGTCGGCGTCGGGGGTTTCCGCCTCCTCAGCATCCTTCAGGGACTCGGCATCCTTCGCGGCGGTTGCCGGCTTCTCGCCGGCCTCGGGCAACTCTGCCGGTTTTTCGGTGGCCGCCGGCGCGCCAGACTTGGTCTCCGCAGGCTCAGGCGTCACGGGCGGCTTGGACGTCTCCTCCTTGGCAGGCGCTGGCGAACTGTCTTGAGCGCTGGCTCCGTCCAGGGATTTCCTGGGGCCGGCGTCCTTGTCGCCGAACTGAAAGACAGGTCTCAAGGTCTCGATCGGCGGCGTCTTGCGCGGCTGCTTTGCGGGCGGTTCTTCAGCCTTCGTTTCCGGCGGCTTCTCGGCTTTGGGCTCCTTTGGCGGTGCGGGAGCAGGTTTCGGTTTTGGCTGATCGGGCGGAGGCACGAGCGCGACATTTACCGGCTGGTCCTGCTGCGGCTCCTGGGCTGGCCTCGGCAGGTTGTAGAACACCAGCGCTGCGAGGAGCGCATGCAGGATCAGCGATGCGGGCAGCGCCCACAACAGATCCCGACGCCGCTCTCGTGCCTCGTCCTTCATGCTGACCGATGTGGAATGAAATAGCGGCGGCTTCAAGCATCGGCTTTGGATTGACGCAATTTAACCGCTGCACAGCTCAGTGATCTGGATGATCCGCGCCGCTGCGCCGCCGTCGAGGCGTTGGCGCGGCTGGACGAGCGGCCGTGCCGTCCTGAATATTCGCGGCAACCCAGTTCTGTGGCCAAAGACTAGCCTTGCCGCTGGGGCTGGATCCCGTCCAGAAACTGTCCGTCCAGCCGCGTTTCGCCAAACCAGTTCAGCCGGTTGATGCTGACGAAGCCGGCATCGATCGCCTCGTTCTCGTCGCCCGGCTCACTTGCGTGAGCGCGCCCGCGCGGGACTGTGATGACGGTGCGATCGCCGTCGCTCTCCAGGATTTCAGCCTTGCGGCCGATCTTGTCGCGGCCGATGCGCGGCTGCCGGATCCCGGCCGGCAGCGAAGCCGGCAGGTTGATGCTGAGCCAATGGCCATCCGCCGCCCACTCTTCACGCGACCGCCAGAGCGAGGCGATCAACGCGCCGAGCCACTCGTCGTCGACACCGCTGAAGTCCGGATTCTTCACCCGGGAAAAGCCGATCGCCGGAATACCCCAGAATGTCGCCTCGCGCGCAATGCCCAGCGTCCCGGAATAGGCAAGGTCCTCGGCGACGTTGCGCCCGTCATTGACGCCCGCCAGAACCAGGTCGGGCTTTTGGCCATCCGCGAACAGCCAGGCCATCGCACTCACCACGCAGTCGGCCGGAGTGCCGGAACACGAATACCAGCCGGACTTGACGCGCCGCATGGTCAACGGCCGCGCGATCGTCAGCGATGCGCCCGCGGCGGTGCGCTTGCCGTCGGGTGCCACCACCCACAAATCGTCGCTCAGGCTGCCGGCCGCCTTGACCAGCCGGGCAAGGCCCGGCGCCTCGATGCCGTCATCGTTGCAGATCAGGAGTCTCATGTCTCGTTTCCTCGGCGCACCGTGATGTTCTGGCCGGTGCGGCATTGCGGGCGCAGCGATGGAATATGGGCTTTCAGGTCGTCGAGGAGTTCGCTCGCGCAGGAATGACCGAGCGTCTCCGGGCGCCCTGCCTTCTCCCAGATACCGACATTGCCCGACAGGGTCGGGTG
>NZ_VFUS01000023.1:0-13584 GCF_006441005.1 Mesorhizobium sp. B2-5-3
CAAGAATGGGAGCAACCCCGCAATAACACCGAGCGGATTGCTCAACACGCGCCCTGCAACTTCATCGGTCGATGCATGAGTGCCCACCTTGTCATACACGCAGCGCCAGCGGCGCCGGGAACACGGAACTGTTCTCGCTAGTCACTGATTTCTTTCACGCCCAGTTCGGGCTGATCGGTGTGTGGGTCATTCCATGCCGGCCAAGCCGCCGGCACTTGGCCCATCTCACCGTCGCCGAAAACCTACGCTAACCCACGCTGCATGGACTTGCCGCAGACGTCGGCGAAGGAGAATTTGCGAGGAGCTCGACTGGCGCGATGAGCGGGTCCGTTCGCTTTCGGGCCGCCAGCGGAGCAGCGGCGAGATCTCCCGGGCGTTGATGCACCGGTCGCGCCTCCCGATCCTCGACGACCCGACCACGGGGCTAGACGCCCGCCGGGCGCTCCACCTGGACATGCGCGATCGTTGCAAGGCGAGGTATCGCCGTGCTCTGGCGACGCCTTTCATCGAAGAGCGCGCGCGCGGGAACAATGCCGTGGGTCGGCGGTGCAGACCGCGTCGCCGCCGACTCGGGTGGCCAGCACGGAGGACCCATTCGCCCCTCTACAGTAATCTGCCAGAGCGTCATAAGCGTCATGTCATGCTCAAGGAGCGAGCTGGACGGCCGCCGCTCGATCCGCCGGATGCGCGCGTCACTGAAATGAGTATCACTCGTGAAGAAGACTGTCGGAGTGCTTTTCTGCATGCGGCATTCCCAACCGGACTGCCTGCGAAAGAGCCGAAGCGCGAGCACAATGCGGGCAGCATCGGTCCATCGCCGCCATCGGCGTCGAACTCCATCCAGGCTGTGCAGACCGATCTAGCGTAGGGGATCCAACCAACCAAGACAGATGAGTTGCTGACAGGCGACGGTGAAGGGGAAGGCGGCTCGCTTCGTTTGCGGCAATGGCATGCTGGGGACTTCGGTCGATGCCGGTGGAGTTCGCAATTCCTGGCAGGGCCATGGAACAACCACTCTCTGCGGCAGTTGTCCGGCTCAGGAGGCGAGATGAGTGCGACCATAGAGTTCTTTCGAAGCTGGCTGCAGGAGAATGTCGGCAATGTGCCTGCGGACGCACCAGTCAGCGTCGCAGGGCTCGTGCAGCAGTTCGAACAGGATGCGAATGCTGCCGGATATGGGCGCGAGGTTCGCGAACAAGAGATCGACAACATAGAAGACGCCATCCAGCAAGCCCTCGACAAGGCGAATGCGACCAGCGAGTTGCAGGCGCCGCGTCAGGAAGATGACTCGCTTGCTCCCGTCATCGACGCTCTTGGGGCGGCAGAACCCGAATAGTCCGCTTCTGCCGGTAGTGACTGCGGTGAGAGTGGCCGCTGATCATGGTGTGCTGTGGAATATTGTGTCGTCGACGAGACACGCTGTCCTCGGCGGAGACACGCTGTCCTCGGCGGCCCATCATGGCCAGGGGTTCATGGTCGGAGAGAGAACTATGTAAGGGGATCGTCTGAGAAGATCTTACCGGGCTTGCTCCTTCACGACGGCTATCGCCTGCGGGTTTTTAAGTCAACCAGAGCGCGTTCACAGCACGACGAGCGCTCATGGATAAGTGTCGCTATCGGTGGGACATTGGCGACGCCCTCTCCCCCAGAGTTGCCTACTCCTCTGCCTCCACGATCTTGTCGAGAACAGCTTCAGGCGCGACGTCGCGCTTCAGTTCGTTCAATTCATCATCCGCTTCCGTGCGAATATTCAAGCGCCTGGCAATCTCCTCGACCATCTTGATAAGCTTGGTCGTCTCATGTTCGTTCAGCAGGCTCACCTGAAGATCGAGGTCTGCTCTGGCATCGTCCTCAGCGGCCATCCGGTTCTGGTTGATGAGCACGAACGTGGACAAGAAAATCGCCTCCACGGATGCAATCATTGCAAGGATGACCAAGGATGGGTCCCAAGGCTGAACAAAGCCAACGGGCTTAATGTTGAGGAGGATCCAGCCGCCGAAGAAAACAAGATGAATATAGACGAAGATCATGCTGCCTGCGAACTTGCTGATTGCTGCCGCAGCGCGTTGCTCCGCAGTGGCTGCTTTCGCATCGCGCTTTCGTCGTTGAACAATTGCTTCGATGTTGCGGGCCAAGGCCGGAGCGAGACCGTCCGCGGCTGGTCTGGTTGGGGTGGCGTGTCCTATGTCATTGCCTGAGGCGTTCGGGCTCACAGTTCTCTCCGTGTCTGCACCTGACCCACCTAACTGGCCGGTTGGCGTTTCGATCCATGCAGTCTCAGGAGCGTTGACCTAATCTCATTACGATGGCTCACCCAGTGAGAGAGACCTGTCAGAAGACGTTGTGATAGCGAGATGGTCACCGGCACGGATGGGCCTGGCGACGCTGATCGTGCCTTCCATACGATTGCGATGCCGAGTCCGGGGCTCGCACAAGCGACGGCATCCGCGGCAGAGCGGGTCCGCGTGCGAGAGTTGGGGCCGCACACCTCGCCCGCGCTCCCCGTGAAGAGAGCTGGCGCACCGATATCGCAAACAGCCTACGGCGTAAAAAAAATCCGCGCGTTTATCCTAAGCGTGAATGTTATGCCAGCTACTATGTCCACGAGGTGGCCAGATGCGCCGGCATCGCACGCAGCTCTGATCAGTTTTCCGCGCCGTCGCTACTCCTTTGTTCTTATTGCTCACTGCGGAACCGCTCCGAATTTTCCAGGATCATTTTTCCTGGAAAAGGCAAAGAATTCTATGCACGCGTCACCATTTATCTGAGACAACTTCTTTTTCTGAGACAATTGCTCTCGGTTTAGAATGTCTGCGGCTTGAGAATTTCGTGGGCAGTTTTGGAGCAAAGAGTGGTTCACCACGACCGGCTTTGTCTGGCGACCAGACTGGTGCTGATCGCCTCAAGCTTTCTGGCGGTGCTGGTCGCTCGCGCTCAGGCGCAGGACGCGGACCGCGTCATCAGAGATCAGACAACTGTCATTGAGCGGTTCGAGCCGCCGCCTCGGCGGCCTCCAAGTATCACCGTTACGCATGCCGCGCCGGTCGCCGGCCTATCCCCCGAGCAGCTCAAAACCATCCGCTTCCGGCTCCGCAAAATCGATCTCGAAGGAGCGGTCACGCTCGATCCGGCGATCTTCTCTACGCTTTGGGGGAAACTGATTGGTCGAGAGGTTTCACTGCTCGATATGAAGGAGATCATCGACGGAATCGAACGCATCTACCGTGAACACGATTACTATGCGGCGGCTCTGGTCCCGCAGCAGGATTTCAGCAGCGGCCGGATCCGCATCATCGTCTACGAATCCTATCTCCGCGACGTTGTCGTGGAATCGGATCAGCCAGGTCTCGAGGAACGGCTGAAGCCATATATTGCCCGCATGGTGGCGGAACGACCGGTCCGTGTCTCTCACCTTGAGCGCTACGCCTTGCTCGTCGCCGATATCCCCGGCTTCACGGTGGAGGCCAAGCTTTCCAAGGTCGAGGACGATCCGGCTGCGGGGAGGCTTGTTTTGAAGGTCGACTTCAAGAGGAGCGGGCTCGATGCCCGCCTCGACAATCTGGGCACGCCATCAACCGGGCCGCTGCAGCTTTCCGGTATCGCGCGCGTCAACGATGCTCTCGGATTGTTCGAGGGCACCGAGGCGCTCGCGGTGACCAATCCCGCCGACCCGGACGAGCTCGTGTTTCTCCGGTTCGGGCAGGCATTTCCGCTCGGGCCGTCCGGGTTCGTCGCCGGGTATGAGTTCGGCCAAGTCTGGTCGAATCCACTGGACGACGACGACATTCACGTCGGGAGCACGTTCGGAAAGGCTTTTTTGAACTACGCGATTGTGCGCGCGATCGAGCACAATCTCTTCGCCAAATTCGCGATCAATACCAAGGATGTGGCAGTCGACGTCAACGGCGATCCGGCGGCGCGCAATAGCAATCGATGGCTGACGGCGGCAGCCACGTTTGACACGACCATAGGCGGTGTCGCCGTGGTCGCCGAGGCCGGCCTGGGCCAGGGTTTAAGCGGTCTCGGCTCGAACACCGAGAACGCTGATTTCACCTACATGTTCGGTGAAGGCACGCTCTCACGCGATATTACCGATACCCTCTCGGCGCAACTGCAGTTCACCGGCCAGTACGCCTTCACCGAGCTCCCTTCCGCGGTCCGCTTCGACCTGGGAGGCGACCCCTATAGCCGAGCCTTCGACAGTTCCTCGATCACCGGCGACGATGGCATCGCGGCCGCGTTAGAGCTTCGGAAAGGGATCGATGCAGTCATGCCGTGGCTGGCCAATCCCAGCCTGTTCGGATTCGTTGACTATGGAGCGGTGTGGAACCCGCCGGGCAGGGATTATGAGTTCGATTCGCTCGGTTCCGTCGGTATCGGCATCCGCGCCGGGATCGGAACCCGCCTCAACGTCCTGGCCTACGTCGCTACGCCCTATAAGGACGAAGCCCAGCTCGGTGTCGAGGGCGCCCTGTTCCGCGTCGCGGCTGGGGTGCGGTTCTAGCCATGCGGCCTCTACGCTCAAGTCTCGCCCAGCGCGTGGATCCACGCTCATGAAAAGGAATTGCCCATGATCACGATCCGTTCGATGTCCGTGACCAGCCTCGTGGCGCTAGTAAACCTGGGTGTCTTGTGGGGCACGGGCGTGCGCGCCGACACCCTTCCCCGGGTCGAGGGCGATACGCCGGCAAGCGTTTCTGCTGTCATAGCAGAGATCCAATCGAAAGCCGCATACGCACATACAAGCTGGGGCATGCGCGTGGTCGATCTCGACACGGGGACTGTGCTTGTCGATCAGGCGGCCGACCGGTCGCTCACTCCCGGATCGATCATGAAGGTCTACAGCACGGCCACTGCGCTCGACCTGTATGGGGCGGACTACCGGTTCCATACCCGGGTCTACAAAGCTGGGCCGGTGTCGGAAGGCAGGCTTGACGGCAATCTGATCCTGGTCGCCTCTGGAGATTTCAGCTTCGGCCTGCGAGAGCAGCCTGACGGCACTCTCGGCTACAACAATTTTCCAGAGATCGACCACAACTATGCCGACACCGGCTTTGCTGGGGGCGCCTTGGTCAAGGAGAGCGACCCGCTAGCCGCCCTGGACAATCTGGCGAAGAGGGTTCATGCCTCCGGCATCGCGGAGGTCAAGGGCGACGTCATCATCGATGCGCGGCTTTTCGAAACCCATCGCGACCCCACGGACGGGATCATTTCCCCGATCTGGCTCAACGAAAACGTCATCGACATCATGACGACGGCGGCCAGCGCGGGGCAGCCGGCCAGGATTGATTGGCGACCCAAGACCGCGTCCGTCAAGGTGATAGGCGCCGTAATGACCGTCGCAGAGAATCCAAAGCCCATCACGATCGAGTCGCCTGCCCCTGGAGAGATACGGGTCAGCGGCGAAATCGCCGCCGGAGTTGCGCCCACCTTGAGCATCTGGCATGTGCCGGACCCTGCCGCCTTCGCTCGAACAGCGTTCATCGAAGCTTTGCAGCGCGCCGGAGTGAAGGTAGACGCGAACGCGCTTGGGCCAAATCCAGATGACGAACTGCCGGACGCGGCGGCCTATTCCCCTGACAATAAAGTGGCCGAGCACGTCTCGCCTCCGCTCTCGGAATTCGTCAAGGTCGTTCTCAAGGTCAGCTACAATCGCGGCGCCCATTTGATGCTGTGCCTTGCAGCCGTGAAAGGCGGAAGCCGAGACTGCGTGGCTGGAATCGGCAAGGAGCTCGAACTGCTCGACCGCCTGGGTGTGTCGCGGCAAAGCACTTACGTCTTCGACGGCGCCGGCTCCGATGATCACGCCAAGACAGCGCCCGTGGACCAGACAACGGTGCTCACGCGAATTGTCAAGGAGCCGTGGGGATCGGCCATCCGGGACGGAATGGCCATCCTGGGTGTGGATGGAACACAAGCTGCGAACGGTCTTGGAACCCCGGCGGTCGGGCATATTCACATCAAGGATGGCACACGGGTGATCTCCGCGCCCGGAGATTATCAGGGCATCATCATCGCCAAGACCCAAGTCGGCTATATCGAGGCGAAAAGCGGCCGCGAGCTCGCTTTTGCGATCTTCCTCAACAGCGCTCCTTTTGGCTCGGTCGAGGATTTCATCTCCGCAGATCACGACATTGCTGCGATTGCCGCCGCGATTCAGCAGGCCTACTAGGCGCGACGCTTGTGAGGCAGGCATGGTAACGCCCCACAGCACTCCCAGCTTTTATATGTTCAGTAGCAGCGCCTTTATGCGCGTTCTCTTCGGATTGGCATTCTCATTGGTACGTCGGTACGTCGTGGCGATCGAGCCGCGGCCGCATTGGAGGAAGAGATGGAACGAACGATGTTCAAGAGAACGCGAAGCGGCTTGATGGTTGCCTTGGGCGTCGTGGCGCCACTTTGGGGTACCGGAATCGGCGCGGCCGCAGCCGAACTCGACCTTCCGCCCGCTATCCGCTCGATTATGGACGCGCCACGCTATTCCGGGGCGATCTGGGGCCTCCGGGCAGTCGATCTCTCCTCGGGAGCCACGACGGCGGCCTACGGCCCGGACTCGCTTTTCTTCACCGGTTCGGTGCGAAAGCTGTTCTCGGTCGGTCTCGCGCTGAACGCGCTCGGCATAGATCACCGCTTCGAGACGAAGGTCTATCGTCTCGGCGAGGTAGGGGCAGACGGCACGCTTCAGGGAAATCTCGTCTTGCTCGCAAGCGGGGATCTGACCCTTGGCGGACGAACTGCGGCCGGCGGCAAGATCGCCTTCACCAACTTCGATCACACCGAGGCCAATTCGCTCGGCAGCGCGACCCTCACGGAGGCCGATCCGCTGTCCGGGCTGAATTCCATTGCAAGGCAGGTCGCCAAATCCGGAATCAAGGCCGTCACGGGCGATGTCGTCATCGATGATCGCCTTTTCGATCATTTCCGCGTGCCAAACGGGAATGTTCTGATCACACCGATGATCGTGAACGACAACCTCATAGACGTGACCATCCTGCCGGCTGAAGCTGGACAACCGGCCGCGGTGGACTGGCGACCTAAAACAGCGGCCTTCACCGTCAGTTCGCAGGTGAAAACCGTCGCCGCCAGCGAACCGATGGAAATCTCCCTCGAGATCTCGCCAGCCGACCCCAAGGTCGGGATCGTCAAGGGCCAGATCCCTGCCGGCTACAGGCCGAGCCTGCCCGGCGTCGCAACATTGGTCCAGACGTTCCCGATCGTCGAGCCGTCTTCCTTTGCGCGCACAGCTTTAATCGAGGCGCTGGGCAGGGCGGGAGTCTCAGTTACGGCATCGGCGACAGGCCCGAACCCGGTCGCGAAGCTTCCTTCGAAAAGCGCCTACTTACAGTCAGCGGAAGTCGCTCGACTCGTTTCACCGCCATACGCGGAATACGCGAAGCTGATCCTCAAGGTCAGCCACAATCTCGGAGCCAATCTGAGCCTTGCGCTATTTGGACTGACGCAAGGAGCAAGAACCATTGAGACGGACCTCGCAGCCGAGCGGAATACGCTGATAGGTGAGTACGGACTTTCTCCCGACGGCTTCGATTTTCCGACAAACGGCAGCGGCAGCCCCGATAGCCGTGCGACACCCGGCGCCGTTACGGGCCTCCTTGCGGCAATGCGGAAGACGAAAGCGTCGGAAGTTTATTTCGACGCTCTTCCCGTTCTCGGGGTCGATGGTTCGCTAGCCACAGTCGGGATCGATCCGCCAAATCCCGTCATTGCGCCAGGCGTGGGAAACGTGTTTGCGAAAACCGGGACAACAGTCGCGGACGGCACGCTCAAAGCCCAGGTCTTTGCGGGATACATCAAATCGAAGGCGGGAAAATTGCTGGCCTATGTCACTTATGTGAACAACGTCGCGCCAATCGGGAGCATTGCGGACGTCATCAAGGTATTCGCGGACGAGGGAGCGATATCTGCGATTTTGTACGAACTCAACTGATGACCGCGAGATTTCCCATTGGGTGCCGTGGGGCACGTTCCAACCGCCGGAGCAGATGATGAAACATTCGAAATTGGCCTCTTGGGCGGGAGTCGCGATAGTTGCCTGCCTCCTGCCGAAACTGGCCTTCGCCGAGCCCGTCACAACTGACCCCGTGACGACTGACCGTGTCACCGAGGTTCTCCCAAAACTCGATGCCATTATCCGCGATGGCATGTCGCGAACCGGCGTGCCCGGCTTGGCGATCGCCATCGTTCACGACGATGCGGTAGTGTTTCTCCGCGGCTACGGCGTTCGCGAGGTGGACAAGCCTGAGCCCGTCGACCCCGACACTGTGTTTCAGCTCGCCTCGATGTCGAAGCCGATTGCGTCCACGGTGGTCGCCACTCTCGTCGGCGAAGGTCTCGTGGCTTGGGACGATCCGATCGTAAAGCACGATCCCGGATTCGAACTGAAGGACCCTTGGGTCACGCGCGAGGTCACGCTTCGTGACATGTTCTCTCACCGAAGCGGTCTTCCCGGACATATTGGCGACCTGCTCGAGGACCTGGGATACAGCCGCGAAGATATCCTGTTCCGGCTACGTCACGTCAAGCCGGCCGGTCCCTTCCGCGCGAGCTACGCCTATACCAATTTCGGCTTGACGGAAGCGGCGCTCGCCGCAGCCAAGGCTGCCGGGAAGCCTTGGGAAGTATTGTCGGAAGAGCGGCTGTACCGACCCGCGGGCATGACCCGGACGAGCTCGCGACATTCTGATTTCCTCGCCGCCGAAAATCGCGCTGTGAATTCCGTCCGCACTGACGGCAAATGGCTTCCCGGCCCGCCACGCGATCCTGACGCCCAGTCTCCGGCTGGCGGTGTCAGCTCCACGGCACGCGACCTCGCGCAGTGGCTGAGGCTCCAGCTTGGCGGCGGCAAGCTCGATGGCAAGGAGATCGTCACCTCGGCTGCTCTCGCCGAGACCCACCAACCAATGATCGCACGGGAATCCGCGCCGGGTCCGTCCGGCGCTTTTCCCCCTTCTTACGGACTCGGCTGGAACGTCGATCTCGATCCGCAAGGTCGTATCCATCTCAGCCACTCGGGAGCGTTCAATCTTGGTGTCGGCACGAATGTGCATCTCGTTCCGTCAGAACGGCTCGGCATAGCCGTGGTGACGAACGGCTATCCGGTCGGCCTCGCGGAGGCCACGAGCAAGAGCTTTCTCGATCTGGTATTTGCCGGAAAGGTTGAACGAGACTGGATCGACGCCTACGGCCAGCTCATGGCTGATGCCATGAAGCCCGACTATGGCGGCGCCATCGACGCCGCGCGCGCTCGCTCGCAGCCTTCGCCGGCCTTGCCTGCCGCAAGCTATGTCGGCACTTACGGCAACGACTTTTATGGCGGACTGACGGTTACACAGAAGAGCGGCAGCTTGGTCATGAGTCTCGGGCCCCGCACGGAGTCCTTTCCACTTCAGCACATCACCCGCGATACGTTCACATACCAGCCGATAGGCGAAAACGCCTTTGGACCGAGCGCCGTTACGTTTACCGTCGAGGCCGACCGGACGACAGCCGTCACGATCGAGAATTTGAACCTCCATGGCCAGGGGATTTTTCTTCGAGACCCACGCAAGCCTTGACCCAGAGAGAGAGAGAGAGAGAGAGAGAGAGCTTGGGGGTGTCGGAGATGACCGACATAGCGAGCCAGCCGCCTTGAGGTTTCCGATGCGGACACGATGCCGCTGGAGCCACATCGTGCGGCATCCGAGAACCTTCACGCTGGCGGATGTTGGCGTCCCAGAGATTTAGGTGTTCCCCGATGTTATTAGGTTGGGTCTAATGTCTAACGCCTCGGCAACCCGGTAAACGACATGGATTTCAGGACGTTCTCAGGCTACGGATACCTCCTCATCGGCGGCCTTATCCTCGTCGGCGCCGGGCTCCTGACCATTTCGCTCATCGTCAATCTTGGGGTGGCGCATAGTGTGCGGCAGGAAGCACGCCATCGTGAAAAGCTGTTGGAGTATTATCGCAACACCTTTTCGCAGCTGGGGGTGATCCTGATCGGAATTGGAGTATCTCTGTTCATCTTCTTTTTTCAGCAGAACTACCAGGACCAGCGCAAACGCGAAGCCGAACTCCAGCAGGTCATGGCCAAACTGGCGGCACGCATTGCTCGTGGCGCTGCCGTTGTCGAATCCCTAGGTGAATTCGATACGCTGCTCGATGAGGGTGGGCCCTACATCGATCCGAAACTCGGTGGAAAGAACAATGCCATCAGCGCGCACGGAGCGGAGCTCGCCAAGCAGGTCGCCGAGATTCTTTTGGTCGAGCGCGATGTTGACGTTCAGGCGTTCGAGATCCTGAACCTATCGCGTGACTTCGAATCGTCGTTCGTCGTCAACGAACTCGATCCGACGCTGTGGTTCAATATCGTCAGCGATGAGAGCGAGATCAAATATGCCACCGCCCAGCTCCCGCTGGACTACACGGATTTGCACGATGCGATCGGCGGTGAGCCAGTTGATGCTGCGATCGCTAATCCTGAGAAGGAGCGGAAGATCAAGCAGGAGGTGCTGGATATCTTTTATGATGCCGACCTGTTGCGCCTGCGCAGCAGGAGACTTCTCGGCCGTGCGTGCTGGCTTTTCAGCAACGGGCGGGGCTTCGTCAAACTTAGACCGGTCGATGAGATCGAAGCGGACGCCAGGTCGCACCAGGAGTGGATCGATCGGTCGAAACATTTCCTGATGCAATTGAAGTCGGCAAGCGGGGATTGCTTCAAATTGCTCCGCTACAGCCAAACGTCTTGAATCGAGACTGATCTTGCTGCCCTCGTGTGGCTAATCTCCGTCCGCCGCCGCGTGCCGGGATTATTCCGTCGCGAAGCTCTATGCCTTGTCTCCTCTCATGCTCATGTTGTTGCCTCACCCACGGAACCGGTGCGGTTTCCAGGGCCTCTTTTCCTGGAAAGGGCAAAGAATTCCATACTCGTTCCCCAGTATTTCTGAGAGAAATTCTTCCGCTCTTGGAATGTCTGCCGCGGTAGGGGTTCATCGATGCATATATCGTTATAGGATAAAACATGCGCCCACCCGTTATTGTGTCCGAAAGACCCGAAGATGCAGACTATAAAACGATCTTGAGGGCCTTGGTCAGCTATAATGATGCGACGAGCGAACCTTCTGGCTATGAGCCAGTCGGCATCCTCCTTCGTGATCATGATAGCGATGAGACGATCGGCGGCTTGTGGAGAAAAGTGTCTTACGATTGGTTGTTTGTCGAACTGTTGTTTGTTCCGGAATTCCTGAGGCGGCAAAAGCTCGGGACGCAACTCATGAATGCTGCTGGACAGCTCGCTCGGGAGCGGAAGTGTGTGGGGGTGTGGCTGGAAACCTATGGATTCCAGGCGCCAGCTTTCTATAAGACCTTGGATTACGAGGTGTTCGGGCAACTTCCAGATCACGCTCGGGGCTCAGGTCGGTTCTTCTTGCGCAAGATGCTGGCAGCGTCGGTTTAGTGACCAGCAGTGCATCTCGGCTATGGTAGGGGGCGGATGTGGTCCGGTGGGCTCGCGGCGGGACAACGGCATTCTGGTCCAGCCGGAAAATCGACCCCGCGTAAAGGCGCATGAGAGCAGCTACGCCTCTCCGAAACGCTGCTGCGCCATTGCGCCAGCAAGCCAGATCGGATCGAACAGGTCGACCAACGCCCTGTGGCAAGGCGATTGAACTTGGTCGAGGCCAGCTTCATGGCCGCCCGTCAGAAACGCGCCGACGCCATCATCGACCGCGGCTGGATCTGGAATCCGCAGCCCCAGCGAGGCCAAGTCGCCGGCAATCGACGTTTGGGACGGCAGGTATGCAACCGCAGAGCGCAGCCGCATGCTCGGCGCTGGAAGCCGGATCATCACAATTCGGGTCACCGATGGCTGCGCGTCGGGGCCGATGATCGTGGCGCCGCACATCAGGCCCGCAAGGACGCTAGCCGGTGGTGTCGGCAAGGAAAGACAGAAGAACATGCGGCCATCACCGCTGGGTTCGACCAGGTCGAGGTGCATGGCCCGCCCCGCCATCACGAGCGGGCCTTCAAGTTGAAACCGGCTCGTCGGCAGCCGCTCCGAATACTGTGCGAGAACGCCCTGCGGGCCATTCGATTGGATTGACAGTTCTGCCCTGATGAACTGGGCGCGGAAATAGGGCGACCAGGCGTGGGAGTAGCAGGCGTAGGTGCCGGCGAGCGACCGGCTTGCATCCTGGCGTTGCCCGGCGAGCGACCGCCGCGACGGTTCGCTTATGCGCTCCAGTGTATCGCGCTCGCAATTATGTCGAGTACAAATGGCCTGGATGAACTCGTCGAGCTCGCAGTCGGCGATCCAGGCTCCCGGACGCCCAACATCCACGACCTTCGCCCAGTCCTCATAGAGCCGAAGCTCGCGCGGGTGGGCACGCCCCTGCATCCATTTGTGCGCGCGCTCGACATCGAACGACGTCGCCGGGTTGACACGACGGAACGCCGCCGCGAGGTCCTTGCGTGTCACGGCGCCGAGGAATGCCATCGTCACCCGCAATTTCTGACCAATATCCTGCGCCACGCGTTCTCCTTTGCTGTTGTTCTCCCGCCCGCGGATTCGCCCCGAATTTCCAGGGTCAGTTTTCCTGGAAAAGGCAAAGAATTCTATAACGCCGTTCCTGCTTATCTGAGAGGATCTCTTTTCGATTTAGAGCGTCTGCGGTGAAACCTTCGCCACCCGGCATGCAGGCGGCAGAAATGCTGTTGATTTGCTGCCCCAATCGGCAGTCATGGGTGCATAGAATCTAATTTAAGATTTCCTAATTCGGAGAGGTTCAAGGGGCCAGGCAGGTGGGTAGAAAAGTCGATGTCATCAGGCGGTCGCGCCTTACGGCCGGCCGGCTCAGGCAAATTTGTCCGCCGACGCGAATCTCCTGCCTGGCGCGGGCCATAGCACTCCTTGCAGGCCTGCTATCGACGGCACTTCCAGCAAACGCCAGGAACTTCAATGTCGGCAACGAGACGCAGCTCCAGACCGCGCTCAATCCGAGTGGTGGCGCCCAGGACGGCGACACCATCACCTTCACCGCGAACATCGTCTTGAGCACCAACCTGCTTGAGGTGAAGCGCGACGTGACCATCAACGGCGCCAACCATACGCTCTCCGGCAACAAGCAGCATCGCGGTCTGTTCGTCCAGTCGGGCAAGGTCGCGATCAATGATCTCGTCATCGAAAATGCCAAGGCACAGGGCGGCAACGGCGGCAACGGCGTGAGCCCCAACACGGGTGATGCCGGCGGCGGCGGTGGCGGCGCCGGACTTGGCGGGGCCCTGTTCGTCGCCAGCGGCGCCCGTGTGACAGTGAGCAACGTCACCTTGCTGCACAACCTGGCGCAAGGTGGCGTCGGCGGTGCCGGCGTTTCGGCTGACGGCAAGTTTGCGGGCGCCGGCGGCGGCGGCGGCGGTATGTTCGGAAACGGCGGCATATACGACGGCACCAGGGCCAAAGGCGGCCCCGGCGGTGGCGGCATTGGAGGTGGACCGGGACCCGAGAACGGCGGACCTGGTGTCTTTGGCGGCGGCGGTGGCGGCGGCGGCGTCCGTGGAGGAGACGGCGGATTCTGTCTCTGATACACCTCT
>NZ_VFUS01000024.1:0-3173 GCF_006441005.1 Mesorhizobium sp. B2-5-3
CCGAGACCGCCCGTGGCATTGAGGATGGTGTAGTTCCTGGAAACAGAGCCGCCCGCCAGGAACGTGACATCGACGGTACCGCCCGAAAGATCGGCGGAGCCGATGACGCTCGCGCGGTCGGCCGCGCCGCCGGAGACCTCGACGGCGTAGATCGAGCCGGCGCCGAATGTCAGTTTCCCGATGATATTGATCGTGCCGATCGAATTCCCAGGCGAAAGCGTGCCGCCATTAATGATCGTCGACGGCAATATACCGGTGCCGCCCACCGTCGCGCGCGTATTCACTCTCAGGCCCCGAGACGAAGCGATCGAGCCGTTCGCCAGAAGCGCGCCGGCGTCGACCGTCATGCCGCCGTCGACGCTGCTGGTGCCGGTGAGGGTGAGTGTGCCAGGGCCGTTCTTGGTGAGCGTGCCGGTGCCCGTCATGTTGCCGGCATAGGTGCCGTCGAAACCCTGGTCGAAAATAACGGCGGCATTGTTCAGGATGTTGCCTTGCAGGCTAAAGGTCGTGCCCTGCAGCGCGCCGGCCGAGACGGTCGTGCCGCCAGCGTAGTTGGCGGCGGCGGGCAGGATCAGCGTGCCGGCGCCGATCTTGGTCAGGCTGCCGAGGCCGGTGATGTTGCCGGCATAGGTGCCGTTGGCTGCTTGGTCGAAGACGACGGAGGCGTTGTTGGTGATGTGGGCCAGCAGGCTCATTGTATTGCCCTGCAGGACGCCGGCATTGACGGTGATGTTGCCGGTATAGGCATTCGCGCCAGTGAGGATGAGGGTGCCGTCGCCAGTCTTGGTGAGGCTGCCCGAACCCCTGACGACACCGCTCAAGGTGAGGGACTTGTTGGCGTCCACGAGGATAGCGCCACCGGCGCCTAAAAGCCCGACAGGGCGGGCGCTGGTAAAGGTTTCCGAGGCGCGCAGAGCCCCGTTGTTCAGGTCAACATGGGTGCCGGCTGCGCCGAGCTTGGCGTCGGAGGCAACCCACAGGGTCCCTCCTGCCACCTGCGTGCCGCCGGTGTAGGTATTGTTGCCGGTGAGGACCAGCGTGCCGGCTCCGGTCTTGAAGAGGCCACCGTTGCCGCTTATGTTGCCGCTCCAGGAGAGAGACTGGGACTGCGCCGCCACATCGATACCGCCACCGTTGCTGGCCAAGGTGATATTGCGGCTGATCGACGTCGCCGCAGGTGTGTCCGTCATGGTCCCGACTGCACCACCGTTCAACATGATCCCGGTGGCTGCCGCGCCCAGGTTGGCGTCGTTGGCGAAGCGCAGCACGCCGCCGGTGACCGTCGTGCCGCCCGAGTAGGTGTTGGCCCCGCTAAGAATCAGGTCGCCGGGGCCGGACTTGACCAGCGCACCACTTTCACTGACTACACCACTCAGGGTGAGGGTTTCGCCGGCATCGACGAGAACGATGCCGCGAGCGCCGGTAAGCCAAACGGGGCGGGTGCTGGCAAAGGTCGCCGACGCACTCAGACCGCCACCACCGTCCAGGTTGAGATGGGTGCCTGCCGCGCCGAGCTTGGCATCGGACGCGATTCGCAGGACTCCTTCTTCCACCCGCGTGCCGGCCGCGTAGGTGTTGGTGCCCGTGAGCGAAAGCACGCCGCCGCCTCGCTTGAACAGGGCGCCGCTGCCGGACATGTTGCCGGCGAAGGTGCCGTCGTTGCCGGCCTGGTCGAAGATGACGGACGCATTGTTGGTGATGTTGCCTCTGAGGCTCGACGTTTTGCCCTGCAGGATGCCGGCATTGACGATGGTGCCGCCGCTATAGGCATTGGCGCCGGTGAGAACGGTCACGCCGTCGCCATTCTTGACCAGAGACCAGCTGCCACTGTCGGTGCCGGTGCCGCCAGCTCCGGTCTGGTCGACGATGATGTCGCTTATGGTCTGCGTCTGTCCGGCGCCAGGGGCGACGCTGAACGACCCGTTGCCGTGAAGGAAGATGCCCGACCCGATGCCCTGGCCGGGAGTGGCATTGCCCTGCCCGCCCCTCCTTCCACCGTCACCGCCAGCGACGGCATTTCCGGAAATGTTGAGAGCGCCGGCCAGGGTCAGGCTGCCGCCCTCCTGAACGAAGATCGCACCGCCGAGACCGGCGCCGCCACCGCCGCCACTGCTGACGTCGTTGCTGGTGCCGGTGCCGCCGCCGAAGCCACCAGGCTCAGCCACTCCACTACTGCCGGCCCCGCTGCCGCCGCCAAAACCGCCGGCCCCCGGTATATAAGGGCAGTCGCTGCCCGAACACCAGCCGCTGCCGCCGCCGCCGCCGCCAAAACCACCGGGGCTGCCGTCTGTTATGCTACCGTCACCGCCGGCGCCGTCTGGCGCACCGCCTCCACCACTGACGGAGGCGCCGCCGTCGCCGCCATCGGCTCCGATCGGCCAATAGCCACCCCCGCCGCCACTGCTGCCCCACGAACTGCTCAAGGTCAAAGGTCCGAGCGCGCCGCCATTGCCGCCGCGCGCCTGGTTGGCCTGCAGGTTGACATTGCTTACCGTCACATTGGCGCCTTTGCCGATGAACAGCGCGCCGCCCAGTCCAGCGCCGCCGCCGCCACCACCGCCGCGGGCGGGATTGCCGGGTACAATAAACCTTGCGTCGCCACCCTTACCGCCCTCGGCCTTGGCGTTGGTGATGGTGAGATCTTTGATCGCCACGTTGATCGCGCCCTGCTGCACGAACAGGCCGCGATACTGGTTGTTGCCGGACAGGGTGAAGCCTTGTCCGTTGATGGTCATGTTGCCGCTCCGCACGGGCGGCAGGTTGGCTGTCAGCGTGACATTGGCGTAGAACCGGATTGTGTCGCCGTAGTCGGCGTTGAAGATGGCGAAATGCAGATCCCCCTCGTTGTAGACTGGCCAGTCCTCGGCTCTCGCCGGAAGCGTTGTTGACAGCGTTCCAGCTGCGAGAAGGATGGCCAGTGCCAGGCGCGAGCCCGATGTCGACAGACAAGTTTCCCCGAGCAGACGCAGCATCAGGCGAGCCCGCCTCGTTCCATCGATTTTTCTACCCATCTGCTTGACCCCAGAAGCCCCCCGAATTTGGGGGATCTTGAATTGACTGTTGATAAAGGAACAACACGGCAAGATGCGCATAGCCTCACCAGGTGATGCCGAGCTTGAGCTTGCCGGAATAGCTCTTCAGGTTGCCGGAGAACTCGCCCTGGAAGGTGGCTG
>NZ_VFUS01000025.1:0-2584 GCF_006441005.1 Mesorhizobium sp. B2-5-3
TCGACATCGGGCTCGCGCCTGGCACTGGCCATCCTTCTCGCAGCTGGAACGCTGTCAACAACGCTTCCGGCGAGAGCTGTCGAGACTGACTGGATTGTCAAAGACGAGGCGACGCTCAGGGACGCCATCAGTAGCGCCCAGAAAAACGACACCATCACCTTCACCGCGAACGTCACCCTGAGCGCAAACTTGCCCATCGTGCAGAAAGACGTGACCATCGACGGTGGCAACTTCACGCTGTCTGGCAATAACCAGTATCGCGGCCTGTTCGTCCAGTCCGGCACAGTAGTCGTCAACGATCTCACCATCGCCAACGCCAAGGCCCAGGGCGGCAGAGGAGGCGACGCAAGGTATGGCGGCGAGCTGTATATTGGAGGCGGCGGCGGCGGTGGCGGCGCTGGACTGGGCAGCGCGCTGTTCGTCGCCAGCGGCGCCAATGTGACGGTGAGCAACGTCAACCTGCAAGCCAACCAGGCCCATGGCGGCAACGGCGGCGCGCTCAGGCCAGATACCGGCGGTTGGACCAGCGGCGGCGGTGGTGGCTATTGGCCCACCGGTGCTAACGGCGGCGACGCCGGCCCTGTCGTCAATGGTGGCGGCGGTACAGGCGGCGGCGGCGACGGTGCCCACGCCTTTGAGCGCCAGGGCCACCCCGGTGGCTTCGGCGGTGGCGGTGGCGGCGGCCCCAATGGAGGTGGCTCCGGCGGTTTTGGCGGCGGCGCCGGCGGCAACGGCGATATCTTCCACTCAGTGGCTGTGCCCGGTGGCTTCGGCGGCGGCAATAGCAACGGCAAGGACCCCAGTGCCGGCGGCGGCGGCGGCGCCGGTCTCGGCGGTGCGATCTTCGTTCAGGAGGGCGGCAGCCTGACCCTGGCCGGCGCTCTCAACATTTCCGGAAATGCCGTTGCGGGCGGTGACGGTGGAGTGGAAAACGGGTGCAAAGGCCTTCCAATATCTCCAGTGTGTGGTGGCAATCCCGGCCAGGGTATCGGTTCGGGCATCTTCCTACACGGCAACGGGTCGGTCAGCACCGTCCCCAGCGGTGGGCAGACACAGACCATAAGCGACATCATCATCGACCAGACCGGAGCTGGCGGCACCGGCGCCGACAGCGGCAGTTGGTCTCTAATCAAGAATGGCGACGGCGTGACCGTTCTCACCGGCGCCAACGCCTATAGCGGCGGCACCATCGTCAATGCCGGCATCCTGCAGGGCAACACGTCGAGCCTGCAGCGCAATATCACCATCAACAATAATGCCTCCATCTTCTTCGATCAGGCGGGCAGCGGCACCTATGCTGGCATCGTGTCCGGCACCGGCAATCTCTGGAAACGAGGCAACGGCGAGGTCGCGCTCACTGGCGAGAACACCTATACGGGCGGCACGCGGGTGGAAGGCGGAACCCTGCTTGTCGCCTCCGACGCCAAACTCGGCAAGGCAGATGCCCATCTCCACCTGCTCGACGGCGGCGGTCTGCACGCCTCCGAGACCTTCACCAGTTCCCGGCCCGTCGGGCTTTTGAGGGGTAATGGCGTCTTGCTCGTCGATCCAGGCAAGGCCCTCACCTTGAGCGGCGTCATCGGAGGAAGCGGCGTGCTGGTCAAGTCCGGCTCCGGCGACCTGATTCTTTCCGGTACGAATACCTATTCGGGCGGCACGACCGTTTCGGCCGGTGCGCTGTTGTTCACTACCGACGCCAGCCTAGGCGCCGCGGGCAGCGCCATCAATCTGAACAGCGGCACGATCGGGCTAGCTTCGGATGCTTCGGCACAGACGGTCAATCGCCCCGTCACGATCACGAACAGCGGCGGTTTCTTCGTTGCATCGGCTCCGCTGACCTGGAGCGGCGTGATCAGCGGCACCGGCACGATGGTTAAGTCCGGTACCGGCACGCTTTTTCTCTCCGGCAACAACACCTACACCGGCGCGACGATCGTCGACGCCGGCACGCTTGTGGCGAACGGCTCGATCCTCTTTTCGAGCCTGACGGTGAATGCGGGCGCAATACTTGGCGGCTCTGGCAGTGTCGGCTCCGCCACGCTGGCCGGCGGCACGCTTTCGCCTGGGAATTCGATCGGCACGATCAATATCATCGGGAACCTTGCGTTCGGCGCCGGCTCGGTCAACGCCGTCGAGGTCTCTGGCAGCACGGCCGACCGCGCGAACGCTACCGGCTCCGCCGATCTTTCGGGCGGCACCGTCGATGTCACGTTCCTGGCGGGCGGCTCTGTTTCCAGGAACTACACCATCCTCAATGCCACGGGCGGTCTCGGCGGCACCAAATTCGCCGGCCTCAGCGACACGCCGTTGCCCGGCTTCGAGACCAGCCTCAGCTATGACGCCAACAATGTGTACCTGGTAACGGGCACCGACCGCACCGATCCTGAGCTTAGTGCCCTCAATCGGAACCAACGGACCGTGGCCGACAGGGCGCTCGACCATTTCGAAGCCAATGGCAGGCTGCCCGGGGAATTCGTCAGGCTCGACGCGAACGGGCTGTCAGCTGCCTCCGGCGAGATCGCGGCGGGTGCCATCATAGCCGGCATCGACAGCGCCGATCGGTTCCTGGCCGTGTTCGACGGGC
>NZ_VFUS01000026.1:0-2546 GCF_006441005.1 Mesorhizobium sp. B2-5-3
GCCCGTCGAACACGGCCAGGAACCGATCGGCGCTGTCGATGCCGGCTATGATGGCACCCGCCGCGATCTCGCCGGAGAGTGCCTGCAGGGCCGGTGTCCCCTGCGCTGTTGGCAGGCCCGACAGCGCCCCGACGATGCCGCCGAAATTACCGCCGGCTGCAGCGGCATCGAGCACACCGCCGACCGCCCGCTGGTTCGACGTCTGGCCGGCCGAGCGGTAGGCATCTGGCGCCAGGATCAGGGAGAGATAGAGGTTGGTGGGATCGAAGCTGAGCACGGGGCGCAGGAACGCGAAATCGGCGGTCACATCGTTAAATGTGGCAATGCCGCCGGCCGGCGCCGAGACGATCGTGTACGTCGTGTCAGGCACGTAAATGCCGGGCAACGGGACAACGTCGAGGGTGCCGGCATGTACCGTCGCCTTGTGGCCGGCGCCAACGATGGTGATGCGGTCGCTGGCGCTGGGACTAATTTCAACCTCGAAGGTGCCGCTGTTCCAGGTGAGATTTCCGTCTATCGTGATGTTGCCGATGGAGTTGCCCGGCTCGATCGTGCCGCCGTTGTTTGTAATATCGCCGGTGATGTTGCCGACGCCACTCAGGATACCGCCCTTGTTGAGCGTTACGTTGCTGGTCAGGTGAACGTTGACGGCTAAGCCGCCGGTATTGATGGTCGTGCCGCCGCCGACAGTGCTGGTGCCGGTAAGGGTGAGCTTACCGGCGCCGTTCTTGGTGAGCGTGCCGGTGCCGGTCATTGCGCCGGCATAGGTGCCGTTGACACCCTGGTCGAAGATGACGGCGGCATCGTTCAGGATACGGCCCTGCAGGCTGTTGGCTGCGCCCTGCAGGATGCCGGCCGACACCGTCGTGCCGTCGGTATAAGTGTTGTTGCCGCCTAAGGTCAGCGCGCCGGCGCCGGTCTTGGTCAGGCTGCCGAGGCCGGTGATGTTGCCCGCGAAGGTGCCGTTGGTCGCCTGGTCGAAGGTGATCGACCTGGCGATCGGATTGTTCGCGTTGGGGTCGAAGATGATGTTGCCGCGCAGGTTCGTGGTGTTGCCCTGCACCGCGCCGCCGTTGTTGAAGACGTTGCCGGCATAGCTGTTGGCGCCGGTGAGAATAAGCGTGCCGTCGCCGACCTTGGTGAGATTGCCCGAACCGCCGACTATCCCATTCAGGGTCAGGGTCTTGCCGGGGTCGACCAGGAATACGCCACCGGCGCCCTCCAGTAAGACGTTGCGCGTGCTGGTGAAGGTCTCGGATGCGCGCAGGCCGGCGTTGTTTTCCAGCGTGAGCCCCGTACCCGTGGCGCCGAGCTTGTCGTCGGAAGCGACCCGTAGCGTTCCGCGCTGCACCAGCGTGCCGCCGGAATAGCTGTTGGTGCCCGTGAGCTCGAACTCGCCGTCGCCGCTCTTAATGAGGCGACCGCTACCGCTGATGCTGCCGCTCCAGATGAAGGGATGCAGCGCCACGTCGATGCCGCCGTTACCGGCGAGCACGATCTTGCGGTCGATCGACGTGGCCGCAGGAGTGTCCTTTGTGGTTCCGACCGCGCCGCCATTCAACGTGATTGCCGTACCCGCCGCGCCCAGGTTGACGTCATTCGTGAAGCGCAGGACACCGCCGGTCACGGTCGTGCCGCCGCCGTAGGTGTTGGCCGCTGAAAGGATCAGGTCGCCGTCGCCGGACTTGGTCAACTGGCCGCTTCCGCCGATCACGCCGCTCCAGGTGAGTGGAGCCGATGCAACGGAGAAGCCGCCCTTGTCCGTGATCGTGACGGGGCGATTGCTGGTCGGCCCCGGATGGACCGTGGCCACGCTTCCGATCGTGCCGTTGTTCAGGTTGATGCCGATGCCCGCGGCTCCCAGGCTGGCGTCGGTGGTGAACAACAGCGCTCCGCCGTTGACGGTGGTGCCGCCGGCGTAGGTGTTGGTGCCTGAGAGCGTGAGATCGCCAGTGCCGGTCTTGATGAGGCTGCCGCTGCCGGACAGGTTGCCGGTATAGGCGCCGTTGATTGTTTGGGCGAAGACGAGTGAGGCCTTGTTTGTGATATTGCCCGCCAGGCGCAGAGCGTTGATCTCCAGGACGCCTTCATTGACGGTGCCGCCGCCGGAGAGCGAAGTCGCACCGTCGAGAATGGTCGTGCCGGCCCCGTTCTTGACGATAGCCCAATTGCCGCCGCTGCCAGCGCCCCCGGTCTGATCTGCAATGGTGTCGCTTATCAACTGGGTCTGCCCGGCGCCAGGGGCCACGGTGAATGACCCGTTGCCGTGAAAGAGAATGCCCGATCCGATACCTTGGCCGGGGGAGGCGTTTCCTCCTCCGCCGTTGCCGCCTGCGACGCTGTTTCTAAAAATGTCGAGATGGCCGGCCACAGTGAGCTCGCCGCCATGCTGAACGAAGATCGCGCCGCCCAGGCCGCCGCCGCCACCGCCACCTTGTCCATGGCCACCGCCGCTGCCGCCGCCGATTCCCCCCAGGCCACCGTTATTGGGCGTCCCGTCGGGACCGATACCGCCACCACCGCCGCCGCCACCGCCAAATCCGCCG
>NZ_VFUS01000027.1:0-1545 GCF_006441005.1 Mesorhizobium sp. B2-5-3
CGCAAAGAGCGCTCGTCCAGGTTGGCAGAGCCAAAGCTCGTCCAGACGTCGTCGACGATCAGGAGTTTGGGATGATACATCGTTGGCTGGAACTCGAAGATCCGGACCCCAGCTTTGAGCAAGTCGCCCCAGAAGTACCGCGAGCCCTTTCGGACCAGGGGCACGTCTGTGAGCCAGTTGGGCACGATCACGTCGACTGCTACCCCTCGTTTCCTGGCGTCCAAGATCTGCTGCAGGGCAATATCGTCAGGCACGAAATAGGCCATTCCGATGCGAAGATGATCCCTGGCGGCAGCGATCGCCGCCAGCATCATCAGTTCCATGTTCTCCGAGCCATTTGGCTGCGATGACAGGATCAGCTGAGCGCTAAGCGACCCCGCAGGTTCGGAGGGTGGGTAGAACTTCTCACCTTGCAATGTCTCGCCGGCCGTCTCCAACCAGTTTTCCGCGAATGCCGCCTGGAAGGCAGACACTGCGGGTCCTTTGACTTGATAGTGCGTGTCGCGCCACTCATCTGGATTGCGGGCGTTTCCGAGCCAGTTGTCGGCAATACCGACGCCGCCGGTGAACGCGACCAGCCCGTCAACGATGAGCAGCTTGCGATGGGTCCGGTTGTTTACACGATCCAACGTATACCAATGAATAGGTCTATAGCGCTGGAACCGCACGCCGGCGCTTGTCATGATCTCGATCAGGTCTTCATCGAACGGCAGGCTGCCGACCCAGTCAACGAGCACACGGACCTCGACACCCTCCCGGGCTTTGGTTGCCAACGCGGTCGCGAACTCATAACCGACGGCCCCCGACCAATAGATATAGGTCTCGAAATCAATTGTAGACCGAGCCGCATGGATTGCCTGCAGCATTGAAGGAAAGATCTCATCTCCGTTGACAAGGGTTTGTACCGCGTTTGAATCGAACAGCTGTCCTTGCGAATAACTGCTCATGCTCCTTGCAAAATCGGGATCCGACGCGTCGAAACGGTGCGGGACAAGCGCTCGCAAAATGCGTGGCTCTGGTGCCAAGTTTATGCTGAGCAACGTGATCAGGCTGGCGATGACGGCAACGGCCACGTATTTGAGGCTGTTAAGCAGCCTTCCCCGGTTTACGCCAAACCTCACTGGGTCCGCACCCGCCCGTAGCGCCGCGAGTCCGCATGGCACATCTCAATCGCCCTGCTGTTTACGAGTGCGATGCTTTTCGATTTCCTCTGGTTCCTCATCATCGATTCTGGTGATGTTCGATGCCGAGCTATTCGTTCGCAACATCTCATCCAGCTTGGCATGGATCGCCTGCGTGTCGCGATGTTCTGCGCGTTGAATGAACAGTGTCATGGCCCAGGTGAACAGGGTCGCCGCGCCGTGCCAGTTCAAACTCGCCCTGTCGAGAAATAGCCAAAGGGCCGTGTAAGCCAGCAGCACCAGGAATGCTGCCGGCCGAGAGGTCAACGTGCCAATTGAGGTGAGCACGCTCGTGATCGGGCGAGTTGCCATCATCAAGAACTTTCGACTGCAACGCAGGTTCCCGTTGTGCCAAGCTCTACAA
>NZ_VFUS01000028.1:0-1537 GCF_006441005.1 Mesorhizobium sp. B2-5-3
TTTGGGCGACATGCATCAATGTCCACGCGCCGCGGCGATCTCGGCGCCGTAACGCATCTCGAGCAGTGTCTTCAGGACCAGCGTCACCAGCGCCAGGCCGGCCAGCAGCGAGGCGACGGCAAAGGCGCCGACGGCGTTGTATTCATTGTAGAGGATCTCGACATGCAGCGGCATGGTGTTGGTCAGGCCGCGTATATGGCCCGACACCACCGAGACCGCGCCGAACTCGCCCATGGCGCGCGCATTGCACAAGAGCACGCCGTAAAGCAGCCCCCATTTGACGTTGGGCAGCGTCACATACCAGAAGGCCTGCCAGCCATTGGCGCCGAGCGACAGCGCGGCCTCCTCGTCGCCATTGCCCTGTTCCTGCATCAGCGGGATCAGCTCGCGGGCAACGAAGGGGAAGGTGACGAAGATGGTGGCCAGCACAATGCCGGGCACGGCGAACAGGATGACGATGCCATGTGCCTTCAGCCAGGCGCCGAGCAGCCCCTGGGCGCCGAACAGAAGCACGTAGACCAGGCCCGAGATGACCGGCGAGACCGAGAAAGGCAGGTCGATCAGCGTGGTCAGGAAGGCCTTGCCCTTGAACTCGAACTTGGCGATCGCCCAGGCGGCCGAGATGCCGAAGACGACATTGAGCGGCACCGAGATCGCCGCCACCAGCAGCGTCAGCCGGATCGCCGAGCGCGTATCGGGATTGCCGAGCGCCTCGGTGTAGGCGCCGACGCCCTTGGCGAAGGCTTCGTTGAAGACGATGATCAGCGGCAACAGCAGGAAGATGCCGAGGAAGGCGAAGGCGATCGCCATCAGCACGGCCTGCGCCGGGCGGCTTTCGGTTACCGCCGCCGAGCGGCTGTCGTGATGCGGCTCGTAGGATTTGATCTCCGGATCAGCCATAGCGCTTGCGGCTCCATGTCTGCGCCAGGTTGACGATGAGCAGCATCAGGAACGACAGCGCCAGCATGATCGCGGCGATGGCGGTCGCCGCCGGGTAATTGTACTCCTCCAGCCGGATGACGATCAAAAGCGGCGCGATCTCGGACTTGTAGGGCAGGTTGCCGGCGATGAAGATGACCGAGCCGTATTCGCCGACGCCGCGCGCGAAGGCCAGCGCGAAACCGGTGACGATGGCCGGCGCCAGGCCCGGGAACAGCACCCGGGTGACGATCTGGAAGCGGCTGGCGCCGAGCGTGGCGGCGGCCTCCTCCACCTCCTTGTCGATCTCCTCCATGATCGGCTGCACGGTGCGCACGACGAAGGGCAGGCCGATGAAGACCAGCGCGATGACGATGCCGAGCGGGGTGTAGGCGACCTTGAGCCCAAGCGGCAGCAACAGCTTGCCGATCCAGCCATTGGGCGCGTAGAGCGTGGTCAGCGCGATGCCGGCCACCGCCGTCGGCAGCGCGAAGGGCAGGTCGACCATGGCATCGACGACGCGGCGGCCGGGAAAGCGGTAGCGCACCAGCACCCAGGCGACCAGCGTGCCGAACACGACATTGACGGCGGCCGCGACAAAGGCGGTGCCGAAGCTGAT
>NZ_VFUS01000029.1:0-1301 GCF_006441005.1 Mesorhizobium sp. B2-5-3
TGAGCGACCCGAGACATAGGTGACGTTTTGTACCGGACACATGGGTAACACTTTTGGCTTTTGGCCGGAGGTGTTGATGCCGTGGAGAGAGTGTTCGGTGATGGAGGAACGTCTACGCTTCGTGGCCCGTCTTCTGGACGGGGAAGGCATGAGCGATGTGTGCCGGGAGTTCGGCATCTCGCGCAAGACGGGCTACAAGATCTTCAATCGCTACAAGGATGAGGGCCTTGAGGCACTGACGGACCGCTCTCGGCGGCCGGTGCGCTATGCCAACCAACTGCCGGTCCAGATCGAGCGGATGATTGTGGAAAACAAGCAAGAGAAGCCGCACTGGGGCGCCAGGAAGATCAGGGAGTTGCTGATCAGGAAACTGGCCGGCGACGTGCGCATTCCGGCCAAGAGCACAGTTCATGCCGTGCTCGACCGCCACGGCCTTGTGAGCCAGGCCCGCAAGAGGAACCGGGCGAACAAGGCCGCGGGCACGCAACTGTCACAGGCGATGCAGCCCAACGATCTCTGGTGCGCCGATTTCAAGGGCGAGTTCAAGCTCGGCAACGGCCGCTACTGTTACCCCCTGACCGTCACCGACCAGGCTTCACGCTATCTGCTGGCCTGCGAAGCCCTTGAAGCGACAAAGGAGGTTCCAGTCATCGAGGCTTTCGTCCGGCTCTTCAAGGAACGTGGCCTGCCGGAAGCGATTAGAAGCGACAATGGCCTTCCCTTCGCAAGCCCCAACGGCCTCTACAATCTATCGAGGCTGTCGGTGTTCTGGCTGAGGCTCGGCATCGCCATCGAGCGCATCCGGCCTGGCAACCCGCACGAGAACGCTCGCCACGAGCGCATGCACCGCACGCTCAAGGCCGAAACGACCCGGCCGCCGGGCATGAACACCCTCCAGCAGCAGGCCAGGTTCGATGCTTTCATGAGCGAATTCAATGACGAGAGGCCCCACGAGGCCATCGGCATGAAGGTGCCAGCCGAGCTCTACAGAGGCTCTTCAAGAGCCTATCAAGGCCTCCCCGGGCTGGAATATCCCTTTCATGACAAGGACATCCTCGTCACCGCCTGCGGCCGCATCTGCATGCACAGGAAGAAGATAAACATCTCCACCGTGCTCGCCGGCCAAAGGCTCGGCATCAGCGAAGTCGACGACGGCATTTGGCTCGTCTCCTTCATGCACTATGATCTGGGATATATCGACTTGGAACAGAGGACCTTGCAGACCATCGACAACCCGTTCGGCACGAGGTTGTCACCCATGTCTTAGGTACATTCTGTTACCTATGTCTTCGGGCCGTACA